>NZ_BAMV01000016.1 GCF_000963925.1 Acetobacter cibinongensis
ATTAAGGTGTTGCGACGACCGGTTGAATCCGCCCTGTCACCGAGCATCTGACTGATGCCTCCTTGACTGGTTGGCACGGCATTGAAGAACCAGACGCACGTTGGACTGCGGGAAGTGCTTTGCTCCCGATGCAACTATATCAGTTAAAAGGTCTTTCTCTTCTCACCATTCAGGTGAAGGCGGCTGGTCCATACATCGTCCGGGACAACCATATTCCAATCAAACTAATGGCGTAAATTCCCTGCTGGAGTTCAGCAGGGCACACTGTCACCTCCTGAATAGTTAGATAAAACTACATATCTATCCCCATGATGCGTAAAATGCTTCAAGAAGAGCAATGCTATCTGGTGCGAGACTGTTTGAAGCAGGAGAATGTTGGTAATGGCACTTACGGTCTTGGCAAAACATCGTTGGGTCACAACATGCCCCACTCGTCTTGTTTCAGGAACAGAAGACGCCGAAACCGTTCATATGGACGGGTGCACATTTGAACGGTCGGCTCTGCCTCTATCAGCCCAAACGTCTGAGCTGAATGGTACGCGCTACCTCAATCTTTTCAGTGAAGGCTGGAAACTCCAGCATTTCCGGCTCTTTAATCCTCTGATTTTTTCCTGCGCTTTTGGGAGTGAAGAGGTTTTTGAATGCCTCCGCCTATCTTTTCATTCTCTGCTGACGGTGGGTGGCTATAAGGGCGACCTTGCCGTCATTACAAATGAGGCAGGAGAGGAGCGTGTTAGGCGGATTCAGCAAGAACTGCCGCTAAAAGGCGTTTTTTCTGTTATTGTCCTGCCAGATTGTCACGATGAAATCGATTTCTGTCTCGCCCGCTTTCGGTTTTTTGATCAGCCCTTTTTCCGTGATCGCCAGCCGCTGATTTATATGGATGCTGATATCCTGTGTAATGCGCCTATCGAACCAATTTTGGCAGATATGGTTTTTTCAGACCGCATACACGTAACTCAAGAAGGTGTGTTGGGTGAAGGTCATCCAGAATCTGATGGGCATTGGTATGGCTGGCGGATGATGGCAGAGGCGGGGATGGAGTTCTCCCGCACGCAGCGTGGTTTTTCAGCGGGTATGATAGGGTATAGCCATAGCGCTCAAGCCTTTGAATACGCGCAACTTATCTTGCAGTGTGCAGAAGGCTACAGGCAAAAAACCGGCAAACACCGGCCATTCATTGGGTATGATCAATGTCTTGCCAATTATATTTTCCTCAAAGCTCAAGTTCTCAGCTTTGATGGCATAGGGGCTGCAGTAACACTTCATCGCCTCCGCTCCGGGTGCGCGCCAGTCTTCCCCTCTGAAAGGCGCGGTCTCATTCACTTTCTGGCTGTGCCGTTCCCGGAAAAACTTGCCGCCATGAAATTGTATGCCGCTCAATAAGGAAGAAGGGCTTCATGCCATTTTCCGCCTTGACGCCAAGTGGCAAGGGCCGCATGTCTCCTGACATGCGAGTTGCTGCCATTCTTCTAGCTGCCGGAACGGGCAGCCGTTATGCCGCCACCAGCGGGTCTGAAACGCCGAAACAATATGTTCGGCTCGCAGGCCAGCCGGTTATCCGCCACGCTGCGCAAGCTTTGTTGCCCCATGTGGCCTGCTTGCAGCCCGTGGGTCATCCGCCGTCCTTGTCTGAGGCATTGCAGGGCCTGACGACACTCTCTCCCGTTGCGGGTGGTGAGACACGGCAGGCCAGTGTGCGTGCCGGGCTGGAAGCACTGGCTGCGCTGCCTGAAGAGCAACGGCCTGATATCGTGCTTGTGCATGATGGAGCCCGCCCCTATGTCACAGCCAAAGTCGTGCGGAATGTGGTGTCTGCCCTAACCGAGCATCCAGGCGCCATTCCCGCCGTGCCGGTGGCCGATACGCTGAAGCGTGAGGAGGGCGGTGTCATCTCCGGCACAGTCTCCCGCGATCATCTGTTTCGTGCCCAGACGCCACAGGGCTTCCGCTTCGGTCTGTTTCTGGACCTGCACCGCGAGGCATCTTCCCTGACAGCGACAGATGATGCCAAACTACTAGAAGATGCAGGCTTCAGTGTAGCTCTGGTGCAGGGCGATGAAGACAATATCAAACTGACTTACGAGGATGATCTTGTGCGCCTTGAACGACTGATCGGCCCGACCCTGCTGCCGCGTGTGGGGCTGGGGTATGACGTGCATGCCTTTGAAGAAGGCCGCCCCCTTATTCTGTGTGGCATTACCGTGCCGCACACGAAAGGGCTGGCTGGCCATTCCGATGCCGATGTCGGGATACATGCCTTGTGTGATGCCATTTATGGCGCACTGGCAGAGGGCGACATTGGCCGCCATTTTCCGCCGAGTGAAAACAAATGGAAAGATGCGGATAGCGCCCGTTTTCTCATTCACGCCGGGCAGCGTATTCGGGAGCGCGGCGGTATGCTGATTAACGCAGACCTGACGCTGATTTGTGAGCGCCCCAAAATCGGCCCCCATGCGGATGCCATGCGTAAGCGCGTCGCAGAACTGCTGGAAGTTGATGTGGACCGTATTTCCATCAAGGCTACAACCTCTGAACGGCTCGGCTTCACCGGGCGTGAGGAAGGGATTGCCTGCACGGCAGCGGTGTCCGTTCTGGTTCCCTGATTTTTCGAGGTGAGTTGGTAAAAGGAAGAGGTGCTCAGGCGAGGGTCTGGGCACCTTTTCTTTATCAGAACGCTTCTAAAAAACTCAGGCAGGATGCAAGAAAACTCTTGCGTATTCTGCTTAATCATTACGATTATAAAAAGATTGATTTTAGGCAGGGATATCGGTATCTGTGCCTAAATCATAGGCAAAGTGGGAAAGACTGTGCAAACGCAATCCGTATTGCGGCCAATAGACCTTGGTGGTGTTCATATTGAGACACCGGTTATTCTGGCCCCCATGTCTGGTGTGACTGATCTGCCGTTCCGGCGGCTTGCCCGTAAACTCGGCGCAGGACTGGTCGTGTCGGAAATGATCGCCTCCTGGGCTATGGTGCGTGAGAACGACAACACATTGCGTATGGCCGAGGTGGCGGATGCTGGTGGCCCCAATGCCGTACAGCTGGCCGGGTGTGATCCGGACGCCATGGCGGAAGCAGCCCGTATTGCCGTGGGGCGCGGGGCGGACCTGATCGATATTAACTTTGGCTGCCCGGTTAAAAAAGTTGCCGTGGGGCAAATGGCCGGATCAGCGCTGATGCGGGATGAGGGGGCTGCTGCCCGCCTGCTGGACGCTACCGTCAAGGCTGTATCTGTGCCGGTTACCCTTAAAATGCGTATGGGGTGGGATCACCAGCACCTTAATGCGCCCGTTCTGGCCCGCATTGCGCAGGATGTAGGTATCCGCATGATTACGGTGCACGGCCGCACCCGCCAGCAATTTTATAATGGTACGGCTGACTGGGCTTTTGTCCGCAAGGTCAAGGATGCTGTTGACCTGCCAGTTATTGTTAATGGCGATATTCTTACGGTTGATGATGCGCGCACGGCGCTGGCTCAGTCCGGTGCTGATGGTGTGATGATCGGGCGGGGCTGTTACGGTCGTCCATGGTTTCTGGCGCAGGTTGCCCATGCTCTGCGTACAGGGCAGGACGTGCCAGACCCCACACTCAGCGCGGAAAAAGAGATTGTGCTGGAGCATTACCGCATGATGCTGGAGCATTTTGGTGAACGCCCAGGCCTGCGTTTGGCACGCAAACATGTGTCCTGGTATTCTGCGGGCCTACATAGTTCAGCCGGGTTCCGGGCTGCGGTGAACCGGGTCGATAATGCGCCGGAAGCCATTAGCATGATCTCTGATTTTTATGATCAGCAGATTGCAGCCGGTGCAGTGCGTGAGCCACGCGCGTCCCGCCACGCAGATGCTGCTGACGCTACGTGTGGAGCCTGACGCACGCGCATGAAAGCTCGCCCGGCTCCCAATAATTCCAGCTCTGCCGCCAGCCTGATACTGGACAATATGCCAGTGCCGGTTCTGGAAATTGGGGCCGATAACGGGATCCGGTTTGCGAACTCAGCGGCAGAGGAATTTTTCGCAACCTCCCGCTCTCAACTGTGTCAGAGCGGGTTGAAGGATTTTGTGCCGGAAGATCATCCGCTGTTCCTGCTGGTGGAGCATCTGCGCAAAATTGGCGGCAGTGTGACGGAGCACGAACTGGTTTTCAGTACGCCGCGTTTCCATAAGGAAGGTATTACCGTGCAGGGCGCGGATATGCCTGAAAATCCAGACGCTATTGTGCTGACATTTCATGATTCTTCCACAGCCCGTAATCTGGACAGGCAACTGGCGTTCCGTTCTGCGGCACGCAGCGTGTCCGGCATGGCCGCCATGCTGGCGCATGAAGTGCGGAACCCGCTCTCTGGCATCAAAGGGGCGGCCCAAATTCTTGAAAATGCGGTTTCAGAGCAGGACAAGGAGTTGGCAAGCCTGATTTGTGACGAGGTAGACCGTATTGATGCGCTGGTTGAGCGCATGGGCATGTTTGGCGAAGCACCAACGGAGTACCGGTCGCTTAATATTCATCGGGTGCTGGAGCATGTGCGGTTGCTGGCTGAGCAGGGCTTTGCGTCCGGCATTCGCATCATTGAGCGGTATGACCCCTCTTTGCCTCATGTATGGGGCAACCGGGACCAGCTCATACAGGTCATGCTCAACCTTGTAAAAAACGCGGCAGAGGCCATTAAGGAAACGGACAAACCGGGCGAAATTACGCTGCTCACCAGTTATCGTCCCGGTATCCGGCTGGCCTTGCCCGGCACCAGCCAGTGGCGGCATCTGCCGCTGGTTGTGACCGTAAGGGACACAGGGCCGGGTATTTCTGAGACTATTCGCCCCCATCTGTTTGAACCGTTTTTAAGTACCAAAATCAGTGGAAACGGCCTCGGGCTGGCACTGGTTGGGAAAATTATGGACGACCACGGTGGTGTTATTGAAGTGGAAAGCCGCCCCGGTCGTACGGAAATAAGCCTCTACCTGCCTATTGTTTCAGAGCCGCCAGCTTCGGGCTGATTTTTGTTCTTTCTGTTTTCTTGACCTGTTGCCGCTGCAACCTTGCTGAATGTGACACGCCGCCATGACCCCACTGCCCACCATTCTTGTTGCTGACGATGACCGCTCCATTCGGACCGTGCTGGGGCAAGCCTTGGGCCGTGCAGGGTATCAGGTTCAGTCAACCCCCAACGCCGCCACCCTCTGGCAATGGGTGGAGGAAGGTGAGGGGGATCTGGTGATTACAGATGTCATCATGCCCGATGGCAGTGGTCTGGACCTTATTCCCCGTATCCGGCAGGCGCGGCCTGACCTGCGTATTATTGTCATGAGTGCTCAGTCCAACCTGACCACAGCAGTCAAGGCAACGCAGCGCGGGGCATTTGAATATCTGGCAAAGCCGTTTGATCTAAAGGAATTACTAAGCGTTGTAGGGCGCGCTCTGGCCGCTCCTGCTCAGGATATGCCAGCCCCTCCTGTGGCGAGTATTCCGGAGGAGCGACTGCCCCTTATTGGTCAGTCCATGGTCATGCAAGGGATCTACCGCAGCATTGCCCGCCTGACGACATCAGACCTGACGGTTATGATTACAGGTGAGAGCGGTACAGGGAAGGAACTGGTAGCTCACGCCTTGCACGAATATGGGCGCAGGCGTGGGGGGCCATTTATTGCGGTCAATATGGCTGCTATCCCGCGTGACCAGATTGAGGCTGAACTGTTTGGGCAGGAACGCACGGCAGGTGGCCGTAGCCCCGGCCGGTTTGAGCAGGCAGCCGGTGGTACGCTGTTTCTGGATGAAATTGGCGATATGCCACCAGAGGCGCAGACCCGTCTTTTACGTGTTTTGCAGGATGGTGAATTTACCACGGTGGGAGGTCGTGCACCCATTCGGGCAGATGTTCGTATTGTTGCCGCCACACATCGGGACCTCCGGCAGGCTATCCGCGCCGGGGCGTTCCGGGAAGATCTGTACTATCGCCTGAATGTGGTGCCTGTGCGCTTGCCGCCTTTGCGGGAGCGGCTTGAAGACATTCCTTTGCTGGCACACCATTTTCTGCGGCTGTGCCGTCAGGCGGGTGGTGCAGCAAAAGTGTTGGATGACTCAGCCATTGAGCGGCTGCAGGCATGGCGTTGGCCCGGCAATGTGCGTGAGTTGGAAAATCTTATTCGCCGTATTGTCGCTCTGTACCCGCAGGAGACCATCGGGGCTGATCTGATTGACGCTGAACTGGCCGAACCCTTGGCTAACGATGTCACAACTGAAAAATCGTTAGTGGAAGAGCCTCTGGCAGAGTCAGTTTCCCGCCATATCATGCGCTACCTTGTGGCCGGGCGTGAGGGTATGCCGCTGCATGACCTGTATGCCCGTGTCATTGCAGAAGTTGAACGCCCCCTGATACAAATGACGCTGGCGGAAACCCGGGGTAATCAGATCAAGGCGGCAACCATGCTGGGGCTGAATAGAAACACCTTACGCAAGAAAATCCGGGAGCTGGAAATTCCCGTTGTGCGTGGGCCTGTCTGACGGCTCGCATGAAAAATTTTTTCCGTAAAGCGCCAGATGTGCGTCCGCGCAGCCGCCTGCATTGGGTTTTCCGCTCGCTTGAGCGTAAAAGTGTTGCGCTCACGCTCGCTGCGCTGGCTCTCGGGTTGGGTTTCGCCACCTTTGTCGTGCTGTCCGGAGGGATGTCTTCCGGGCACTATTATTCCATCATAGAACCATTGGTGGTGGTACTGAACAGCTTGGTCCTGTGCCTGTTGCTGGTGGCTATTGTCATTCGTGTTGGCCCCATGCTGTCCGAGCAACGCAAGGGGCTGGCAGGGGCACGGCTGCATGTGCGGCTGGTTACGCTGTTTGGTATTGTAGCGGTAGCGCCTACGGTTGTTGTGGGCGCATTCGCAGCCCTCTTCTTTCACTACGGTATTCAGATCTGGTTTTCAGACCGGGTGAACACGGCGCTGCGCGAGGCGCTGGAGGCATCCCGAGGATATTTGAGCGAGCACAACGCCAATATCCGGACCGATGCCTTTTCAATGTCCAATTACATCACCAGCGCCCAAAACGAGCTGGCAGCAAGTGGCATGAACCTGTTGCAGGACCATGATGCCCTGGCGCAGATGCTGGACAGTCAGGCAACCATCCGTGGGCTGACGGAGGCGGTGGTTTATGATCCCATCACCAATAAGGTGCGCGCTGCCGGTGGGCTGATGAGCCGTACCGGCTACATGCAGGATCTGCCACCACCTGCCGCCACCACCATGGCCCGCACAAATGACATTGCCATTCTGGATTCGCCTGACGAGAGGACGGTGAGAGCGGTTGTGGAACTCTCCCAGACGCCCGCGCTCATGCTGGTCATTACACGTCTTGTTGATCCCACCATTCTGGAGCACATGCACAGAACGGAAATGGTGGTGGCGGACTATAACCGCCTGAATGCCAATAAAGCTAAAATCCAGCTCACGTTTGTCATGATATTTGCGTTGGTGGCGTTGCTGGTTCTGGCCGCCGCCGCGCTGATCGGGCTGGCCTTGGCCAATCAGATTGCCCGCCCGCTTGGGCTGCTTATTCTGGCGGCACGGCGTATCAGTGAAGGCGACCTTGGGGTGCATGTGCCCGAAGCCGACCGTGACGATGAAGTAACCAGCTTGTCACGCGCATTCAACCGTATGACAGAGCAGCTTGCCAGCCAGCGTTCCGAGCTTATGGCGGCGTACGGGCAGATTAATGAGCGCCGCCGGTTTACGGAGGCTGTTTTGTCAGGTGTTTCCGCCGGTGTGATCGGGCTTGACCGGGAGCAGCATATTGAACTGCCCAACAGGGCTGCCAGCGTGTTGTTGCAAACTGACCTGATGGACGCCAAAGGCACACCGCTGGCCCAGCGTGTGCCAGATTTTGCTGATATTTTGGCCGAAGCCAAAGCCGCGCCGGATCAGGTTATTACCAAGGAAGTGCAGACTGGTCCTGTTGCCAACCGGCGCATGTTGCTTGTGCGTATTGGTGCGGAAATGCAGGGGGCTGTCACCGGCGGATATGTTGTGACCTTTGACGACATAACAGCCCTGCAATCTGCTCAGCGCAAGGCTGCATGGGCGGATGTGGCGCGCCGTATTGCCCATGAGATCAAAAATCCACTTACGCCCATTCAACTGGCCGCGGAGCGGCTCAAACGTCGTTTCCTGCGTGAAATCACGTCAGATCCTGAGACATTTGCACAATGCGCGGATACTATCGTGCGTCAGGTTGGCGATATAGGCCGTATGGTGGATGAGTTTTCGGCATTTGCGCGTATGCCGCAGCCTGTCATGACCAAAGAGGATCTATCCCGTATCGTCCGGGAAGTTTTGGTCTTGCAACGGAATGCACATCCTGAAATTACCTACACGGTCAATTTGCCAGACCGAGGCCCGGTTGTCCGGTGTGACAGGCGCCTGATAAGTCAGGCACTTATAAACCTGTTACAGAATGCAGCAGATGCCATTGCCATGACGGCAAAACAGGGTGATGTTGGGCAAGATGGCGCAAACGTGGCAGGCGCGATATGGATTGGCCTGCAAGAGGAGAAGGACGAGGTCGAGATTTCTGTTACGGATAACGGGGTTGGCTTGCCAATTGATGACAGGCAACGCCTGACGGAGCCCTACGTAACACACAAGGCCAAAGGCACCGGCTTAGGGTTGGCTATTGTGAAAAAAATCATGGAAGACCATGGAGGAGCGGTGCGCCTGCAAGACAGGGCGGAGGAAACAGGAACTGTGGCTATTCTGATTTTGCCGATGAAAGACGACCATGGCTCATGAAATCCTGATCATTGATGATGAGCCGGATATCCGGATGCTCATTGAGGGCATTCTGGAAGATGAAGGGTACGAAACACGGGGTGCTGGCACGTCTGACGCAGCCATAGCAGCCTTTCGCGCTCGCAGGCCGTCACTTGTTATTCTTGATGTGTGGCTGCAAGGCTCCGCGCTGGATGGTCTTGGTATTCTGGATGTTTTGCATGGGGAGGAACCATCGGTTCCTGTCATCATGATTTCCGGGCACGGGACGATTGAGACCGCAGTGGCGGCGCTTCAGCATGGCGCGTACGACTTTATTGAAAAGCCATTTCAGGCTGACCGTCTTCTGGTTGTTGTGCGCCGCGCACTGGAAGCCGCCCGTCTGGCCAAGGAAAATGAAGAACTCCGCCTGCGTGCGGGGCAGGATACAGAGCTGTTCGGCAATAGCGTTCTTGTATCCGCTGTGCGGGGGCAAATTGAACGTGTGGCACCCACAGGCTCCCGTGTGCTGATTACGGGGGGGCCCGGTTCGGGCAAGGAGGTTGCGGCCCGGATGATCCATGCCCGCTCCCGGCGGATGGATGGCCCGTTTGTTGCCCTGAACTGCGCCATTCTGGCCCCCGGACGGTTTGAAGAAGAACTCTTCGGGCTGGAAGGGAATGCGGATGGGGTTGGCCGCCGCACCGGTGTGCTGGAACGCGCCCACGGCGGTACGCTTCTGCTGGACGAAGTGGCGGACATGCCACTGGAGACACAGGGCAAGATTGTCCGGGCTTTGCAGGACCAGACATTTGAGCGGCTTGGTGGTTCCACGCGCGTGAAGGTTGATGTGCGCGTGCTGGCCACAACAAACCGGGACCTGCAAGCCGAGATCATGGCAGGGCGGTTCCGGGAGGATCTGTATTATCGGCTGGCTGTTGTACCGTTGCGTATGCCCGGTCTGCGGGAGCGGCGGGATGACATACCGGGCCTTGCTGAGCTATTCCTGCGCCGTGCTGCGGAAATGGCGGGTTTGCCAAAGCGTGAGCTGTCGGCAGATGCCATAGCAGCGCTTCAGGCATATGAGTGGCCGGGTAACGTGCGTGAGCTGCGTAACCTGATGGAACGGGTCTTGATCATGATGCCCGGCAACACGACTGAACCAATAAGAGCGGAAATGCTCCCTTCTTCTGTAGGGGAAGGGGCACCAGCCTTATTGAAGTTTGATGCGTCTGCCGATGTCATGAGCCTGCCGCTACGTGAGGCGCGGGATATGTTCGAGACACAGTACCTTCAGGCGCAGCTTTTGCGCTTTGGGGGTAATATCAGCCGGACTGCAATTTTTGTTGGCATGGAGCGTAGTGCCCTCCATCGCAAACTCAAGCAGCTTGGTGTAACGTCGGAAGACAGAGGGGCGGGCTAATGTATCTGCACAAAGCAGCGACATTCCGGCTTTAACAAAAAACGAGAATAGGGCCTCAGAGAGTGGAAAAAGAAACCGGATACAACGTGCAGGATGCCTTTTTGAGCCAGATACGCCGCTCACGGGCTTCTGTGACGGTATTTTTGGTCAATGGTGTTAAGTTGCAGGGTAACATTACATGGTTTGACGACACGACTGTTCTGTTGAAGCGTGATGACCAGACGCAGCTTATCTACAAACATGCTATCAGCACTGTCATGCCCTCCATACCGGTTAATGTATTTGAAACAGCGGCGACAGAGCCAACAGACAGAGATATAGCACTTGGCGACGACTTTAACTGAGACAAAACCTACCGCAACACGCGGCGCTGTTATTCTGCCATGGGAGCGTTCAGCCCATGAGCAGGATGTAAGGGCAGCTGAAGCCCGGCTTGAAGAAGCTGTTGGACTTGCTGCCTCCATCGGGCTTGTCATTGTCAGGCAAGCTGTTCTCCTGCTTCGTACCAAACGGTCTGCCACCCTGTTGGGGGTTGGTCAGCTAGAGTCCCTCAAAATTGCCGTGAAAGCGGATGGGATTGATGTTCTGGTCGTGGATTCACGGCTGACACCCGGCCAGCAGCGCAATCTTGAGCGTGAGTTTGGCTGTAAGGTCATTGACCGTACCGGGCTTATTCTGGACATCTTTGGTGCGCGTGCCGCAACCAAGGAAGGGACATTGCAGGTTGAGCTTGCTCATCTCGAATATCAGCGGTCGCGCCTCGTCCGGCTATGGACCCACCTTGAGCGGCAACGCGGCGGGTTTGGCTTTTTGGGCGGCCCGGGTGAAACCCAGATGGAAGCTGACCGTCGGATGATTGGCGAGCGTATCGTCAAGCTGAAGAAAGAGTTGGAGCAGGTGCGCCGCACGCGTGGGCTGCACCGGCAGGCCCGTAAACGTGTGCCGTTTCCGGTTGTGGCGCTTGTGGGCTACACCAATGCGGGTAAGTCAACGCTGTTCAACGCGCTAACCGGGGCTACGGTGTACGCAAAAGACCAGCTTTTTGCCACGCTCGATCCCACCATGCGGGCTATTACGTTGCCATCCGGGCGGCGCATTATCCTGTCTGATACTGTGGGTTTCATCAGTGATCTGCCAACAGAACTGATTGCTGCCTTCCGCGCTACGCTGGAGGAAGTGTCAGAAGCCGACATCATCCTGCATGTGCGCGATATTGCGCACCCCGATAGTGCCGCACAGAAAAAAGATGTATTTGGTGTGCTGCATGGTATGGCGCGTGACAACATGATTGAGGCTGACTGGTCTAGCCGCATGATTGAAGTCATGAACAAGGCGGACCTACTAGGTGGCCCGGAAGCTGTGCCGCAAACGGAAGAAACGGTCGCTATTTCTGCTATTACAGGTGATGGGTTGCCAGAACTCATGGCCCTGATAGACCGGCATATCACTGCCTCCATGGAGGCAGTGCGTTATTGTATGGCGCTGGCTGACGGCGCAGCGGCTGCGTGGCTCTACCAGCATGGGGAAGTAACAGACCGGCAGGACGGTGAGGACGACACAACACTAACAGTGCGTCTGCTGGCGGAAGACCGGGCACGGTTTGAAACACAGTTCAAGCATGTAAAGCCGCTTGTTGCCTGATAAGTTGTAAAATATCGGGACGGGTGTTTGTGAGGGTTTCTATAGCTTCTGTTCCGTGCAACCCATAACGGGGATAGAGAAGACTGCCTGTGCATGTGGTTGTTATTGGGGCAGGAGCTATTGGCTCGTATGTTGGCGCGGCGCTGGCACAAAGTGGGCATGACGTAACTTTTCTGGCGCGTCCTGCCCAGTGTGAGGCGCTGCGCGTGCACGGCCTAAAATATGATACTGCCAATGGACAACAGAGTGTGTCCGTAAAAGTGGTTTCTCAAGCACAGGATTTAAGGCTAGCCGATTTTGTACTGGTATGCGTAAAGTCTGCTGATACAGACCAGGCAGGGCGAGACCTTATTCCGGCATTACAGCCGAGCACCGTTATCTTTAGTTTGCAGAATGGCGTGGAAAACGTTCAGAGTCTTGAAACCGTGATCCATAGGCCTGTGGTGCCGGTTGCTGTGTACATCGCTGTCAGCATGCTCGCGGCAGGCCATGTTGTGCATCATGGAGGCAACCGGCTGGTTATGGGGGAGGCTGATACTACTGAGACTAGCGCAAATAATGCTGCACTTTTTGCGCAGGCAGGTTTTGCTGTCACGGTCTCTTCCCAAATCATGACGGTGCTATGGGAAAAATTGATGGTGAACTGTGCCTATAATGGTTTGTCGGCACTGTCGCAGATGCCTTACGCCCGCATGATGCAGACAGACGGCGTGCAGGATGTTATGGTCACTCTTGTTCAGGAATGTCAGGCTGTTGCATGTGCGCTTGGTATTCCCAGTTCACCAGACTTTATGACAAATCTTTTGACGATCGCAAGCGCTATGCCTGAGCAGATGTCATCGACTGCTCAGGATTTACGGCGTGGCAAACCAACAGAGATAGAGGCTCTGAACGGTTACATTGTCAGGAAAGGGCGAGAGCTTGGTGTCGTTACGCCTGCCAATCAGGTTATTCTGGTGTTAACAAGATTGGCAGAGCAAAGTCATTGTCTGGCTCGCTAATTAATCAAAATCTGTTGCTTTGTTGGGGTCTTTATGGTGCGCAAACAGTGCGGCAATCTGTTCGGGTAAAACTCGGCCTAAAGATAAGTCTTCGGGAATTCCGTCCTGCCCAAAAAAGCGTACTTCGCTGGTTTCTATACTTGTTGTCGGGCTGCCTCCCGTTATCTCCCCTAAAAAGAACAGCTTTGTAACCGTAAATGGTTCAGGGGGCTGATGGCCTTGGGTTGTACGGTCCAGCGCCATGGCGAGTTTGGTAATGCGGACAGTGTAGCCTGTTTCTTCCCATACTTCCTTGGCGGCGCATTGTGCGGCAGTATGGTTTGCATCCGCCCACCCACCGGGAATGGTCCAGCGGTTGGCATCCAGAATTTCACGCACCATCAGAATACGGCCCTGTGTATCAAATACACCAACGCGCACTTCCAGTTTGGGCGTGGCATACCCATGCTGCTGGGCAAATAATGTTTCAATACGGTCTTCAAGTTCTGCACTACCGGCTGCCATCATACGGGCAGCAAGGGTGCGCAGCATCTCATATCGCTCACGGTCAAAAGGGTCTTGTGCGTAAGTCAGACCGGTCTGCGCTATGGCCTGAATGTCCCGTGCCCAGATAAGCCACGCAGGTTCTGCCATGACATCGTCCTTCCGTACCGACCAAGAGGAAAAACCGTGATAGGGCAGGAAGACTCTGAATGCAAAAACGGGAGAGCCGAAGCTCTCCCGTTTTTATTAAGCTTGTTTGGACAGTGACGTATCAGGCCAGTGTTGCGGCTGACTTACCATCAATCGTCAGGCCCTCACCGTTGGCAGAAACCGGTACAGTTTCACCATCGTGGATGGTACCCTGTAGCAGCAACTCAGCCAGTGGGTTTTGCAGGCTGCGTTGCACAACCCGTTTCAGTGGGCGCGCGCCGTAAACCGGGTCATACCCTTCGTTTGCCAGCCAGGCATGGGCCAGATCATCCAGCTTGAGTGTGATCTTGCGGTCATCAAGCAGTTTTTGCAGTCGGCCAATCTGGATGTCCACAATGGTGGTCATGTCTGCTTTCTGCAAGCGTGAGAACAGGATAATCTCGTCCAGACGGTTCAGGAATTCAGGGCGGAAGTGCTCGCGCACTACCTTCATGACCTGCGCCTGCACCATATCCACGCTTTCACCATCCGGCTGATGTGCCAGCACGTCAGACCCAAGATTGCTGGTTAGGACAATAATGGTGTTGCGGAAGTCCACCGTGCGGCCCTGACCATCGGTCAGGCGACCATCATCAAGCACCTGAAGCAGAATGTTGAAGACATCCTCATGGGCTTTTTCAACTTCGTCAAACAGGATGACCTGATACGGTCTGCGGCGTACAGCCTCAGTCAGCACACCACCTTCTTCATACCCCACATAACCGGGGGGCGCACCGACCAGGCGTGAGACGGCGTGTTTTTCCATGAACTCGCTCATATCCACACGCAGCAGAGCTTTCTCATCATCAAACAGAAAGCGTGCCAGAGCTTTGGTCAGTTCCGTCTTACCCACGCCCGTAGGGCCTAGGAACAGGAAAGACCCGATGGGCCGGTTAGGGTCCTGCAAGCCTGCACGGGCACGCCGTACGGCATTGGACACAGCTTTAAGGGCTGGTTCCTGCCCAACAACGGAGCGGCGCAGTTCATCTTCCATACGCAGCAGTTTGGCGCGCTCGCTTTCCAGCATCCGGTCAACCGGAACCCCCGTCCAACGAGACACCACAGAGGCGACCCCTTGGTCCGTCACGGCTTTGGAAACAAGGTCTGTTGTCCCTGGGTCAGACTGTGCATCCTGAGCCTGCGTGATTTGAGCCTGAAGATTAGGGATAACCCCATACATCAACTCAGAAGCCTTACCCAGATTACCTGTGCGCTGTGCCACTTCCACTTCGGAACGCGCTTGGTCCAGCTGTTCCTGAAGTTTTTGCACGGCGTTCACACGGTCTTTCTCCGCATGCCATGCCGCACTCATGGCGTCAGACTTCTCTTCCAGATCGGCAAGCTCTGCTTCAACGGATTCTAACCGGTCTTTGCTGGCCGTGTCGTCTTCCTTCCGCAGGGCTTCACGCTCAATCTTGAGCTGAATGATACGGCGGTCAAGCTCGTCCAGTTCTTCCGGTTTGCTGTCAATCTGCATACGCAGGCGGCTGGCGGCTTCGTCAATCAGGTCGATAGCTTTATCCGGCAGGAAGCGGTCCGTGATGTAGCGGTTGGACAGCGTTGCAGCGGAAACCAGCGCACCATCCGTAATCCGAACACCATGATGCAGTTCGTACTTTTCCTTAATACCGCGCAGGATGGAGATGGTATCCGCAACAGACGGTTCACCCACAAATACCGGCTGGAAACGACGGGCAAGAGCCGCATCTTTCTCAATATATTTGCGGTATTCATCCAGCGTGGTTGCGCCAATGCAGTGCAGGGTGCCACGGGCCAGTTCCGGTTTGATGAGGTTGGAGGCATCCATAGCCCCGTCGCTCCGGCCAGCGCCAACCAGCGTATGCATTTCATCAATAAAGAGGATGATCTGCCCTTCGGCGGCCTCAATCTCTTTCAGCACAGCCTTAAGCCGCTCTTCAAACTCACCGCGATATTTGGCACCAGCAACCAGCGCCCCCATGTCCAGGGAGAGCAGTTTTTTGTTTTTCAGTGCCTCTGGCACGTCACCATTGATGATACGCTGAGCCAGCCCTTCAACAATAGCTGTTTTACCAACGCCGGGTTCACCAATCAAAACCGGGTTGTTTTTGCTGCGGCGGGCCAGAACCTGAATGGCGCGGCGAATTTCTTCATCACGGCCAATAACCGGGTCAAGCTTGCCAGCCTGAGCAACAGCCGTAACATCACGGGCATATTTCTTGAGTGCGTCAAAGTTGGCTTCAGCGTTTTCGCTGTTCACGGTCCGTCCTTTTCTTATGGTGGCAATGGCTTTTTCCAGCGCATCCGGCTTGGCCCCATTGTCTTTCAGGGCCTTACCGGCTGGCGTGTCGGAAAGCGCAATGCCCACCAAAAGGCGGTCTTGCGCAACAAAGCTATCTCCAGCTTTTTGTGCTGCTTGCTCAGCGCCATCCAGCAGCCGTACCAGATCTGGCGTTGCCTGTGGCTGGCCTGCGCCGCCGCCTTGCACTTTTGGCAGTTTGGCGAGCGCTTGTTCCGTTGCCGCTTTTACGGCTTCCGGGTTGCCGCCTGCCGCGCGGATCAGGGCTGAAGCAGCGCCCTCATTATCATCCAGCATGGCTTTGAGCAGATGTTCCGGCGTGAATTGCTGGTTGAAATCACGCAGGGCGATGGTCTGGCCAGCTTGCAGAAAACCGCGAGACCGTTCTGTAAATTTTGCGATGTCCATAACTATCCCTCTTGTCCCTTTTGCTTAGGCGACTGAAGGCCTTGTCTCCGCCCCATTATGGCAGTGGAGGCATGGTCTTTTCTTCGCTAACAGAGATTGGAACGTCTGTTGCAACAATCAAGAGGGGATGGTGCAAATCTGTTGTGCAGCAAAAGGGTGCAAGTGTCTGGTATCGGGGGAAAAACCCGGAAATCTCAGGAGTCTGTAGCCGGACGAGGGAGGAAAAATCCTGCGCGTTGACAGAGAAAAAAAACACGCCTGCCTTGCATGCTCACAAGAACCATAACAGCAAGGCTGAGAGTGCCAAATGCCGAGCGTAAGGCGATAGTCTTTGGCAAGGGATAATGGGTGCCAAGCCATACATATAAAATTGCTTTGGCCGCAAAATAAGCTGCCCACGCAAGCGTAAATATTCTGAAGAAAGACTGAAGTTCCTGCCGCTCCGGGGGGAAGGTGAAACCTTGTCTCTCCTCCACCATTTCCTGAATGAGAGATGGGGAGCCGTAGGCACCCCATATGAAGCTGGCGCAGGTGACAAGGTTTGTAATGCAGCCTTCATACCGTATCATGAACGGGGTAGGGGCAAGCAGATCAATCCCGCCAAAAACAACCGCCAGAACAGAGCAGATAACCCACAGGCGGGGGAAGGACGCTTTACTGAGCAACCGGCGTATGGTGTCAGCAGCTACAAAAACCAGTGTCACGGCTATGGCTGTTTTTGCGGAGCAGAACATTGCCAGCAGCCAGAAGATAATCAGGCTTGCAAATTCCATAAAGAAATGTGGAGAAGGCAGGCGGCGCATCATGAGGACCACTCTTGGGGAAGAAGAGATACGAAAAGGGCAAGCGGTGGTGTATTTACAGTGTATAGATTGGGATGAGGGGTCAGGAGTTGTCAATTAAAATATACAGTGTAAAGTTTGAGGCATAGAGATGCAGGATGCACCGCAGCCGGGTCAGTATCACCACGGCAATCTTCGTACGACATTACTCCAGACGGCCCGAAAACTTCTGGAGACTGAAGGGCCGAGTGGGTTGAAGCTGCGTGCCATTACACGGGCCGCCGGGGTATCCGCCATGGCGGCGGCACCACATTTTGGTAATTTGCAAGGCTTGTTGACGGCTCTTGCCACGCAGGGGTTTGAAGAACTTTCCCGCAATATGGAGCAGGTACAACCCCGGACCCTGAACGCGGTTGGCATAGCCTATATTTTATTTGCGCTCCAAAACCCAGGGCTGTTCACACTGATGTTTAGGAGTGATGCTATAGACGGCACACAGCCTGGTTTCCGGCAGGTGGCGCAACGCGCCTTCTCAATTCTGGAAAAAAAAGCAACTGCGGCGGGGGATGCATCTACAGATGCAGCGGCATCCGCACTTCAGGCGGCTCGCTGGGCACAGGTGCATGGTTTGGCTGTACTCGCTCTGGACGGATTGCTGGACCCGTTTGTAGAGCGGGATCCGGGCCAAACGCTGGAAAAATTTGTCGTGCAGGTCATGGCGCGTCTTGCGCTGTAGTTACGCGGCGAGCGCATAAAAAAGGCCGCCCACGCATATTAAAAATATGCAGGAGGCGGCCCCTGTACTGCGGCACGGCTCTGGTGTCAGTGCCGTGCCTTCAGTTTTTTATCAGGCAGCGTTCAGCTGAGCTTCTGCAAACTCATAGTTTGCCAGCTTGTCCAGATAGTTGGTGATGTAGTCAGGACGACGGTTACGGAAGTCGAGGTAGTAAGCGTGTTCCCACACATCCAGACCCAGCAGGACTTTACCGTGACCTTCAGCCAGAGGGTTGGAGCCGTTAGCCGTCTTGGTTACGGCCAGCTTGCCGTCTTTACCCAGAACCAGCCATGCCCAGCCTGAACCGAACTGTGAAATTGCTGCTTTCTTGAACTCATCCTTGAAAGCATCAACGCTGCCAAAGTCACCATTGATTTTGGTAGCCAGTTTGTCAGGAATGGCGCCGCCATTAGCGGACAGGTTCTGCCAGAACAGGATGTGGTTCCAGTGTTGGCCTGCGTTGTTGAAGACGGGAGCCTGAGAGGCATCGCCCTTAACAGCAAGAATGATCTCATCAAGTGACTTGCCCTGTAGCTCGGGCTTGGCTTCAACAAAATTGTTGAGTGCTGTCACATAGGCCTGGTGGTGCTTGTCATGATGCAGTTCAAGCGTTTCCTGGCACATGCCACGAGCGGCAAGAGCGTTGTAGGAATAGGGAAGTGCTGGCAGTTCAAAAGCCATGACAATACTCCGTTAAAATTCAAGGCGGTGATGCGCCGTTCCCCAGAGCTATGAGGCAATGCAGCGGGCGTCAAGGGACAGGTCCATGACAGTTAGGACAAAGTGCCTTGCCGCTGCCGCCGTTCCGGGGTGTGGTCTGCCAACGTGCCGGAATGGAAAAGGCTCCCTAAAAGAACATCACAGAATACGCTACGGTGGTGCAGGGTAAAGAACATGGAGTGTTTTTACTGTAAGACACCCCACGCTCAGGAGCTGATCTAACAGCGAAGGAAGAGAAAACGGATGGTTTCCGCCAGTAGTCTGGAAGACCGCGTTAAAGCAGAGGACCCCGACCGCGCTTTGTGTGCGCAGTTTCTACCGCGCGGTATGCGGGAGGACGTGTTTATTCTACTGGCTTTTCACAATGAAGTGACCCGTGCATTAGCCCCCGCACGCTCCAGCGCGGTGGTGGGGCCAATGGCAGGGTATGTCCGGCTGCAATGGTGGCGGGATGTGCTTGAAGGAACCCGGCCCCCCGAGCACGAAATCGCACCACTAATGCTCGGTGCGTTGGAACGTGGTGTGTTTCAGTATTCGACCGTGCTGGGTATTCTGGATGCACGGGAGACAGAACTCGCGCCCGAACAGGATGTCACGCACTGGTCAGGCATGATGCTCAAAGGCAGTGGCGGTCTGCAACGTGCCGTGGGCGAAGCCTTGGCCGTTCAGGACCCAACTCTGCTTGATCGGTTAAGCGCGTGCGGGGCTGCTTACGGAGCCGGTGCCATGTTGCGGCATTGGCCTGTTCTGCAAAAAAGCGGGCGCTATATTTTTCCCGGATCACCAGAGGGTCTGCAAAACGTAGCAAAGACATGGCTGGAGCAGAGCGATAACACGCAATCTGTACCCCGCCCGTATCAGGTTGCTTTTCTGCCCGCCGTTTTGGCGAGGCGGGATGTAGGCCGAGGCATCCAGTCTGCCGGTATGGCGCGTGGCGTTATGGACAGGCTTGCTGTTATGGCAGCAGGGTTAAAGGCTTAAAATGGGCACGATAGGTGTCAGTAAAAAACTCTGTTCAGGGAGAGTAGTGCGGGAATGTACCCTGAGCCTGCCTGACTTTTCGTTCAGGCGTAAACATCCACCAGTTCAGCGCTTCTCCGGTCCGGGCCTGATGAATGGCAGCGTTTAGAACATCATGCACACAGGGGTCATGCCTCTGGCCCGTGGCATGGCAGAGAGCCAGATAAAGAGTATCTGGCTCCTGCGTTGCAAGCTGCGCGATGGAGTGAATATTTAGCAAAGCAAAATCGGCCAAGGCGGCTTTGCCAACATTCCGCAGGGTTGCAAGGTCTGTCTTAGGCATCGTTTGCGACAATTTTTTCCATAACGCCAATCAGCACAGAGTAATCTGCATCTTCCGCAGCACGACGGGCGAGGGAGAGTTGTTGTGTAACAGCAGCGAGGGTTGGGGCAGGCACGGCTTGGCGGGCAGCGGCATCCATTAACAGGCGCATGTCTTTCTGCATAAGGCGGGACGGGAACTGAGGCGAGAAGTCGCCAGCCTTTGCCGCCCGGATTTTACGTTTGTGGTGTGGGGAGATAACGGCCACTTCGTCCAGCGCATCAAAAAGCGTGGAACGGTCCAGACCTGAGGCCAAGCCGTAGGCAATAGCTTCTGCCACGGCAGCAAGCCCAGCACCCATAATGCCGTTGATAACAAGTTTGAGGCGTGTGCCGCTACCAGCCGGGCCTGCATGGACCGTTGTTTTGCCAATACAGTCAAAAATGGGTTTTGCCCGTGCGATAGCAGCAGTGTCTCCACCAGCCAGAATGACCAGATTGCCGCTTTCGGCTTCCGGCGTGCTGCCTGATACCGGGCAATCTATAACGCTCACGCCTTTGGCTTGCCCGGCTTTCAGTAATTCGGCTGAGGCCTCGGGAGAAACTGAGCTGGTATTAAGAAGCAGGTCACCCTCCTTCATGCCAGCAAGGGCACCTTCCGCACCATACATGGAGGCAGCGAGTGCTTCATCATCCGGTACACAGACCACTACAATAGTCGCTTTGCGTGCAACTTCTGCGGCACTGGGCAGAAAGGGGGTCGAGCCATCACCACCCTTGCCGGACGGTGTATAAGCCACGGCGGCATACCCAGCTTTTTTGAGATTGTCCGCCATGCGGCACGCCATGGCACCAAAGCCGATAAAACCGATAGTTTGCTGGGATGTCATGATAATTCCTTTCTCTTCGCCTTTGATTCTGTGGCACAAACGAAGCCGAGCCTAATACGGTTTTCAGGCAAACGCATGGGGCACTGTGCTCCGCTTTAAAACGTCCTACAACAGGCTTTCTGCTGTGAAAGGGCCGTCAGAACATGTCAGTTTTTCGTTATCCTTTGCCTTTGGGGTCCGAGATCACGCCCCGCAGGCTTTTTTTGTCACGACGCGCCGTTATGGCTGGAGCAGCAGGTTTAGCCGCGTTGGGAGCGGAGGGGGCGCGTGCTTCCACTGCCCAGGGGGTGCCTGAAACACAGCGCGGCTGGCCCGCTGTGGAAAAGCCGACGCCTAAACAGGATGTTCTGAACTATAATAATTTTTACGAATTTGGCACGGACAAGTCTGACCCGGCTGAACTGTCCGGCAGCTTCAAGCCAAGGCCATGGAGTGTGCAGGTTGATGGGTTGGTGGACCACCCGCAGACATGGGATATAGATGCGCTGGTAACGCAGTTTGGCCAGCAGGAGCGCCTCTACCGCATGCGGTGTGTGGAAGCGTGGTCCATGGTTATTCCGTGGAGCGGGTTTGAGCTTGCCGCGCTGCTGCGCGCAGCGTCCCCTCAACAGGCAGCCCGTTATGTGGCTTTTACGTCCGTAGTTAGACCGTCCGAAATGCCGGGGCAGGCCGGAGGGCTGTTTTCCCTCAAATGGCCGTATGTGGAAGGACTGCGGCTGGACGAGGCCATGCATCCGCTCACCTTGCTGGCAACTGGTGTGTATGGGGAGGACCTGCCAGCGCAAAGCGGTGCGCCGATACGGCTGGTTGTGCCGTGGAAATATGGGTTCAAGGGCATAAAGTCCATCACACGCATTACTCTGACAGACAAAAAGCCGCCAACGAGTTGGAACCTGATGGCACCAGAGGAATACGGCTTTTATGCCAATGTTAATCCGGAGGTCGATCACCCGCGCTGGAGCCAGGCGAGTGAGCAAATTATTGGTGAAGGCAGCGTCTTCAGGACCGCACGTAAACCAACACAGATGTTCAACGGATATGCCGAGCAGGTTGCCGGTTTGTATAAAAACATGAACCTACGGAAAGAATTTTAATATATGGCTCCTACTGCTCCATCGCCTCCGCGTAAACGGAAACGCCTGTCACCGTTAACCCGCCAAGTGCTGTTCTACCTAGCTTGCCTGGTTTTTGCAGCGTATGATCTCGGGCAGGGTATGGCCGGAAATCTGGGGCCTAACCCCGTTTCTGCATGCCTGCACGACTTTGGCCGCTACGCGTTTCGCTTTTTGCTGCTGTCTTTGGCAGTAACGCCCTTAAAGCGGTTTGCGGGTGTTGATCTCATGCTCTATCGCCGTCCGCTTGGGTTGGCGGCGTTTAGTTATGCTGCCCTGCATGTGACGTTCTATGTCGGTGTTGCCCGACATTTTGATGGGCATATTTTGTGGAAGGACTTTACCTCTCGTCCGTTCCTGACGTTTGGTTTCTTAGCATTTCTTATTCTGCTGGTGCTGGCTCTGACCTCCACCCGCCGTGCTATCCGCACGCTAGGGCGCAAGTGGGCACCACTTCACAAAACTGTTTACCTGGCAATGGTTTTGGCAAGTATTCATTATAGTATCGCGTTTAAAACCTGGCATGTGGAGCCGTTTATTTATGCGGCTCTTGCTGCCCTGCTGCTTATTACCCGGCTGATTAAAAAGCCCGTGCGCAAACAGGTAGTATAAGGTCACAGGTGCCTGTTCCGTATGGTTTTGGAACAGGCACCTATGCCCTCTTAACGCACAGCTTGCAGCAAGGTGGTATCAGCTTGGTCAGCAGAGTGTAGATGGACGGTTTTGCCACGTCCCCTTAAGCGGTCTGCTATTTTTTCTACTGCCTCTGCGGCACTAATGTCCCATATCTTCGCGCGGTCCAGATCAAGTATTATTGTCGGGGCGCTATCCTGAAACTCTATGGCGTCCGTCAGCTCAGTTGTTGAGGCAAAAAAGAGCTGCCCTACAATGTGATAGGTGCGCGTTTGACCATCAGCGCTCAGGCTGCTTTCTACCCGCAGCAGTTTCATGACCTGAAAAGAAAAGAACAGCCCGCTGAGCAACACGCCGCAGCCTACACCGGCAGCCAGATCATGCGTGAGCACAACCACAACTACGGTTACCAGCATAACAGTGGAAGAGAGGCGAGGGTGCCGCAAAAGTTCTTTCAGCGATGACCATGAGAACGTGCTGATAGACACCATGATCATGATGGCAACCAGTGCTGCAACCGGGACTTGCGCTACAAATTTGTGCAGCACCACAAGCAGCAACAACAGAAACGCACCAGCGGTAAAGGTGGACAGTCTGCCCGTGCCTCCATAACGCAGGTTGCCAACGGTTTGTCCCACCATGCCGCACCCGGCAATGCCGCCAAACAAACCCACCATGATGTTGGAAAAACCAAGCCCGGTGCATTCCATACGCTTGTTGCTGTGGGTGTCGGTTATTTCGTCAACCACACCAGCAGTCATGAGGGATTCCAGAACACCCACCATGGCCATTGCAAAGGCATAAGGGAGCACAATTTTAAACGTTTCCACCGTGAGCGGCAGGTGCGGCAGGGTGAAAGCGGGTAAGCCGGTTGGTAAGGCTCCAAGGTCTGCCACCACATGGACGGGCATGGGGTAGGCCATGGTCAGGCCGGTTAACACCAGAATACAGACAAGCGGAGAAGGGATGAGCGTCGTTATACGTGGGAGTAGATAAACAATCGCCAGCCCAAGGCCTATCAGCGCGTAGGTATGCCAGCTTACATGCAGCATCTGCGGCACCTGAGCGGAAAAAATCAGAATAGCCAACGCGTTGACAAATCCCATTTCCACTTCACGCGAGACAAAACGCATGATGTTCTGAAGCTTGCATAAACCAAAAAGAATTTGGATGCCCCCAGCCAGCAGGGTTGCCAGCAGCAAATACTGCAAACCATGACCATGCACCAGATCAGCCGCAACAAGAGCAACTGAACCTGCTGCCCCGGAGATCATGCCCGGTCTGCCACCCGTGATGGCAATGGCAATGCTGATAACAAAGGAGGCAAACAGCCCGACCTCTGGTGCCACACCCGCGACATAGGAAAACGCAATAACTTCAGGAATAAGAGCAAACGTCCCAACCATGCCCGCAAGCACATTTTTGACCGGGTCTGTTGTCCATTCCTGAATATAGGTACGAACAGTCACATAAATCCTTTCTACCGTATGATAACGGATGCTATTTATGGAGTGAGGTGAGGTATGCCGTGTGTAGCGTGGCGGCAGGTAAATTGTAAGCGACAATATAAAAGTAGGCAGCTAAAGGCCGTTACGTTATAATATCGAAATTAATAAAAGAGCCATCTTATTTCAGTTGAGTTAGAAAAGCATGCTTCTGGTACGCTATGAAATAAAATATCTAACCATAGTTTTTTCTACTATGCTTGCGAGCAAAAAAGACCGTTTGACAGTTTTTGGTATAAGCCTTTTGCTCTGTATAGGTCTAGCCTTTGCCTTTGGACATAACGCTAAGCACACTATAGCGTGGCCTATCGTAATAGTGTTACATGTGGCGTGCGCAGGCTTGGCCAACGCTCTTATTTCTTTCAGAATTAAACACTTGGTCGCACACTCCATTATGGCTGTTTCTGCGTTAAATCGACAAGAAGTTTTTCTGTATAGAGTTTTTTTTGAATCTATTTTCCTTTACTGTTATCTTTGTCTTATTTTCTTTTGAACGTATTTTTCTCTCTTTTGCTCAGTCTGTAATAATATTTGGGGTATGGGGGGCATTGTTTTTGTATGCTCACTATCTGGAGAACAAAACGACCAGTGTTTTTAAATTTAATCCCAAAATAAGAGAGTATAATACTAAAATACGTTCCAAGAAAAATTTTCGTTTGTATGCAAAAATTTTTCTTGTGGCAGGCGTCTGTATTTTATCTTCTTCACAGACCACTGAAAGTGACAGAACGCGGTGTTTTGGCATCTGCTACGCTATCATTGTTTTTCTGTGTTTTTTTAAACCATATACTTCACGGCGTGCAGCCTTTGGGGTCATGATGGGTGAGGGGGTGCTCAGGAGCGTGCGGAGGGACACTATCACCCGTGTGTATAATGTTCTGTTTCTTACTGCCCCGGTAGTATTTTTTCCATCATTATGGGTTACTGCATTAGAGACCATGGTTCCCGTGGGATGTTTGGCGTTTGTGATGTCTGTTTTCGTCACGTTGCATTTTCGTGTGCGCCCGGAAAAAAGGGCACAGGCGGCACTTTCGGCTGATGTCGTACTGCTTATGGTGGTAGGCCTCTGGGCTTTACCAGCAGTTATACCTGTATTTGCCTTGCAATTTGTGCGCCTGGTTTCATTAAACCGGCGATCCCTCTGGAGAATATTGGGGTGAGCATGGTCATGAGTTTACGTATTCAGGCCGAGGGCGTGCAGGTTGAGCATCATGGTAAAGTCGTGGTGGCTCTCAATTATCTGGATATGTGTGGCCCCGGCTGGTTTGGTATTATCGGGGCCAATGGCGCAGGTAAAACAACATTACTGCGTGCCATGTGCGGTCGGTTGCCGCTGGCTGCGGGGCAATTTTATCTTGGCAACAGCAAAGTTCCGGCACAACGGCAAGAGCTGGCGCGCCATATTGGCTTCATGCCAGATGTTACGCATCTTCCTTTGGATATGAGCGGGAAGGACCTTGCAAAGTTGGTGGCGGAGCAACTTGGCCAGCCTACGCTCGCGCTTAGTCTTGCCCCTTTACGGCAGGCTTTGGGGGTGGAGCGGTTCTGGCATCGGCCAGTGGGGCAGTATTCTGCGGGTATGAAGCAAAGAGTGGCACTCTATTGTGCATTTGCTGGTGGTCAAAAATTGGTAGTGCTTGATGAGCCGTTTAACTGGCTTGATCCGGTGTCACTTTTTGATGTGAAAGAGTGCCTCAATAGCATGGCGCAGCAAGATTATTTGCTTATAACAACATTGCATGAACCGTTAGCATTTTTACAATTTTGTAAGGCCGGTATGCTGTTGGAGAGCGGTCATACTCGACTTGTGCTGGATGAGAGCAAAATGGCGGCTTTCAAAGAAGGCTCTCCGATAGATTTTGAACGTTATGTCGTGACATCTTTGCGGAGAGAAGCAAAGGATACTGTTTAACACTCCCACAGCATCGTTCATTGCACGAGGGCTGGACGTGTTTTATGGGAAGCAGCATGGCACAACAGAACTCATCCCCCTTGATCTGGATTCTTGCTGGAGAGGCCAGTGGTGACGTGCTGGGTGCGCGGCTTATGCAGGCCTTAAAGGCTCAAAACCCTCACATACGTTTTGCCGGCATTGGCGGTGCCCGTATGAGCGAAAATGGCCTAAGCAGCCTTTTCCCCATGCGTGACCTTGCTGTTATGGGGCTGGTGGAAATCCTGCCACGCTTACGCGCACTGTCCGCCCGATTAGATCAGGCGGTCGAGAATATTACAGCGCTCCGGCCTGATATTGTGGTGACCATTGATAGTCCGGGTTTTGCGTTACGGTTGTTAAAACGGATTGCAACTCTAGGGGTGCTGCGGGTCCACTATGTGGCTCCACAGGTCTGGGCATGGCGGCAGAAAAGGGTGAAGGAATTCCCCGGTTTATGGGATGAACTCCTGTGCCTTCTGCCGTTTGAAGAGGCTTTTTTTACCAAGCACGGGCTACACACCCGCTTTGTTGGCCACCCTGTTTTACAGTCAGGCGCACAACTGGGTGATGGAGCAAGGTTTCGTAAACAGCACGGTCTGAGAGAAGGGGCCCTTGTGCTCGTTCTTATGCCCGGCAGCAGGAGATCAGAGGTGCCTCGGCTTTTGCCGGTATTCGGGCGAATGCTGTCTTTGTTAAGTCAGACCATGCCTGATCTGGTGCCTGTCATCCCAGTCTCCGCCGTAGTGGAGGATGCGATTATACAAGGCACGGCAAAGTGGCCAGTGAAGCCCCTGATTGTTACAGATATTCAGGAAAAGCACGATGCGTTTGCTGCGGCCGGAGCCGCTCTGACCAAGTCAGGCACATCTACTCTGGAACTGGCTCTTGCAGGTGTTCCCATGGCAGTGACGTATCGGGTAAACCCTGTAACGGCTTTCATGGCACGGCGCTTAATCCGCGTGCCGCATGTTGCTATGGTTAACCTGTTGGCAGGTAAAGCAATTGTGCCAGAGTTGTTGCAGGAGCAGTGTAACCCCAGCACACTGGCACGTGCTGTCAGTATTCTATTTGATAAATCTGGTGTAGCTGAACGTCAAAAGCAGGCGTTCAAAACAGTGTTGAATGGTTTGAAGGGGCCGGATGGTAAACAGCCGGCAGAAGCTGCCGCTACAGCTATTTTGGCCTTATTGAAGAAAAATAATCGTGGATGATGAAATATTTTAAGAAATAGGTTTCATGTATAAAAATGGTTTGGCTGCTTAAATAAAAAAAGAGCGTATAGGGTTATCTGTAAAAACTATATAGCCGCTAGAAGACACTATAAAATCAGCCTGAACCCATTGTTTTTTCAAATAAGCCGCATTAATAAACATTAAAAAATTTCAATGTGAGTTATTCAATGCAGGCGCAAAAAAAACCTTATCTCTCGCACATACTTATTGGCTTATGCCTAGTATGGACAAGTGCAAACCTTTTGTCATGGTCACATTGGCCTGTCAAAATGAGGTCTGATAATCTTCTTCTGACGTTTAATAGTATGATGGATCATATGTTGCATGGGCGCTTTGATGTTGACCCATACTGCGTTCAGAAAGAAGGGTTTTTACGGAACGGGCGGGTATATGCCTATTGGGGTATTTTCCCCGCCTTTCTAAGGCTACCTCTTTTGGTGTTCAAAAATGGCTTGCATTTAGACATAACACGTCTTTCTTGCGTGTTGGCTGCCTGTTGTACATTTTTAGTAAACTACGGGACATTTTTATTTTTAAGAACATATTGTGGGTTTCAAAAAAAATGGCTCGAAAATAGCCTTTTCCTAGTTTTGGCTTTTTCTGGTGTGCAAATCTGTTTTTTGCAGGCAACTCTCTACCAAGAGGTTTGCCTGTGGGCCATTACTTTCGGAAGCTTATTTGTTTATTGGGCAGTGCGTGCATGTCTAAAGCCAGAAGATACACACAAAGCTCTTATCTGGATGGCATTGGCGGCTGGGTTGGCGCTCCTGACCCGTGTCACTATGGGTATAGCTTTATATGCAGCTTTAGCTTTGTTTTTAGGCGGTATTTTATACAGACAAGGTCTCAAGACCAGACTCTTGGCACCCATAATGGCGTCATTAGGTGTTGTGGGAGTATTTGTTGCGATCACAGCGTTTGTTAACTACGAACGCTGGGGTAATCCGCTTACTTTTGCAAACTATAACCTCTATATCTACAATGCGGATTTCCCAGACAGATTGGTAAGAACAGAGCAGTATGGTCTGTTTAATATCAAAAGAATACCTCTTGGGTTACTGTATTTCTTTCTTCCGGTATGGGCTTTTTTGCGCGCGGATGGCGAAATGGTTTTACAAGATGAGTATCAAAGGCTCATAGACGCGGTGGAGTTACCCCCAAGCAGCTTTTTTCTGACAGATGGTTTTTTACTTTTCCTAAGTTTTTATTGTGTGAAAAGCTTATTAAGAACACAGGCAAACAATGGTCCTGATAAACTGATGGTGGGGGCCAATATCATAGGCTTGTCGACAGCTCCTTTGTTGATGCTTATGGCAATAAGCATGAATTTTCGGTATCGCGCTGAATTTTACCCTCTTTTCCTTTTCATGGCTTTTATGGGCGCTGTTGCACTGGATCAAAGCCGTGATGTTAAAATTAAAACAAAACATATCTCTATTATATTGGTAATTTTAAGTGTGATATTTTCTCACATTATTCTTGTTTTGTATAAAATGGGTGAATTAGGTCCAGCATATAATTTTGTTCTTTCGGGTGTTTCTAATTACTATAAAACCAGGTTCGGATTTAGATAGAAATTCCAAAATAGGCAGGGATAATATATGCCTGCCTATTCATTTTACTCATTTTTTGTTTGCAGAAAGTATGCCGAACAGAAATGCAGAAAACGCAGCTTGCACCCCAACCACAATAAGTGTCAGAGACAGGGTAAGCGTGTTGGCAAGTTCTCCATATAACAGGTGTCCAAAACCAGTATTGGCCCAGTGGAGGACGCAGTAAATCACGCCAAAAACACCAACAAGGCTAATGCAGCCTGCTAAAAGCAGCGTTTTTTCCAAAGAGAAAAAAGACAGAAGATTACGGTGTCCATCTTCAAGGGGAAGAAAGCCTGTTTGCAAGGCGTACTGATCCGCTACCAATGTGAAGGAGAGGAGTTGAGCGCCGATGACAATGAAATAGCAGCACGCGACAAAACTGTGGAAGCCTAGTTCGATATGCCCAATATGAACGCCGGGTATGGCAATGGCTGCGGCACCTACAGCACCTAAAAGCACAAACGTGATGCCGGGATAAAGAAAGAGCCACTGGGGCGTATGCACCAATAAAAAGCGCAGGTGCCGCCATCCATCACGCCATGTGCGCAGATGCGGGGGGCGGGACCGTCCATCCGGTTTTAACGTGGTAGGGACTTCAGATATGACGTAACGCGCCAGAGACGCCTTAACCAGCATTTCACTGGCAAACTCCATGCCGGTTGTATTGCAGCGGAGCTGCAAAATGCGTTCACGGTTGAAACCCCGTAAACCGCAATGGAAATCACCATTTTTCAGTTTGAAAAATAACCGTCCCAGAAAACTGAGCACTGGGTTGCCAAGATAACGATGCAGAAAAGGCATGGCCCCCTTGGCAATGCCACCACGAAAACGGTTTCCCATGACAACATCATCGCCAGCGCGCAAGCGTTCGACAAATGGCATGAGCGATGAGAAATCGTAGGAATCGTCAGCATCGCCCATAATGACATAGCGACCGTATGCGGCGTCTATTCCGCCAAGCAAAGCTGCCCCATAACCTTTGACGGGAATAGCAACAACCCGCGCACCTTCGGTGTTGGCAATAGCCTGTGAACCGTCTGTACTGCCATTGTCTGCAATCAGGACTTCACCGCGAATATTGTAGCGTTCAAGAAAGGTGCGGGCTTTACGAATACAGACTGCAAGTGTCTCCGCTTCGTTCAGGCAGGGCATAAGAATAGTGAGTTCTAAATGGTCTGGCATATGATTTCCAAAAATACTTTATTTGAGACAAAGAATAATAATTCTCTGCGGCAAAATTTCTCTATTCTATGATCTACCTTAAATCACAAAAAACCATAAGGTTTTTCAGAAAATATTTTCTTACAGGCCTGTATTTAAAGTTGGTGTTGCTTCCCGGTCACCAATCAGAACAACTAGCAAGTTGGAGATCATGGCTGCGCGCTGCTCGGGGGGCAGTTCGTGACCCATGCGGCTTTCAAGGTTGCTGAGTGCATCATCAATAATGGCGACAGCGCCTTCAGTAATAATACGCCGTGCAGAAATCACCGCACTTGCTGCCTGTTTGCGCAGCATGGCGCTGGCAATTTCCGGTGCATAGGCAAGGTGAGAAATACGGGCATCCACAACATCAATACCAACAGGGGCCATGCGTTGTTTGAGTTCTTTCAGCAGCAGGCTGGCCAGAGTGTCACTCCCATCCCGTAGCGTCAGGCCGGTGTGGATTGGGTGTTCCGGCGCGTGATCAACGGCATTCTGCTGTTCTGTTGGGTCATAGGGGTATTGGCTGGCCAGAAGCCGCAGGGTGGTCTCGCTTTGGGCTGAAACATAGCCACTGTAATTTTCAACATCTAACAAAGCACGCGCCGCCTGAGACACACGCCAGATAATGACGGCGCCAATTTCTACTGGGTTGCCAACAGCGTCATTGACTTTCAGGGGACCGCATTCTTCCGTTTTCAGGCGGAGAGAAACTTTGTTGCAGGAATAAAAAGGGTTCAGCCACCAGAAGCCAGACTGCGTCAAAGTGCCTTTATAAGACCCGAAAAAGAGACAAACTGCGGCCTGATTGGGTTGCAGAATGATCAACCCTTTAAGAAGTAGTGCTGCAACAATCAGGCACAGGAAGCCAATAACTGGTCCCAGAGCTGTCATCGCAGGAGAAAACTGCGCTGCTGACAGGGTAAGGCAAAAGGCGGCGATCAGGCCTAAACCCACACAACCGCCTAAAGCGACCCATGCGCTGACTGGTCGCAAGGTGTGCTCAACAATTTTCTGGCCTGTGTTTTCCGACTTTTCGGGATACGCGGGAGAAGACGGCAGGGGAGGTGAGGTCATCAAGCGGTATCCTTATAAAGCCTTTAGGAAAGGTCAGGCGTGCGTGTGGCCGTAAAGTTGGTTGGGGTCTATTTCTGGCTTCGTCAGTTCTTTCAGCCCATCAGGTGAAAAAGCACGATAGAAACAGCTTCTGCGGCCCGTGTGGCACGCGACACCAATCTGGTTGACCAGGAGCAGCACAGCATCCGCATCACAATCCAGCCGTGCTTCATGCAGATGCTGGATCTGGCCAGACGTTTCCCCTTTGCGCCAAAGCTTCTGGCGGCTGCGGGAATAATAGCAGACACGGCCTGTTAGGAGGGTTTCCTGCAAGGCTTCCCGTGTCATCCAGGCAATCATCAGAATTTCACCGGAATCATGTTGCTGCGCAATGGCTGCGACAAGGCCATTTTTGTCAAAAGAGACAGCATCCAGCATGGAAGACAGAACGGAAGGGGACGGGGCTTGGTAAGTCATGATTGGCCAGATTTATCAGGGGAGGAAAGGGAGTTGGCTTGCTCGGCCTGAATGCCTGCCAGCAGCCATGAGGGAGGACGCGCGACAAGACTGTGTCCGTCAGCGACAAGCTGGGCGTCAAACGCTGAGAGTTTAAGGAGTGCCAGGCCAACATGATCCTGCGATGACCGCATAGTTCCCACTTCACTACCGTCAGCAAAAATTGGGGTGCCGGGTGGGGGAAGCGGTGCTGTACTGGCAACAGGGACAAGGCGGCGTTTGAGCAAGGTGCGGTAATGCATGCGGGCTGTAATTTCCTGCCCCATATAGCAGCCTTTGGTCCAAGAAATGCCGCCTAGGAGGTCCATATTGGCTTCTGCTGGCAGAGTGCGGCCTGTTTCACAATCCTGCACACCCTCTGGCAGACCCAGGACTAGCCGGTGCAATTGGTAGTCTTGCTCCGTGGCTGTCAGTGCCATTGTGTCTGGAGCGTCGATCAAACGCCACCCGGCACCGTCCAGTCGTGGGTCTGTGTAGGTTATAGCTGTTTCAAGGGGGACTGCATCCGGCCTTTCGCCCCACGCAGCCACAACAGTCAGGCCCGTGAGATCTAGCTGGATGTTGGCGCGAAGTTTGAAACGGAGCAGTTGGCTCCGCAAGGCGTCTGCCTGCTCTGTGGCGCAGTCAAGCAGGAGGCAGGTATCATCCGGGTCCGAGACCAGGAAAAAATCGGCTTGCCAACGGCCTTGAGGGGTCAGGCAGGCTGCCCATGTTGCGGCGCCGGGAGTAAGAGTTGCAACATCTGCCGTAATCAGCCCTTGCAGAAATTTAACACGGTCCGGCCCCGAGAGCCTGATGACAGTCCTGTTGGTGAGCCGTGTGCTGTGTGTGATGGGTAACATGCCGGGTCTCCCAGAAAAGAAGCCTGCGCCACGGGCAGGGTGTTAAAGGCTCAGGGTATCAAAAATGCTGCCTGCAGGGGTAAGGCCGCGAATATGTGTACGATGCCACACCGCATAAAACAGAAGGGTCCAGGCTGCAGGGCCATTTTTTCGGTTCTCGGCTGCTTCAAATAAAGCGCGTACCCGGTCTGGTTTGGCAATGGCCTGGATACACTCCTGCCGGGCGACCAGTTCCCCCAACGTTTGGCCCTGCTCAGCAATCCATGATCCGATAGGCACAGTAAAGCCCTGTTTGGGAGCAAAGGGGTTTGCTGCCGGATTATGGCGTTCAAGCCACCGGCGTAAAAGCCATTTTCCTTGCCCATTACGGACGCGCAGACTGTCGGGCAGTTGCCACGCACAGTTGGTGACAACGGGGTCCAGGAGCGGTGTGCGGCCTTCAAGGCCATGTGCCATGAGGCAGCGGTCCAGTTTCAGGAGAAGGTCGTTCGGCAACCATTCAGCAATATCTACGGCCTGCACTTCAGAAAGCCGTGTGGCAGTTATCTGCTTTGCCTGCTGCTCGGCTATGGTCAGTCCATCGCGCCATTGGTTGGGGGTATAACGAAGAACGTCCAATCCATCGAACATACCGTGTCGCCACATGCGGCGGCCTGCACGCCACCACGGACGTGCAGCGGAACGGTAACGACCATACCCGCAAAAAAGCTCATCTCCGCCTTCCCCTGAGAGGATAACGCGTACGTCCTGCTTGGCTTTGCGTGCCAGAAACCATGTAGGGATAATGGCATAGTCCGCAACAGGGTCATCCATGCAGGCAATAATGGCTGGCAGATTGTCCCAGACCATGGCAGCCGTGATTTTCACGGTTTCATGCTCCGTATTGGCAGCGTGGGCTAGGGCGGAGGCGGCATCGGCTTCATCTGCCGCACTGCGTGCCTCAAAAACGGCTGTCCAGGTACGCAGTTTTTCAGGGCGAGGTAGTCGGCTCATTGCCGTAAGCAGGCTGGCGCTGTCAATGCCGCCAGAGAGGAACAGGCCGAAAGGCACATCAGCCCTTTCATGGGCCTGCACGCTGTTCATCAGGGCATAATCAAGCTGCTCGAGAGCCTGTTTTTCTGAAAGGTTTTTTTTCGGTTCTGTCTGGGCCGGCAAGGGGGAAAGGATGGTGCGTTCAGCTATACGGCCCGCAACGACGCGGAGTGTTTCACCCGGCAAAACGCGCTGGATGGTTTTGAAGAGTGTTTGGGCTCCCGTAGTGAACTGAAGCTGTAGAAGCTCATCGCGCAAAAGGGACCGCTCTGTTCTGGGCGCAAGCCCAGATGCCAGAAGGGCAGAGGGTTCGGATGCAAAGGCAATGCCGCCTTCAAACTCCGTGAAATAGAGCGGTTTTATACCGAAGGGGTCGCGGGATAGCAGGACTTCATTATTGGCACTGTTGTGGATGGCAATGGCATACATGCCGCGCAGCGTTGTTGTGTAACCAGCACCCTTTTGTTCCCACATGACAAGGGCAGATTCGCAGTCGCTGCCAGTTTTGAAGCGTTCAGCCACCATGGCTTGGCGAATCTGGGGGTCGTTATAAATTTCTCCATTGGCAATCAGGGTGCCCGCAGCAGACTTCAGAGGCTGGTCACCGCCCGGAAGATCTATGATCGAGAGGCGTGTATGGATCAGGTCTGCCTCGGGCAGGCGGGCATAATGTGCGCCGTCCGGGCCACGGTGTAGAAGGGCGCTGGCCATGCGCTCCAGCACGTCCTGCCCAACACGAGGGGCTCCCGGTTTGTAGGCAATGCCGCCAATGCCGCACATCAGGCAGGCTCCACAGTTGCGAGGAAGTTATGCCATGCCGCCAAAACAGGGGCTGTCGCAAAGGTTGCATCGTAATCGGCTCGTCCGGCAGTGGCCATGCTGGCAGCAAGCGTTTTGTCTTCTAGCGCCACACCAAGCTGATCAGCCAGAATACGTGCATCCTCCACCGGGGCTAGAAGCCCATTTTCACCAGACCGTATAAGTTCCGTTGGGCCTTGCGATGCCGCAGCGACAACCGGTTTTCTGGCAGAAAAACCTTCTATCACAACGTTACCCAGCGGCTCATGCCGGGAGGGGCAGACCAGGACCGAGCAGGCTTTGATAAAGCCACCTGGGCGTGTGGACCATCCGGGCATGAGCACCTGCTCTGCTACATTTTCCTGCCTCGCCAGGGCTTCAAGGGCTGCACGTTCAGGCCCTTCGCCACAAATAACCAGCCATACACCGGGTAGATGCTTCATGGCACGGATCAGAACGTCAAAAGCCTTGTTCTTGTGCAGCCTGCCCAAAGCCAGCAGGAAGGGGGCTCCGTCAGGCAGACCTGCCGGGCGGATGGCCGGAGTGTCTGACAGGTCGTTCGCAAAATTGGGGAGATAGTGAACGCGGTTGGCGGCCCATCCCTGCGCCTTCATCCAGCGCACCAGACCGTGGGTATTGCCTATCAGATGGTCGCATTTGCGATAGTAAGACAGGTCGTAAAAACCGCCCAGCCTGCCTGCCAGAACCCAGTTCCCTTGCGGCGTGAACCGGGCGGCACGGTTCATCCAGGCCACGGTTACACGCGGTGCAAAGGACGTTAAGGCTCGGCGTAAGTTGGGGCCGGTTCTAAAATCTGTCAGCCCGCCAAAACGCAATTCTTTGGGGGGAAGGCCGCCAGCCGTCATGCGCGCTGCGCGTGCCTCGTCCTGCCTTATAAGGGGCAGGACAGAGAGGCCGGATGCCGCTTGTGCAACACAAAGCCTTTCAAAAAACAACTCCGCCCCTCCCGTCGTGGCACCGGCCATCACATGGGCAACGCGCAAAGATGATGCAGAGGAAGGAAGGGTGTCTGGGTGGCTCATGATGATGTCTCTGCAAGAAGGCGTAGGGCAGCCTCTGCTACCGTGGAAACGGAAAGATCAGCAATGGCGGCGTCGCCTTCAGGGCCGGGTGCTGCCACCCATGCTGTGTGGGCGCCTGAAGGGGCATATTCGGAAGCACGGGATGGTCCGAATAATCCAAGTGTGGGTGTGCCTGCGGCTGCGGCAAGATGCATCAGGCCTGAGTCATTGCCCACATAAAGCTGGCATTTCCTAAGAATGGCAGCCACTTCCGTAAGGGAAAAGCGTCCTCCCGCATCTATGGCCTGAGGGAGGGCTGCCAGAACAGGGGCAGCAAGATCGCGCTCCTGTTGTCCGGGGCCGTAAAGAATAACAGGACGTGCGGTGGGGTAAGCGGACTGGAGGCGGTGCCATAGCGGGAGGTAGCGCTCTACAGGCCATATTTTGCCTGACCAGTTGGCAGTTGGGCCGAGTGCGATGAGCGGTGTGCCTGTTGTGGGGAGAAGTGTGGTCGCACACGCCACATCTGACGGGTCGAGCCATACAGTCGGCACAGGTGGAGGGGAAAGGCTGAGCGTTTGGGCCACATGAGCAAGGCGCAGGCCGGGCCGACGCCCCCCCCGCATAATAACGCGCCGGCTAGAGCGCAGCAGCGCTGTCACCGCGGAGCCGCGCAGATCTATGGTCAGGTCCCACTTCTGGGCTACGCAGGCTTTCCACAGGTCCAGCCAATGTAGATCGTATTTGCGTTTGTCCATCGTGATGACACGATCGAGTCCCGGTACATTCTGGAAGAGTCCTGCGGCTACAGGCCCGCAGGCGATGGTAAAGCGGGCGTGGGGATACGTGCGTATCAGATGATCCAGCAGGCCGGTGGAGATCACGGCGTCACCCAGCCGGGTTGCCGTAATGAAGAGAATACGCATCTGCCTCTGTTTATACTGCGCTGATGGTTTTTCCAACCCGCTCAGCAGGGAGCGTGGAAACCGGCACGTCTTGTGTACGAAGGGTATGGACATTTGCAGGCTCTATGCCATGAGAGGCCGCGTGCGACCGCTGCCTGAATTTTACCTTTGTGTGCTGTCAGAGTGGCTGAGTCGTTTTATCACGAGGAATTGGGAAAAATGAGGAAAGGTTTGTTTCTGCTGGCCACGTTGGTAGGCCTGCCGTGTGCTGCGGTGTCAGCCCCAGTGGCTCATGCTGCCGGCGGAGGGTGGAGCGCTCCGGCTTGTGGTGCGGAACCCACCATGCCATCGCTCGATGTTGCATCGGTTGAGCATTACAATGCGAGCGTTGACAAGGCGACAGCGTACCAGAAGGCTGCACGCACCTATAATAGCTGTGTTGCGCATGCAGCGAATAAGGAAGAAACGGCCATCAGCAACGAAGCGCGTGAAAAAATTGCGTATGTGCATGAAGGCAGCCAGGCAGTGCAGAAGCGTATTGCGGCCAATTTCACGCATATGAACGCGACCCTTAAGGCAGGTAACGCCAAATTTGGCGGGAAGTAAAACAGGGTAGTTTGCCTGACGGTGCATCTGTTTCCGCTAAAAAGGCGGCAACAGATGCGTGTTAAAGGGTGTCTTTCAGGATTGGTGCCTTGTATGATGCCCCCGGGTAGGGCAGATATGGCCGTTACTCAGAATGAATTAGCCAGAACGGGAACGGGCCAGACGTGGCAGAAGATGTTTTCAAGGAAGTTGATGACGAACTGAAGGCCGAGCGCATGCGCCAACTGGCGCGCCGCTATGCGGGTGCAGGCTTGGGTCTTATCGTGGCCGTTCTGGCAGGCGCTGGCGCGTGGGCTTGGCATGTCTCAAACCAGAAAACTGCCGCGCTGGATGCAACGGGCACGTATCTGGCAGCGCTTCGTCAAACCGATCATCTGCCGTCTGCCCCGGCAAGTGGCACCATTCCCTACAGCGAGACGGCACAGACTGGGCTTGCCAGCTTGCAAAAACTTGCGGCGGCCAGCCCGAATGGTATTGCGACATTGGCCCGCCTGCAGGCAGGTGGCGTGCTGGCCGCACATGGGGACACCAAAGGCGCGCTGGCCGCATGGGATGCCGTTCAGGCGGACTCTCACGCAGACCCGCTTTTGCGTGAGCTCGCCAGCCTGATCTGGTGCCAGAAACAACTGGATAATGGAGACCCGGCAACCTTGCGCTCCCGCCTGTCTTTGCTGACGGGTAAGGATAAAGCCTGGCACGGTCTTGCAACGGAATCATTGGCTATTCTGGATGTGCGTGAAAACCATCTGGAAGAGGCCCGCAAAAAATTTGCTGCACTGGCGGCAGAGCAGGATGTGCCATCAGGTGTCAGAAGCCGGGCACAAGCAATGACACAGGCACTGGATCCATCGGCAGGGTGAGGCACTTTATGAGCAACATACGCTCTTCTAATCGTGTAAATGGCAGTTTGGCCCGTCGCTCCCTGTTGGCTGGTGCGGCTATGGTGCCCGCGCTTGCCGGGTGCAGCATGTTTGATGACGACGAAAAGCCATTGCTGGCGGGACACAGAACAGATGTTTTGTCCTCCGGCGGTAAGCTGGAAGTTGATAAGGAAGATCATACACCCATTACGGTGGCCGCTCCGATAACGGTTTCCGAATGGTCGCAGGTTGGGCGTGTGCCTACACATGTCGGCAGCAACTACCAGTGGCACGGTTTGCGTGAACGGTGGTCTAAATCTGTTGGTGCGAGCATTTCCGAACCGGGCTTTCTGGCTTGGGCGGCCCTTGGGTCTTTGGGGCGTGGTCTTATCCAGTCTCCTCCGGTTATTCAGAATGGTCGCCTGTTTTTTATGGATGCTCAGGGTGTTGTGCGGGGCTTTTCCTGGCCGCGCATGTCTCATCTCTGGACCTTTAATCCAAAGCCGCGCTCCATGCGTTCCAGTAACGTAGGTGGCGGTTTGGCTGTTGAAGGCGATACAGTTTACATCGTCAGTGGCATTGGTCAGGCTGTTGCGGTGGATGCCGTAACTGGCAAGCCCAAATGGCGGGTCGCGTTAAGTGGTCCGGGCCGGTCAGCACCCACTGTCGCCGATGGTCGGCTGTTTTTTGGCACGCTGGATGAGCAGTTCTATGCGCTGGATGCCAAAAATGGCCGTCAGCTCTGGTCCTATGGCGCAACACAGGCCGATACAACGGTGTTCGGTCAGCCTGCGCCAGCCTATGCCAATGGTGTTGTTATTGCTGGCTTTGGTGGGGGCGACTTGGTCGCTTTCCGTGCTGAAACCGGGGAAGTCGTCTGGAGCGATATGCTCGGCAACGTTAACAGTCAGGCCAGCACGCTTAACCTGTCCTGTGTGCGTGGTTTGCCTGTGGTGGTTGATAGCGTGATTTATGCTGTCAGCATGGCACAGGTTCTTGCCGCCATTGATATTCGTACAGGCCGCCGTTTGTGGGAGCGCTCCGTAGCAAGCCAGAACAGCATTCTGTGCGTTGGGGACTGGCTCTATGTTGTGTCTCTGGACGAGCAGGTCATTTGCGTGGACAGGCTTTCAGGCCATGTACGCTGGATGACACAGTTGCGCCGCTTCCGCCGTGTGGATGTGAACAAGGACATTGTGACCTGGATCGGCCCTGTGATGGCAGGCGGTGAACTGGTGTGCCTCAGCACACTGGTCGGGAACGGTGTTGTCCGGATTAATCCTGTAACGGGCGCGATTATTGCGGTTGAATCGTCTAATGCGGTTTCTTTCGTGCCGCCTATTGTTGTTGATGAGCAAATGTTGATTATTACAAACGACGGAAACCTCCGCTCTTATGGCTGAACGTCGTAAACCTATGCGGCCTGTTGCGCCGCTTCCGTCTGCGGACCTGCCGGTCGTGGCTATTGTGGGCCGCCCCAATGTGGGGAAATCCACCCTGTTCAACCGCCTTGTCGGCCGCAGGCAGGCGCTGGTGGCTGATACCCCCGGCGTTACCCGGGACCGTAAGGAAGGACTGGCGTTGATACGCGGGCGCTATGTGCGCCTGATCGACACCGCTGGCCTGGAAGAGGCCGCGCCGGATACACTTTTCGGCCGGATGCGGGCCTCCTCTGAAGGCGCTGTGCAGAATGCAGCGCTGGTGTTGTTTTGCGTGGATGCCCGCGCAGGCATTACACCGTCTGATGAGCACTTTGCCCAATGGGTGCGCCGCCAGAACCGCCCGGTTCTGCTGCTGGCCAACAAGGCAGAAGGGCGCTCTGGCGCGTCTTCCGCGCTGGAAGCCTATGCGCTTGGGCTGGGAGAGCCGATAGCTGTCTCCGCCGAGCATGGTGAAGGCCTTGCTGACCTGATGGCAGAAATTGTTGACCATCTTCCGCCTGAACCCGAACCGGTTGAGGAGGAAGAGGAAGAAGACGATTTTGCTGAACTGGCCTTTGACGAAGAGGTCATTGATGCGGATGAGCCGGAAGTTATCGAACCTGTTCGCCCGAAAGGGCCGATGCGCATAGCCATTGTGGGCCGCCCCAATGCTGGTAAATCGACCCTGATGAACGCCCTTTTGGGCGAGGACCGTATGATTACCGGGCCAGAGCCGGGTCTTACGCGTGATTCCATTGCTGTCACACTCTATGATGACGGTGATGAGTTTGAAATTGTTGATACCGCCGGGTTGCGCCGCAAAGCGCGTATTGACGAAGCACTGGAAAAAATGTCGGTTTCAGCCTCTATTGAGGCATTGAAAATGGCTGAGGTGGCTGTTCTTGTGCTGGACGCGACGTTGGGCGTGCATGAGCAGGACCTTCAGATTGCCCGTCTGATTGAGCGTGAGGGCAGGGCCTGTGTTCTGGCATTAAACAAATGGGATGCGGTTGAAGACCGTATTGCGACACGTAAGGCTATTCTTGACCGGTTAAGTATTTCTCTGGCGCAGATGCGCGGTGTGCCCGTGGTCACTTTTTCGGCGTTGACGGGTGCGAGCGTACACCGGCTTCTGCCCGCCGTGCGGGACGCTTGGACCGTATGGAATGCACGTGTTCCAACAGGTGCACTGAACCGCTGGTTTGAAATGATGCTGGAGCGTCATGCCCCACCGCTTGTTGATGGCCGCCGCTTGAAGCTGCGTTACATGACGCAGGTTAAATCCCGCCCACCAACATTTGTGCTGTTTGGGACCCGCGCGGAATTGTTGCCGGATGACTACAAGCGTTATCTGGTCAACGGACTGCGCGAGACATTTGATCTGCCGGGCGTGCCCATTCGCTTACAGTTGCGGGGTACTAAAAACCCTTATGCTGATAGCCGAAAATCTTCTTAATATAGAAAAATCTGCCGCTCTTTTTAAGGGCGGCAGATTTTTTAAATAAAGCTGAGGAAAATATCATCAAGCGCGTTGTCTTTGTCGCTTGAGGCAAGCTGCATAAAAAACGTTCTCATAAAGTCGGGCTCGTTTTTACTCTAATAAGTGTGGTCGCCATAAATTTCCGTTTGTTTCTGATATAATAAATAATTTTCCATAGTGCGGTTTTTTTAGAAAAACCGACTACTACATTTAAGTGTGTCGTGAGTAGCCGATGTTATCGTGCTGTTTCGCCAAAGAAACTCTATAAAACACTCCTTGCTGTGCTGCATGGGGCTGAGAAATCCCGTGGTATGTTCTGCTGGGGTTTTGATGGGTAACATCACATGTTTTAGCTAAAAGCTGACGCACGATTGAGTGTGACCGCGCAAAAAATAACCTGCTGTCAGAAAAATTATGGCACAAAGCCAAAGCTGCACTCTTCTGTTTTATTTTGGGTGATGGCACACAGGGCGCGTTGCGCAAGCCCATTATAAACAAAACCAAAAACGTAAGGAGCTAACCCTTATGAGTGATCCGGCGCACTCTCAGCCCTCTTTTTCTTCCGCTCCGGCTGATGGGTTGCATGGGTCGGCCCGCGCATGGGCAACATTTGCCGTTTCTCTTTCTGTCTTGTTGGCGCTGCTGGACTACGCCATTGCAAACGTGGCGCTACCCGATATTGCGGTGGACCTTAAAGCCTCGGCCTCTTCCTCAATCTGGGTGGTCAATGCCTATCAGTTGGCCAGTCTTGTCTCTTTGCTGCCATTGGCGGCACTGGGCAGCAAGGTTGGCTTTGCGCGCCTGTGCCGGGTGGGGATAGTCATTTTTATGGCGTCTTCTCTGTTGTGCGCCATGGCAACCTCGCTCCCCATATTGGCCGGTGCCCGTGCTGTGCAGGGGATAGGGGGCGCGTGTATCATGAGTGTAAATATTGCACTCGTCCGCTTTATTTATCCTCATGCAGAAATTGGGCGCGGTATTGCGCTTAATGGTGTTGTTGTAGCAGTTGGGGTGGCGCTGGGCCCCACGGCAGCGGCTGGCATTTTAAGTATTGCCTCATGGCCGTGGCTTTTCTGGATCAACCTTCCACTTGGTGCGCTGGCCTTGTTCATGGCGTTTAAGGCATTGCCTCAGGTGCCACGCAGCACTCAGAAAACAGATGTCACAGGCAGTGCTTTGTGTGTGCTGGCTCTGGGCGCGCTTGTTATGGGGGGTGATGGTCTGGCGCACAGGTCCGGCTGGATGATGTCTGTGGCGCTTCTGGTTTTTGGAGTGGCGTGTGGGTGGCTGCTTGTGCGGCGGGAGCGCGGGGTAGAGCAACCCATTCTTCCGGTTGACCTGCTTGGGAAGCCAGACTTCACAGTAGCATTCGTTACAGGCTGTCTGGGGTTTGTGGCGTCCAATTTTTATATCGTGTCCATGCCGTTTACATTGCACGACGAACTGGGTCTTGGCTCAGCTCTGACAGGTCTGCTCATTACCCCTTGGCCAATAGGTATTATGTGTGCAGCCCCTATTGTGCGCCGCGTGGCAGACAGTGTGTCGGCCGGGGTGCTCTCCTCCATAGGGCTGGCTGTCACAGCAACAGGGTTTTTGTTGCTGTGGCTGTTACCAGCTCATCCATCCGTATTTGATATAGTCTGGCGGACATGGATCGCGGGGTGGGGCTTTGGTTTTTTCCAGCCGCCTAACAACCGCGCCATGATGGTGTCAGCCTCTCATGCCCGTGCAGGGGGAGCCAGCGGTATGGTGCAGGTGGCGCGTCAGGCGGGGCAGGCTATTGGTGCCATGGGCGTTGCCGCTTTTTTTGTACAGTTCGCGCATGAGGGCCCACGGAACTGCCTTATTGCAGGCGCCTGTGTTGCGATAACGGCGGCGGCACTGAGTGCCAGCCGCCTGATACAACGTGTATAGTTAGATTTCGCTTTCAAGGAAGATGCGGCTGGCATCGCCCATCCATGCGCCGTAATAGCGTTCCAGCCACCGTTCTGCCTGTGTGGGCGCACCCGCAGCCAAGGCCGTGAGGGGGGCAAGGTAAGCCCATTCTTCCTGCCCGCTTTCTTCGTCCACACGGCCTCGGCCCTGTAGGCCATCCATGGCAATGCCAATGACCTGAGCCGCCAGATCCCGTACCGTGCCTTCGCCCCACGGGGTGTCCAGAGCCTGTGCAGGTACAAGCGCACGCAACTTGACGTAATCTTCCCACGGGCGTTCGCGCACAAGCTCATAAGCTGCTTCAAGGGCTGCATCATCATACAAGAGACCGACCCACAAAGCAGACTGGGCGACCATCATTTCAGCAGAACCAGCATCAGCACCGCGCATTTCAAGGAACTGCTTGAGGCGTACATCCGGGAACACTGTGGTCAGGTGGTCTTCAAAGTCGCTGAGTGTTGGGCGAATATCCTCCAGCCCTTCCTGTCGGTCGCCGTTCATCCACGCCCGGAAGGAGCGGCCGGCAACGTTGCGCATCTTGCCGTCACGCACCACAAAATACATGGGCACATCCAAGGCCCATTCAACATAGCGCTCAAAGCTAAAATCGTCTTCAAACACACAGGCAGGCATGCCAGCGCGCTCATTATCGGTATCTGTCCAGATACGGGCGCGGTTTGAGAGATAGTCGGTCGCTTTGCCTTCTACAAAGGGAGAGTTGGCAAACAGGGCTGTGGCAACGGGCTGAAGCGCCATAGACACCTGCATTTTGCGCACCATGTCCTGCTCGGACCCAAAGTCCAAATTGACCTGAACCGTGCAGGTGCGCTGCATCATATCCAGGCCAAGTTTGCCAACTTTGGGCATGTAGTTACGCATAATGCCATAGCGTGTTTTGGGCATCCACGGCAGTTCGCTGCGCGGTGCGGTGGGGTGGAAGCCGAGCGCAGAAAAACCCAACCCCAGTTTACGTGCAATGGGGCGAACCGTGTCAAAATGTTCAGCCAGTTCCTGCGCTGTTTCGTGCAGGTTTTCCAGCGGTGCGCCAGAAAGCTCAAACTGACCTGCGGGCTCAAGCGAAATACCAGCGCCTTTAGCGGCATTCTGGCCTTTAAGGCCAATCATGCTGCCGGCATCCATAATAGGCTCCCAGCTATCCGGCGCACCTTGGCGCAGGCCTGTCAGCACATCTTCAATGCCAGCGGGTGCATAGGGAGGGGCCGCATAGGCAGGGCGGCCACTTTGTGGGCTGACACCGCTTGCAGCAGCTTCTGGCCGGATAAAGCCAAATTTTTCGTGCTCGGTGCCGATGCGCCAGAGGTCACGAGGTTTGCACCCTTGCGCCAAAATCTCGGCCAGCTGGGAAACTGAGTGCGCAGGCGTATCGTCTTGGGCAACGGCGTTAGACATGAGAGCTTACTGTTCCTTGAAAGGCAGGCCGGTGCACGGCACGGACCAGAACGAGAGAGTGACGAAATGATATTCTGACTAATCCTGCACAGAGCGCAAGCCATCACCCATAAGGGCAAGGCCAGCGGCCACGGCAGTATCGGCCCGTAAAATGAGCGGGCCGAGGGAGACGGGGGCGATACAGGGCCGGCTTAACAGGGCTTTACATTCAGCATCACTTAACCCTCCTTCCGGGCCAATTAACAGGCCATCACCAGCCCGGGCAGACCGGAAAGTGAGTGGGCCGGAGGCAGCGCGTTCCTGCCCACGCTCAATAGCGGCAAAGAGACGGTGTCCCTCCGGCCAGGCTCCAAGGCATTGCATAAGAGGCACCGGCTCTGCAACGTGCGGAATGTCCAGACGTTCACATTGCTCTGTCGCTTCCATAGCAATGGCTTGCAGGCGATCAAGATTGACGCGGTGCGTGTTTGTGCGTTCCGTAATAACTGGCATGAAGTGCGTCACACCCAGTTCGGTTCCCATGCGCACCACAAGATCTGTTGCATCCCGTTTAAGCGGAGCAAATGCCAGTATCAGACTTGGCATGGCTTGCAGAGAGGGGCGTAGTTGCTCGGTTAAGGTCAGGCTGCCCTTATCCTTGCGGACCCCATCTAGCGTGGCCAGCCACTCACCTGCCTCGGCATTGAACACACGCACAAGGTCACCGGCAGTTTTACGCAGCACCGTACCCAGATAGCGGGCCTGCTCCGGAGAGAGTGGGCAAGATGCTCCGTGCTCAGCCGCAGGAAGGTCCTGAGCAGGTACATACAGGCGGGGCAGGTGGGCGTGGAGGCTCATGGCAGGCGGTCTGGCTCAAAAAAGAGGGCTGAAAACGCAATTATAGTAACGCTCTGTACTAATATGGTGCTTAGCCAGAAACCTGACAATGTGCAAAGCGCTTCATGCTGGAAGATAATATGTGGCATACCCGCACATCACCCAGACCACAAACCTTTAGGACCACAAAGCCCCGTGCCTGTCTCCCCCGCTACTCTGCACACTGATATTAAGGTAACAGGCTGGATTGCCCGCCTGCCGCCCGCCCTGCGCCCTTACGCATTGCTGGCGCGGCTTGATAGGCCCATTGGTACATGGTTGCTCTTTCTGCCGGGTGTATGGGGTATTCTTCTGCCCCAGCAGGTTGCTGTAACCGAGCGGCTGCGTCTGGTTGTCCTGTTTGGCATTGGCAGTCTGGTCATGCGCGGGGCTGGCTGCGTTGTGAATGACATGTGGGACCGGGATATTGACCGGCAGGTGGCCCGTACCGCAGGCCGGCCCTTGGCTTCCGGTGCTCTGACCATGCGGCAGGCGGCTTTGTTCCTCCTGCTGCTGTTGCTGATAGGGTTGGGTGTTCTGGTTCAACTCAACAGCCTGTCATGGGTGTTGGGTGTGTCTTCTCTGGTGCTGGTGGCACTCTATCCGTTGGCCAAACGGTTTACGTGGTGGCCGCAGCTTGTCATGGGCTTTACCTTCGGGTTTGGGGCCCCAATGGGGTATGCAGCGGCGGCGGGTGCTTTGTCGTGGGCGCAGGCGGCGCTTTATGGCGCAACCATTTTCTGGCAATTGGGCTTTGATACCATTTACGGCTTTCAGGACATGGAAGACGATGCCCGGATTGGTGTAAAATCCACCTCCCGGCTGTGGGCGCAGAAAGCTCGCGGGTTTATCGGTTTTTGCTACGGAGCCATGTTTGTGTTGCTAGCAGTGGCTATTATGTTGGCAGGGGCTAGCTGGCTTGTGTGGCCTGCTCTGGTCTTGCCAGCCATCATGCTCGCACGGCAGGCCGCTAGTGTTACGCCAGAAAGCCCCAGGCTGTGCCTCGCGCAGTTTCGGTTCAACCGGGAAATTGGGGTGGCGATTGCTTTGGCCCTATTGGCAGGGTTGTTTCACGTTTAACACTGCCCCTGTTTGCGCCTTGTCGGGCGTGCCATAGTAAAGGTGCATAAGTTCTGTCTGCTGGATAGCCTTGTTAAAAAGGCGCTAGATTTGGAAATGACCAAACATATGAAAACGGCTTTGCCTGTTCTGTCTCTCCGCCGCTTCATGCTGGCAGTTTCTCTTGCGGCGGTCACGGTGCCGGTGACGGTACACGCCCAGCAAGGGCAGATGTCGGTTGCCGGGCAGGAGAATGCCCCTGCGGCGGCCTCTCTCACAGCCTCTGATAAGGCATGGCTGACCAGGATTGAACAGACGCTGAACGGTATTACCACCCTCAAGGCCCGGATGCAGCAGTTGGACGCGGAAGACAAGCGGACAACAGGCACGGTCTGGATGCAGCGTCCCGGCCAGATGCGTCTGGCTTATGATGCCCCAACACCGCTCCTGCTGGTTGCAAACGATGGCAAGGTGGTGTTTCGGGACAACCAGCTTGACCAGACAACTGTTATTCCAATGGAGCGTACCCCATTAGGGCTGCTTCTGCGGGACAAGGTCAGCCTGTCAGGAGACGTGACGGTGACTGGCTTCTCGCATGAAAATGGTCTGGTCGAGGTATCTGTTGTCCGCACGTCCGCTCCCGGTGATGGCAGCCTGACGCTTGTTTTTCACGATAAGCCGCTGGCTCTGCGCTCATGGAGCGTGCTGGACGCCCAAGGGCGTGAGACCCGTGTGACCCTGTTTGACATCCATACCGGTGTGGCTATTCCCGCAGGCACCTTTACGCTGCCAGCACAACCGGAATAAAATCTGCCTCTTTAACAGCACACTTGCTGGTAAAAACCTGACTGCGCCCCGATATAGGAGGCACGGTTTGGAAAGGTGAGGCAGAGAGCAATGGTGGCACGGCGTAACCCGCCAGATGAGGTTGACCTGTTTGGGCAGAGCGCTCCCGCGTCCCATGCTGGTGGCGGAGGGGCCTCGGCTCATTCTGTAAGGCCACCGCCCAACCAACCGCTTGCAGACCGGCTGCGCCCCCAAAAGCTGGAGGATGTTGTCGGGCAGGGGCATCTCCTTGGGCCGGACGGTTCTCTTACCCGTATGCTGGAGCGTGGGTCTCTGGCCAGTCTCATTTTATGGGGTGGGCCGGGTGTAGGAAAAACCACTATTGCCCGCCTTCTGGCTGAAGCTTCCGGTCTGAGGTTCATGCAGCTTTCTGCCGTTTTTTCCGGCGTGGCAGATCTGAAGAAGGCGTTTGAAACAGCGCGTAAGCAGGCGGAAACAGGCGGCGGTACCTTGCTGTTTGTGGATGAGATTCACCGCTTCAACCGCGCCCAGCAGGATGGCTTTTTGCCCGTTGTGGAAGACGGTACGGTGGTGTTGGTGGGCGCCACCACGGAAAACCCCTCTTTTGCGTTGAACTCCGCTCTCTTGTCCCGCTGTCAGGTCATGGTGCTGAACCGGCTTGATGATGCAGCATCAGAGGCTTTGCTGGTCAGGGCAGAGGAAGAAACCGGACATCCGCTTCCCCTCACGGAAGAGGCGCGCGCCACCCTGCGCGCCATGGGTGATGGAGATGGCCGTTACCTTTTGAATATGGTGGAGCAGTTGCTCAGCCATAAAACAGACGTGCCGTTGGACACGCAGGCGCTCTCACGTCTGCTGGCCAAGCGGGCCGTGCTGTATGATCGTGACCGGGAAGAGCATTACAACCTCATTTCTGCTCTGCATAAGTCCATGCGTGGGTCTGACCCGGATGCAGCCCTCTATTGGTTTGCGCGAATGCTGGAAGGGGGCGAAGACCCCCGTTATCTGGCGCGACGTATGACCCGTTTTGCAGCGGAAGACGTGGGCATGGCAGACCCACAGGCTCTGCCATTGGCCCTTGCCGGGTGGGAAACCTATGAGCGCCTCGGCTCTCCGGAAGGGGAGTTGGCGCTTGCACAGGTTGTTGTGCATCTGGCTACAGCCCCCAAGTCCAACGCTGTTTATAAGGCCTATGGTGCAGTGCGGCGTGCCGCCAAGGCGACAGGCAGCCTGATGCCACCAGCCCATATCCTGAATGCCCCGACGAAATTGATGAAGGATATAGGCTACGGAAAGGGCTATGCTTATGACCATGACACGGAGGAAGGCTTCTCCGGTCAGAATTATTTTCCTGATGGCATGTCACGAGAAACCTTCTACCGGCCTACGGGAAAAGGGTTTGAACGTGAGATTCGTCATCGCCTAGAAACATGGTCCCGCTTGCGGGATCGGCGTCAGTCGTGAATATCGTGCCATGAGTGTTGTGATTCTTACTGTAAGCGATGACGAGGCGGATATTCGCCTCGACCGCTATTTCCGCCGTCATTACCCGCACCTGACACAAGGTGCGTTGCAAAAACTGTGCCGTACTGGCCAAATCCGTGTGGAAGGCAAACGGGTGGAAGCCTCTACGCGCCTGCAGCCCGGCCAGTCCGTGCGGGTGCCTCCCATTCCCATGGCGGCCAAGCCTGCCAAGGATGCGCCACGCCCGCTGGATGAGCGTCTGGTGCGTGAGATCAAGGGCATGGTCCTGTATCAGGACAAGCAGGTTATTGTACTGAACAAGCCAGCAGGGCTGGCGGTGCAGGGCGGTCCCGGCATTACAAAACATATTGATATGATGCTGGATGGCCTGCGTGAGGGGGATGACCCGCGCCCACGCCTTGTGCACCGTATTGACCGTGATACCTCCGGCCTGCTGCTGCTGGCACGGACTCCCGGTGTGGCTGCCAAACTGGCAGAGGCCTTCCGGGGGCGGGATGTCAAAAAAACATACTGGGCGGTTGTTGTCGGGCGGCCTGACCCGCTTGAGGGCGAAATTGACCAGCCGCTTGCCCGTCTGGGTATGGGGGCAAACGCCATTATGGTTGCGGCTGACCGGAAGGATAAGGACGCACTTTTCGCGCGCTCCACGTATGAAGTTGTCGATTCGGCAGCGCGTAAATTTTCCTGGCTGGCACTGTCGCCTTTGACAGGCCGTACGCACCAGTTACGCGTCCATTGCGAATCCCTCACCACGCCTATTCTGGGTGACCCTAAATATGGTGGGGCTGCTGCACATGTCGATGGGTTTATAGACCAGTTACACCTGCATGCCCGTCAGCTTGAGATACCACACCCCGCAGGGGGCAAGCTTGTGGTGACGGCCGAATTACCGCCGCATATGCGTGAGACCTTTCGTGCTCTCGGTTTCGTGCCCGGCTCTACGCCCAAGCCCGTTCGTCGTGGCGGGTAAAAGACGAGCATCATAAAAAAACAAGGATCGCGCATGCGGCTGAAATGGAAAATAGGGCTGTTGGCTGGGGCTGCCGTTGTGCTGCTTGGCGGCGGCAGTGTTGTCTCTGCTTTGCAGGATGCCAATTGGTTGCGTGTGCGCCTTGCCGCCGCGGTGGAGGAGCGCACCGGGCATCACCTCACAATTGACCGCTTGCATGTGTGGATTCTGCCTTTCCCTTGGGTGGAAGCGCGTGGTGTCAGGCTTTCTGGGGTGGAGGAAGGCGGACCGGATCTGTTGACGGCAGACTCGGTCCGGGCTCGGCTGGCGCTCTTGCCTCTTTTTCATCACCGTATTGTTCTGAATGATGTCAGCCTGACGCAGCCACATATTCTGTTGCGCCGCTTGGCAGACGGGCGGGCGGACTGGCAGATTGCGCCGAACGAGGCGTCTGACGTTGGTGCCGGCAATACGGGGCCTGCTGGCGGCAAGCTTCATTGGAATTTCGGCATCTCTGCGCTGCAAATTACCAAAGGTGAGGTGCGCTGGCAGGACGACATGCGGGGCTGGTCTGGCTGGCTGCCACTGACAACCCTGCATCTGAAAGATCTTGAGGGCGATCATCCCACACTGAACGCGACAGTTGCGCGGGATAAAAGTGTGGTCACTCTCACGGGCGGTACAGGCCGCCTGATGCCAGTTACGGCAGAGACATTGCCTGTGGAACTGAAGGTTGCCTTCAAGCAGGATGGCCATCCGGCGGGTCTGGCGCATATTGATGGCACGATAACTGACCCGGCAGGCAAGCGCGGTTATACGGTCAACTTTGGAGGCTCTCTGGCGCAGCTCCAATCTCTTCAGGCCTTTTTTCCACATGCAGGCCTGCCGCAAGGGCAGAATATTTCTGTTGATGGCATTGTCGGCGGAGAAGGTGCAGAGCCTGTGTTGCAGGGGCTGCATGTGCGGAGTGGCGCAGTTGACCTGTCACAGTTTTTTCCAGGCGCAAGTCTAGGGCGGCTGATGCTGGATGCAACACAACCGACCGATAAAATGGCTTTGGTGGTGGATGGCAAGCTCGGCGCGCAGGATCTGGGCGTGCGCGGCACTCTGGGTACGCTGGCGCAGCTTACAGCGCTGGGGATGGACCCGGCCCATGCTGAAACCCCGGCAGAACTCATGGTGCTGGATGGTGCCTCCAACCTGCGAATTGCCGGGACTCTTGGCGGTGGACATTCCGCATTGGATGTTCATGGCGTGCTGGGCCGTCTGGCGTTGGGCGAGGGCCGCCCGACGATTGAAGATCTGAAAGCTGACGGCCATGTTGATGCCGCAGATACGCTCAGCCTTATCCGCAAACACACTGCAACAGATGTGGTGCGCGGGCTGAGTGGCGTTGTGGATGTTCAAACCCCGCATATTACATGGCAGGGGCAGGCATGGACCGATTTTACAACGCATGTGGTTGTGCATGATGCCCGTTTAACGGCGGACCCCATGACGGCACAGGGTAACGGGGTGCAGCAGTCTGGCCGCTTTACTTACGCTGCGACCCAGCCGGTGCCAGAAATAGAGGTTTCGGCGCGTCCGGTGCTCTTGCCTGTTGGTATTATGCAGCAATGGCTGGGTGCTCCTGACTTGGTGCAGGGCATCGTAACTCTGGTCGGCACGGTATCTGCCCACGGTACGGATGCTGCGACCATACGGCAAACTATCACGGGCCATATAGGAGCTTCCATTGTGGATGGCACCTTGGGCGGAACTGCTCTGAGAACACTGCTTGGTCCACAGGTGCCTGTAAAAGGGAAAATGCCTGTCCGGTGTTTTGGGACGCATATGCAGGTGTCTGGCGGGGTGGCAACGCTCGACCTGCTGGGGCTGGAGAGTGATTTCCTGTCACTGCATGGGCATGGCACTGTGGGGCTGGAAGATCATGCGCTTAACCTGCATCTCTCTCCGCATGTACTGCTGGGGGGTGCATCTGCTGGGTCGGATGTGCAGGTGACAGGAACATTCGCAGCGCCTGTTCCCAAAATGGAACCTGCATATAGCGGCCGTTACGGCATTACCATTGGCGGCGATGATGGGGGCGGGGATAGCTGCCCAACCCTGCTCTCCGCTGCGCGGGAAGGCGCTGCGGGGCCTGCGGCATCGGCTCCCAAAAAAGGAAAAGAAGGTAAGGTTATGAATATGCTGCGCGGGTTGGGACTGTTCCAGTGACGGAGGCAATCAAACCGCCAGTGGCGGCACCTGCCGGGCGTAAGCGGTTCTGGAAGCAGGCGCATGTTGTGCCGGAAGCTGGCGGCTATACCGTGCAGCTTGACGGCAGGCCTGTCCGTCTGCCGGGGCGAACGCTCTTGAATGTTGAAAGCCGTGCATTGGCAGAGGCTCTGGCCGCAGAGTGGCAGGAGGCAGGCCAGCAGGTGGGGGGTATGTTCCGGCCGGAAGATCTGCCTCTTACCGGTATTGCAGGGTCCATGCTGGAGCGTATTCCGGCAGAGCGGGATGGTGTGCTGGAAAGCCTGCTTGCTTACGCGGGGAGCGACCTTTTGTGCTACCGGGCGGAAAGCTGGTCACCGCTGGCCCGGATGCAACAGGAACAGTGGGACCGTTGGCTGACATGGTGCCGTGAAGCATGGGGTGCGGACCTACACGTGTCAGAAGGCCTTATGCCTATTACGCAGCCGCCTGAGGCTTTGGCCCATTTGCGGCAGGTGCTGGAGCAGGCATCCCCTGCGGAGCTGGCGGTTATGGGGGTAACGGTTCCGGCTCTTGGCAGCTTTGTGCTGGGACTTGCTGCCGCCAAGACTGATGTTTCCGCCGAAGAACTGGCGGCCTGCGCAACGCTGGATGAGCAGGCACAAATGAAGCAGTGGGGGGAGGACGCGGAGATTACGGACCGCATAGCAGCCTTGGTGCGGGATGTGTCTGACGCAAAACGCTTCCTGACCTTGGCGCAGGCCGCGTAAAGTTATTGGTGTCGCGTTTGAGACATAGCTGCCACGAATTTGCCTTTTAACGCCCTTAAGACCTCAGCCATGTCACATGGATGGTACGCCATCTGTATTTGAGATTGGTGTGAGAGGAGGGCGTCATGCAGCCTAACACGACTCTGTGCCCAGCAGAAATTGCCAAACCTGTCAGATCGAGCCGCAGCCGCATTCAGGCGCGCGCGGCTCATATTTTTGCGACCTGCGCCATGGGGTCGTGGTTTTTGCTTGGCATTATCCCGGTTGTGGTCATTCTTTACTCCTTTAGTTGAGCGTAAAGTCTGGTAGGGTCAAAAGGCCGCGCTGAGTGTGCGGCTGCGCCCTGCGTTGATCGTGTCAAGCAAAGGTTTGTAACCCATGAAATACAGGACTGGATTTCTCGTTGGAGCCGCTCTGATAGGGATATCCCTTACGGCGCTGCCTGCCATGGCTGCCCCACGTCCGGCTGGGCTCTTTATGGCAGGGCCAGGAACGCCCGTATGGGGTGGGCCCGCCATGCTGGAAGGGATTGACCTGACCAAACAGCAGCAGAAAAAAATTCAAACCATCCTGCAACAGGCAGGGGATCAGGACCAGACCGACACAATCCGGGATGATCTGGGCCGGGTCCGTCGGCAGATTCAGGATATTCTGAGTGAGCCGGGGCAACTTGACCGCCCTAAAATTCAGGCGCTTTTACAGCAGCAGGCTACCCTGCGCGCTGAGCAGGAAGCCCGCCACCTTGATGTGGCAGAGCAGATTCACGATGTGCTGACTCCTGAGCAGCTTTCCGCAATTAAAGCCCGGCAGGCCAAAATTCGGGATCTGATGGACCAGTTGCGGGAAGTGCAGCACCCGGTTCCGCAAGCCAGCAGCAACTAGAAGACCAGAAGTTTCTTGACAGACGGAGGGGGGTGCCTTAACCCCTCTCTCAATTCACAGGACCGCCACCTCGCGAGTGTTCGCGCAGTGGCGTGTTTTCTTATGGAGTAACAGGCTATTGTTCGAGGCTCTCTCAGGTAGGCTTTCCGGGGTTTTTGATGGACTCGCCAAACGTGGTGCGCTGTCAGAGGCTGATGTTCTGGAAGCAATGCGCGAAGTCCGTCTGGCTATGCTGGACGCAGACGTTGCGCTGCCTGTGGTCAAGGACTTCGTTAACAAGGTTAAGGAACGCGCTGTAGGGGCAGAAGTGCTGGACAGCATTTCTCCCGGTCAGGCTGTTGCCAAAATTGTTAATGATGCCCTGATTGATGCCTTGGGCGGCGCGGGTGCCGTTCCACTTAACCTGAACGCAGCAGCGCCAGTGCCAGTGCTTATGGTGGGTTTGCAGGGCTCTGGTAAAACCACGACATCCGGTAAAATTGCCCTGCGCCTGAAAACGCGTGAGCGTAAGAAGGTTCTGCTGGCGTCTCTGGATACGCAGCGACCTGCTGCGCAGTTGCAGTTGGCGCAGTTGGCCGAGCAGGTTGGTGTGCCGTCTCTGCCTATCGTTGCTGGTCAGACGCCTGTTGATATTGCTCATCGTGCAATGGATACAGGGCGCCGTGAAGGGTTTGACGTTGTCATCCTCGATACGGCAGGGCGTCTCTCCATAGACGAAGCGTTGATGGAAGAGGTGCGGCAGGTTCGCGCCGCAACCCAGCCTGCCGAGACCCTGCTAGTTGTCGATGCCATGACCGGGCAGGACGCCGTGAACACCGCAAAAGCCTTTGACGAGGCTGTGGGTGTAACCGGTGTTGTCATGACCCGTATGGATGGTGACGCCCGTGGTGGTGCAGCCCTGTCCATGAAGGCCATTACCGGCGCGCCGATCAAACTGACCGGTTCTGGCGAAAAGCTGGATGCGCTGGAAGAATTCCACCCCGAACGTGTTGCTGGCCGTATTCTCGGCCTTGGCGATATTGCCGGGTTGGTTGAAAAAGCGGCAGATACGCTGGATCATGAAGAAGGCGAACGCCTGGCCAAGAAAATGATGGCTGGCAAGTTCGATCTTGATGACTATGCGTCTCAGATCCGTCAGATCAACAAGCTTGGGTCCATTTCCGGCATCATGGGTATGTTGCCGGGTATGGGTAAGCTGAAAGAGGCAATGGGCGACAAGGAGCTTGATACGTCCATCCTTAAAAAGCACCAGGCAATTATTTCATCCATGACCAAGGGTGAGCGGAAAAATCCCGCCATCATCAAGGCGTCACGCAAAAAGCGTATTGCCGCCGGGTCTGGAACCACCGTTCAGGAGGTCAACAAGCTGCTCAAGCAGTTTGATATGATGTCCGACATGATGAAGCGCTTTAACAAGCTTGGCGTGAAAGGTCTCATGCGCCAGGGAATGTCCGCGCTCATGCCTAAAGGAATGGGTGGAGGGCCATCTGGTGGTGGTCGTCCCTTCCGCTAAGCGACCTGTTTCTGTTTCAAGTTTTTCTGGGTTTGGAGAAGTCTGAATGAGTCTTAAAATTCGTCTTGCCCGCGCAGGTGCCAAGAAGCGTCCTTACTACCACATCGTTGTGGCAGATAGCCGCTCACCGCGTGATGGCCGTTTCATTGAAAAAGTGGGTGCTTATAACCCCATGCTGCCGTCTGAACATGCTGACCGCATTCGTCTGGTTGAAGAACGCATCACGCATTGGCTGTCTCAGGGTGCACAGCCGACCGACCGTGTAGCCCGCTTCCTGGGTAACGCTGGTCTGGCTCCTAAGCCTGCTTTCCGTGAACAGCCAAAGCAGGCTGCTCCTAAGAAGAAAGCTCAGGAACGTGCAGCTGCTGCAGCCAAAGCTGCTGAAGCCGCAGCCTGAGGCTGAAGTCGAGCAGGCCAGATTATGCGTCCAGACCTTATTCTGATTGGTGTTGTTGGGAGGCCACATGGTGTGCGCGGCCTTGTGCATGTGCACAGCTATGCAGCCGATCCAATGGCGCTTGAGGAATATGAGGTCTTGCAGGATGAGCAGGGGCGGCATTGGTCCCTGCGTTGGCGTGGAGCAGAAGGCGTGGCGGAATTGCGGGATGCGCAAGACCATCCGGTAACTGACCGCACAGCCGCGCAGGCACTTGTGAATACTCGCCTTTATGTTGCCCGCAATGCTCTGCCTGAGCCGGAAGAAGAAGAATTCTACCATTCCGATCTGATTGGAATGGAGGCTCGGGAAGAAGGGCAGTCTCTTGGTCGTGTTGTCATCGTGCATGACTACGGCGCAGGGGCTAGTCTGGAGCTTGAGGGCGGGTTGCTCGTTCCATTCACACGGGCCTGTGTGCCGCATGTGGATGTTGCCAACCGTGTTCTGACCGTTGTTCGCCCGGCTGAAGTGTCGGGGGAAGAAGGGCAGGGTGTTGGCAAGGCAGTAAAACAGAGTGCGGAGGAGCCGTCAGCGTGAGTTGGCAGGCAACTGTTCTCACCCTTTTCCCGGAAATGTTTCCGGGGCCGCTTGGGCTGTCACTGGCCGGGCGTGCGCTTGAGACAGGTGTGTGGTCCTGCCGCACACATGACCTCAGGCAGCATGGGTTGGGGCGGCACCGTGCGGTGGATGATACGCCATTTGGCGGTGGGGCAGGTATGGTGATCCGGGCAGATGTGGCAGATGCCGCGCTCTCGGCCCTAGATGCCCCGAAAGAGATGCCGCGTGTGTTCATGACACCGCGTGGTTATCCTTTGCGCCAGAAGGATGTCAGCCGTTATGCACAAGGCCCCGGTGTGGTGCTTATGTGCGGGCGCTTTGAAGGTGTGGACGAGCGTGTGCTGAACGCTCACTCAGTTGAGCAGGTCTCTATAGGAGATTATGTTCTGTCTGGGGGAGAAACGGCAGCTCTGGTTTTGCTGGACGCGTGTGTCCGGCTGTTACCCGGCGTAATGGGGAGCCACGAAAGTGGGGTTGAGGAAAGTTTTTCCGACGGCCTGCTGGAATACCCGCATTACACACGCCCCGCCACATGGCAGGGGCATGACGTGCCGGAAGTCCTGCTCTCGGGCAACCATGCAGCAATAGCGGCATGGCGGCAGAAACAGGCTGAAGAGATAACGCGGGAAAGACGGCCGGACCTGTGGTCTGCCTGGCTGGCTCGCAGGGAAAAGAATGAGGCTGCGACCGGACTGTCCGGTCAGGTACGCCAAACTGGGCTTTGAGGAAGGATACGGATATGAACATCATTCAGCAGTATGAAGCTGCCGAAATTGCGCGTCTTTCAGCAGAACGCGCTGTGCCGGAATTTGCAGCAGGTGACACCGTGCGCGTTTCCGTGCGCGTTGTTGAAGGTGAACGTAAGCGCGTACAGGCTTTTGAAGGTGTGGTTATTGCCCGCTCCAACAAAGGTCTGAACAGCAACTTCACCGTGCGCAAAATCTCCAACGGTGAAGGCGTGGAACGTGTGTTCCCGCTGTACGCACCAACCATTGCAGAAATTAAGGTTGTACGCCGCGGTAAAGTGCGTCGTGCAAAACTGTACTATCTGCGTGGCCGTAGCGGTAAGTCTGCCCGTATTGCTGAACGTCCGCGTGACGTTGTAGCTCCGGCAGCTGCTGGCTAACATCTGGCAGCCCTGCTTTATTTAAAGTAGACTGCTTTGATGACTAAACCCGGCTGGGCGTATGCCCGCCGGGTCTTTGTGTAGTATTGAAGATGAAGGCGCGGGTTTTTCATCTGCCAGAGTGTCAGGTCTGTTTTCTACCTGCCTGCCCTTGTTAAAGGGTTGATACGCCGCGCACCCGTTTGTGCTGCCCGCCGGGTAAAATTCAACGCCAGACCCTCTTTGTGCAACCGCACCGTTTCATGAAAGGGGAGGGCCATGGCGCCGCGTACGTTGTTCGACAAAATCTGGGACCACCACGTTGTCGAGACTCTACCGGATGGTACCTCTATCCTTTATATCGACCGTCATCTTGTTCACGAGGTGACAAGCCCGCAGGCGTTTGAGGGGCTGCGTCTTGCTGGCCGCCGCCTGCGCCACCCGGAAATGACCGTGGCTGTTGTGGACCATAACGTGCCTACTTCTGACCGCAGCCAGCCGATTGAAGAGCCGGAAAGCCGTAATCAGATTGAAACGCTGGAACGCAACGTCAAGGAATTTGGTGTTCCCTATTTCCCGTTGTTGTCCGCCAATCAGGGCATTGTGCATGTTGTCGGGCCTGAGCAGGGTATTTCTCTGCCCGGCATGACCATTGTGTGTGGGGATTCTCATACTTCCACCCATGGGGCCATGGGTGCATTGGCATTTGGTATCGGGACATCGGAAGTTGAGCATGTGATGGCCACGCAGACCATCCTGCAACGTCCAGCCAAAAACATGCGCGTGACTGTTGAGGGCACACCCGGTGCCGGTGTGTCTGCCAAGGACATCATGCTGGCTATTATTGGCCATGTTGGCACGGCGGGCGGCACAGGCCATGTTATGGAATTTGCTGGCTCGGCTATCCGTGGTCTGGACATGGCGGGCCGTATGACCCTGTGCAATATGTCCATTGAAGCCGGGGCCCGTGCCGGGCTGGTAGCACCAGACGATACCACATTTGACTATGTAAAAGGCCGTCCCTTTGCCCCCAAAGGCGATGACTTTGACAAGGCTGTGGCATACTGGCGCACACTCTCTACGGATGAAGGTGCGCATTTTGACAAGGAAGTTACGCTACGGGCGGAAGATATTGCCCCTAGCCTGACATGGGGCACCAGTCCTGAAACAGTGTTGGCAATTACGGATACAGTGCCAGACCCCGCACTGGAACAGGATGAAGCCAAGCGCGCTCAAATGGTGCGTATGCTGGACTATATGGGGCTGGACGCTGGCCAGAAAATTGCAGGAACCCCTGTGGATGTGGTGTTCATAGGGTCCTGCACCAACAGTCGGATTGAAGACCTGCGCGCCGCAGCGCATATTGCAGCGGGCCGCAAAGTGGCTGAAGGCGTGCGCGCCATGATTGTTCCTGGCTCTGGTCTGGTCAAACGTCAGGCGGAAGAGGAAGGTCTGGACAAGATCTTTCTGGATGCCGGGTTTGAGTGGCGTGAGGCTGGATGCTCCATGTGCCTGGGCATGAATCCGGACCGTCTGACACCGGGGCAGCGTTGTGCCTCAACGTCCAACCGCAACTTTGAAGGCCGGCAGGGGCCGGGGGGGCGTACTCACTTGCTCTCTCCTGCCATGGCTGCTGCTGCTGCTGTAACTGGCTGCCTGACAGATGTAAGGGAACTGGCATAATGGATAAATTTACGGTTCTGTCTGCTGTGGCTGCGGCGCTGCCGGAAGCCAATATTGATACAGACAAAATTATCCCGGCACGTTTCCTGAAAACCACCCAGCGCACAGGCTTGGGCAAACATGCGTTTGATAGCATGCGCTATCGTCCGGATGGCTCTGAAAACCCGGATTTTGTGCTGAACCAGGTGCCGTGGCGTAAAGCTGAAATCCTGATCACGCATGAGAACCTTGGGTGTGGTTCCTCACGCGAGCATGCTCCATGGGCGCTGCTCGACTTTGGCATCCGCTGCGTTATTGCGCCGTCTTTTGCAGATATCTTTTTCAATAACTGCTTTAAGAACGGTATTTTGCCGGTATGTCTGCCGCGGGATGTGTGCGACGCCCTGATGGGTGATGCAGCAATGGGCAGCAATGCTCGCCTGACGGTTGATCTGCCGCGTCAGGTCGTTATCCGTCCTGATGGTGAAGAAGTGCCGTTTGAGATTGACCCTTTCCGTAAGCACATGTTGCTGGAAGGTCTGGATGATATTGGCCAGACTCTCCAGCATGAAGGGGAGATCAAAACGTTTGAAAGCCAGGTTGCGCAAGAACGCCCCTGGATGCCTGCAATTTCCATTGATTAATCTGTTTGGAGAGTTCCATGTCCAGCCAGCCTACTAAAAAGCTGCTTATTCTGCCGGGTGACGGTATTGGCCCGGAAGTTATGCAGGAAGTGCGCCATATTATTTCCTGGTTGGAAGCAAACCGCGGGCTTTCCTTTGATATCAGTGAGGACCTGGTGGGCGGAGCCTCTCTGGCGCAATACGGTGAGCCACTGCGTGATGAGGTGGTTGAAAAAGCCCGTGCGGCCGATGCTGTTCTGTTTGGCTCCGTCGGTGACCCGCGCTGGAACCATGTGGGTTTTGACAAACGCCCTGAGCTTGCCATCTTGAAACTGCGTCAGGAACTGGCGCTGTTTGCCAATCTGCGTCCGGCAAAAGTTTTTGATGCTCTGGTTGATGCCAGCACGCTGAAGCCTGATGTGGTGCGCGGTCTGGATATCATGATCGTGCGTGAGACCGTGGGCGGGATCTATTTTGGTAACCCACGCGGGATTGAAACCCTGCCAGATGGCAGCAAGCGCGGTATCAACACAGAAGTTTACACCACCGCAGAAATTGAGCGCGTAGCTCGCGTGGCATTTGATCTGGCGCGTAAACGGTCCAACCGTGTCTGTTCCGTTGAAAAATGCAACGTGATGGAAAGCGGCCTGCTGTGGAAAGAGGTTGTGACAGACCTGCATGCCCGTGAGTATCGGGACGTTGAACTCTCTCACATGCTGGCGGATAACTGCGCCATGCAGCTGGTGCGTAACCCGCGCCAGTTTGACGTTCTGGTAACAGGCAACCTGTTTGGTGACCTGCTGTCAGACCTTGCATCCATGCTGACGGGCAGCCTCGGCATGCTGCCTTCCGCGACCCTGGGTGCGGTTGATAATGAAGGCCGTTGTCCTGCTCTGTATGAGCCCATTCATGGTAGTGCACCCGACATTGCTGGGCAGGGCATTGCCAACCCGATTGCCCAGATACTCTCTTTCGCCATGTTGCTGCGTTATTCCCTGAACATGCAGGCCGAAGCAGTGCTGGTGGAAGACGCGGTGTCTGCCGTGCTGGCCAAAGGCTTGCGGACTGCGGATATCATGAGTGACGGGAAAACACGTGTCAGTACCTCGGAAATGGGTGCGGCAATTGTGAACGAACTTGGTAACGTGCAGGCCTAAGGCCTGCATAACTCCTTCTCCTTTCCACAGTGACGTGGGGAGGGGGGGGCATGGCGGTCAGGGTCAAGGCCGCCATTTCAAACGGTTTTTCCAAGAATTAGCTAAAAATATGCATAGTTTCAGATGAGCAACGACATCGTGGGGTCTTTGCGGTAGAGTTCTGAAATTATTGCGACACTATGCACAGAATAAGGAGCATTCTTAATGCGTCTGGGACGTTGGATACTGACGTGCGCGGCATCAGCGCTGGTTATGGCGGGTGCGGCTGCTCATGCTGAAACTCAAACAGGCGGGGCGCAGAAAGACACTTCTTTTCTGAACGATATTCACGGTAAGCAGGCGCTGGACTGGGTAAGGGCACAAAACCGCCATACCACCTCCACGCTGGAAAAAGACAAGCGTTATGAAGGGTTCTACAAAAGCACTCTAGCAGTGCTTCAGGCGCCAGACCGGCTTGCCGTACCGCAACTGCTGGCGGGTGGTATCTGGAATTTCTGGCAGGATGCCCAGCATCCCCATGGTATCTGGCGTACGGCGTCTGAGCAGTCTTACCTCTCCACCACACCGGCCTGGCAGATCAAGCTCGACATTGATGCGCTTGCAGCCAAAGACCACGCAAATTGGGTTTTTAAAGGCGCAGACTGTCTGGCGCCAGCAGACGAAAAATGCCTGGTCATTCTCTCCAATGGAGGAGAGGACGCAGATACGCTTCGTGAGTACAATACGCGCACCGGCGAGTTCGTGCCTAACGGCTTTACCTTTTCCCGCTCCAAACAGCAGGAAGCCTGGGTGGATGAGAACACGGTTCTGCTGGCGCGGGAGTGGGATGATAAAGGCGCAAGCCTGACGCCGTCCGGTTACCCCTTCATTGTGAAAAAAATGGTGCGTGGGGCAGCACCGGGGCAGGAAAAGGAAGTGTATCGCGGCGCACCATCAGACATGATGGTTGCCCCCATGACACTGACGGACGGGGATGGAGGCAAGCTGGTTCTGATACAGCGGAGCCAGACGTTTTTTGAGTCACACTATGCTGTAGTGGAAGGTGACACGCTGCGTTGGCTGAAACTGCCAGCAAAAAGTGAAATTCACGGTCTGCTTAAAGGTCGTCTAGTGCTCTCTGTGCAGGAAGACTGGCAGCCCGAAGGGATGCCTTTGGTACCTGCTGGTAGCCTTGTTTCTGTAGATCCAAAAAATACGGAACGTGGGGTGGAGGTTATCTTCACGCCAGATCCATCCCAATCCATTGATCAGGTTGGCGTTACCAAAAATACTGTTCTGGTCAGTCTGTTTGACAATGTGCGTGGTCGTGCAATGCGCTTTACAGCCGTGCAGCCAGGGCGGCCCTGGAGCGGCCAGGTTTTGGACCTGCCGGATATGGCATCCATTCATATTGTTGATACTGACAAACAGTCCGACAAGGCTTTCCTGAGCGTTGAAAGCTACCTTGAGCCAGAACAGCTTTGGCTGTTAGGAGAGGACGGGCAGCCGCATAAAGTTAAGAGTGCGCCTGCACGCTTCAAGTCGGCTAACCTTCAGACGGAGCAGTTCTGGGCTCAGTCTCCAGATGGTACACGGATACCGTACTTTGTTGTTCATAAACGCAACATGAAGTTGAATGGCGCCAACCCAACCTTGCTGACAGCTTATGGTGGTTTTCAGGTTTCTTACACACCCACCTATGCGCCGGAAATCGGTAAGCTCTGGCTGGAGCGCGGGGGGGTGTATGTTGTTGCCAATATTCGTGGCGGGGGCGAATTTGGCCCGCAATGGCACGAAGCAGGGCGCAAGTCTGGCCGCCAGAAAGTGTATGATGATTTTGCAGCCGTTGGTCAGGATCTGGTGGCCCGCAAAATTACCAGCACGGCGCATTTGGGTATTCGGGGCCGCTCTAACGGGGGACTGCTGGCTGGCGCTGAAATGGTGCAGCATCCGGACCTCTGGAACGCAGTTATTATAGGCGTGCCTTTGCTGGATATGGAAAATTTTGAAACCATGTCTGCTGGTGCATCGTGGGCGGATGAGTACGGATCAATGTCTGTGCCGAAAGAAGCAGACTTCCTGAAAAAGATTTCCCCGCTGCATCACCTCAAGGCTGATGTCACCTACCCAACGCCTTTCATCTTTACCGCGACAAGCGATGATAGGGTGGGGCCGGTGCATGCCCGGCGGTTTGCCGCGAAGCTGGACGCGTTCAAAAAGCCATTTTTCTATTATGAAGATATAGAAGGTGGGCATTCCGGTACTGTAAACGCACCAGAAGTGGCGCATGAGAGAGCACTGGAAGCAGTGTATCTGTCTCACCGTTTAATGGACAAACAACACTAAACCCGAACGCACGCTACGCGTTGAATTAGCCCCCTTTCACAAGAAGGGGGCTTTTTTTGTGACGTGATTTTACAATGGAATTTCCCACGATAGTTTGACTTTTTGCATGGGAATATCGGTTTTTAAACTGCGCACCCCTTTAACGCGAGCAAGATGCTCCGCCTGAAACTGGCGGTAGGTCTCAATATTTTTTGCAACAACGCGCAACAGAAAATCACAGTCACCTGCCATTAAATGACACTCTACAACCTCTGGTGACGCCTGAATGGCTTTCACAAAGTGGCTGACGGTATCTTCATCCTGCCCTTCCAGCCAGACGCGCACAAATACGGTGGTTGTCACACCCAGTTTTGTCGGGTTGAGCAAGGCAACATAGCGGTCGATAATGCCAGCGTCTTCCAGCATTCGGACACGCCTCAGGCATGGGGTAGGGGAGAGCCCAACCTCTTTTGCCAGTTCCACATTGCTCATACGGCCGTTTCGCTGCAACGCGGCCAAAATACGTTTATCTATTCTGTCCAAGACTGATGGCATAAAATTTCTTTCTAAAAAGAGTTATTAGCATATTACTCTAATAATTCAGAGTTTTGGAGATGATTTTGCACACACCTGCTTTGGGGTGTTTGCTATAAACAGGTCTCCTTTTTCTCCTGTCTGGAAACCCTATCGTGCAGGTTGCCTCTGCTTCCCACTGTCCTCCGTCTACGCGCATGGAGGTCTTACGCGGTCTGCGTTCTGCTTTGCCTATTATGCTGGGCTTTATTCCGTTTGGTCTTGTGCTTGGTGCGCAAGCCCGGATGCGTGGTTTTGCCCTCTTTGAAGTGCCTATGATGACAGGGCTGAATTTTGGAGGTGGCTCGGAATTTGCCGCTGTGGGGTTGTGGACATCTCCCCCACATATCCTGCTCATTGTGGGCGTCACGTTTCTTGTAAACAGCCGTCATCTGCTTATGGGTGCGGCACTGGCACCGTATTTGCGTGCTATCCCACGCAACAAAATGCTCTTTTGCCTGTTTTTCATGTGTGATGAAACATGGGCCTTAAGCCTGACGGATGCCCGTAAAACAGGGTTTAGCCTGCCTTATTATATGAGTGTTTCCCTCTGCCTGTATATGAGTTGGGTCATTGGTACCGCAATAGGGGCGGTTGCCGGACCGATTATGGGAGACGTGAGCCGATACGGTTTTGATATGGCTTTTCCAGCAGTATTTTTTGTATTGCTGCGCGGTATGTGGAAAGGCATGGCTTCGGCTTTGCCGTGGGGTGTCAGTCTTGGCGTGGCCGTTGCCGCTTATATGGTTTTACCTAAAGGCTGGTACGTCCCGCTGGGAGCAGTGTCAGGCGGAGCGGTTGCATGGGTGCAGGCACGGTCATGACTGTTCTCACCCTGTTATTGATGGCTCTTGCCACATATTGCACGCGTATTGGCGGCTATCTCTTGTTAAACCGGCAGCATATTGCGCCCCGCACAGCCAAAGTAATGGAAGCAGCGCCCGGCTGCGTGTTGATAGCCGTACTCGCGCCTGATTTTGCCTCAGGCCGGATGGCAGATTTACTGGCGCTGACCGTGACACTCGTAGCGGCTATGCGTTGCTCGTTACTGGTTACCGTTTTGGTAGGGATTGGGAGCGGCTGGTTCTTCCGTATGATACTGCCAAGTTAAGGTTGGCAGCTAGACAAAGAAAAAGGCCGGACACCATGTGGTGGTCCGGCCCTTTTTTTGATCCCTGAAGGGAAGGCTTAGAAGCCTTCGCGTTCCAGGCGCTTGCGTTCCATCTTGCGAGCGCGACGAACTGCCTCAGCAGACTCACGAGCTTTACGCTCAGACGGCTTTTCAAAGTGGCGGCGCAGCTTCATTTCGCGGAAAATGCCTTCGCGCTGCATTTTCTTTTTGAGTGCCTTTAGAGCCTGATCGACATTGTTGTCACGGACGAGAACGTGCACTTGGTCACTAACCCCTGTTTCAGAAAACCCGGTTACCCCGGTTTTGAAGTGATATAAAAAAAGGAGCAGGCAGCACGCAAGGCACATGCCGATTCCTCTATTGGCGGCCTCTATAACACGGGCTTGCGGAAAGACACAATTCGTTCTTGCTTCTTATCAACAAACTCTTGTGACAGAGTGCGGCTGCAAGAAGGAGAGAAACATGGCCATTCTTAAAATTGCACGTATGGGTCACCCGGTTCTACTCCAACGGGCGACCCAAATTGAGGACGTTACGGCACCGGACATCCAGCGCCTTATCTCTGATATGAGAGAGACATTGGCGGATGCAGGTGGTGTTGGGCTTGCGGGGCCACAAGTGCATGTTTCAAAAAGGCTTTTTCTCTACTCCGTGCCGCAGGCCCGTAGTGAGGGAGAAGATGATCCGGCCCTTGATGTCCAGATTATTCTCAACCCTGAGCTTGAGCCGGTGGATGATGAGATGATCCCAAGGGTGGAAGGGTGCCTGTCTATTCCCGGTTTGCGCGGGCAAGTGCCGCGTTACAAGCGGGTCCGTTATGCGGGCTATGACGAGGCTGGCAAACGCATTAACGGTGTGGCTTCTGGTTTCCGGGCGCACGTTATGCAGCATGAAATGGACCATTTGGACGGGATTCTCTATCCCATGCGCATGACAGATTTAGGCCGTCTTGGTTTTGAGGCGGAAATGGTACGGTACGGGGTAAGGGCATGAATGTTTCGGCTGGGCTGAAAATACAGCAGGCAATTTCTTTTGCAGTCGCAGGACTGGCAGCAAGCAGTATGCCAGCCCCGCTGGAGCGGGATGCTGTGCGGGATGAAGCCCTGCGTAAAGTGGCCGCTGTTGCAGGGGAACGCGGGTGGCGGATGGCCACATTGCGGGACGTTGCCGGACCGGAGGCTGACCTGCTGTTTCCCGGTGGGCCGGTAGAGATGGTTGAATCCTGGTCTGACCTGTGTGACCGGGACATGCTTTCCGCCATGCTGAGTTGTGAGGAAGAGCGCTTGAGCCAGCGGGTTAAGCAGGCGCTCCTGCTACGTCTGCCGGTTGATAGAGCCATGCGTACTGGAGCCAGAAGCGGTTTTGGCGTGCTGGCAGCCCCCTGCGCCGGGGGGGCTTTGCGGCGCAGCATGTTGCGGACCGTTAACGCCATCTGGCAGGCCGCGCAGGATGAGTCTTCCGGCGTCACCTACGTGACCAAGCGCCTGACGTTGGGAAGCGTATATGCGGCAACCCTTCTGTTCTGGCTGGCCAGAGGGCAGAACGAGGCTGATATGGCGCGGTTTGTTGAGCACCGGCTTGCTGGCGTTCTGCGGATAGGCAAACTCAAAACGCGCCTGTTGGGCGTGTTTATGCGGCCTGAGCCTAGCTCTGTTCATACCGCCACCTCTGCTGAAGCAGCCTAAAAAACTGGATCTGAGCATGAGCGGGTATCGCCCAACGGATGAAGCTGGTGCAGGGCTGCTCTTTTTACGGGAAGAGCAGATTCGTCTTGCTCAAACCATGATGTTTCTGGCCGGGCGCGATATGGCGGAAGCCGTATCTCCGATTCTGGAAGAGCATGGCATTGGCCGGGCGCATTATAGGGTATTGCAGGTGTTGGCCTTCAGCCCCCGCATTCCTGTCAGCCGCCTGCAGGACATTTTAGGCGTAACCAAGCAAAGCCTTGGCCGTACGTTGGGGGAAATGCAGGAGCGCGGCTACCTTGAAAGCGAGTCCTGCCTGCGTGACCGGAGGCAAAAGCTTTTACGTTTGAGCAAAGCAGGCCAGACTGTTGAGGCTGAGCTTTTTGCTGCGGCAAAGCACCGTTTGATGGGCGCTTACCGGGAGGCAGGTGGCGCTGCTGTTGAGGGGTTCCGTCGCGTCATGTGGGGGATGCTCTCGGAAAGCAGTCGTGCTCTGGTGGCTGATGAAGGTACAGCGCGAAAGAAGGGACGTCATGGCGCATAATCCGCACGATTTTACATACGAAGAAGGTACAGCCCCTCACGTTATCGTTGTGGATGATGATGCACGGCTCAGGCGGCTGTTGCAGCGCTATCTTTCCGAAAACGGGCTGAGAGTCAGTGTTGCCGCCAATGCTGCGGAAGCCCGGAAAGCTCTGGGTGGGATCCAGCCAGACGCTATGGTGCTGGATGTGACCATGCCGGGAGAAGATGGGTTGGAATTAACCCGTGCCCTGCGTGAAGCGCGGCAGGAATTTCCGGTTATTCTGCTGACAGCCCGTGGCGAACCGGAAGACCGCATCTCTGGTCTGGAGGCAGGGGCAGATGATTATCTGGGCAAACCATTTGAGCCACGCGAGCTGCTGTTACGGCTAAAAGCTCACCTGCGGCGGCTTGCTCCTGCTCCCGCAGCCGATAATCTGCGTATTATTCGGCTGGGGGATAAAGAGTTTGACCCGGTGAGAGCTCTTTTATCCGGCCCGGAAGGTAATATTCACCTTACTGGCGGGGAGGCGGCACTTTTGTCCGTGCTGGCCCGCAGACCCAATGACGTTTTCACGCGGGATGAAATTGCTCGTGCCCTTGATATGGCGGAAATTGGAGAACGCGCCGTGGACGTACAGGTCACACGGCTCCGCCGTCGTATAGAACCTGACCCGCGCGAACCACGCTTTCTTCACACCATTCGGGGCCGGGGTTATGTGCTCAAGCCCGGTGTGCAGTAACCCCCATGGGGTGGCAGACGTTCCATTATTTTCCCCGCAAGGTTCTCCAGTCCCGCAGGGTGGAAAAATCCGTGCGTCGGGTTTTGCCGCGCTCCCTGCTGGGACGCTCCTTGCTGATCGTCTTCATACCTTTGCTGATTACGCAGGCCATTTCTCTCGAACTTTTTTACGGTAATTTTCTTAAGGTTGCCTCCCGCCGCCTTTCCAGTGCTGTGGCGGCCGAAATAGTTCTGTCCCTCAATGCGTTGGAAAAACTGCAAAAACAGAGCGACAAACAATGGTTTGTGGCGCAGGCGCGGGACCATTTGCTGCTTGTTGAGACATGGAAGCCCAATGCACGACTGCGGCGGACAGGGTTCAATCATGTTCTAGGCCCGATGGATGAAGACCTGGCGCATGCTCTGCAAGAAACAATCGACAAACCGTTTTTCATAAACTGGCATAATGACCCGCATACGGTGCTGATCTCCATTCAGCTCAGTGACGGTGTGCTGGAGGTGGAGGCCCCTCGTAAACGGTTGGATATGGGCCAGATCTGGCTTTTTGTGGCGTGGGCGCTGGGCAGTTCCTTACTGCTTTTCACCATTGCCAGCCTGTTTATGCGTAATCAGGTGCGGGCTATCCGCCGGCTGGCCCATGCTGCGGAGCAATTTGGTTTGGGGCGGGATATAGGGCCAATCAAGCCAGAAGGGGCGCAGGAGGTTCGGAAGGCAGCGATAGCCTTTAACCGGATGCAGGACCGGATTTTCCGCTTTGTGTCCCAGCGTACCGGGGTTCTTGCTGGTGTCTCGCATGATTTGAGAACACCTTTGACCCGCATTCGTCTGTCTTTGGCCATGATACCACAGAGGGGAACCGTACAGGCGGAGGCCCTCAAGGAAGACGTGGAGGACATGATTGGCGATGTGGTCGAGATGGAACACATGATCGACAGTTACCTCTCCTTCGCGCGCGGGGAAGGGGCGGAAACACCCGTGCCGGTTGAAGTAGCCCCTTTCCTGCATGATGTAGTGTTTGCTGCACGGCGGGCGGGGGCGACCGTTTATGCTGTCAGTGTCCAGAAGGACTTGCAGGCCGTCATGCGGCCAGATGCCATGCGCCGTGCACTCATGAATTTGCTGGATAACGCCCGCAGGCATGGGGGCGGCATTACGCTTAAGGCGCGTGTCATCCCGGAAGGGATATGTCTGCTGGTGGATGATGACGGACCCGGCATACGGGCGGAGCAGCACGCTGCTGTTTTCAGGGCTTTTGAGAGCGGCGGTAGAAGCGGTGGGACAGGGCTTGGCCTGACCATTGCGCGAGACATCGTGCGGGCCCATGGCGGGGAGATGGAGCTCTCGACCTCGCCGCAGGGCGGTTTGCGTGTAAGAATTATTCTGCCGTAAACGCAGCGGGGCTGCGCTTACGGTCTCAGGATATTTTAGAGAGAGTTACCGGAACCAAAGTGGCCGGGGCCGGAGTTCTGCCCCATCATGCCTGTGCCCGTGGTGCTGCCAGCGCCCATAAGGTTCTGCATGGGGTTGTAACGGCCCACGTTACCCAGAATTTGCTGAAGAATATTGATGCTGGTGCCCGGTGTGGGGGTAACCTGACTGATCATGGCAACCGGGCGTGCATCTTTCCGGCTCAGGGTGCGCAGGCTGTCCAGCGTACCGGCCTGATTGAACTTAAGCACAACAACCTGCTGTTTCTTCACGCCCGGAAAATCCATGGGGCGGAGATAGGTTGTCATGGAAATATAAATCCATGTGTTGTCATCAAACGCGCCACGCGTTGTGGATGACCCTAGAAGGTCAACGGCATCCGCCCGCGTGCTGGTGCCCGGAATAAGCTGGTTGTAGTCATCTGCTTCAACCAGCGAGCCACGCGGAATGGGTGTGGGACGGAAGACTGCACAGCCAGACAGAACGCCAAGGGCAGCAAGAAGGCTGCCAGCTTTACGAAGACGCGCCATTGTGTGTGAGCGTTGCTGCATCATGGTCTGTCGGGCACCCCGGGTTGTGCGGTCATTGGTCATCAAACGCATGGCTGTACCCTCTTGCAAAAAGGTATAGCTCCCTTGTCGGATGCCCCAACGGGCGCGGTGCGTCAATTACTGAATACCACATGCCTTCGTTTTTGCCGCAAAAATGCACATCAAGGTCTTACGGTACCCTTACTTTATGATACGGCATGAACCGTGCCTTACCTGTTCGTGAGGTGTGACGTATGCCGCGCCGTCTCTCATGCTGGTGTTTTTCAGGAGGTTTACATGGCTCCTAAGTCCGAATTTTCCCGCCCTACCGCAGTACGCCGAATCGGAGTTGGCGGTCTTTCTATTACAGTGGAAGCCACGGCTGAAGAGTGCGTGCAGATTGCCGCCCGCTTGAATTTGCCTGAAGTCAGCCTGCTGCGTTGCAAATACCAGTTGCAGGTAGGCCGGCGGAATGTGGTGACAGCTCAGGGCGCTCTGGCAGCACGCTTCAAGCAGAACTGCGTTGTGACCCTTGAACCTTTTGAGGACGTGCTGGCAGGCTCCTTTACGGTAGAATTTGTGCCTGAAGAACATTTTGAGGAGAGCGGAGAGCCTGATCTGGAGGCCATCGACCAGATCCCCTACGAAGGAGACTCCGTTGATCTTGGTGAAGCTGCGATTGAACAGTTTGCCCTGGATTTGCCTCTCTATCCGCATGCTCCAGATGCCAAACTACCCAAAGGGGTTGTCATGAAGGAAGAAGAGGTAGAAAAAAGAGCGCGTGAAGAAGCGCAGGCAGAGCGCGTTAATCCGTTTGCTCAACTTGAACGGTTGCGCCGTAAAGATAGCTAATGTGCAAACACGGGTTTTCTTGAGCTGTTGCTTGCGAAAGCAACAGCTCTCTGCTACAGCCCGCGCTCAATCTGGTTAATAAACCTGTTTTGTTTGTCTGCTGCACGGCATTCTGTGCTGTGTGCAGTCGCTAAAGAATTGTTTTGGAGGGGCTCGGGCCCATGGCTGTACCTAAAAGAAAAACCTCGCCTTCACGCCGTGGCATGCGTCGCAGCCATCAGGCTCTGACTGCTGAAGCTTTCGCTGAATGCTCAAACTGCGGTGAACTGAAGCGCCCGCACAACATCTGCAGCCACTGCGGCCACTATGATGGTCGTGAAGTGATTGCCGCAGGCAAAGCACTGAAAGTTGCTGTTCGCGCCTGATTTCAGGTGAGTGCCTTTGATCTGTTGTCATGACTGTTAAGGGCGCATAGCACGTATAGGAGTGGGCATCTGCGGCATGGCAGAGAAGCAGGCATGAGCAATAGAGAGATTCCAGAAACTTCCCCTTCAGAGCAAAGCGAGGCTTTCAGCCTGGCTGTGGACGGAATGGGTGGGGACGGGGCTCCCGATGTGGTCGTTGCCGGACTCGCCATCGCTGCTGATCGTCACCCCGGTATGCGTGTGCTTCTGACGGGCGATGAAGCAAAGCTTCGCCCGCTGCTTGCCAGGCACCCGAAAGCAGAAGCCATCTGCACCATCTGGCATACAGATGAGTCCATCCCCATGGACATGAAGCCAACTGCGGCCCTGCGGGTCCGGAAGTCTTCCATGCGTCTGGGGATGGATGCTGTTGCAAGCGGTAAGGCTCGTGGCGTTGTTTCTGCCGGCAATAGTGGTGCCATGCTTGCCTTGGCCAAAATAGTGGTCAAAACCCTGCCTGGCATTTCACGCCCTGCCATGGCAGCTATCAGTCCTACCATTAAAGGCGATGTGGTCATGCTCGACCTCGGGGCCAATGTGGTCTGTGACTGGCGTAATCTCGTAGAATTTGCGGTTATGGGAGAGGCGTTTGCAAAAGCCGTACTAGGCTTGCCCGCCCCCCGTATCGGCCTTCTTAACATCGGTTCTGAAGAACTGAAGGGTGACGAGAAGCTGCGCATTGCTTCCGAAGTCCTGCGTGAAAGCCCTCTGGCATCCCAGTTTCATGGGTTTGTTGAAGGGCATGATATTACCGCAGGCACCACCGATGTGGTGGTGACAGACGGTTTTACAGGCAATGTTGCGCTCAAGACGGGTGAGGGTGCGCTGAAAATGGCCACCACGCTCCTGCGTCAGGTCTTTAGTCGCAGCCTGGTGGCCAAGCTTGGCTACCTTCTGGTTCGCCCCGGTTTGGAGCGAATGAAGGAGTGGCTAGACCCGCGCCGCTATAACGGCGCTGTATTCGTTGGTTTAAATGGTGTTGTTGTAAAATCTCACGGTGGCACAGACGCCGAAGGTTTTGCCGCTGCCGTTGATGTCGCCATGGACATGGTAACGCATGGTTTCAACGATGGTATTCGTGAGCGTTTGTCCCACATGGGGGCGCTTCTTTCCCATCAGCAGAGTGTTGCAGAGCGCGAACCAGCAGTTATAGCGTCCTGAGGCACACGTACGCAGAGCTTCGCCCATAACTGGTGTTGGCGTAAGCGGCTGGATAATGAAAGAACAGAGATGGCGAGACGTTCGCTCCTGGTAGGGTTTGGCAGCTTTCTGCCGGATCGGGTCGTAACTAACGATGAACTGGCAGCCCGGCTTGAGACCTCTGACGAATGGATAAAAACCCGTACCGGTATCTCCCGCCGTCATATTGCTGGCCCTGACGATACGGCAGCCAGCATGGGGGCAAAAGCGGCCAGCCGTGCGCTGGAGTATGCCGGTCTGGCTGCCACAGATATTGATGCGGTTATCGTTGGAACCTCCACGCCAGATCAGGCTTTCCCAGCCACTGCTGTCCGCATTCAGGCTGAACTGGGTATGACGCAGGGCTTCGGCTTTGATATTGCCGCGGCCTGTTCCGGCTTCATTTTTGCGCTTTCTACAGCCGATTCTTTTATTCGCTCCGGTTTGGCCCGCAACGTGCTGGTCATTGGCAGCGAGGTCTATTCTCGTATTGTTGACTGGTCAGACCGCGGGACCTGTGTGCTGTTTGGTGACGGCGCAGGCGCGGTTGTTCTGTCTGGTACAGATCAGGCTGGTGAGGCTGGTATTCTGTCAACACATCTTCATTCTGACGGTACGGCAGGGGACCTGCTGTATGTTGATGGCGCAGTCGGCCGCCCAGAGATGAGTGGTCACTTAAAAATGAACGGGCGTGATGTGTTTCGGCACGCCGTAGCTAAACTTTCTTCTTCAGTGGATGAAGCGCTGGAGGCTGAAGGCCTGTCCTACAGTGATGTTTCTTGGCTGGTGCCGCATCAAGCCAACATCCGTATTATTGAAGGCGTTGGTAAAAAGCTTGGTTTGCCGCCAGAACAGGTGGTGGTGACCGTTGATCGTCATGCCAATACTTCCGCCGCATCGATTCCCTTGGCGCTTGATGAAGCAGTGCGTGATGGCCGCATCAAAAAGGGAGATCTGGTGCTGATGGAAGCATTGGGTGGCGGCTTGACGTGGGGCTCTGCCCTCGCGCGGATGTAATTTTTCTGGCGTGATGGCCTACTTGTCACACGGAGTGAATTGACGGCCCTTTTTTACATGCTAGGCTCAGGGCTATGGAAACTGTCACGCGTGCGTCTCTGGTAGAAACTATCTATCAGCAGGTTGGGCTGTCCCGGAAAGATTCAGCCGTTTTTCTGGAAGATATTCTGGAAACGGTGATGCTCGCCCTTGAAGAGGGGGAGAGTGTGAAAATCAGTGGTTTCGGGACGTTCTCTGTTCGCCAGAAAGGCCAACGGAGTGGGCGTAATCCCAAAACGGGGGAGGAAGTGCCAATATTGCCCCGTTCTGTGCTGGTCTTTCGACCAAGTCAGCTTCTCCGTGCACAAGTAAACCATGAGTCTGTTGATGCAGGCTTTGAAGATGATAATGACTGACCCTAATTTACAGCCGATTGAAGCCGAGAACGTGCCTTCGGTCGAAGAAGAATTTCTGCACTCGGAAAAAGGTCCGAACGCTTTTCGGACCATTAGCGAAGTCGCTGATGAGTTGCATGTCCCTCAGCACGTTTTACGGTTTTGGGAAACGCGTTTTGAACAGGTCCGTCCGCTTAAACGGGGCGGTGGGCGGCGTTATTATCGTCCGTCCGACATTGATCTCCTGAAATACATAGCCGATCTTTTGTATCAAAAAGGCTACACCGTTAAAGGCGTTCAACGCCTTTTGCGAGAGGGCGAACAGCCTCTGGTCAGTGCAGAGCCAGAGATGCCTGATGCAACGGCTGAACATCCCATTTCTTCGGGCGCATCGGATGATTTTTCTGTCGGTGAGGTCGTGGATGGTGGCCGCATTGCGCAGCCGGAAAATGATATTGCAGAAGAAGCCTCTCTTTCTGCTTGGGACGTGACAGATACTCAGGCAGAGCAGGGCGATCGTGCGGCAAGCGAAGATACGCTCGTTCATGCAGGCGCTCATTATGTTGAAGATAGCACAACTGAGCACACGCTTGGGCATTACGGAGAGGGTGCAGTCGTTACTGATGCGCCCCCTGTAGCAGAGCAGGACGATACATCATCTTCATCAGAAGATTCTCTTCCCGTTTTGTCTGAGGCAACGGTAGAATCCTTGCAGTCCGAAGAGGATTCTTCTGCCGAGGAAGCGCAGGCAGAACCTCACGCAGTGTCTTCGTCTGTTAATGAGACGCAGGCTGTAGAGGTTGCGGAACTGAAGCAAGCAAATCAGCGTTTGCGCGAGGATCTTGAGGATATTCTGGTTGAGTTGCAGTCTTTAAGGCAGCGTCTTTCTGCATAAAAAAGAGAAAGGGTGACTTGTGCCTTTCTGGAGAGGCTGCTAAAGACCTCTTCACCAAGCAAACGGGCAGTAGCGCAGTCTGGTAGCGCATCAGTCTGGGGGACTGGGGGTCGTGGGTTCGAATCCCGCCTGCCCGATATCTTGTTTGCTTGAGACTTTCCTTACAATAAGAAAGTGCTGTGGGTGTTCTTAATGAACACCCTTTTTTGTTGTCAGGTCTCTATCTGGTTTTGGCGGCGGGAACTCCCAACAGTCCAGCGGCGCCATACAAGGTCGAGCGCAGCCATGGCGGCGGGGCCAACAAATAGCCCCAACAGCCCCCACGTTTCAGCTCCTCCCAGAATACCCAAAAGCACCCATAGGAAGGGCAGTTTCGTGCTGCCGCCAATCAGGACGGGGCGGATAAAGTGATCTGCGACAAAAATGACAATTGCACCAATGCAGAATGCAATAATGCCCGCCATTGATGCGCCTTGCGCCAGAATGAGCAGAGAGACAAACCCTATGGCGATCATGGCGCAAAAGGGGATCATGGCAGCAACACCGGTAATAACCCCGAACAAGGCCGGATGCGGGGCGCCGCACAGAAAATAGACAAAACCCATGAGTACGCCTTCGGCAATACCCACCAGAACAAGGCCTTGCACCGTGCCATGTATGGACGCAACAATCTGGCGGGCAACAATTTCACCTCTGCGGCCAAAAGCGCGGCGTGACGCAATGCGGCACTGGTGGACCACCGAAGAGCCGTCCTTGTAGAGGAAAAACAAAGTCACGATAGAAAAGCAGAACAAGGTACCTCTGTGCGCAACCTGTGCGCCAACCGCCTTGGTAACGGCCATGCCTTTACTATCAAGTGCACCGACAAGGCCGGAAACGTCTTTAGGGTTGGCAAGGTGGGCCTGCCACCATTGCGTCAAGGTTTGGCGACCGAAGGGCAGGTGAGAGATGGCTTCGGGAACAGGCACACCGGTTTGTCGTGCTTTTTCCAGCCAGCTCAAGGCGCTCTGGGCCTCTCCCACGGCTTCCAGTGTAATAAGCAGAAGCGGAATGACAAAAATAAGGGTCATGGCAGCGGTAAACAGGAACGGAAGTAATAAGCCTTTTGCTGCTTTGGGCCAGAAGAGCTGCGCCCGCGTGTAAAGCGGCCACGTGGCAACCGCAAAAACACATCCCCACATGAGTGCCGGCATAAAACCGCGAATGGTGTAGAGAGCAATGGCCAGGATGAAAAACGCCAGAACATTGCGCGCAATCTCTTGCCCCCTGCGGGAGCGGTGGCTGGCCTTGACAAGAGTGCAGCGCGGCGGCCCGGAAATCTTGGCCTGTGGCGTGGTGTCTTGCATTCCTGATGAAACTCCCTTTGGCCTGAGCGATGACTTATTTTGTGTCAGTGTTTTGTGCTTTTCCAGAGTGGAGGACCAGCACGAATAGAGATAGGCATTCTGTATTAGATAGCATAGTTACGTCCTGATGCAGGCATAAGAACCAGAACAGACGTTTTGCGTATCCGCCTCTCCCCTTCCATGCGGGCTTTGGCTCTTTTTCTATACAGGTCTCATGTTCAGAAGTTTCCTTACTGTTGGCGGTTGGACCATGCTCAGCCGTATTCTCGGGTTGGTGCGTGACCAGCTTCTGGCGGCGTTCATGGGTGCCGGTGCGCTCCAGGATGCGTATCTGGTAGCGTTCAGACTCCCCAACATGTTCCGAAGGTTATTTGGGGAAGGGGCATTTAATGCGGCTTTCGTGCCGCTTTTTTCTTCAATCCTTGCCAAGGAAGGGGAAAGCGAGGCGCGTTTTTTTGCACGCCGTGCCTTAGGGCTCATGCTTGTCTGGCTGACCGCTCTCTGTGTGCTGGGCGAAGTGTTCATGCCGCAGATCTTGCCAGTTATCGCCCCCGGCTTCCTGAGGGAGGGGCAGCAATATGCTCTTGCCGTTAGCCTGAGCCGTATTACGTTTCCGTATCTGGTCCTTATCTGCGCGGCGGCTTTGGTGGCAGGTGTGCTCAATGGCCTGCATAAATTCAGTATGGCAGCGGCCGCCTATCTGGCTTTCAACGTTGTGGGCATTATCGCCATTCTGTTTGTGTCCCCCTATATGCCCAATGTGGCTTACGCCGCGGCATGGGGGGTTACGGCGTCAGGGGTGGTTCAGTTAGGGCTGTTACTCTGGTCGTGTCACAAGGCCGGTTTTGGTCTGATGCCTCTGGTTCCCAAATTTACGCCGCGTATGCACTTGTTGCTCAAACGCATGGTGCCAGGCCTTATAGGAAGTGGTGTCGGGCAGATAAACCTGACCATTGATACCATTATTGCAACGTTACTGCCTTCCGGCAGTGTTTCACTGATGTATTTTGCTGACCGTATCAATCAGTTGCCGCTCGGCGTTCTGGGGGCTGCTGCTGGCACAACGCTTTTGCCAGTTCTGACGCGCCATTTGGCCGCCGGAGAGCATGAGGCCGCTCGTGCCGCCCAGAACAGATCAATTGATTATGTTCTACTCCTGACCTTGCCAGCTGTTGCCGGGTTGCTGGTGTTGGCCGGGCCTATCATGATTGTTCTGTTTGGCCACGGCTCCTTTACCGAGCAGGATGCCTTGCTCTCAGCGCGTGCGTTATGTGCCTATGCTTTGGGTCTTCCCGCCTTTGTCATGGTGAAAGTGCTTTCTCCTGCATTTTTTGCGCGGGGGGATACACGAACGCCTGTGTACGTGGGCATAGGCATTCTGGTTTTAAATCTGGTTTTGAACCTGCTGCTCATGAAACCGTTGGTTTATGTGGGGCCTCCATTAGCCAGCAGTCTGGCTGCATGTCTAAACGTTGCATGTCTGGCGTTTTTGCTGAGCAGACGGAATGCGCTGGAGTTGGAAGCACAAACAAAACGGCGGTTGCTGTTAACCTGTGTGGCATCTGGGGTGATGGGGGGCGGGCTATGGGCCCTCACGGCTGTCATTACTTTCCCCCATGGTTTGTTTCTGCGGGGCTTATGGCTGGGGGCCATGGTGCTGGCAGGAGCTATGCTCTACGCCGTGCTGTTGCATCTTTTTGGTTTGACGGATTTTGCCAGTTTGGTGGCGCGCGTCCGGCGAAAACTACGGAAGTAAGGTAAGCTGATGGAGCGTGAAGAAGGCGTCACACACATTGTTCTGGCGCATGAGGTAGATTTTGCCACATGGCGGCAGGCAGTACGCTATCACGTTTCCAGAGGAACAAGGCCAGAAGAGCTTTCATGGTCGGTCCTGAAATCCGCCGATATTTTTGGTCAGAACGTCTCCCACCCTGTTTGGAAAGCACCTGAAGCGGGTGGCGCACTGACCCTGCCGCGGAGTTTGGTGGAGCGTTTGGTTCTTGCCATTCAAGTACAGGATCCAGACCGTTTTTCACGGCTTTACAAGCTTGTCTATCGGGTTGTTCATGAGGGATTAGACCTCCAACAGGACAACATAGACTCTGACAGGCTACTGGTTGACCAGTGGGTCACGAGTATAAAGCAGGAGAGCGCTGCGTTTCGTCAGGCATTTGCAGCGCACTACCGGAACGGTGGCCGGGATGCTTGGTACTATGAGCCTCATAATTATATTCTGGAAGCCAACGCCGCATTTTGTCGCGCTCGTGTCGCGGAAAGATGGGCGGTCCACACGCCCTATCGCAGTATGCAATGGGATGGGCGTGCACTCTTTTTTGGTGAGGGAGGCCGTGCATCATCCCTATGGCAGCCTGATGCAGCTTGGCCTTGGGAGGGTTACCCCAATACTGTCTTGATCCCGACAGAGACGGAGCGCCAGCAGGCGGAAACTCTTGATCAACTCGGTGCAGAGGCAATGGACTGTCGGTCTTGCGCGCTGTGGAAGCCTGCTCAACGTACCGTTTTTGGTGAAGGGCCGGGGACGGCACGGATTATGGTGGTGGGCGAACAACCGGGAGATCAGGAAGATAAAGCTGGTCACCCCTTTGTCGGGCCAGCAGGTCAGGTGTTTGATAGCGCTTTGCGGGACGCAGCGCTTACGCGCTCAGATGTGTATGTGACAAATGCCGTTAAACACTTTCGGTTTACATGGCGCGGCTCCCATAGGCTGCATCAGAAGCCTGAGCAGGAGAATATTACTGCCTGTCGCCCATGGCTGGACGCTGAGCGCCGTCTTGTTAAGCCGGAGCTTATTGTGATGATGGGGGTTACGGCAGCGCAAAGTCTGCTTGGTCGCCCAGTCACTATTTCGCGGGAGAGATCACGGATTTTTGATCTTGGGCCTAGCGTACAAGGCCTCGTAACTGTCCATCCGTCTTATCTATTGCGCCTGCCTAATCAGGAAGACAAGCAACGGGAATATGCCAGATTTGTTGAAGACCTAAAGCTGGCACAGCACTGTGTGACGGTTAAACTGTAAATAGTTTATGGAATGTCACGGTCCTTATTGAGCCGTGCATGAAGTTCCTTGCCTGTTTTAAAGAAGGGAATGAACTTCTTTGACACCTCAACCTGCTCGCCAGTTTTTGGGTTGCGGCCAATGCGAGGGTCTCGCTCCTTGACTGAGAAAGCGCCAAAGCCCCGCAGTTCAACGCGGTTTGCGTCGGCCAGACTATCAGAAATAGCACCAAAAACGGTATTCACGATTAACGTGACATCTTTGAGTTGTAGGTGAGGGTGCTTTCTCATTAAAGCGGCGATGAGTTCAGATTTGGTCATGTTTACCTTCCAGGCTCGTACAATCTGACACAATAAGACAGAGAAAACGGGCGCGCAGGAAAAGTGGAAAGACGCGCTTTGCAAGAGAACTGTGTAACTTACCGCTATGTGAGAGATAGCGTTATCTGACTTTCGCTATACCTGTGGGTTTCGTCAATATGTAAGATGCCGGTGTGCGGGAACCAGAGCAATACACACCGGCTTTTTCAGAAAAATTTAGCCAGCCTGCTTCTTGCTGCGGCGGCCACGGCCTACTGTTTCTTCCCCTTCGGTCGTGGCGTGAATTTTGCGGCCAAGGCCAATTTCACGAGCAAGGGTAGAGCGGCGTTCAGCGTAGTTTGGTGCAACCATTGGGTAGTCGGTCGGCAGGCTCCAGCGTTCACGGTACTGTTCCGGAGTCATGCCATAGGCGCTTTGCAGGTGGCGCTTAAGCATTTTCAGCTTTTTGCCATCTTCAAGGCAGACAATGTAGTCAGGAAAAACCGAACGTTTTACGGGAACAGCAGGCTGAAGCTTTTCCGGTTCGCTCTGTGGCAGGTCAGCTGTTTTAAGGGCCTGATAGACATCCTTGATCAGCGCAGGAATTGTTGCCGGGTCTGTCTGGTTGTTAGAAACATGTGCGGAAACAATCTCGGCAACCAAATCAAGAATGATGGGGTAGCTCTGGTTCTCAGTCATGGTGCATCCATTATATTTTGTTTTCTGAATGTTTCACTCATATATGTCCTATTCTTTCTTGTGAATAGAGAATGTTCAATTTTGACTGAACAACTTAGTTTTTTATCTAGGAGAGTGGTCTTTTTTTATGCGGAGAAGAGGCTGAACAAGTAAAAAAATAAAACTCTCGTAATGTTTTCTTCTTGATTCTCCTGAAAACAGCCTTAAGCGCATGTGTTCTGCTTATGGTTCCGTAATCAGGATGATTGCTTGTTCTGCTGGAAGAGAGCTTCTTTCTTGAGAAAACGCCTAGGCGACGAAATGCCACAAAGCTGGCATAAGTGGGTCAGAATTCTACAACATGACTTTATAAAGAAACGAGAAAGCTCTTGGTATGACAGAAAGCCCGACCTCATTAGCACCGATCATACCCGTCGTTTTGTCTGGCGGGACAGGGAGCAGATTATGGCCCATGTCCCGTGCCAGTTTTCCCAAGCAGCTTTGGCCGTTGATCAGCCATCGCAGTATGCTGCAAGAGACATTGCTGCGCGGGCAGCGTTATCTTGCGCCTATTATTGTTTGTAATGAGGAGCATAGGTTCCTTATTGCAGAGCAGGTCAGGGAGGTTCTCTCAGAAAAAGCCCAGATTGTTCTGGAGCCTGTGGGCCGTAACTCAGCGCCTGCTATCACCGCTGCGGCATTATTGGCGGCCCAAACTAATCCGCAGGCTATATTATGGATGATGCCTGCCGATGCTGAGATTACCGAGCAGCAGGTTTTGATGCAGGTAATGGATAAAGCCATCAAAGCGGCGGCGCTAGGGCGCATTGTAACCTTTGGTATGACCCCAACCCGGCCAGAAACCGGCTACGGGTATATAGAGCAGGGCGAACCTCTTTCTGATGTAGAAGGGGCGTATGTTATTCGGTCTTTTCGTGAAAAACCGGATGAAAAAACAGCCGAATTTTTCCTGAACGAAGGAAATTATTTCTGGAATTCAGGTATGTTTGTGTTCCGAGCAGACGTATTGCTGTCGGAAATGCAGGCCCATGCTCCCGCAGTGCTTGCGGCTGTTCAGAAAGCCTTTGAGCACAGGAAGGATGATCTGGACTTCATACGCTTGCAGCGTGAGGCTTTTGAGCAGGCGCCAGATATTTCCATTGACTATGCCATTGCGGAAAAAACCAAGCTCTCCGCTGTTATCCCTGCCAATCTTGGTTGGTCAGATGTCGGCAGTTGGGATGCGTTGTGGGAGATCAGCCCAAAGGATGACCATCATAATGTCTTGGTGGGAGACGTTTTGGTTGAGGACGCGCAAGGATGTTACGTGCGTTCTGAGGGGGCACTTACCGCGGTATCCGGCCTTGAAGACGTAATTGTGGTTGTGACGCCAGATGCTGTGCTGGTAACCCATAAAAGTCAGGCGCAAAACGTCAAAAAAATTGTTGATCGTTTGAAGAAAGAAGAGCGCGCAGAAGCCTCATCACATCGTAAATGCCACCGACCTTGGGGGTTTTACGAAGGGTTGATCTGTAATGACCGCTTCCAGGTAAAGCGTATTGTTGTTGATCCCGGTGGTAAACTTTCACTGCAAAAGCATTTTCACCGCTCAGAACACTGGGTTGTGGTTGGCGGCGTTGCTCTTGTAACCCGTGATGACGAAGAACTGCTGGTGCGGGAGAATGAGAGTGTGTACCTGCCGCAGGGCTGCAAACATCGTCTGGAAAACCCGGGGAAAATTCCATTAACCCTGATTGAAGTGCAATCGGGCGCGTATCTCGGAGAAGATGATATTATAAGACTAGAAGACAGTTATAATAGAAATTGATAAATAAAACGGACTTAATACCAAAAAAGCTCCCCGGAATGGGGAGCTTTTTTGTAAGAGCAACCGAGTCTGGTAACGTCTGTTACCGTATGCCCAGCTCACTCATCAGGAAGTCACGGAATACCGCCACGCGCTTTGAGCTGCGGAGTTCTTCCGGGTAAACAAAATAGGCATCCACTGTCGGGGTCGTAATTTCCGGCAGAATTTGCACCAGATCAGGAAATTCCTTGGCGGCATATGTTGGGATGGACCCGATGCCAAGGCCTGAAGAGATAGCATAGGCCATTGCAGCCATACTGTTTACTTCCAGCCGTGCAGCCTGTTTCACACCGCTTGCGCGTGTAGCGTCGGCCAGCCAGTTGATGTGCGCAACCGGTGGATGATGTTCCCCGAACAGAACAAGCTGATGCGTGGAAAGGTCTTCCAGCGTCTTAGGTGTGCCGTATTTCTCAATATAAAGCGGGGCTGCAAAAATTGGCAGGTGGAAGTCCGCCAGATGCCGCTGAATAAGGTCTGGCTGCCGTGGGGCGTGCATACGCACGGCAACATCAGCTTCCCGCATCCCCAGATCGAGGTCGTTATCTTCCAGAATAAGGCAGATATCGATGTCAGGGTTTGCTGACATAAACTTATGCAGTCTGGGCATAAGCCAGCAATTGCCAAAACCTGTTGTGGTTGTAACGCGCAGCCGTCCAGCGGCCTTTTCCTTGCTTTCGGTTAAAAGCGTTTGTGTCATTTCAAGTTTTGAAAAGACCTCACGCACCGTCTTATGCAACGTCTCGCCCTGTTCTGTGAGAATAAGCCCACGGGCATGGCGATGAAAAAGAGGAACCTGTAGAACGTCCTCAAGCGCTGAAATCTGGCGGGAAACCGCAGATTGGCTAAGATTGAGAACGTCCCCAGCGTGGGTAAAGGAACCCGCTTCGGCTACAGCATGGAAAACCCGGAGTTTGTCCCAGTCCACGCACGCCTCCTGCAATGATTGAATGAAGTGTTTTCAGAGTATCATTATGTAACTCTGAAATCATTACGTGCAGTAATTGTAACTCCGGGTCAAGGGACTACGCGTTGTGAAGAAGCTCACTCCGCCAGATAGCGTTCAGCATCGAGTGCAGCCATGCATCCGCTTCCAGCCGCCGTTACCGCTTGGCGATAGATCTTGTCCTGCACATCACCTGCAGCAAAAACTCCGGGTACGGAAGTATGGGTGGAACCGGGTTTGGTCACAATATAATTGTCAGCATCCAGTGTGAGCTGATTTTTGAAAATTGCCGTGTTGGGAGCGTGGCCGATCGCAACAAACACGCCATCTGTTGGTAGCGTGGTCAGGGTCCCATCCTGCGTGTTCCGGAGCCGGATGGCAGACACCACAGCGGGCTCGCCTTCGGCTAGAATTTCATCAACAGCAGTGTTCCAGAGAATAGACGTTTTGGGATGATTGAAGAAACGATCCTGAAGGATTTTTTCAGCGCGCAAGCTGTCTCTGCGGTGGATCAGGGTTACGTGTGCTGCATGGTGGGTGAGGTAAAGGGCTTCTTCCACAGCGGTATTGCCGCCACCAACAACGACAACATTTTTACCCCGGTAGAAAAATCCATCACAGGTAGCGCAGGCGGACACACCAGCCCCTTGCAGTTTCTGTTCGCTTGGCAGGCCAAGCCATTTGGCCTGAGCACCTGTCGCGATAATGACTGAGCGGGCGACATACTGCGTGCCGGAATCTCCCACCAGACGGAAAGGCGCGCCAGACTGAAAATCCACAGAAGTAATGATATCGTGCTCAATCCGGGTGCCAACATGCGCAGCTTGCGCGGCCATTTGTTCCATCAGCCAGGGGCCTTGCACAGCTTCAGCAAAGCCGGGGTAGTTTTCAACGTCCGTTGTAATCATCAACTGCCCGCCAGGCTGAAGGCCTGCAACCAGCACGGGTTTGAGATTTGCACGGGCAGCATAAATGGCAGCCGTGTAGCCCGCAGGACCCGCACCTATAACAAGCAGGTCTGTCGTGATGGTTTCGGTCATATATAGCTAGCCTTTCGTGACGTGGAGCCGCTCATGGTGGTGGGAGCGCGGAGACTGACGACTTATAGGCGATATGGCGGGTGCGCCCCGATAGAGCAAGAGTGTAGCGTTTGCGGGCACACGCTGTGCATGGCATATACAGGGCACATAATTTGTTAAAACAAGGCTGCGGCGCATAATGGAACAAACAAGGTGACGGAACTGGACGCTGTTGACCTACGAATTGTAGCAGAACTGCAAGAAGATGGGCGTATGACCAATGTTGAATTGGCGCGCCGGGTTGGTATTTCTGCTCCTCCCTGTCTTCGTCGTGTCAGACGGTTGGAAGAGCTTGGGGTTATTCACGGCTATCATGCCCGCCCCGATGCTGCCACGCTGGGGTGGCCAATCACGTTTTTTGCGCTGATCGGGTTGGATAGTCAGAAAGAGGCGGTGCTGTCCGCGTTTGAACATCATCTCGCTGAATGGCCGGAAGTGCGGGAGTGCCACATGATTCGCGGTGGTGGGGACTTTCTGGTGCGCCTGATTGCCAAAGATGCGGCGCATGAAAACCTTCTGACCCGCCATCTCACGGAAGCCCCGCATGTTATTCGGGTTCAGACACTCCAGACAATTCGGACTAGCCTGGAGCGCAGTGGTGTGCCCTTGCCTGTGGATGGTGAGACACGCTCAAAGTGAAGCCTCCGCCCTCAGATGTTGCCCTGTGGTTTTTTGTTGAATCACGGTGGGATCGCATAGAAAAACGCGGTGATGGGCACGGCAGCATCTGTGCGATTCTACAGTTATCTTGCACTCGGATTTTTGGTCAGTGAATAAGGTGCCATACTGGGGCTGGTTATGTGCGCTGGCTGCCCTGACAGTGCTGCGTATAGGTGTCAGCGCATGGCTCCCCTTAACACCTGATGAAGCTTATTACCGGGTGTGGGCACTGGCGCCTGCTACAGGATATCTTGATCACCCTCCCATGGTTGCGGTGTTCATAGGGTTTGGTATGGCTTTGGCCGGTGATACGGCCTGTGGCGTGCGTCTGCTTGGCCCTGTGAGTGCGGCTCTGGGTAGCCTTTTTCTGGTTCTGGCGACACGCCGATGGGGACTGTCCCGTGGCCTGGCCCCCTCACAGTCAACAAAGGCCGGTATTCAGGCTGCTGTTCTGCTCAATGGCACCCTTGCTTTGGGTGTGGGGACAATCCTGATAACCCCAGACACGCCTCTTCTTTTTTTTATGGCACTTTTTTTATGGAGTCTGAGTGGTCTGCTCCAGTCACGGCAAGGGTGGTGGTGGCTGGTGGTAGGTGCCAGCGCGGGTTTAGGCTGTGCCAGCAAATATACCGCCATATTGCCTGTCGCAGGCCTCTGTGTGTGGTTGTTGGTTTTTGCTTCTGGCCGGATGTGGCTGAGAACTCTCTGGCCGTGGCTAGGTGGCCTTTTCGCAGCCCTTTGTCTGGCTCCCGTGGTTTGGTGGAATGCCCACCATGGTTGGGCCAGCTTTTTAAAGCAGGGCGGCCGTGCAGGGGATTGGCATCCCAATAAAATAATCACTTATTTTGGAGAGTTGCTCGGAGGGCAGATAGGCTTGGCAACACCAGGCATCTTCCTGTTCTTTGTTGTGGGTGCTGTGGTGCTGTTTCGGCAGAAGGATGCCATTTCTCGGGTCTATACCTGCATGGTTGCCGTGTCTGCTGCGGTTTTTATTCAGCATGCTTTTGGGGCGCGGGTGCAGGCAAACTGGCCGGTTGTTTTATATCCCATCCTCTGCATGGCCGCGACGCTGCCAGCGTGGCGTTGGTGGAAAGCCGCGAGCGGCTTGGGTATGGCCCTGGTAGTTCTGGTTATAGGGCAGGCCCTTGCAACGCCTTTAAAGCTGTCCCCGCATTTTGACATGACCTTACGGCAAATGGGCGGATGGGCAGAACTGGCACCAAAGCTTGATGGTCAGCTACCCGAACATGAGCCCCTGATTGCCGATGAATACGGGCTGGCAGCAGAATTGGCATTTTATGCTCCAGCCTCACGTCCTGTTATTGCAGTTGAGCCGCGCTGGGCGCTGTTTGCACTCCAGCCCTCGGCCTGCACAGAAGGGTATCTGGTCAGAAGCCACCGGCGGCATGACGCGCCAGATCCTGCCGTTTTTACTGTTTTGGAGCGCCTGCCAGATGTGGTGCGTGCCCGCCGTGGCGTCGTGGCCGACACCTATTCCGTTTATAAAGTGCGGTTGCAGTGTACTGCGCTGGGGCGGGGGCAAGATGCCGTTCTTCTCCCTCGGCATGGTTGAAACTGCACTTTGCGTGCTGCGCGGGTTTGGACAGCGGCGCGGAACAGCGATACGGTACCTCCTACTTACGTGATACTAAGGGAAAGCACAGGGCATGGCAGTGACACTCAATGTGGCCGTCCAGATGGATCCGCTGGAACATATCAATATTGATGGGGATTCAACTTTTGCCTTGATGCTGGAAGCACAGGCACGCGGGCACTCTCTTTTCGTTTATGAAGTGCCGTCTCTGGCGCTTGGGGAAGGGGTTGTCACACCCGGGCAGGCGTCTGCGACACAGGTTACAGCTTGGTTGCGCCCGGTGACGGTCCAGCGCAAAAAAGGCGACCACGCTACATTTGGTGAGGGAGCCCGGCGTTCCCTGCGGGATATGGATGTCGTCCTGATGCGTCAGGATCCGCCGTTTGACATGGCATATATCACCGCCACGCATCTTCTGGACCATGTACATGGCATTGGGCCAGACAAGGCTCTGGTTGTGAACGACCCGCGTTGGGTACGGGATTCGCCGGAAAAATTGCTGGTAACGCACTTTCCACATTTGATGCCGCCAACCCTCGTGACATGGGATGCCGAGCAGATCCGCGCTTTTCGCGCTAAATGGCGTGATATCATTGTTAAGCCGCTTTTCGGGAATGGCGGCAGTGGCATTTTTCGGATCAAGGAAGATGACCAGAACCTTAACGCCCTCCTTGAAATGCATTTTGCCCGCTCCCGTGAACCGTTGATGATCCAGCGTTACGAGCCAGCCGTGAAGGCAGGTGACAAGCGCATTATTCTGGTGGATGGCAAACCGGTTGGGGCGATCAACCGTGTGCCTTCCGGAGATGATCATAGGTCCAACATGCATGTGGGTGGGGTTGCCCAGAAAGTTGCTCTGACTCCACGGGATGAGGAAATCTGCGCTGCAATTGGACCGTTCTTAAAAGAACATGGTCTGATTTTTGTGGGGATTGACGTGATTGGCGATTATCTGACCGAGATTAACGTGACCTCTCCCACAGGTTTACAGGAACTGGAGCGGTTTGATGGCGTCAATGCAGCAGCCACAATATGGGATTGCATTGAAACCAAACTGAGAGGCTGACAGAACTTTACTGCGGTGTGCTGGTGGTGTGCGCCGTAGTGTCCTCTGGTTTTGGTGCGCCTTCTTCCGTTTTCTTGGGAGACGCAAATAGCTCAGCAGCGTGACCAATACCGTCTTCATCATCGGGATATTTCAATGCTGGGTCTTTTCCAAAACGGTTGTCTAACCAGCTGAATATTGCGCCGCGCCAGAAGTAGCTAAACGTTGCAACCCAGGCGCAAAGGGCAAACAGGATAAGGATGAATTGCAGCATGTTTCCCTACAGGTAAAATAACGGTGTTGCGGGTGAAGGTAAGGGCATTATGGGGCCTGAGACAAGGGCGCTTTTATGGCGCGTTTTATTTAAAACAAAGGAAGAAGCGTAGTGGCTCTTGAAGAAATCAGCGCCAGCGGGCAGAGAGAGAGCATGAGTGAAGTTTTGCACAAATGCGCACCCGGCGGTCAGGGTGAAGATCCGGCACCTTCTCGGTCTGCCTTGGATGCTGAAGCCGTAAAGGCTGCTTATCGTCGGTGGGCAGGTGTGTATGACACCGTGTTCGGCAGCGTTTCCGGCTTTGGCCGCCGTAGAGCGGTTGAGGCAGTCAATAGCCTGTCTGGTACGAAAGTGCTGGAAGTTGGCGTTGGAACGGGGCTTGCGCTTCCGTTTTATACCAAAGACAAGCAGATCACCGGTATCGATCTATCGGGTGACATGCTTGCCCGTGCGCGGGAGCGCGTGCAGCGCGAGAAGTTGGGCAATGTTGATGCCCTGCTGGAAATGGACGCTGAAGAAACCTGTTTTGATGATGCGTCTTTCGACATCGCTGTGGCCATGTTTGTCGCCTCTGTGGTGCCGCACCCACGCAAGTTGCTGCGTGAGCTGAAGCGTGTAGTCAAACCGGGCGGCCATATCCTGTTTGTAAACCACTTTCTGGCTCCCAATGGCGTGCGTGGTGCGGTGGAGCGCGGTATGGCGCGTGCGTCCCGCTCACTGGGGTGGCATCCTGACTTTGCTATGGAATCCCTGCTTCCGCCGGAAGATCTGGTGCGTGCACGCATCCAGCCAGTTCCGCCTGTGGGGCTGTTTACACTGGTAACACTAGACAACATTTAACCCGCTTCACGTTCTGTCGCCCTGTTTACACACAGCAGGGCCGACCGACGTGCGCGGCTGAAACGCTCGTTTCCTTATAAAAAATCCGTTATAGGGATGGCTTCTTAAGGTGCAGGTGAAAGCCAAGCACGAAACTGGAAGTATGTGGGGTGCACAGCATGGCCTCTGCTCAAGCGGACCAAAGCCAGAATAAAAGGCAGGACACTATGGAACAGCGCACTTTATCCATGAACGGGGTAGGGATGGGTTATCTGGTGTTGGCAGTGATTGCGGCCTTGCTTGGTGGCGGTAGTTCTGCGCTGCAAAGTGCCGGGCTGGTTCCTGCATCAGGTTTCTGGATGGCGCTAGAACAGAACCACGCCTCACTCATGCTTCTGTTTGTAGTTATTCCTGCCTTTATTGGTGGTTTCGGGACGCTCTGGCTTCCTACAGCCCTTGGTCGTGCTGGCATGGTCCTGCCTCGTCTTAACGCTGTGGCCCTCGGGTGTCTGGCAGTAGCGGGCGGGCTTATGGTTGGTGCTCCAGCCCACCAGTATGCAGCGCTCTTCCTCTGGTGCGCCGGTACATTACTTGCGGCCATGACAGTGCTGGCAACACTCTTTGATAGCCGCGCGGATGGCGCAGCACGTGTTACTTTCTCTCCCTTTATATGGGGGGAAATGCTGGCTTCTGCTGTTCTCTTGCTTACTGTGCCTGTACTGGCGGCTTTGGCTACGCATCAGCAGAGCGCTGGTCTGGCATTCAGCACAGCTCTGGTGGAATTTTTTGCCAAACCCGTGACGTTGGTCACCTTGCTGGTTGGGTTCGGTATTGTGTTTGAGACGGTTTCTGGCACCGTGCGTTTCCCCATGCGTTGGGTTGTCAGCCTTATGACGGGAGCAGCAACAATCTGCACGGTCCTCTGGGTCAAGGCAGCTTTTGCTCAGGGCTCCGGTAGTGACATTGCAGGTCTGTCGCCTTTAGTGGTGGAGTCTTGGGTGCTGGGTGCCACAACACTGGTATCTGTTCTTTTGGCGTTTGTCTGGATGGTTGGGACATGGCGGACATATTTATCTGCTCGTGTGCCGGTTCTGTGGGGGCTGGGCTTTCTTCTGGTCGTGTCTACCGGCTGGGTCAGCCAGTTTACGCAGGGTGGCGGGCTTCATTCCGCACTTCAGTTCGGCATGCTGTATGCTGTGTTCTGCGGTGTTTATTTCTGGCGCGGTGAGCTCTGCGGGCGCTGGTACTCCACAAAATTGGCCACTGTGCAGTTTGGCATGATGTGTGTAGCGACCGTTCTGGCGGTTCCCAGTCTGTCTGCCGCCACTCAGGTTGTGAGCAGCACTCTGTTTGCACTCTCTGGTCTGTGCTTCCTTCTTACAATGGGCCTCAGCTTTTTTAAGGATGAACCTATGCCGCAAAAGCTGGGCGGGGCACGTGCAATACTACAGAACAACGCTGGGATGGTCCGCTCATGAGCGATACAGTAGCCGCGTCAACAGGGACTTCTACCCGTATTCGTTTTAAGGCGGATCGGGTTGGTACCACGGCCAAGGACTGGGTCCAGCTTCTCAAGCCGCGTGTTATTTCTCTGGTGGTTTTCACGGGCGCTGCGGGCATGATTGTTGCCCCAGGCCATATTTCCCTTTTTGAATCCGTTGTGTCCATTATCTGTATCTGTTTGGCATCTGGTGCAGCAGGTGCGATCAACATGTGGTATGACCGCGACATAGATGCCGTCATGCAGCGTACGATTACACGCCCTATTCCCGGTGGCCGCATTCCGGAGCAGGAAGCGCTGGCTTACGGTGTTGGTCTATCCTGCCTGTCTGTCTGTCTCATGTGGATAGCGACAAACGCTTTGGCAGCGGGAATTCTGGCTTTTTCCATCTTTTTTTATGCTGTCATTTATACAATGTGGCTTAAGCGCTCCACACCGCAGAATATTGTAATTGGTGGTGCAGCAGGGGCATTTCCGCCCATGATTGGCTGGGCGGCAGCAACCGGGCATATGGCGGTTCTGCCGCTGGTTATGTTCGGTATTGTCTTTTTCTGGACCCCACCGCACTTTTGGTCCCTGTCTCTTTATGCCTGTAAGGATTATGGGCGTGCAGGCATTCCCATGTTGCCCGTTGTTAAAGGGGCGCGGCACACCAGGTGGCAAATTCTGGCCTACACTTTTGTCTTGCTGGCAGTGTCTCTGGTGCCTTCCGTCATGCATTTGTGCGGCTGGCTTTATACAGCAACAGCGCTCATTCTAGGGCTTGGGTTTATTGCCTGCGCGGTTGCTGTGCTGCGTGAACCGCAGGACGCAAATGGTGTCAGCCTTAAAGGTGATAAAGCGGCAAGAATATCGTTCCGGTTTTCTCTGGCGTACCTGTTTCTGCTGTTCTGCGGTCTTCTGGCAGATCATGCCTTGCAAAGCTTTATGGGGAGCTAATCAATGAGCACTCTTCTCACACAGCAGGAAAATGCGGAAAAACAGAAACGGCAGAAAGGCCGTCTGACGGCTATGCTTGCCTTCATGCTGCTGTTGGCCGGTATCATGTATGGGCTTACGTTAGGCCATCTATAATCCGGCATCCTGACAACAGAGCACTACAAAAGCCCTGCTTCTTACGAAGTTCAGGGCTTTTTTTAATAGGGAAAGAGGCGGCTGTTACAAATTATGCCCGTGATGCAGGGCCAGATTTTTTACCAGATGCCGCCAATACATTATCCAGATCAATCGGCACACCATGCTCTTGAAGTTTGATAACTTCTGCTTTCAGGTCCGCCATCTGCCGCTTACCCCAATAATGCATAAACACGCCAAAGGCTGAGGCTGAACTGGCGAGAACGAGCGCTGCAATTTCAAGGTAAAGCATGGAAACAGCCTGTTTGGATCATAAAAAAACTCCCGACCACTAAAGGCCGGGAGTTTCCAAAAAGCAAGAGATGCTGGCTGTGAAAGGCTTAAGAGCCGGAAGCCTGCTGAATGGCGGACAACAGCCAGCGACCACCACGGGATGGGCGCGTGAAGGTCCACAGTTCGGTAACTGTCACCGGCTCAGTGGAACTGCCTTCAATAACCTGGCCAGTTGCGTTTGTAGTCAGGTCAATCAGGCTGTAGCGCATAGCCACAGTGGCGTAATCCATACCGTTTTCGCGCCATGCCTCAGCCAGATCTCCCTGAATGAAGTGCACGTTGGATACAACATTGCGTGCCCCTTGCGCCGCCAGAGCAGAAAGCTGCTGGTTGAAGTAGGAGACCATTTCCGGCGTTGCCATTTGCTGCATTGCCGTAATGTTCTGCTGGTTCCACGCATTCTGAATATCAAGCAGAGTTTGCTGAAAAGCCTGATAGTCACTGGCTACGATAGGCAGTGCGCTGGATTGAGGCGCCGTCGCGCCCGATGGGGCAAAAGACCCTGTAGAGCCCTGTGACAGGTTGAACCCGTTGGCGCCTGCGCCGCCAGTAGTCCGGTTTTTGGAAAAACGACGGACCAGCCACATGACAACCCATACAACCAGCATAATCTGAAGCAACAGGCCGATCAGGCTGAAAAAGCTGCCAATACCACCAAAGAAGCCATGCCCGCTGAGGAGGCCAAATAGTCCGGCCCCCAACAGCCCGCCAGCCAGCCCGGTCAGGAATGGGTGCCGTGGCCGCATGCCCTGCATACCCATGCCCTGCCGATAAGGGGCCTGTGCCCCAAACCCGCTATTAGGCATGGGGTCTGTACGCGGTGTGATGGAGCGATCCATGGGGGATGCACTGTAAGGGGTAGTGCGGGTGGCGGGCGGCGCGCTCCATGTCCGGCTGCCACGGCTGCCCATGGAGCTGCCTTGGCCGGGGCGGGCATCAGCCTGATAGGCCAAAGGTGCCCCCAGCAGGCTCACGGTCAGCAAGGCTGTGAGAGCAGAAGAAAGGTAGCGCTTTTTCACGGTAGCGGGTGTCTCCACAAAGTTAGGCCCCAGCAACACTTAGGGCATCTGACCTTAATGTGGGGGCGTCAGTGCCAAAACGGAACACTAAATCGTTGGCTACTACCAAAGACGCGAAAATATCAAGCAAGTTCCCGGCCAGCGTGAACTCGGCTACGGCTTCGGCAATCTGGCCATCACGGATCATGAAGCCAGAAGCACCCCGGCTGTAATCTCCTGTCAGGCCATTAATGGAGGAGCCCATCATTTCTGTAATGAACAGGCCTTCCTTTATGTCCGCCATCAAGTCGGACGGGCTGAGATGGCCTGCGGCAAAAGCCAGATTGGTGGCAGATGGGCCGGGAGGGCTGGATGCGCCACGGGCCGCACGGCCGTTGCTGGTTAGCCCAAGCTGGCGGGCGCTACGGGTATCCAGCACCCAGCTTTTCAGCGTACCGTTTTCCACCAGAGTAAGGGGTGCTGCCTGCGTACCCTCACCATCAAACGGACGGGAGCGCAGGCCGCGGGGACGGGTGGGGTCATCCGTTACCGTAATGCCATCAGCAAAAATCTTCTGGCCCATTTTGTCTTTCAGGAAAGACGTACCCCGTGCAATGGCCGAGCCATTAATGGCTCCCACAAAATGCCGCAGAAAGCTGTTGGCAATACGGGGATGAAACACCACCGGATACCGGCCTGTACGCGGGCGGGTAGGGTTTAAGCGGGCGACTGCATTTTCGCCTGCCTGTATGCCCAGAGTGGTTGGGTTCGTCAGGTCAGAGAGATAGACAGCGCTGCTATAATCGTAGTCGCGCTGCATGGTCTCACCTTGACCTGCCAGCACGCAGACAGAGGTTGAGTGGCTGGTGCGCGCATACGACCCCAGAAATCCCTGCGATGTTGCAAGAATAACTTCCGTTCGCCCAAAGGAGGCACTGCTGCCCGCGCTGTTGGTCACACCCTTGATGGCCAGAGCAGCATGCTCGCCCTCGGTTGCACGCGCCAGTAGAGCGTTGGCATCTGGTTCAGCCGTGTCTGCCAGATCAAGCGTGTTGGTGGTGTGGGTGCCGGTCAGGCTATGCTCAGCCAGCCCGGCAAACTGGTCATCTGGCAGAACCTGCGCCATGGCAAGCGCTTGTTCAACAAGTCCGTCAAACCGTGCCGTGTCCAGAGTGGTGGTGGACACGATAGCGGATTTCTTGCCGGAAAATACACGCAGGCCGAGGTCTGTGGTCTCAGATCGTTCAAGCTCTTCCGTCACGCCGTTCCGCACACCCGCACCAATAGCTGTGCTGGATACAAAAACAGCATCGGCTGCATCTGCGCCAGCAGAGCGGGCGCGGCGCAGAAGGTCAGAGATTTTATCGAGCGTGTTTTCACTCATGCGACAAGTTTCTCCGTAATATCGCTCAGGGATGGCACATGGCTGATGGGGCCAAGGGCTGCCAGTGTTGGCTGCTGCCGGAAAATGCGCGCTGCAACACGGCAGATATCAGCCTGCGTAACAGCTTCTACACGCGCAACTGTTTCAGCAACCGGCACAATGCGGCCAAAAAGCTGAAGCTGGCGGGCAATCTGTTCACACCGGCTTCCCGTGCTCTCCAGTGACATCAAAAGCGAGGCCTTGAGCTGTGCATGGGCACGGTTCAATTCTTCCTGCCCTACGGACAACTGAACCTTGCGCAGTTCTTCCAGTGTTACAGGCACCAGTTCAGCACATTGTTTTTCGCCTGTGCCTGCATAAATGCCAAACAGCCCGCCATCTAGGAAAGGTGCGTTAAAGGAATAGACGGAATAGACCAGCCCGCGCTTTTCCCGGATTTCCTGAAACAGCCGGGAAGACATGCCCCCACCCAGCAGCATGGAAAGCAGCAGAGCAGCATAATAGTCTGGGTCGTTAAACCCTACGGACGGGAAGCCCATAACCACATGGGCCTGATCCAGGTCTTTCTCCTGACGGAATTCACTTCCTGCATAGAGGGCAGGTGGTGTGGGGATTTGCGGTGTGGTGGGCAGGTCAGCAAAATGTTGCTGCACGCGCTGCACCACATCATCGTGATGCAGGTTGCCCGCAGCGGCCACAACCATGTTGCTGGTGGTGTAATGGGTGCGCATGTAACGCATGAGCGTATCGCGGCTCATGGTTTCAATCAGCGCTTCCGTGCCCAGTGTGGGGCGGCCCATAGGCTGGTTCGGGAAAGCAGCCGCCTGGAAATGGTCAAACACCACATCGTCAGGCGTATCATTGGCCTGCCCGATTTCCTGAAGAATAACGCCGCGCTCACGCTCTATTTCGGCCGGGTCAAAGGTGGAGTGCGTGAGAATATCGCCAATGATATCAACACCCAGGTCCAGATTTTCCTTGAGCAGCTTGACGTAAAAAGCAGTCTGTTCACGCGCGGTGTAGGCGTTGATATGGCCGCCTACATTTTCGATTTCCTCAGCAATCTGAAGCGCTGAACGGCTTTCTGTGCCTTTGAAGGCCATATGTTCCAGAAAATGGGACACACCGTTTTCTTCAGCAGTCTCGTCTCGTGTGCCTGTGGCCACATAGGCCCCGAAGGAGACGGTTTCAACACGCTCCATACGCTCGGTTACAACGGTCAGGCCGGAGGGAAGGCGGGTCAGATTGATGGGGTCGGTCGTCATTCTTGTCCTGAAAGAAAAGGCCGCACAGGGCGGCCTGAAAAAAGAAAAAATAAAGCTTAGTGAGTGTTCGATAAGACTGCGGCGCGTACCGCATCTTTTATGGCGTCTGGCGTGGCAGGTACCGTGCGATATCGTTCCTCACGAGAGAACAGGTCTTCCAGATGCACGGGCAGCGCAGGATGAATGCCTGTTGCCGCCACCATGGCATCCGGGAACTTGGCCGGGTGTGCTGTTGCCATGGCAATCATGGGCACGCCTGCCTCACGGAATTTTCGTCCTGCGGCAATGCCGATAGCGCTGTGCGGGTCTGCCAGATAATTGGAGTTCTGGTGCAGTGCCTTGATTTCGGCTTCCGTCTCGCCATCGTCAAGGGCCAGCCCGGAAAAGACCGTGCGTGCTTTTTCCCACGTCTGTGCGGGCACATCCATGTGACCGGTACTACGGAAGCCGGTCATGATGCGGGCACAGGCTTCTGCATCGCGGTCGAGCAACTCAAACAGCAGCCGCTCAAAGTTTGAGGAGACCTGAATGTCCATGGACGGAGAGAGGCTGGGGATAACCTCTTTCATGGTCATGTCATTGGCATTCAGGAAGCGGGTCAGAATGTCATTGCGGTTGGAGCCAACGCACAGGCGGCGGATAGGCAGCCCCATCTTGCGGGCGGCCCATGCGGCCAGAATATTCCCGAAGTTGCCGGTTGGAACGGCAAAGGAAACCTCACGGTCCGGCGCGCCAAAGTTCAGGGCAGCATACACATAGTAAGGGATTTGGGCGGCAATACGCGCCCAGTTGATGGAGTTGACGGCGGACAGATGCATATCCGTACGGAACGGCATGTCAGCAAAGCAGGCTTTAACCAGATCCTGACAGTCATCAAACGTGCCTTCAACCGCCAGGTTGGTCACGTTGGGTTCCAGCACTGTGGTCATCTGCCGGCGTTGCACTTCTGAAGTACGGCCTTTGGGGTGCAGAATAACAACCGACAGGCGGTCACGGCCACGGCAGGCTTCAATAGCGGCGGACCCGGTATCTCCAGATGTTGCGCCAACAATGGTAACGTGGCTGTTCCGCTCTGCCAGAACATGCTCAAACAACTGGCCCAGCACCTGCATGGCCATGTCTTTGAAGGCCAGTGTGGGGCCGTGGAACAGTTCCTGCACAAACAGGCCATCTTCAACCTGCGTCAGCGGGACAATGGCCGGGTGATCAAAGCCTGTATAGGCCTGTGCGCACAGGCGGCGCAGGGTCGCGCCCTCAATATCACTGCCTACAAAAGGGGCCAGCACGCGGGCGGCAAGTTCCGGGTAAGGGAGGCCGCGCAGGGCTTTCCACTCATCTTTGGAAAAAGAGGGCCATGTTTCCGGCAGATACAGGCCGCCATCTTCGGCCAGACCAGTCAGCAGGACATCGGAAAACGAGAGAGCGGGAGCCTTCCCCCGGGTCGAGATATAGCGCATGTGCGGGTTATACCCTGAATAGAGAGTGGCGCGAAGTGGGCTTGTGCACCGTTTATGGTCAGATGGCCAAGACCAGTCCACGCCGCCCGTGAAAACTACTATGAGAGAGGGAAAGTTGCCGCACCTCAGGGGGCGAGCGGTGCCGGAGGCAGTGTCAGTTTATACACTGTAACCGGCCAGGACACTGTAGGCGCTGCGTGCGTAAACGCTGCCGTATGGTCAAGCTGCGCTGCTGGCACATACAGATGCCCCGCATTATCCAGCCCCGGCGTGGCAGGCCATTGCAGGCGCGGGTCGGTAATCAGGCGGCGGGGGACACGCCCGACCGTGTAACTGAGGATACTGCCCGTTGTAATATCAGACCAGTATAGCGTGCCGTCCGGCGCAATCGTCATGCCGCCCAGAGAAGGCGTTTTAAACCACTGGGTTACACTTTCTTCAAACGCTGCCGCCGTAACGTCAGGGTCCGTGAAAATACTGGTCTCAACGCGTGATAGATAACCACCGGGCGGTTGCACCACAATCCATTTACCATCGGGGCTCACAGCAATCATGCTGGCATCAATGGCCAGCAAGTGCCCTTCAGCCGTTTTAACCGGCCCGGTTGGCGTAACAATGGGGCGCGTTGCCATGAGCGACGGGTGCCGATCAAGGAAGCGGCGTGTGGTGCCGTTTTTCAGGTCAATAACCAGAATGCCCGCCACACCGGAATCTGCCACATAGGCCGTATCATCATGCACGGCCACCCCGGACAGGATGCTCTCTTTGTGTAAAGCCGTACTGTCTACAACAACTGTGCGCACAACTTTGTTCTGCTTAGTATCAATCTGTATGAGTTTGGCAGGAGCGACTGCGGTGGCTTTATGATCCGGCACGCCGCTATCCAGTACCCACAATGTGCCATCTTCCCGCAGGAACATACCGGCAGCGGAAACAATGCGCTGGCTTGCGTCACCATCCAACGCGTTCCAGCTTTCTGACGGATAAGGGCTGAACGTGCCGTCCTGTGCCCGCACGGACAGTTGGGGAGGTGTATTGCCAACCCAGATAGGCGCTTCAAAAATAAATCGGCCATCCGGTAGCGGTACGATGGCATCCCATACCTGTTTGTCTGATTTTATGGCCGGTGTCAGGGCAGATGCAGACAGTTCCGGCACCTTTGGCATGTGCAATGCAAAGGCTGGCTGGGTACCCGCCAGCAGGCAAATGCCCGCAGTTGCAAGGGCAACCCGCAGAGCAGACTGGTGAGGAAATACAGAAGAACGGAAAAGCATAGGGCAGAGGGCCTTATGGCGGAGCGGCGGAAACATGAAGTGTAGTTTCCGCCGCTTTGGAAGTGGAGGCAACCGCATTCTGCGCATGGCGCACGGGTGTGGCGGGCGGGTTGAAACCCAGCCGCCCGGCTTAAGCGCCCGCAGAGCGGCTCAGATAACGGTTGCGAATATGGGCAAGGTAGGCGTCTGCTTTAAGGGGGAAGCCGGTGGCAGTCTGTAAAATTTCTGGCATTGAGGCACTGCTGGCGCGGCTATGCACGTTGGTGCGCAGCCAGTGCATTAGGGGTGAAAAATCGCCCTGCGCAACAGCGGGTGCAATGTCGGGAGACTGTTCGTAGGCGGCCGTACGCAGTTGCGCAGCCGCCATAGCCCCCAGCGCATAACAGGGGAAGTAGCCAAACAGGCCCTCCGGCCAATGGATATCCTGCAAGCAGCCGCGCCGGTCATCCGGTACGTCCAGCCCCAGCAGCGCCTTTATGCCGTCGTTAAAGGCACCGGGCAGGTCTGCCAAAGACAGGTCGCCGCTTACCATTGCTTTTTCCAGCTTATAGCGCACCAGAATATGCGCCGGGTAAGTGACCTCATCAGCGTCTACCCGGATAAAGCCGGGCTGGACATGAATAAGGTGACGATGCAGGTTTTCGGCCTGCCACGCGGGGGTTTGAGATGCTCCAAAAGCCTCGCGCACATGCGGAGTCACCCAGTCCACAAATGCACGGGAGCGACAAACCTGCATTTCCACCATAAGGGACTGGCTTTCATGCAGCGTCATGCCGCCAGCTTTGCCTACGGGCTGTGAGACCCATTCTGCTGGCAACCCCTGCTCATATAAGGCATGGCCGGTTTCATGCAGCACACCCATCATGGCGGGAATAAAATCGTCTTCCACATAACGGGTTGTCAGGCGCACATCATAAGTGGCCCCACCGCAGAAGGGATGCGTGCTGACGTCCAGTCTGCCTCGGCTCATGTCAAAGCCAAGCTGTTGCATGAGTCTTCGCCCCAGAGCTTCCTGCTGCGGGACGGGGAAAGGACCGGTCAGGGGCAGCGCGGGTGGCAAACTGGCCTGTTTTTCCAGCACAGCACTGATCAGGCCGGGTAGGTCTGCTTCCAGCTTGGTGAAAATAGGGTCGATATGGCTTTGGCGGGTGCCGGGGTCGAACGAATCCAGCAGCGCATCATACGGAGAGAGGCCCATGGCCTGCCCTTTGGCGGTTGCGGTCTGGCGCGTCAGGTTCAGCACCTCAGTCAGGTGCGGCAGAAAGCCTGCATAGTCGCTCTGTGCCCGGGCTTCGCGCCATGCCATCTCACTGCGGGTTATGGCCTGTGTCAGCGCTTCAACCAGATCACCCGGAAGGGCCGTGGCATGAGCATGGCTACGGCGCATTTCTGCCAGATTGGCCTTTTGCCATGCTGTCAGGGTGGTGCCTGCTTCTGCATCGGCCAGAAGGTCCGTCATTGCAGGGGCGGTCAGAATATCATGGCGCAGCCCGGCAAGGGTCGCCAAGGTATCGGCCCGCCGGTCAGCAGCGCCGTGCGGCATGATAACTTCCTTGTCCCAGGACAAAATGCCTAAGGCATCATTCAAGGAGGAAAGGCGGGCGAAATGGCGCTCTAGCGTCTGATAGGCTTTGCTCATGCCGCCATCATAATGCAGGACACCAGCCAACGGAATGTGCAGCGCTGGCATAAAAAGCCCTAAAGAGGGATAAATATCGTAGAGGGCTGGGCCATTTGGCATACGGACCTTCCCGACCATGAAACTTAGGACGTGACGATGCAGCAGGTTCCAACAGACTCCGAGCATGCATCGGTTAACGCGGCGCTGGAGTTGCTGGCGCACGGCAATGCGGAACTGGCAGCCGAGCGCTTGACGGCCCTTGTACGAGCCGCACCTGAGAATGCCGAGGCATGGCACGGTCTGGCCTGTGTTGCCCGCGCCAACGGCAGCGCGGACTCCGCCTTAAAGCTTGCCGCCAAGGCCATTACACTCAGCCCACAGGCCCATTTTCATATTACCATGGGGTTGGCGCTCCTTATGCTCGGTCATACGGAACCGGCGCGAGCTGCTGTGAATGTTGCCGTCATGCAAACCCCCCGTGACCCGCGCGCCCATCAGGCTATGGCAGATGTGCTGGAGGCACAGGGGCGGGTGGAGGATGCAGCGCAGGCACTTAAAAACGCACTACGTCTGCGCCCATTGGAAACAGACCGGCATTTGGCGCTTGCCGCCTTTCTGGCGCGGCATGGCCGGGTGGCGGAGGGCATTCGTGCGTCCCAAAAGGCTGTGGCATTGGAGCCGAATAATATTTTTGTGCACAATCAGCACGCGCTCTTGCTGGAGAGAGCCGGGAGAATGCGTGATGCAGCGCCACATTTTGCGCAGGTTGCCGCTGCTCTGCCGAAGAATGCCGCGGCTCTTGCAAACTATGGGGCGGCTCTGTTTGCTCAAGGAGCCTTTGAGGAAGCACAGCAGGTTCTCACCCAATCTGTGCACAAACAGCCAGACGCAACAGAAACACACAGCAATCTGGGGCTGGTGCACATGGCGCTCGGTGCTCTGCCAGAGGCGGTGGAGCATTTGCAGGCTGCCTGCACCCGGTGTCCGGACGATGCTCGGCTGGCTACAAATTACGGCACAGCGTTAGCCGAGAGTGGCCGGACGGCAGAAGCAGAAGCGTTGTTCCGCCGTGCAATGGCTCTTCCCAGTGCGTCAGAGCAGGATAGGGCACGCGCACGCTTTAATCTGGGACCACTTTTGCTGGGTGAGGGACGGTTTGAGGACGGCTGGCGCTATTTTGAGGCGCGCAAAGACCTCTTGCCCCAGGGTCACACGCAAGGGCTACCAGACTGGAAGGGGCAGGCACAAACCACCCCTGTCTTGCTGTATGCTGAACAGGGGTTGGGGGATACACTCCAGTTTTCAAGATACATCACTTATGCCGCGTCACGTGCTCCAGTGCTGCTGGTCGTGCCCTCCGCCGTGCGAGGTTTAATGATGCGCCTTGATTGGGGAGATGCGGTGACCGTATTGCCCGAGGGGGCACATGCGGCAGAGTACGGTGCCACGGCGGCCTGCTCCCTGTTAAGTCTGCCTTATGTTTTGGGCATGGCTGAACCGTTTGCATGGCAACCGCAAGTTGATCTGCCCTGTCTTGCTCCGGCTGTAACAGAGCAGATACGGGTGGGGCTGTGCTGGGCTGGTAATCCTACCTATCGTTTTGACCGCAGGCGCTCTTTGAACCCAGTGTGTCTTGAGCCTCTGGCACGGGTGGAAGGGGTGTCTTTTTACTCATTGCAACAAAACCCGGAAAACCTGCTGCCCTTTGCTTTGGCTCCGCTACCGGAGGGGGATCTGGTGCAGACTGCCAGCATCATACAGGGTTTGGATGCCGTGGTGACGGTTGATACCGGCATGGCGCATCTTGCTGGCCTGTTGGGAAAACCGACATGGCTGCTCAATCGTTTTGGCGGAGACTGGCGGTGGGCCCAGGGGGCTATAATGCATCAGACGACAGGGGAAGAACGCAGCCTCTGGTACCCGAGTGTCAGAGTGGTAACCCAGCCGCAGGCAGGCGAGGGCATGGCCCCATGGCATGAGCCGGTGGCACGGGTTGCGGCCGCTTTACAGGCTTTGGTGCAAAAGCCTGCCTGAAGGCGGTTGCCCCCGCCACGCAGGCCCTTATGATAAGCGGTATGACGCGTTATTCTCCCGAGGGTGCCACCCCTGCCATGGCGCAATGGTTTGCGCTGAAAGCAGAAAATCCAGAAGCCTTGCTGTTTTTCCGCATGGGCGATTTCTACGAACTGTTTTTTGACGATGCCACAGCCGCAGCAGCGGCGCTGGACATCGCCCTGACAGCGCGTGGCAACCATGCCGGGGAGCCCATACCCATGTGTGGTGTGCCGGTAGCTGCGGCCTCAGCCTATCTGGCACGGTTAATCCGGCGTGGGTTCCGTGTTGCCGTGGCAGAACAGACAGAGGCACCACGTAAGGGAAAAGGGGCCAGTAAAGGCCCTCTGGCGCGCGCTGTGGTGCGGGTTATTACTCCCGGCACCCTGACAGAGGACGAATTGCTGGAGCCGGGGCGCTCCAACCTGTTGCTGGCCTTGGTAGAGTCTACGGCTTCCACTGGACGGGGCCGTAAGAGCAAAAATGCTGAAGCCGCACAGCCGGAGGCTCCTCTTGGTGCAGCGTGGATTGATGTGTCCACCGGCCTGTTTGAGACAGCGCACATCACGCAAAAAAATCTGGCTGGACTGCTTGGGCGTCTCGATCCCGCCGAAATTCTTGTGCCGCCGGGTTTTCCATTAGGGGATTTTGAAAGCTGCCGTGCGCCAGATGTGCTGGTGCCCGGTGTAGAGGCCGCCCGCCAACGGTTGGCCTCCGCTTTCAGCGTTGCCAGTGTAGATGCGTTTGGCACATTTTCAGACGAGGAAGCGGTAGCTGCGGCTCTGGCGGTTGAATATGTGCAACGCAGCCAGGCCGGGAAGCTGCCTCGCCTGGCACATCCCAGCCCCCAAACCGATGGTGGTATTCTGGGCATAGACCCAGCTACGCGGGCTAGTCTGGATATTTTGCGGGCGCGTGATGGCGGGATGGAGCATACGCTTTTTTCTGCTGTTAATCGGGCTGTGACCGCTGCCGGTGCGCGCCTTCTGGCAGAATGGCTGGCAGCACCTCTGACCGATACAGGGCGTATTGCAGCACGACAGGAGGGGTGGGTGTGGCTGCGTGATGCCGGAACCTGCCGTGACAGCCTGCGCGATGCGCTGAAGAAAGCGCCCGATATTGCCCGTGCCCTCGGGCGTCTTTCATTGGGACGGGGCCAACCACGAGACCTTGCCAGCATACGGGACGGTCTGGCCGCTGCAAGAGAGGCTGCATCTGCCTTAGGCGGTAGCAAGGCGGACCTTCCACCTTATCTGGACAAGGCTGTAAGCCGTCTTGGTGTGGCAACAGACCTTCAGGCAGAACTGACGCGCGCACTGGCCGAAAACTTGCCTGCCCGACTGGAAGATGGTGGCGTTATTGCCGCCGGTTATGATGGTGAACTGGATGGCTACAGGGGGCTGCGGGATAACTCCCGCCGCATTGTAGCCGGGTTGCAGACAGATTATGCCGCCCGATTCGGTGTGGCCAGTCTGAAGATCAAGCACCACGCCCAGCTTGGCTATGTGATTGAGGTTCCAGTTTCTGCCAGTAGCCGCATGAAAGATCAGGACGGGCTGATGTTCCGTCAGGGTACGGCCAGTAATGCCCGTTTCTCCACGGAAGAACTCTCTGGTCTGGATGCCAAGATTGCGGAAGCCGGTGAACGTGCGGCTGCGCGGGAAAAAGGCTTGTTTACGGCCTTGGCTGAGGCCGTGCTGGCGGAGCAGGATGTGCCCGTTCTGGCCAAGGCACTGGCTGTATTGGATGTCTTGCAGTCCTGCGCGGCCCTTGCTGCGGGTGGTAGCTGGTGCAGACCTGTGGTGACGGATGATGGCGCATTTGACCTGCACGGTTGCCGCCACCCGGTTGTTGAAGCCGCTCTGCCAAAAGGCACACGCTTTACCCCCAACGGCTGTGACCTTTCGCCAAAACGGCGCGTCATGTTGCTGACCGGGCCTAACATGGCGGGGAAATCCACCTTCCTGCGGCAGACCGCTCTCGCCATTATTCTGGCACAGGGTGGTTTTCCTGTGGCGGCGGACAAGGCGCATATTGGAGTGGTGGATCAGCTTTTCTCCCGCGTTGGCGCGTCGGACGATCTGGCGCGGGGTCGCTCCACTTTCATGGTGGAAATGACCGAGACCGCAGCGATTCTCAATCAGGCCGGTCCACGCTCTCTGGTTGTGGTGGATGAAATCGGGCGCGGAACAGCTACATTGGATGGCTTGGCCATTGCGTGGTCTGTTTTGGAAGCCTTGCATTCAACGGTAAGATGCCGTGCAATTTTTGCAACGCACTTCCACGAACTCTCAGGTTTGGTTGATACCCTGCCCAGGCTGTCCCCCCACACAATGGCGGTGCGGGAGTGGCGTGGGCAAATTGTGTTCCTGCACGAAGTTTTGGCCGGTTCAGCTAAAAAAAGCTGGGGTGTGCATGTTGCACGGCTGGCAGGCGTCCCTACGTCAGTTGTAGAGCGGGCAGGGCGTTTGCTGCGGGAGCTGGAAAAAGACCACGCAACAGGCCCCAAACCTCTGCCACTGTTCGACACGCAGAAGACTATACCGCAAGAGGACGAAACTACGTTAAGAAAGCGTCTGGTGGATCTGGACGTGGACGCCCTGACACCTCGTGCAGCACTGGATATGCTCTATGAGCTTCACAAGGAAGCCATGCACGATACCAAGAGCGCTTAGGCGTGCTAGACTAACCTCACTTATCTCAAGACCTGTCTTTTGGAGCAGAACTCGACCGCAATGCCGCACGCCCCTGTAAATGCCGCCCCCGGGCAGCCTGATGTCGCCGCATTGGCCCTTCTTACTCCGGAAGGGCTGGCAGTCTGCCTTGCCCGGGAACTGAGGGATGCAACCCCGCCAAGTGCTACCATCCCGCCGCGTGATGAAGCCGTGGCTATCTTTCGGCGCTATCTTGGCCGTTATCAGGCAGATGTACGCGCACGGTTTGAGCGGCATGACCTCAAGGGGGCTGCTGCCGCAAAGCTTATTGCTGCGTTTACCGATGTGCTGCTGCGCGGGATAGTTGACCTTGCTCTCCGCGCTACTGGTTCCGCCAGCGGTGTGGAGGAAATCGGCTCAGAAGGGTGTTCCAGTGGGCGGCTGGTTGTGGCTGCTACTGGTGGTTATGGCCGTGGGCTGCTTGCACCGTTCAGTGACATTGACCTCCTGTTTCTGACAGAAGAGGGCAATGTTAGTGATGCCCACCGACTGGTGGAATATGTCCTCTATTTCCTGTGGGACTTGGGCGTGAAGGTCGGCCACGCCACCCGCACCATTACCGAATGTATTGAAGAAGCCCGCAAGGACACCACTGTTCGCACAGCCTTGCTGGATGCCCGCCTTCTGGCGGGTGATGCCGCGCTGTTTGCCATGCTGGAAGCGCGTTACATTGTCGCCTGCGTGGAAGCCGGAGCCTCTGGTTTTATTCATGACAAGCGGCGTGAGCGGCTGGAGCGGCATCGCCGTTTTGGGGATAGCCCGTATCTTGTTGAGCCCAATATCAAGGAAGGCCGGGGCGGCCTGCGTGACCTGCAAACGCTGTACTGGATGTGCCGCAACACCTTTGGCACCCGGCATGTTACGGACCTGCTGGCACCAGACTTTATCTGGATGGGCATACTCACCGCGCAGGAAGCGGCCCGTGCCCGCCGCTCGTGGGACTTTTTATGGACCGTCCGGCTTCACCTCCACTACGTGGCTGGTCGGGCGGAAGAGCGCCTGACATTTGACATGCAGCCCGTTATTGGCGCGCGGATGGGGTACACCCGTCATGGTCGCCAGAATGGCGTTGAGCGCTTTATGCGGCATTACTTCCTGACAGCGCGTGAAGTTATGCGCCTGACCCATGTACTGGAACCCGCCGTACTCAGGCAGGCGCAAGGGCCTGTGGCCACGGCCGCCAAACCGGATGATGCCATGCGGGAAGCAGGCTTTACCCTGCTTGATGGGCAAATCCTGCCAGAGCGCGGTATCTCGTTTGACCATGAACCTATCAAGATGATGCAGTTGCTGGACTGGGCGCGTAACCGCCGCAGGCCGCTGCACCCCATGGCGCGGCATCAGCTTATCCGGTGGGAACGGCGGGCTATGGCCTTGCGCGAAGACCCGGAAGCAGCCCGTATTTTTCTGGACCTGCTGTGTGGGGATTCGCCCAGCCCTGAGCCATCCGGCCGCCGCCGCCGGGAAGTGGCCATGCCGTCCGATTCCGAAGCGCAGGTTATGACCAGCTATGAGCAACATGCGCCTCCGGGTCATGCCCACTGGCTGCATATTCTGAACGAGACGGGTATTTTTGGCCGGCTTATTCCTGACTGGGCACGCATCGTCGGCCAGATGCAGTTTGATACCTATCATGTGTTCACAGTGGATGAGCATACGATAGAGGCCGTCCGCATTATGGACGAAGTGGCCGCAGGCCGCATGGCCGATGAAATTCCGGTTGCGTATGAACTGGTCAAGGGCCTGCATTCCCGCCGGGCGCTGTACATGGCCGTCCTGCTTCATGATGTGGCCAAGGGGCGCGGGGGCGATCATTCGGAAATCGGGTCGGAAATTGCGGCTGAACTCTGCCCCAAGCTTGGCATGTCCGGGGAAGAGACAGAGACAGTTTCCTGGCTGGTCCTGCATCATCTGCTATTGAGCCATACCGCCTTCCAGCGGGATATTGATGATCCCAAAACCATTCTGGATGTGGCGGATATCGTGCAGTCTCCAGAGCGCCTGCGTCTGCTGTTGCTGCTGACTATTGTGGACATGCGTGCCGTCAGTTCCCGCGTCTGGAATGCATGGAAGGCCACCTTGCTGCGCGAGCTTTATGTACGCGTGGCGGAAGTTCTGGCGGGTGGTCTGGCAACGACCGAGCGCGATGTGCGCGTACGTCATGCCAAAGACATAACAGCCGAAATTCTGGCAGAAGATGGTGTGGCCCAGCCGGATATTGAGCGCTTTCTAGAGCTTGGTTATGCAGGATACTGGCTGTCGTTCGACCACGAAACCCATAAGCGCCATGCCCGCCTGATCCGGGAAGCTGATGCACGGGAAGCGCCGTTGACGGTCGAAGTTCTGCCTCTGCCTGCACGTGGCGTCACGGAAGTGACCGTATATTCCGTGGACGTACCGGGACTGTTCTCCAAAATAGCAGGGGCTCTTGCTCTGGCCGGTGCGTCCATTGTGGATGCGCGTATTCATACCATGATGCATGGCATGGCGCTGGATACCTTCTGGATTCAGGATACGGCAGGCAGCGCGTATGAAGAAACACACCGGCTGGTGCGCCTCTCTTCCTTGATAGAGCAGGCATTGAGCGGCCAGATTGATATTAAGGCTGATATTGCCCGGGCAGGCTTTGGCCATATGCCGCTGCGTATGCGGGCCATTCATGTGCCGCCCCGCGTGGTGATTGATAACGGGGCGTCAAATACCTACACGGTTATCGAAATCAACGGGCGTGACCGGCCCGGCTTGCTGCATGATGTGACTGCCACCATGAGCGATGAAAGTCTGCAAATCGCCTCAGCCCATATTACCACCTACGGGGTGCGGGCTGTGGACGTTTTCTACGTGAAAGATCTGTTCGGCCTGAAAATTACCGACAAAAAGCGGCTGGATGAAATACGGGAAAACCTGCTTGCATGCATGAAGGCAGCCGAAGCAGAAGCCAAAGCCTTGCTGGATGCCAAGATGTCTGCCTGATGGGCGGCAGAGGCACTTAAAAACAGTAAAAGCGGCAGGCCGGGGTCATCCGGCCTGCCGCTTTTTTATCCTACCGTTTGCCTGGGCTTGCCGGGGAGAGGCCTTTATCCAACCCCTGACGCAGCGCTACCCCGACATCTGAATGTGGGTCGATCAAGCCGTGGCGCAGGAAAAGGTCAATCAGCACAAGGTTGACGTTAAACTTGAACTCATCCGTATCCCGCACGAGCGTAAAGGCTTCGGTCAGGGGCATGAGTGTAAAGGATTCAACCTCACCGTCAGCGGCAACCGGCTCAAAACTTTCCGGCAACAGCAGGTCGTAGCAATACAGAATATCGCGCCTCAACCCTTCCGGCCTGTTCAAGGCATATAAAATGCGCCCTTTGTTTTGCGCCTGACCTGCCAAGTCAGGTCCAATGCTGGCTTCTTCTTCTGCTTCCTTTAACAAGGCGGCGTGGGGGGCATAGCCTGCGGGTACGCCGCCAGCCACCAAGTGGTCGAGTTTGCCGGGGTCGAGCCGCTTATTACGGGCACGGCGGCCTGTCCATAAATGCAGGCCATTTGCTTTGTGAACCAGTCCGTTCATATGCACGCCGATGGCGACAAACCCGAACAAGGGCAACGCACCACGGTCAATCCGGCCCACAACCGGTGTATCCAGGTCAGGCATGACATCAAAAAGTTCATGATGGGAGCGGTAAAAGCCTTCCTGCGCCAAAGTCTCGCCCCGCGCTTCCAGTTCGGTCGGGTTGGCCAGAGCAAAGCCTTGCGTGCGTGAGCCAAGGCCTGCCTGCTCCAGCCGGTCAGCAATGGCAGGATCTATCCAGCCTGCCTGTTTGCCTCCCAACCGGAAAGGGAAGCGCGCGCCGGGTATCTCCGCTGTGTTGCATTCCCTGAGGTGGCGTAGAAAAGGCGTATCGTCTGACGGCATGAAAAATCCTGTCATGCTGATGCTAAAAATGAAGTATCAGCCTTTTATCTGGCTTGTGTGGGCCAGAGGCAAGGTGTGGCGGGGTTGCAAAATGTAAAAGGCGTGGCACATCCGTCTGTATGTCCCCACGTCAACGGCGGGTTTCCGGTCCGCCTAAACAACCGGCTTCCGTTACGTTGTCCCGTTTGCTCCCCTACCTTTGGCCGCGTGAAAACAGCAGCCTGCGGTGGCGGGTGGTGCTTGTACTGTGCGTCATGGTGGGAGGAGAGTTGGCAACGCTGGCTGTGCCATTGGTTTACAGTCAGGTGGTTGACCGGCTTTCCCATCCGCTGAGTCTGGCCTTGGCTCCGGCTGCCATTATCATCGGTTATGGTGCGGTGCGTCTTCTGTCTGCGGGGCTGACCAACCTGCGGGACGCACTTTTTGCGCCGGTACGGTTCCGGGTGGCGCGTAAGGCGGCCTTCCGCAGTTTCAAGCATATGCATCAGCTCTCTCTGCGCTTTCATCTAGACCGGAATACAGGTGGTGTAACCCGGGCTATTGAGCGGGGGACGGAGGGCGTTGAAACCCTTTTGCGTATGGGGATGTCACTGTCTCCCACCATATTGCAGGCGGTTTTGGTCGCTGTTGTCATCTGGCGGCTGTTCGACTGGAAATATGTTGCCCTGATTGCTTTGATGATTGCGGCCTATATTGGTTTTACCATGAAGTTCACCTCATGGCGGTTGGGGATCCGCCGTCAGATGAACGAAACCAATACCGAGGCTACCGGCAAAGCGCTGGATAGCCTTTTGAATTATGAGACAGTCAAATATTTCGGCAATGAACGGCATGAGGCCCAGCGGTACGATAACGCCCAGGCCCGGTATGAAACAGCCGCCCGTAAAACCCAGTATTCTCTGGGTGTGCTCAACTTCGGGCAGGCAGCCATTATTGCCATAGCACTCACCCTTATCATGCTACTGGCAGGGCGGGATGTTGAACTGGGTCGGATAACCGTGGGCCAGTTTGTCATGGTGAATACCTATCTGTTGCAGCTTTACGGACCGCTCAACTTTTTAGGGTCAGTCTACTCCGCCATTCGCACCGCTATGGTTGATTTGGAACATATGTTCGGTCTGATGGAGGAGGATATTGAGGTGGCAGACCCTGCCAATCCTTTTCCCATAGAAGCGCATCTGCAAGGCCATCAGGCTGCGGAAGTTGCGTTTGAGGATGTCCGGTTTGGCTACAGCCCGGAGCGCGAAATTCTACATGGTGTGAGCTTTACGGCCAGACCCGGTATGAAGGTGGCTATTGTTGGCTCAACAGGTGCTGGGAAATCGACCATAAGCAGGCTGCTATTCCGGTTTTACGACACATGGTCCGGTACCGTGCTGGTGGATGGTCATGATGTGCGGAGTTACCGTCAGGCTGACCTCAGAGCGGCTATAGGCGTGGTGCCGCAGGATACCGTGCTGTTTAACGATACAATAGGCTACAACATCGCCTATGGCCGTCTGGGGGCTACTCCAGCGGAGGTAGAGCAGGCCGCGCGGTTGGCCCAGATACACGATTTTATTGCCTCCCTGCCTGACGGCTATGACACACAGGTAGGGGAGCGGGGCCTGAAGCTTTCCGGCGGTGAAAAGCAGCGTGTGGCCATTGCACGCACAATTTTGAAAGACCCACGCGTTCTTGTGCTTGACGAGGCGACAAGTGCGTTGGACACCCATACCGAACAGGAGATTCAGGCAGCCCTGAAAACTGTCTCGGCACAGCGCACCACGCTTGTTATCGCGCATCGCCTCTCCACGATTGTGGATGCAGACGAAATTCTGGTGATGGGGCAGGGGCGTGTGCTGGAGCGGGGCACCCATGAGGCCTTGCTGGCGGATGGTGGTGCTTATGCAGGGATGTGGGCGGCCCAAAGTGCCGAGACCATCACGCCTGCCCCGGCAGGTGAAAAAGCAGACGTACAGGTTTAGGCTGGTATTGTAGCGAATCGCGCAGGCATGGGTGCCTTAACCGCCTGTGTTGAAAAGAAAGAGGACAAGATTTTATGACGGACACAGCAGCTACCCCTTCCGTTGCGGAGCACGCTCAGGACGTACCGGAAGATCTGGCACGGTGCGCCATGGTGATAGAAAGCGCGGTAGACCATCTGCTTAAGGAAAAGCACCCGCCATTGGCTGTAGCCTCGGCTCTGCTGGGTGGCTCACTGAGTCTTCTGGCGCGCACAATGGATAAGGAAACCATTTTGCGCATTCTCGACTCAGCAGCCAATAGCGTGCGCTCAGGGGAAGTTCATGCATCCATGACAGCAGAAAACGGCGCTGAAAACGAGAAAGCCTGAGGTCAACCCTTGACGGAAGGTGGTTGCTAAGCCATAAGCCGCGCCAATCCTGAATGTGGTCGCCGGGCGCTCGTCTCGGCCCTCTGTTTCTAATTTAGACAAGGATGAGACAATGTCCCGTCGCTGCCAAATCACCGGCAAAGGCGTGCTGACCGGCAATAACGTCAGCCATGCCAACAACAAGTCCCGCCGTCGTTTCCTGCCTAACCTGCAGGAAGCGTCCCTGATCTCTGAAACGCTGAACGCACCTGTGCGTATGCGCGTCACAGCTCGCGGTCTGCGTACCATTGAACACAATGGTGGTCTGGATTCCTTCCTGACCAGCACGCCTAACCGCAAGCTGCCTGAAGAAGCCCAGGTCATTAAGCGCCGCGTTCTGCGCGCTCAGGCCAAAAAGCAGGCAGCTGCTGGCGCCTGATTCAGGGGTTCTGCCTTAATACCGCCAGTTCCGGACCTGCTATTATCTAGCTGGCCCGGTTTCTGCGGTTCTGGTGCCCAACAAGGTGTTGGGCATCTTTACGTCTATCGGCCGGTTTCCGGCAGCCGGGCTACCTGACACACTCAGGTGCCAGCACGGTGTTGGCGGCCACAGGCGCGAAGGTTGTTCCATCGCGCCTGACCTGTTTTCTGGAGGTTTTCGTGTCCGCCAAATCCGAACTCTCAAAGATCCGTAATATCGGGATCACCGCGCATATCGACGCGGGCAAGACAACCACGACTGAGCGTATTCTGTACTACACCGGTGTGTCTCACAAAATTGGTGAAGTGCACGAAGGTAACACCACCACTGACTACATGGCGCAGGAACGTGAACGCGGTATCACGATTACCTCCGCTGCCGTGACCTGTGAGTGGAACGACCACCGCATCAACATCATCGACACCCCCGGACATATTGACTTCAACATTGAAGTTAACCGCTCCCTGCGCGTGCTCGATGGCGCGGTGTTCATCATTGAAGGTGTTGCTGGTGTTCAGCCGCAGTCTGAAACCAACTGGCGTCTGGCTGACCGCTACAAGGTTCCACGCATCATCTTCATCAACAAGCTGGACCGTACCGGCGCAGACTTCTACCGTGCATTCGACACGCTGAAAGAAAAGCTGGATATCGTTGCTATCCCGCTGCAGTTGCCGATTGGCGCAGAAGACCAGTTCCTCGGTGTGGTCGATCTCGTTGAGATGAAGGCCATCGTCTGGGAAGGTGGTGAACTGGGTGCAAAATTCCACGACGAAGAAATTCCGGCAGACCTGAAAGAAAAAGCTGCTGAAGCACGCCAGAACCTGATCGACACGGCTCTGTCCGTTGATGAAAAGGCAATGGAAGAATACTTCGAGAACGGTGACGTCTCCAAAGAAACACTGAAGCGCTGCATCAAAAAAGGTGCACTCACCGGTGAATTCCGTCCGGTTCTGTGTGGTACGGCGTTCAAGAACAAGGGCGTTCAGCCTCTGCTTGATGCCATTATTGACTACCTGCCAGCTCCTGATGATGTTGAAGGCATTCGTTGCGCTCCTCCGGAAGGTCAGGAAGACGACGAAACAGCACAGCCCATCATTCCGGTTGACCCGAATGGCAAGTTTGCTGGTCTGGCATTCAAAATCATCAACGACAAATACGGTACGCTTACCTTTGTGCGTGTCTACCGTGGCGTTCTGAAAACGGGTGATACCGTTCTCAACACCACAAAAGGCCACAAGGAACGTATTGGCCGTATCTACCAGATGCATGCTGACAAGCGTGAAGAACTGAGCGAAGTTCATGCTGGTGATATTGCTGCATTCGTTGGCCTGAAAGACAGCCAGACGGGTGATACGCTGGCTGATGCATCCGATCCGGTTGTTCTGGAACGTATGACCTTCCCGGTTCCGGTTATCGACATTTCTGTTGAACCGAAAACCAAAGACGCTGTGGAAAAAATGACACTGGCTCTGCAGAAGCTCGCTTCTGAAGATCCTTCCCTGCAGCTGAAAACCGACCAGGAAACAGGTCAGACCATTCTGTCCGGCATGGGCGAACTGCACCTCGACATCATCATCGACCGTCTGCGTCGTGAATATGGCGTGGATGCAAATGTTGGTGCTCCGCAGGTTGCTTACCGTGAAACCATCACGAAGCCACACACGGAAATCTACACCCACAAAAAGCAGTCTGGTGGTTCTGGTCAGTACGCTGAAGTCAAGATCTGCTTTGAACCGCTTGAGCGGAACGAAGACATCCAGTTCGAAAACAAGATTGTTGGTGGTACCGTGCCGAAGGAATATATTCCTGCGGTTGAAAAAGGTATTCGCGTTCAGTCTTCTACCGGTGTTCTGGCAGGCTTCCAGACCGTGGACTTCAAGTTCACACTGCTCGACGGTAAGTACCATGACGTTGACTCGTCCGCTCTGGCGTTCGAAATCGCGGCAAAGGCTTGCTTCCGTGAAGGTATGAAGCAGGCTGGTCCTGTTATTCTGGAACCGATCATGGACGTGGAAGTTACCACCCCGAACGATCACGTTGGTGACGTTGTGGGTGACCTTAACCGCCGCCGTGGTATGATCCAGAGCCAGGAAACATCCGGTTCTACAGTTATGGTTCGCGCTCATGTTCCGCTGAAAGAAATGTTTGGTTACATTTCTCATCTGCGTTCCATGACGAAGGGTCGTGCATCCTTCACCATGCAGTTCCACCACTACGATCCGGTGCCACGCAACGTGGCTGAAGAAATTGTGTCTCAGTCTAAATAATTTCTTCCCAGTTCGCTGGACCAAAAAGAAGCCGCTCCATTTTGGGGCGGCTTTTTTTATGCTTGCATAAGAGGGTAGTGACCCTCAGTGCTCAGGCTTGAAGCTGCTTTTTACAGCAGCCTCATAACTCAGTTTTTCTTTTTCAGCTTTGCATTCCATGCGGCCCGGATTTCCGCAGGAGTCATTTGTTTTTGCGAGGCTTTTCCTTTCTGCGTGGTGGCATTTGACCGGGATTTTGATTTTGCAGGAGTAGCCTGCGGCACCACGCTGCCCTTTGTGCCACGCGCATGGGACAAGCTGCCGGGCGCTATCCCCGCAGCCGGGTGAGCATTCACTTCCTGCACAGCGCGGCTGCATATGGATTTGTCACCTACGCCAAACTGGATGGTAGGCAGAAGGGCCAGTGGTGGGAAAACAAAACCCAGCCCTGTAGCAGCCGCTGCACGGCCCAGAATTTCAGCTCCTGGCAACACGGTGGGAGACTTGATGTGCCCCGTAATATGAAAAGCACCGGGGAGGGACGCAATGGTTACGCCCTGAGACCGCGTGGTGAGCGCGTAGTTCAGCGTGTTATCCCGGAAATTAATGCTGCCACTGCCAAGAGTTCTGGCCTCGCCTGTTTCGAGCAGAAGCGTGTTGGTCGACACAATGCCATTGCGTAATGGCATGTCGGCAATAAAGCATTTTATGTCCGTATGAGACGGCAGGCCAAGAGCGCTCAGCACGGCATTGCCAAGCTGCAGGCCAAGTACGTTTGGCAGGATAGCGGTAATATCCCCACCCTGATCCAGCACCAGCGTCAAGCCACCGTTGCCTGCTGCCATCAGGCTGGCCACGGAGTTACCCTTTGCCTTCAGGGTCATGTGCCCACCAATAATCCCTTTGGCTTTTGAATCGGTTGTCGCCTGCATGATGCGTGACAGATCGATGCGGGAAAAATCGACCTGTGCGGTGGTATCAAACACTTTGCCATCCGGCTTCAGCGTTGCAGAGCTGGCGAGCGTACCGCTGCCTACCGCAAAATTCAGTCGTTTGAGGTCAATGGCCCCATCAGTCACAAAAAACTCTGTGTCGATGTTATCAAGCGGCAGTTGCTTATTTTGAATATGCGCACCGTGGTAGGTTACATGCGCATTAACAGCATTGAGCTTGGGAATGTTGATGGGCGTGTCCGGCAGAACGGTATTGCTCTTTGTGTCTGCTTTCTTCTGCCCATCGGTTTTGTTGGGTTTCGCGCCAATAAAACCACCCAGGTCCACAAGGTCTACATGCTTTGACGCCAGATTAGCTTCAATTAACGGCGGTTTTTTATGAGGGTCTACAGCAATGGTGCCACCAATATCGCTCTGCCCCATTTTGCCTTCAAAATTTTTGAACAAAATGTGGGTAGGCGTGTAGTCCAGATTACCCGTCACGCTGTAGGCAGGGGTCTGAGGAATAGGCACACCAGTCAGCGGGTAAAGCAGGGACATATCAGGCCCGGCAAAATGCAGCTTAAGCTGCGCGCCTCCCAAAACCAGCGGATGGACTATGCTGCCTTGTAAGGTTGCTGTTGTGGGGCCGTTTTGTATGCGTAGGTCAACAGGGTAGGGCGCTTTGTCCGCAACAAAGGACAGAATGGCCCCCCCGATAAAGCGTGCCGTAATGGGCTGCTGTGCATAGCGGCCCTTGGCATCAACCCGAATAGTGCCGCGACTGTCCCCTTCTGGTGGGGTGGTGTTAACCGCCATGGTCATGTCGGCTCGCATGGGGGCATGCAGAACATGGAGCGCTCCAGAGGTAATGCGCAGTTCACCAATATCCGGAAGAGAAATGGAAGTTGCATCGGATTGTTTGTTATCGCCGGGAGCGGGTTTTCCATCTTCGGTGAAGGTGTAGTTATTCACACCATCTTTGCGGGCGAGAATGTCGAGTTTGGGTTCGTCCAGCGCGATAAGCGGAATATGCACCGCGCGGTGCCAGAGATAGGACCAGATATCAAAAGATGCGGTAACGCTTTTAGCTTCGGCAAACAGGCTTTTTTCCTGAGCAAAAGTCTTGGGCTGCTCAACTTTCAGGCCGTCTACGCTAACGGTGATAACCCGGCCCAGCCCAACATGCAGATGCTCAATGCTGGTTTTACGGTGCAAGGCCGCAGTAGCCCGAGAGTTGACCATTGGAACAAACCAGTCCCACGACCAGAAAACAATCAGCAGCACAATGGCAAGCCCAAAGCACGCCAACCCCGTTAGAACAGGATGTCTTCTGGCAACGGATACAGAGGGTGTCTGGGTCATGAAAGCCCCCCACCGAGAGTGAACACAGGTTCTGGGGGGCTGGAGTTGTAAGTTCTTTTGTTCATAGCCTGACCGTATTTGATAAAAGGATTCAGGCTATAAAAACGTGTGACAGTAAAAATTGGTTCCGGAGAGGAGAGGCGCTGAGTCAAAAGGTTAGGTGTGATGGCACTTCACACCATGCTGGATGAGCCACGCGATATCCTTTTGATTTCCCTTTATCCAAAAGCACCAATTTCATGCATAATCGCCACGCTGATCTCGTGCATCAGGTCGTAGCAGTGTTTCATGGGAATAAAGATCTGCTGACGTTCCCGCCCATAAAGGTTCTCGTCACGCAGGCCTGCCGGTTCATGAAAATCCAGTGTTGATACGGCTGTTCCGGCAGAAAAAATATGGTCCAGTTCTTCCAGTACGCCCGGAATATCAAGGCATAGGATCTGTTGCATCATGGCTTCGCGGTTAAAGCCTCCGCGCGGCATAAAGAACGGAATGTCACAGGCCAGAAGCCAGATACGTTCAATCAGCGCGATGCGTATGGCGTGGAGCGCACGCAGGCGCTCAGAGCCGTGGGGTGCGTCTTCCCACGCTTCACGCAGTGCCAGATGGTCTGCCTGTACCCGGCGGAACAGGGCGTGGAGGTCGGATGAGAAGTCGAGTTTCTCCAAGTCTCGCATCAGGGACAGGAAAGCGGCTCTGCGCTGGCGCTGAGGGTCCCGTGTTGCGCGGTCCAGCCAGAAGCCGGGGTCCAGCAGATGGATGACGGATTTTAGAACCCGGTCATCCGAGCAGGCGAGGGCATGGCGGGCAAAGTCCAGCGCACAATGAAAACGTGGGCTGGACGTGTTGAAGGTTTCAAATGTCTCGGGGTGGCGCAGTACGGCGGTACCCAGCCCCTGCAACGTGTTGGCGCACCAGCCTAACTGCTGAAGGATGGCATTGTTGGGAATGGCCCGGAGCTGGCTTGGGTGGCTGATACGGGTGCGATTAGCCGATTCCGCGCTTTGCCGTGCAGGCGGCCGTGAGCCTGTACGGTCAATCAGGGCGGGGCCAAAGGCCCCCAGCAGTGCGGCGTAACCGGGGTCTTCCACCAGCCGGGTCATACCCTCCGCAATGCTGGAGAAGAAGTCTGCGGAGAAGTCAGGTTGATCATAAACGGGGTCAGATTCGGCCTGAAGGGGTGTGAACAGGTAGTCAGCAATTGTTGCTATTGTGGCCCCGGCAAGTAGCGGCGTGCCGAAGAGCAGATAGCCGTCCCCGCCCTGAAAAGCGGTTTCTTCCCGGCAAACAATGCCAGACGATGCAAATTTGGACCGGGCATGATGCGGTGACAGATAGTTGAAGCGGTCAGCGAGCCGGAAAGGGTGTGCGCCCCGTCCAATACTCTCGCCATGGGTATCAAAGAAAATCACGGTAACGTCTGTCAGTCCCCACCGGGCCAACAGGTCATGAATTTTAAGGCGCAGACGTTCAATCAGGTTTGTTGCAGCCAACTGGCCCACATAACGCCCGGAATCGGAGTAGCCAAACTGGAAGCAGATGCGCCCCGTGCGCTGCACATAAGCCCGCCAGGCAGGGGAGCGGAGTGCTTCTTCTACAATCCGGTCACCGTTGGTCAGCGCTTCTTCCGTTTCAAAAAGGGGGGAAATTTCCAGTTTGTCGGCAACACCAAAATATGTGGCGGCCCATAAGGCGGCCAGCAAGGTGTAGCCGCTTTCTGTTTCGGCAATCAGGAAGCGGACAGGCGTGTCTGAATCAATATGTTTGAGAATCTGGGCCACGGTCATCATCAGACGCCCGGCGGTAGAGGGGTCCCCCATCAGGGACCCGAAATCGACCGGCACGGGCTGCACCTGTTCCAGAGCCTCGTTAATGCGGGCCAACAGGGTACGACGATGAGCCGGGTTGCCCGGCATATCCAGAATATCCAGTTTCTGCCGGACAAAGTTATGCACCTGCGCGGCGTTAAGACGGACATGGGTATGCGCCAAGGCTAAGCCATGTGCTAGAAAACCGGCACGGGCTACGGCAAGCTGTTCCTGTTGGTCTGTCGGCGCGTTTTTAATGGCGTCCAGCAGGTCTTCATCCAGCTCTCGTGCGGAGGTCAGGGCCTGCGCATGGTGATTCACCATAACATCAGCAAAGGCCGCTACAGTGTGCGGGTCAGGTTGTGTGGGGGTGTTGGCTAATTGCTGTTCAACACAGCTTATGGCTTTGGTAAGGCGCGTTGATAAATGCGGTATGGCGTCACGGTAGTCCGCCAGTTGCTCTTGTAGGCGCTCAAGTTGCAGCAGCTTCATGCGGAGCCGTAGGCGTAGCGTATCCCACCAGCCAATGTCCGTTCGTCCGTCCGTATCGTACCCCACCCAACTAGTCGCAATAACAGGGTGCGGAGCAAGGTGCTGCCAGCTGTCAGGCCATGTTTTCCGGGCTGTGTGAATAAGCGTGGCGTTCAGGCTGTCCATGGCATCACGGGCGCGGGTGATGGCTTGTGTTGCCAGGGTAAATTCTTCGTTCAGAGTCGGGGGAGCGGCCCGGCGGTGCGTTTCAAAAAAAGGCGCGGTATCAGGCAAAACCGGATGGGAGGCACAGTCTGCCAGTGCGGCATACACGGTATTGTTCAACGCAAAAGTAGGGTGTGCGGTAAACACCGCCGCAAACCGTGTGGGAGCTACAGCCTGCATGAAGGCTTCAGGAGTCTGTTCTGGCAAAGCCTTGAAAAGCTGGTTCACACTTTCCTGTAGCCTGCGCTGTGTGTCGTGCGTATTTGCCCCGCCCACATAGCGGTGCAGGCGGCCCGCACGGCGCAAGAAGGCGCTGTCTCTCACAGCCTGAATTTGCAGGGACACATCCTCTACCGACAGCGCTCCATCGGCCAGGGCGCTGGCAATAACCTGTGCGGCGGCTGTAACCGGGTTGGAGGTATCGGTCGCACGCGGGCCATAAGGCGCTGTGAGCAGCGGCGTTAGGAAAGACTGGAACTCTTCAGGAAAAGAGGAAAGGTCCATGATGTGTCGTACCCGCAAGTTGTCATTTTTATTGTTAGGCCAGTGCCGGGGGAAACAGTTTCATGTCTTGGCGCGGGCGGCAACAACCTTCACGCACTCTTGGGGAGAGCGCTGTGGGGTGCTATCTAGTGAACCATGATAGTGTACCCTGAGAGTGACGCAGAAAAAGCGGCCCGCAAAACCCTTAAACGCTACCAACGGGCAGCAACGGGGTTACTTGTGTTTATGGGAGGGCTGACTGTTGCGGGGTATGCCGCACCTGCCGCGGGCTGGGTAAAAGACGGCTTCGGGCTTGAGATGCTGCGCGCCGGCGCGCGTGCTGGCGTGGTGGGCGGTTTGGCAGACTGGTTTGCGGTTGTGGCCCTGTTCCGTCACCCCATGGGCCTGCCGATCCCACATACCGCGATTCTGCCTGCGCAGAAGGAACGACTTGGGCGTGCTTTGGGGCGTTTTGTATCCGGGCAGGTTTTTACGGAAAAAGAGGTAACACGCGTTCTGGAGCGCGTAGATATTCCCAGTTTTCTGGCCAATATGCTGGATGAGCCAGGCACTCGGGAGACAATAACGCGCTCACTGCTCTCCTCCATGCCGCAAATGCTGGACCGGTTGGAAGATGGGCGTGCCAGCGCGGCTATCAGTAAGGCGCTGCCCCATCTGGTGGGCGGAAACAGTCTTGCCCCCATAGTGGCAAAGGCATTGCGCAGCCTTGTGGATGATGACCGGCATCAGGAAGTGCTCTCGTATTTCCTCAGCCAGATCAAAGATGGATTGCAAGCCAAGGAAGGTGCCCTACGCGGCATTATTGAAGACCGCGTGCGGGAGCAGGGGGGACGCTTGCTTGGCTGGGCGATTGGCGGATCTATCGCGACCCGTGTGCTGCTGGCTGCCAGCAAGGAGCTAGAGCGTGTGGACCCTCAAAATTCTACCTTGCGAGAAGGATTTACCGCATGGGTGCGCGGTCAGATTGACCGTATAGAAACAGACCCTGAACGTGGGTCGGAAATTTCCCAGACCATCATGAGCGTCCTGTCGCATGAAAGCGTTGTGGTGTGGTGGGGCGATATCTGGCAGCGTTTCCGCCGTTTGGTGGAAGAAGATATTGAAGACCCGAACGGTCGCATAGCGTCTGTTATTCAGGAGGCAGTGGACCGTATGGCCATACAGGCCAGGCAGGACCCCGCCTTGCGTCAGAAAATTATGGATGGCGTGAGCAAGGCAACTTTCAAGGCTCTTCCTTTTATCCGTGAACAGATGGCGGATTTTATTGCCAAGGTCGTTGCCGGGTGGGACGCCGTGCAAATTGCTGAAAAACTGGAATTGCGGGTTGGGAAAGAGCTGCAATTTGTAAGGTTTAACGGCACACTTGTTGGATTCGGTGTGGGGGCGGCATTGTTTGCCGTGCTGCGGCTGCTCTTTGGCGTTAACGCACAATAGGGGCTGGTATGCCCTTCCGGCCAGGCAGATCACGTTTGCGCGGCATGCGGGAAAGGTGTCGTTTTCGGTTGACGTTTGGTCCGCTTAGTCTCATGTGTCTGAAACAGGACCTCTCAGGTCTCCAATCAGGTAATGCAGGATAATGCTGAAACTTTCCCGGCTGGCTGACTATGCGGTCGTTATTCTTGTTAATCTTGGCGAGCAGGACGGAGTGGTCACATCCCCCGCTCTGGCCACGGAAACAGGCGTGCCAGAACCCACTGTCGCTAAAATTCTTAAAGTGCTCTCTGCCAATAAATTCGTGCTGTCTCAGCGCGGGGCCAAAGGCGGTTACCGTCTGGCGCGCCCATTGGCGGAGATCTCGGTTGCCAGCGTTATATCTGCAATGGACGGTCGGATTGCCCTGACAGCCTGCGTGGATGGCGGAGAGTGTGATGCCGGCGTATCCTGCGGCATGTGCGGCAGTTGGGACACGATCAACAAAGCCATACGGGATACGCTTGAAGCGATCTCACTGGAGACCATGCGGCAGAACAGTACATGCGGTTCTGCCTTCATGAAGAAAAACGTCCTGACCAGTGGCAACACACAATGTGAAGGGGCTTGAGCCATGCCAGCAGTGACAGAAACCCGTGAAGCGGTCGAAAAACTGGGTCAATCCTCCTACAAATGGGGGTTTGAAACCGAAATTGACATGGATCTTGCCCCAAAAGGGCTGAATGAAGATACCATCCGCCTGATCTCCGCCCGGAAAGAAGAGCCTGAATGGCTTCTGGAATGGCGGTTGAGCGCCTATCGGGCCTGGCTGACAATGGCGGAACCCAAATGGGCCAAGGTGTCTTATCCTCCCATTGATTATCAAGATCTCCACTACTACGCCGCACCTAAAAAGAAGCCCGGCCCCAAGTCCCTTGAAGAAGTGGACCCTGAACTGCTGCGGACCTATGAAAAACTGGGTATTCCGCTGCATGAACAGGCTTTGCTGGCCGGGGTGGAATTGCCGGAAGGCGAGGTTGCGCGCACCCCTGTTGCTGTGGATGCGGTGTTTGACAGTGTGTCTGTTGTCACCACCTTCCGCAAAACGCTGGAAGAAGCAGGCGTTATTTTCTGCCCCATTTCCGAAGCAGTGAAAGACCACCCGGAACTGGTGCGGAAGTATCTGGGCACCGTTGTGCCTGCCGGAGATAACTTCTACGCAGCACTCAACTCGGCCGTGTTTACGGATGGCTCATTTGTCTATGTGCCCAAGGGCGTGCGCTGCCCCATGGAGCTTTCCACCTACTTCCGCATCAACGCCCGCAATACCGGGCAGTTTGAGCGCACGCTGATTGTGGTGGAAGATGGTGCCTATGTGTCCTACCTGGAGGGCTGTACGGCCCCCATGCGGGACGAAAACCAGCTTCACGCCGCAGTGGTTGAACTGGTGGCGATGGAAGATGCGTCCATCAAATATTCTACGGTCCAGAACTGGTATCCCGGTGATGAAAACGGGCGTGGGGGTATTTACAACTTCGTGACCAAGCGCGGTGCCTGCCGTGGTGCCCGCTCCAAAATTTCATGGACACAGGTTGAGACCGGCTCGGCTATTACGTGGAAGTATCCGTCCTGCATATTGCAGGGGGAAGGCTCCGTAGGGGAATTCTATTCCGTTGCCGTGACCAACAACCATCAGCAGGCGGACACCGGCACGAAGATGATTCATATTGGGCGCAATACGCGCTCAACCATCATTGCCAAAACAATTAGTGCGGGCCAGTCAGACAGCACATATCGTGGGTTGGTGCGCGTGCTGCCCAAGGCATCCGGCGCACGTAACTTTACACAGTGCGATAGCCTTCTGATTGGGGACCAGTGCGGGGCACATACCGTGCCTTACATTGAAAACCGGAATATGGCCGCCCGTATTGAACATGAAGCCACCACGTCCAAAATATCAGAAGACCAGCTTTTCTACTGCCGCCAGCGTGGCTTGTCGGAGGAAGATGCTGTGGGCCTGATAGTCAACGGCTTCTGCCGGGATGTGTTGAAGGAGTTGCCCATGGAATTTGCCGTGGAAGCTCAGAAATTGTTGCAGATCAGCCTTGAAGGCAGCGTAGGGTAAGGAAGGGCAGAACATGACCCAGTTTTTGGAAATTTCCGGTCTGTGTGCCCGGATTGATGCGGACGGGCAGGAAAAAGAAATCCTGCGTGGGGTGGATCTGACCATTCCACCGGGTGAGGTCCATGCCATCATGGGGCCGAATGGCTGCGGTAAGTCCACCCTGTCCTACGTTCTGGCTGGACGGGAAGAGTATGAAGTAACTGCCGGGTCTGTGCAGTTTCATGGTCAGGATCTGCTGGCCATGGAGCCGGAAGAACGCGCTGCGGCAGGTTTGTTTCTGGCCTTCCAGTCTCCTATTGAGTTGCCCGGCGTTAACAATGCTAACTTCCTGCGTACAGCCGTCAATGCTGTGCGGCGCGCCCGTGGGCAGGAGGAGCTTGATGCCGTTGCCTTCCTGAAGGCCGCGCGTGAGGCTGCAAAGTCCCTCTCCATGGCGCCGGATATGCTCAAGCGTAACGTCAATGTCGGCTTCTCCGGTGGGGAAAAGAAGCGGAATGAAGTGTTGCAGATGACACTGCTTCAGCCCTCTTTTGCCATCCTGGACGAAACAGATAGTGGCCTGGACGTGGACGCCCTGCGGATTGTTGCCGAAGGTGTGAACCGCATGCGTTCCCCTGAGTTTTCTGCGCTGGTCATCACCCATCACAAACGTCTGCTCGACTACCTGAAGCCAGACCGTATTCACGTTATGGCAAAAGGGCGCATCATTCATTCTGGCGGGCCGGAACTGGCTGAGCAGATTGATACAGAAGGTTACACCCGCTTTCTTGCGGAGGCCGCGTGAACGCCATAACGAAAAATCCAAAAGCAACCTTGCAGTCGTTTGAAGCCCGTTTTGACACAATAACGGACCAGACACGCAAGGCTGCTCTGGGGGCTCTGCACCGGGTGGGTCTGCCTGACCGCCGCGTGGAAGAGTGGAAATACACTGGCCTGCGTTTCCTGACCGAAACGCCGTTTGCTGCTCCTGCACAAACGTATGATGCTGCACAGGTGCAGGCTGAACTTGATCGGCTTGGCGTTACACACGGTCCGGCAGAGGCGCTGCCGCGTCTGGTGTTTGTGAACGGCCTGTATTCTGCGGAATTTTCTCGGAAGCCCGCTTCGGCCGAGGTGTCTTTCTTTGCGCAAACCAAGTCTTTTGGTGTGCAGGCGTGCCCTGACCGGGATCCGCTGACAGCGCTGAATACCACTTTGGCGCAGGATGGTGTGACCTTATCCGTGCCGGAAAATGGGGATGCAGGGCATGTGCTGCTCATCTCCATAGGGCAGGCTGACGCTCCTGTGTCCTTCCATCCTCGCCATGCTGTTGCTCTGGCCGAAGGGGCTAAACTGTCCCTTACCTGTATTCAGGCGGGGCAGGGCCGGTATCTGCATAATCCCGTTCTGGAAGTTTCCGTTGCTGCCCGTGCAGAGTTGCAGCATGTAACGGTGCAGGCAGAAAGTGATGATGCCGCCAGCCTTGCAACACTCTACGCGCAGGTGGATGAGCACGGCAGCTATAATAGCTTTGTTCTTGGCTTGGGTGCAGCGCTGGCGCGGCACGAGGTTCATGCCACACTGGCTGCGTCTCATGCACAGGTTCACGTTAACGGTGCCCAGCGCTTGCGTGCGCGTCAGCATGGTGACCTGACCAGTGTTATCACCCATGCAGCACCGGATTGTATCTCCCGTCAGACCGTGCGCAACGTGTTGGATGGTCAGTCTCGCGGCGTGTTTCAGGGCAAGGTTCTGGTCGAACGGATTGCCCAGAAGACCGATGGCTACCAGATGAATCAGGCTCTGCTTTTGTCTGAGCAGGCTGAGATTGATGCCAAGCCCGAGCTGGAAATCTACGCGGATGACGTCAAATGCAGCCACGGGGCAACCGTAGGCGCGTTGGATGAAGACCAGATGTTCTATCTGCGTAGCCGCGGCGTGCCGTATGCGGAAGCCCGGCAAATCCTCATTCATGCCTTTCTGGAAGAAGCGCTGGCGTTGATTCCGGATGAGACGGCGCGGGCTCTTTGCAGCCACATTATGGCCCAACGGTTTCCCGTAAGTGGGGAGGAGGCATAATGTCCGTTCTGCAGCACAAAAACACGCTGGATAGTGCCGCAATCCGTGCCCAGTTCCCCATTCTTGGGGAAAAGGTGCATGACCGGCCTCTAGTCTTTCTGGACAGCGCGGCTTCAGCACAGAAGCCCGTTGCAGTCATTGATGCCATGGCCAACACCATGCGCACACAATATGCCAACATCCATCGCGGCCTGCATTGGATGAGCGAACGCACGACCGAGGCCTATGAAGGTGTGCGTGATCTGGTGGCTGCATTTCTCAATGCGCCGTCCCGCAATGAAATTGTATTCACGCGGAACAGCACAGAAGCCATTAATCTGGTCGCACATTCTTTTGGCGCATTGCTCAAGCCGGGGCAGGCTGTGGTTATTTCCGAAATGGAACACCACGCCAACCTGGTGCCGTGGCAAATGCTGCGCGACCGCGCAGGCATAGAACTTCGGATTGCCCCGATTACAGACGCGGGTGACCTAGATCTGGAGGCCCTGCAAACTCTGTTGGCAGACGGCAAGGTCGGGTTAGTCGCTGTTACGCATATGTCCAACGTGCTTGGCACGGTCACGCCTGCCAAAGCCATTGCAGATATGGCCCATGCAGCCGGTGCGCAGGTTCTGTTTGATGGCAGCCAGTCCGTTGTGCATCGGAAAACCGATGTGCAGGCGCTTGGGGCAGATTTTTATACCTTTACCGGGCACAAACTGTACGGGCCAACAGGCATTGGGGTGTTGTGGGCGCGTAAAGAACTGCTGGACGCCATGCCACCCTTTATGGGTGGCGGGGACATGATCTCCACCGTCACGTTTGAGCGCTCAACATGGGCCAACGTGCCGCATAAGTTTGAAGCGGGAACGCCCGCCATTATCGAGACGATCGCTCTCGGGGCTGCCATTACATGGGTGGAAAGCATTGGTATGGACGCCATTGCCGCGCATGAGGCATATCTGACAGCGTATGCCTTGAACCGTCTGCAAGATGTGCCGGGGCTAAACATTGTTGGTCAGCCGCAGGACCGTGGTGGCGTTATTTCTTTCACAATGGCTGACGTGCATCCGCACGATATTGCCACCCTGCTGGACCGCAACGGGATTGCAATACGGGCAGGCCACCACTGTGCGGAGCCCCTCATGCGCAGGCTGGGGCTGACTGCCACTGCGCGGGCCAGTTTTGGGCTCTACACCGTTAAGGAAGAAATTGATGTGCTGGCAGATACGCTGGTGCGCATCCGGGATTTCTTTGTGTGACGCAGGTGCTCGACGGTTCAGCACTCTATGACCAACTGATTGTTGCACGCTCTCGTACCCCGCTCTTTGCAGGACGGCTGGAGCAGGCAGAAAAAGTTGGTAACGGCAAAAATCCGCTCTGTGGTGACAAAACACGGGTGGAACTTGCGCTGGACCACAACCATATCAGTCAGGTGCGCCATCAGACACGAGGATGTGCCATTTGCCTGGCCGCAGCGGACCTGATGGCCGAGCGTATTCTTGGCCTCAGCCCGGACCAGGCGTTAAAAGTCGGGCAACGTTTTTCTGCTTTACTGGTGGAAGATACGGTGCCCGCCACCCATGAGGGTGAGTTTGAAGAAAATGCCGCATTGGGGCCACTTATGGCGTTTGCCCCATTGCGTGCGCACCGTTCCCGTATTCGGTGTGCAGAATTGCCGTGGGTCGCTTTAAAGGAGGCGCTTTCTCATGACGACGTTTGAAAAGGTGCACGCTCCTGACACGCAGCAGGAAAATGCACCGACTGATCATCCGGTTCTGAAGACAGACGGAACAGAGGTCCATGCAGAGCAGGCCAAGGTGGAAAGCTGGCAACCTGATGATGCTGAGGTAACTGCTACGCCAGAAGCCTCAGGCCCGGTTGATGAAGATGCCATTATCGGTGCCATTGCTACGGTGCATGACCCTGAAATACCGGTCAATATCTACGAGCTTGGTCTGATTTACGCGATCGATCTGTACGATGATGGCCGTGTAAAAATTGAAATGACCCTGACTGCCCCAAACTGTCCCAGTGCGCAGGAACTGCCGTTGCAGGTTAAAGAGGCAGTTGAGAAAGTGCCCGGTGTAGTTGCCGCAACGGTTGATGTCGTGTGGGATCCACCGTGGGATATGTCCCGCATGAGCGATGAAGCCCGCCTTGCACTGAACATGTTTTAACGGGAAAGGACGGAACAATGTCACAGACCATAGTTGCGCCACCTGCAAAAAGAGAATTGCCCCCCCTTATGCGTCTGACAGATGCAGCAGCGCACCAGTTGGAGCAGCTTTATAAAACGGCACATGCCGGGCAGACGCTCCGCATTGCCGTGACAACCAAAGGTTGCTCCGGCAAAGCGTATGATATGCAGTTTGTTGAAGCGGCATCTGCCGGTGATGAAATTGTAAGAGATAAAGGCCTGACCCTTTTTGTGGACAGCAAAGCCGTACTGTTTCTTATCGGGTCAGAAATGGACTTTCAGCAGACAGACCTCTCGGAAGGGTTCGTGTTTATAAACCCAAACGAGAAGGGCCGCTGCGGCTGCGGCGAGAGCTTTCATGTGTGAAGCCGCAAACGGCTTCCACTTCTGCTGACCACAGGAACTGGTCAATCACCTGCACGCTTGTCAGACTGTATCCGGCAGCATGCAGGGCCTCAGCATCTTTTGCCAACGCTGCCGGATTACAACTGACATAAACGACGTGCTTTGGTTTACCCAAAGTCAGTTGTTTCATCTGTAATCTGGCACCCGCATGGGGCGGGTCGAGCACAACGGCTGCAGCCTCCCCCAGTTCACGGGCCATAATGGGCTGACGGTTCAGGTCCCGAAGAGAGACATCCAGCTTATAGCCGCTCGCAGCCGTTTTCAGGCATGTCGCAGCCGGTGGATAACCCTCATACGCCACCACTCTGGCTAACGTGCTGAGTGGGAAGCTTAACGTTCCACATCCTGCATATAGCTCAATAATCGAGTCTCGTTTGGCAAGTTTGGCCGGTAAGGCAGCCAATACAGCGTCCTGAATCCAGCGTTCACTTTCCTGCGTTGCCTGCAAAAAAGCCCCTGGCGGTGGGGCAACAGAAGCAGCGGCCAAGCTATGAAACACGGAGCCTCTTTGGGCAACGGTCTCATACGTATCCGAACCACGCTGATACCAGTTGATGCGTGGGATAGACAACGAATCGGCAAAAGCTGCCAGCCGGATTCTGTCAGCCGCAGTTAATGGCCCGTCAGTGCTGAAAAGAATATCCAGTCCCGAATCGAGCAGATTGATTTGTATTTCCCCAGCCTGCCGCAGGCCTTCCAAGCTTCGGAGGACCTGCCGCAGGGGCTGAAGCGCCGCAAACAGGGTTGGGTGCATGATCTCGCAGGTTGTTAAATCAACGATCTGCGCACTTCCTCGGGCATGCAGGCCTAAAAGCAGTTCTTTCCCGTTCCGACGAATCGCAAGATCTGCACGCCGGCGGGAGTGCGGGGGAACCTGATGCTGCACAACCTCAGGTAGAGTTTTAAAGCCTGCTTTCTTGAGAGCAAAAAGAACCCGATCCGTTTTCCAGCTTAGCAAGGCGGAGGGCGCAACATGCTGTAACGCACAGCCGCCACAGGTCTCAAAAAGGGAGCAGGGAGGGGTAACCCGATCTGGTGAGGGCGTATCAATGCGCTCCACATGCCAGTCTTTTCCACCACGGGATGTAATGGTGACGGTATCACCCGGTACTGTGTTCGGAAGATGGATGACTGTTCCATCATTCAGACGGGCCATTCCGTCGCCTTGTGCGCCCAGATACCCAATAGTAACGGTCCGCTCTGTGGGAGCGGACCGTATTACGTCATTTTGTGTCACAGTCAGGAGTGCTCTACCGTGCCGTCATCCGTGACCGACATATCGGATGTCGGGGTGGGAAGGTCTGCCAGAATGGTGGTGCGGCGTGGCAGAAGCATGAAAGAAGGCACATCCTTGCCAAAACCAACAAATTCTCCGGCAGGCATGGGCGGCGCTTCGTCGCGCATCCGCTCACGGTAAGGCTTCTGCTGGCCGTTCCGGGGTGGTGCCGTGTGGGGGGCTGGTGCTCCCCTGTTGCGGCCACGCGTCTGCTGCTGCGTATCTGCTGCTGCTTGTGGTGCCGCAACAGGTGCTTCCTGCACAGGTGCGGCGTCTTTTGGTTTATTGTGCTGCGCAGGTTTGCCTTGCCCGTCCCGGCGAGGCCGGTCGCGGTTGGCAGCATGACGGGACGGCCGTTTTTCGTCTGTCCAATCCAGCTGGTTAACGCCCTCAACCGTCAGGCGGTTGATCGGTTTACCTGTCAGGGTCTCAATAGCCTCGGCTAACGCTTTGTCGTACGGAGTAGCCAGACTGTAGGCATGGCCTGTCCGTCCTGCCCGCCCTGTGCGACCAATGCGGTGCACGTAATCTTCTGCATGGAATGGCAGATCAAAATTGAAAACGTGCGACAGGCCGCCAATATCAATGCCGCGGGCTGCAACATCAGAGCAAACCAGCACCTTGAGTTCGCCGTTCTTGAATTTTTCAAGCGTGGCGAAACGCGCAGACTGGGGTAGGTCACCGTGCAATGCGCCAACGGCAAAACCATGCTTGGTCAGGGAGCGTGTCAGAACGTCCACATCGCGTTTGCGGTTACAGAAGACAATGGCATTCTGCATGGCTGGGTCACGCAGCATGCGGCGCAGCGTGTCACGCTTGTTAAACTCATCAACGACCACAAGCCCGGTTTCAATCGTCGTTGCGACAGACGATTCGCGGCTGACTGTAATTTCCTTGGGAGAGTGCAGGAAGGCATCAGCCAGCTTCCGGATGGGCGGAGCCATGGTCGCGGAGAAGAAGAGAGTTTGCCGGTTTGCCGGCAGGAAACTCACGATTTTTTCAATATCGGGGATGAAGCCCATATCCAGCATACGGTCAGCTTCATCAATAACCAGAATACGGGTCTGGGTGAGCAGCAGGCCACCGCGTTCAAAAAGGTCCAGTAAGCGGCCTGGGGTGGCAATCAGAACGTCCACACCACGGTTCAACACCTCTTTCTGGTCCGCCATGCTTTCTCCGCCAATCAGCAGAGCATGGGTCAGTTTGAGGTATTTGCCGTAATTTACAAAGTTTTCGGCAACCTGAAGAGCCAGTTCACGCGTTGGCTCCAGAATAAGGGACCGTGGCATGCGGGCCCGAGCGCGAGAATCGGACAGAATTTCCAGCATCGGCAACGTGAAAGAAGCCGTTTTGCCGGTACCTGTCTGAGCAACGCCCAGGACGTCTTTCGCCATCAGAATGGCTGGAATAGCCTGCGCCTGAATGGGGGTGGGGTGCACATACCCCATGTCCTCAATGGCACGCAAAATGGGTTCGGAAAGTTCCAGATCCTTAAAGAGGGGTTTGTCCTCTTTGGCTGGTTCCTGCGCCGTTTCTGTAGCCGAATGCTCAGGTGCGGCCTCTGTGTCCGCAACTGGGGCTGCCTGAGTGGCAGCGTCTACAGCCTCCGGCTCAACCTCCGGGGTTGGTGTTTCTGCAGGAGCCGTATCGACTTCTTCTACAGCTTCTGGAGCCTCTTTTTTTGCTGCAGCGGCAGGCTTTTTCCGGACTGCGGTTTTCCGCACAGGCGTTTTGCGTGCCCGTGTGGTTTTGGCAGGGGCTTTTGCAGGGGCAGCGTCCGCTGTCTCAACACTCTCAGTGGTCTCTGTAGCGGGTTGATCTACGGACTCAACAACGGCCTCAGCAGTCGCTGCTGCTTTCGCTTTTGGCGCGGCGCGGCGGGTCCGTGTCGTTTTTTTGACAGGTTTGGCCTCTACACTACCGTCAACAGGCTCCACCGCCACACTTTCCGTATCGGCTTTTACCGAAACGTCAGAGGCGGCCACGTCCGTTTTTTTACGGGTGCGGGTTGTGGTTTTGCGGGGGCGTGCAGGTGTTTTGGCTGTCAATATACTCTCGGGAGTAGTCAGTCATTATGAAGCATGGACCGACAGGCCCTTGGTTTTCCCCCGCGCCAAAAAATTGGCGCAAGGTCATAAACTGAAGCCGGTCAGGCGAATGTTCCGATAAAGGGAAACGCTGTTAGAATCAAGTTTTCCAGTAAACTCTCTCCCGCGCTCATACGAACGGGTGGCCCATGGCTGCGACCAGAACGGCAAGAACACCCATTGCTACAATTATAAGAATTTGAGAGCGAATGGAGTCGAAGGTTGCAGGCTGCGGGCGGATGGCCCGACGGGCTTTCTGGTAAGGGCCGCTCACAATGCGGACAAACAACAGCGCCATGATAACACCCAAACCCTGCATTGCGTTGGTTGTCCATGGAACATGCGCAAACCCGCCTTCATGCAGGATAAGCAGCCAGCCGGTGATCAGTGCTGTGGGAATAACGTGTGTCAGCATTTTGAAAAAACGGCCAAGCGTTTGTAAATGCACAGAATTACGCTGCGTATTATCAAGCAGGCTTAGGCTTGGGCGCAAAATTGCGGTGGCATAAACAGCCCCACCAATCCAGACGACAATGCAAAGAATATGAAGTGCGAGAACAAGGCTCCACACAATGGAATGAGACATGCAGACTCCGCTTTAACAAGAAACCGAAAAGACCCTTAAAGGGTTAGAACTGCGCGCCACAGTTAGGGTTCAATAGGGGCGTAGCACACTTAATCTGCCTGATTGCCAAGGCAAGGCCTTGGGTGCAAGTCAGTTTGCAGGATGTCAGGAGAGAGAATTTGCCAGCTTCCCCTTATTCTGCCCTTGCGCTCTACACCCCGGAGGAAATGGGGCGGATAGACCAGATGGCAGCCCAAAGCGTATCCGTGTCAGTGTTGATGGAGGCCGCAGGCCGCGCTGTTGCGCGCGCGCTCTGTCAGCATTTCAGGCCATGTCGTGTGCTGGTTTTGTGTGGCCCGGGCAATAATGGCGGAGACGGCTATGTTGCGGCGCGTTACCTGGCCCAGGCTGGTTGGCCAGTTAGTGTTGCCGCCTATGGTGAGCCAAAGGCTGGAAGCGTTTCAGCGCTCGCTGCGGCCCGTTTTAAAGGGCCGCGTCAGCCATTCACGCCGGAAGAAGCCCAGAGAGCGGACCTTGTGGTGGATGCTGTGTTCGGTGCTGGGTTAAGTCGCGATCTTGATAAGGGTGTGAGTGCCGTGCTCGGCGCAGCCAGCAGACGTGTGGCGATTGATATGCCGTCAGGCATTGACGGTGGCACAGGTCAGCCTCGTGGCAGGGTGAGCAAAGCGCTCATGACCGTGACTTTTGTGCGTCCCAAGCCAGGGCACTTACTGTATCCGGGGCGAGAGGATGTGGGTGAACTTGTGGTGGCAGATATCGGCATGCCATCGGCCGCATTGGCGAGTGTTCCTCCGCGCGCATGGCGTAATCACCCCGGATTGTGGCACCTTCCCGTGTTGAGTGCTGAAAGCCACAAATATACGCGCGGTGTGGTGAGTATCTGCGCTGGGCAGTCTATGCCCGGAGCGGCCCGCTTGTGTGCTGGCGGTGCGCGATCCGCCGGAGCCGGGCTTGTGCGGATAGCAGCAGAGCAGGGGGCTGATCTGTTCCGCTCAGGTCCTCCGGGACTGGTGGTGGATGACGCACCGCTCCCCGATCTGCTGGAGGATGCGCGCCGCAAAGTCTGGGTGTGTGGTCCTGGCCTCACCGAACGTGAAGTCGAGGGGGCGCTCCCACTGCTCCTTGCCGCACAAAAAACTGTTTTGGCGGATGCGGGGGCATTGTCAGCTTATGCTGGTGCGCCGGAAAAACTGCGGGGCGTTGCGGTCATCACGCCTCATATGGGTGAGTTCACCAAACTCTTTGGTCCTGTGGGTCAGGATTTGCCGACTGCGGTGCGTAAGGCGGCAAAGGATCTCAACGCGGTTGTGGTGCTCAAAGGGCCAACAACGCTTATTGCTGCGCCGGATGGACGACTTGCCGTAAATACACATGCCAGTCCGGCTTTAGGGACTGCCGGGTCGGGTGATACTCTGTCTGGCGTCATTGCGGCTTTACTGGCTGCGGGGATGGCTGCGTGGGATGCGGCAGGCGCGGGTGTCTGGCTGCATGGGGAGGCTGGCCTTCAGGCTGGCGCATGGCCTTTGGCGGAAGATCTGGACCGTTATCTGGGGCCTGCGCGGGAAAAAGCGACTAAAATGCAGGGTGGCGCATTAATCTGAAAGATAATGCAAAAGAGTATCTTGCCCCCACCCCCACACTAGGCTACATGCTCCCACCTTGTGACGGGGCATTTTAACCGTGCGGGCGTGGTGGAATTGGTAGACACGCCAGATTTAGGTTCTGGTGACGCAAGTCGTGGGGGTTCAAGTCCCTCCGCCCGTACCAATTTTAGATTGGTAGCCCCGTCCTTCCGCAGCAGCCTTTCGGCACGATGCGGGTTTTTTAAGTTTGTACCGAAAGGAAGGCCTGGCCGATGCAGGTTACCGAGACCCTTTCCGAAGGGCTGAAGCGTGGTTTCACCATTACCATTCCGGCAGCAGATCTTCAGACGAAGCAGGATGCTCGTCTCAAAGAAGTTGCCGCAGGTCTGACTCTTCCTGGGTTTCGTCCGGGCAAAGTGCCTGTTTCCGTAGCACGTCAGCGCTACAGCGCAGCCGTGCGCGCAGAGGTTCTTGAGCAGACCGTCTCCGAATCCCTGCAGTCAGCTCTCGAAGAGCGCGGTTTCCGCCCTGCTGGTCAGCCTCAGGTTGATCTGGTTTCCGGTCAGGAAGACGGTAGCGATCTTGTTTTCAAGGTTGAAACTGAAATTCTGCCAGAAATCACAGTCCCTGACCTGTCCGACCTTTCCCTGACGCGCCTTAAAGCCGTTGCCAGCGATGAAGCGGTTGACAAGGTTGTAGCTGATATTGCCAAGCGCCAGCGCAACTTCGAAAAAGTTGAAGAAGTTCGCCCCGCTGCAAAAGGCGACATTCTGACGGTTGATTTCGTTGGTAAGCGCGATGGCGTTCCCTTCGACGGCGGTACGGCTGACGATGTGAATGTGGAAATTGGTGGTGAAGGCTTCATCCCCGGTTTTGCAGAACAGATCGAAGGCATGACGCCTGGTGAAGAAAAAATCATCACCGTCACGTTCCCTGAAAACTACGGTGCAGAAGAGCTTGCTGGTAAAGAAGCAACCTTCGACATCAAGGCTAAAGAACTGAAAAAAGCCGTTGATGCACCAGTGGATGATGAACTGGCTAAAAAGCTCGGTTTTGAAACCCTTGAACAGCTGCGTGATCTGGTCCGCAAGCAGGTTGAAGGTGAGTACGAACAGCTTACACGTCTGCGTATCAAGCGCGATCTGCTGGATGCTCTGGCAGCCAAGACAGTTTTTGCTGCACCTGAAGGTATGGTTGATGCTGAATTCAACCAGATCTGGCAGCGCGTCGAATCTGATCGTAAAGCTGATCAGCTTGACGACGAAGACAAAGGTAAGGACGAAGAAACCCTTCGTGCTGATTACCGCAAAATTGCAGAACGCCGCGTGAAGCTGGGTCTGCTGCTTGCTGAAATCGGTCGTAAGAACGCCATTACCGTAACGCAGGATGAACTTGGCCGCGCCATGCGGGCAGAAGCCATGCGCTATCAGGGTCAGGAACAGCAGGTGTTCCAGTTCTTCCAGAACAACCCGCAGGCGGTTGAATCGCTCCGTGGACCGATCTTTGAAAACAAGGTCGTGGATTATCTGATAGAACTGGCCAAGGTGGAGGACAAAGAAGTCACTCCCGAAGAGCTGTCGGACATTCCTCCAGCTAACATCTGAGGCCTTAGTGTCCCGCCAGTGTGAACTGGCGGGACACTCTTTTTCAGCCTGTTTTTCTTTTCCGGGGTGGCATATTGCCACTTTATCTCTATCTTGAATGAGAGTGCCCAACCAACGCCCGTATGCTTAACGGGTGCGGGGGTGGGTTTGTGCAGGTTTTTTACGGGAATGACTAACATGAGGGATCGTGATCCCGTTGAGATTTTCAGCAACGCTATGGTACCCATGGTGGTCGAACAGACCTCAAGGGGTGAGCGGGCATTCGATATTTATTCCCGCCTGCTTCAGGAGCGGATCATTTTTCTGACCGGCCCTGTCTATGACCAGGTGGCCTCTCTGATCTCTGCTCAGCTTCTTTATCTTGAAAGCGTAAACCCCACGAAGGAAATTTCCTTCTACATCAATAGCCCTGGTGGCGTGGTGTCTGCGGGGCTGGCTATCTACGACACTATGCAATATATCCGCAGCCCGGTGAGTACCGTGTGTATCGGTCAGGCTGCCTCCATGGGGTCTCTGCTGCTTGCAGGCGGAGAGAAGGGGCGGCGTTTTGCGCTGCCTAATGCTCGCGTCATGGTGCATCAGCCTTCTGGTGGTGCGCAGGGGCAGGCAAGTGATATTGAAATTCAGGCCAAAGAAATTCTTATCATTCGTCAGCGTCTGAATGAGATCTATCGTGAGCATACGGGTCAGACTCTGGAAGATATTGAACAGAAGCTGGAACGCGATAGTTATATGTCAGCAGAGGAAGCTCAGGCTTTCGGTATTGTTGACACAGTCATCACGCACCATAAGGCGACTGAAGACACGGCAAAAAAGGATAAAGACCATCCTTAATATGGTGTACAGCAACACTCCTGTTACAATGCAGGGGTGGTCCACCTTTCGGGTGGATAAGCCTAACAACGCGGCCCTCGGTTATCTGAGGCCTGGGATGATCGAGGGAGTGGGCTCATGAACGCGAAGTCCGGTGATTCCAAGAATACGCTTTACTGCTCTTTCTGCGGTAAATCACAGCATGAAGTGCGGAAGCTGATCGCTGGTCCGACCGTGTTCATCTGTGACGAATGCGTCGAGCTCTGCATGGATATTATCCGTGAAGAGCACAAGACGACATTGGTCAAATCCCGCGAGGGTGTGCCAACACCTAAAGAGATCTGCAAGGTTCTGGATGACTATGTCATTGGGCAGTTTGAGGCTAAAAAGGTTCTCTCTGTCGCGGTGCATAATCATTACAAACGCCTGACACAGGCCACCAAAAGCAATGATGTCGAGATTGCAAAATCCAACATCATGCTTATTGGTCCTACGGGTTCAGGCAAGACGCTGCTTGCACAGACGCTGGCACGTATCCTTGATGTTCCCTTTACGATGGCAGACGCCACCACGTTGACAGAGGCTGGCTATGTTGGGGAGGATGTTGAAAACATCATCCTCAAATTGCTTCAGGCTTCTGACTACAATGTGGAGCGTGCACAGCGCGGTATTGTCTATATCGATGAAATCGACAAGATTTCACGTAAGGCAGAAAACCCGTCCATCACGCGTGATGTCAGCGGCGAGGGTGTGCAGCAGGCGCTGCTCAAACTGATGGAAGGTACGGTAGCTTCTGTTCCGCCACAGGGTGGGCGCAAGCATCCGCAGCAGGAGTTTCTTCAGGTTGATACTACCAACATGCTGTTCATCTGCGGTGGTGCGTTTGCCGGTCTGGACAAGATCATCTCTGCACGTGGCAAGGGGTCAGGTATCGGCTTTGGTGCTGATGTCCGTTCTTCTGATGAGCGCCGCACGGGTGAAATTCTTCAGGATGTTGAACCAGAAGATCTGATGAAATTTGGGTTGATCCCGGAATTTATCGGCCGTCTTCCGGTCCTGGCCACGCTGGGCGACCTTGATGAGGCAGCGCTGATCAAGATCTTGAGCGAACCTAAAAATGCTCTGATCAAACAGTATCAGCGTCTGTTCCAGATGGAAGACGTCAAGCTGACCTTCACTGATGATGCCATGAAGGCCATCGCGGATCGTGCCATTAAGCGGAAAACCGGCGCACGTGGGTTGCGGTCCATTATGGAAAGCATCCTGATGTCCACCATGTTTGACCTGCCGGGCCTGAACACGGTGGAAGAAGTGGTTGTAAACCGGGACGTGGCGGAAGAAAAAACTAGTCCTGTCTATGTTTACGGTAAAAACAAGGAAGCCCCTGCTGAGCAATCAGCCTGAGGGGTGAGGTACAAAAGCCAGTAGAGAGTAAATTTCTACTGGCTTGGTTTTTCTATAAGCCCATTGCTAAATGGGTCATTCGTAACGACATGTAGAGGCGGAGGCCTTTTTGGTGCCTCTACGGGCCTGGGGGCATGCCGCAAGCGGGTGCCTTGGCCTGGATCGTCCTTGAAGGAGGTCATGGTTATGGCTGAAGAAAAGAAACCAGCAGTCAAGCGCAAGCGTAAGGCTCCGGCCAAAGAGCAGACCCCTCAGGTCGTGTCTGCCACGCCCGTATCAGATGAATCCGTAGCCGAAACTGTAGCAACAGCGGTTCCCCCCAAAAACAATCGTGTCGCAGTGCTTCCGCTGCGGGATATTGTGGTTTTCCCCCACATGATTGTTCCGCTCTTTGTTGGGCGTGAAAAATCCGTCAAAGCTCTGGAATCTGTGACGCGTGAAGACCGTCAGATTCTGCTGGTCGCCCAGAAAGATGCGGCACAGGATGATCCGGGCGTAGACGATGTGTATCGTTTTGGTACCGTGTCCACCATTCTCCAGTTGCTTAAACTGCCAGATGGCACCGTAAAAGTGCTGGTGGAAGGCGTGCGTCGTGCCAAGGTGAAAGAACTGCACGATATTGACGGGCATTTTGAAGCGGAAATTGAGGAAATTTCCGAACAACCGGCTGCTGGGCCGGAAGCGGAAGCCCTTGGGCGTTCCATTATTTCCCAGTTTGAAGACTACATTAAGCTCAACAAGAAAATTGCCTCTGAAGTTCTGGTCTCTCTCAACCAGATCACGGACCTTTCCAAACTTGTTGATACGGTTGCCAGCCATCTGAACCTCAAGATTTCCGAAAAGCAGGAAATTCTTGAAGCACCAACCGTCATGCAGCAGATGGAAAAGGTTTTCGCTCATATTGAAGCGGAAATTGGGGTGCTTCAGGTTGAGAAAAAAATTCGCAACCGTGTCAAACGCCAGATGGAGAAGACCCAGCGCGAGTACTATCTGAACGAACAGCTCAAAGCTATTCAGAAGGAACTGGGTGAAGGCGAAGACGGCAAAGACGAAACCAGCGAGATAGAAGAGCGGATCGCTAAAACCAAGCTTTCCAAGGAAGCGCGGGAAAAAGCGATTGCCGAACTGAAGAAGCTGCGTGGCATGAGCGCCATGTCTGCCGAATCAACAGTGGTACGGAACTATCTGGACTGGATTCTGGGTATCCCTTGGAAAAAGCGGACCAAGGTTCGGCACGATCTGGCGGAAGCTGAGACCATTCTGGATACCGATCACTACGCGCTGGACAAAGTGAAAGAGCGTATTCTTGAGTATCTGGCGGTCCAGAGCCGTTCCCAGAAACTCAAAGGGCCGATTCTGTGTCTGGTGGGACCACCCGGTGTTGGTAAGACGTCTCTGGCTCGGTCTATTGCTAAGGCTACGGGCCGCCAGTACGTGCGGATGTCACTGGGTGGTGTGCGTGATGAAGCCGAGATTCGGGGGCATCGCCGCACATATATTGGCTCCATGCCCGGAAAAATCGTGCAGGGTATGAAAAAAGCCAAGGTGTCCAACCCGCTCTTCCTGCTGGATGAAATTGATAAACTGGGCGCTGACTGGCGCGGAGACCCGGCTTCTGCGCTGCTGGAAGTGCTGGATCCGGAGCAGAACAGCACCTTTGCCGATCATTATCTGGAAGTAGATTATGATTTGTCAGACGTGATGTTCGTGACAACTGCCAACAGCCTGAACATGCCGCAGCCTCTGCTGGACCGTATGGAAATCATCCGCCTGTCTGGCTACACGGAAGACGAGAAGGTTGAAATCTGCCGTCGTCACCTTATTGCCAAGCAGGCAGACGCCCATAACCTCAAGGCAAGCGAATGGTCGATCAGTGATGACGCTTTGCGTGACCTGATTCGCTATTACACGCGGGAAGCCGGGGTGCGTAGCCTTGAGCGTGAGATCGCTAATCTTGCCCGTAAGGTTGTGAAAGAGATTGTGACGGGTAAAGCCAAAAAAGTGGCCATTACCGTGCGTAATCTTGAAAAACTGGCCGGGGTCAAGCGCTTCCGTTACGGAGAGACCGAGGCGGAAGACATGGTGGGTATTGTCACCGGCTTGGCGTGGACCGAGGTTGGCGGCGAAATTCTGACTATTGAAAGCGTCATGGTTCCCGGTAAAGGCGGAATCGTCGAAACCGGGAAACTGGGCGATGTGATGAAGGAGAGTGTGTCTGCTGCGTTCTCTTATGTTCGTAGCCGCGCCACAACTTTTGGTATCGTCCCGACTCTCTTCGATAAGCGCAGTTTTCACGTTCATGTGCCCGAAGGTGCGACTCCTAAAGACGGGCCATCAGCCGGCGTTGCTATGGCAACATCTCTGGTTAGTGTTCTGACAGGCATACCCATTCGGCGCGATGTTGCCATGACAGGTGAGATCACACTGCGTGGGCGTGTGCTGGCAATTGGCGGATTGAAAGAGAAGCTTCTTGCCGCAGTCAGGGCAGGGATCAAGACGGTCTTTATTCCCAAGGATAACGAAAAAGACCTGACGGAAATTCCTGATTCTGTGAAGAAAGATCTGGAAGTTGTGCCTGTCTCCCATGTGGATGAGGTGCTGGCGCGTGCGCTGGTGCGGCAACCAAAACCCATCCACTGGGAAGAAGTATCGGAACCTGTTCCGGGGGCGGAAGGAGTTAAGCCCGCTGCGGTCCTGCCGCACTGACAGGAAACAGCACTATGACGTCGATCTTTGCGCTTGATCGGTTGACGTAGCGAAAAACGGCTTCATAGTGCGACCGGGAAGCGGACAGGCGGAACCAAGCCGCCCGCCGCGCCAGCAATTGTGATACTTAAGAAAGGCGTAAAATGGATAAGCCGCTCAACAAGCAGGAACTCGTTGCGGCAGTAGCCGATGAGGCTGCTCTGCCAAAGGCGAAGGCTGGAGAAGTGGTCGACGCCGTATTCGGTGCTATCGAGAAAGCCCTTTCTGGTGGGCAGGAAGTTCGTCTTGTTGGTTTCGGTACGTTTGTGACCGCTACCCGTAAGGCAGCCAAAGGGCGTAACCCACGCACCGGCGAGGAAATTGATATTCCTGCTTCTACCTCTGTCCGTTTCAAGCCGGGCAAGGCACTGAAAGACGCCGTGAGCTAATTTCTTCAAAGAAAATAGTTTTTTTGGCGAACGGGCGGCAAAACCTTAAAAAAAGGGGTTGCCGCCCGTTTTCATTTGTGGCACATACTGCGGCGGGCGGTTAGCTCAGCGGTAGAGCGTCTCGTTTACACCGAGATGGCCGGGGGTTCGATCCCCTCACCGCCCACCATTCCACTTTTTAAGTGGAATTATGCAAGTAAGAGCTTCGGCTCTTACCTTCCATAAAAAAGTAAAAATCTGGTTATTAAGCCTTAATAATCAGAGAGATATCCCAAGTAATCACGGGAAAGTTCCCGCTAATACTGCGCTGAGGCATGGTTGTTCTGTGCGTCAGGGAGTAGTCTTGCCTGCAACACGTTTGGTTTCATAACCTTAACGAAAGCAGGAGCGCCCCCAATGCAATCTGTTTTAGGTGACTACGCGCCAGTTCTCATATTTGGTGCCATTTCGGTAGTCATCGCAGCCGCCATGTTAGGTATGGCGTTGGTGAGTGGGCATCAGAAGCCCTACCCAGAAAAAACCACGGCCTATGAATGCGGCTTTGAGGCTTTTGATGATGCCCGTCGCCGCTTTGATGTGCGGTTTTATCTGGTGGCTATTCTGTTCATTATTTTCGACCTTGAGGTCGCCTTCCTTTTTCCATGGGCGGTAAGTCTGTCTCGCATCGGGCTATTTGGTTTCTTGTCCATGCTGGGGTTCCTCAGCGTGCTGGGTATCGGCTTCCTGTATGAGTGGCGCAAAGGCGCGCTGGATTGGGATTGAAAGGGGAGACGCTGCCTATGTCTGAATCTTCACATGATGATGTCGTGCTGTGGAACCGTGAAGCACTGCCGCCCGGCCCAGAGCAGGACGCAGTGGTGCGCGGTATAACCGGCGCTATTGCCGAGAAAGGCTTTGTTGTTGCCAATCTCGACAAACTGGTAAACTGGGGCCGCACAGGTAGCCTGTGGCCAATGTCTTTTGGTCTGGCATGCTGCGCTGTGGAGATGATCCACGCCTACATGCCACGCTATGACCTTGACCGTATGGGCATTATTCCGCGCGGCTCGCCTCGTCAGTCTGATGTCATGATTGTCGCGGGCACACTTACCAACAAAATGGCCCCGGTGCTGCGCCGCCTGTATGAGCAGATGGCAGAGCCCCGTTGGGTTATTTCCATGGGTTCCTGCGCTAACGGGGGCGGGTATTACCACTACTCTTATTCCGTGGTGCGTGGCTGTGACCGTATTGTACCGGTTGACGTCTATGTGCCTGGCTGCCCGCCTACGGCAGAGGCGCTGATCTACGGTATCATGCTGCTTCAAAAGAAGATCCGTCGGACGGGGACAATCCTGCGTGGCTGAGCATTCCCTTACACTGCAGGCGTCCCGCATGCAGGGGCAGGTTGGTGCCATGGCGTTTACGCTGGCAACATCCTTGCCCGACATCCATATGGCGGCAGTAGAAAAAGGCGAATTGGTTGTAAAAACCACGCGTGAGCGGTTGCTTACTCTCCTGACCCAACTGCGGGATGACCCACGCTACCGGTTTGAGCAGCTTATGGACCTATGCGGTGTAGATTATCTCAGCAGGCCAGAGCGGTTTGATGTGGTTTATAATCTGCTCTCGGTCACGCATAACCACCGTATTCGCGTTATCGTCACAACGGATGAGACCACGCCCGTGCCATCAGTTCACCATCTGTGGCCAAGTGCTACATGGTGGGAGCGTGAATGCTATGATCTGTTCGGCGTGGTGTTTTCTGGTCAGCCAGATATGCGCCGTATTCTAACAGATGACGGTTTTGAAGATTTCCCTCTCCGCAAAGACTTCCCTCTGACTGGGTATGAGGAAGTGCGGTACGATGTTGAGAAACGTCAGGTCGTAAAAGAACCTGTTTCTCTGACACAGGATTTCAGAGATTTTGATTTCGTGTCGCCGTGGGAGGGAATGCTCACGCTGCCGGGTGATGAAAAAGCCCATGAGGTCAGGCAAGGTATCAAGAGGGCCCGTGGATGACAGAGTTTCAGAACGCCCCTGACAGGTCCGTTGAGACACTCCTGAAGCAGGATATTCCTGAAACCCTTTTGCCTGATCAGCAGGTTGAAGGGGGTGCGCCTAGGCGGATTGTGGAGTTTGACTCGCATAAACTCAACTTTGGTCCGCAACATCCGTCAGCGCACGGGGTGCTCCGGCTTGTGCTGGAACTGGAAGGCGAGGTGGTAGCCCGCGCAGACCCGCATATCGGGCTGCTCCATCGGGGTACGGAAAAGCTGATAGAATATAAAAGCTATCAGAAAGCCCTGCCATATTTTGACCGGCTGGATTATGCCTCCCCGATGTGTGAAGAGCAGGCTTTTGCTCTGGCTACAGAAAAACTCCTGGGGATTGATATTCCGGAACGCGCTAAATGGCTGCGGGTGCTCTTTGCGGAAATCACCCGTATTCTCAACCATATTCTCAATATTACCGCGATGGGCCTGGACTGTGGTGCAGTCACCCCCGCTTTGTGGGGATATGAAGAGCGCGAGAAGTTGCTGGAGTTTTATGAAGCCGCTTCAGGGGCTCGGTTCCATGCCAATTACTTCCGGCCTGGTGGCGTTGCGCGTGATATTCCGACGGAACTGGAAGACCGCATTGGCATCTGGTCCAGAGAATTTCCGGCCTGGATTGATGAGCTGGAAGGCTTGCTGACAGAAAACCGTATCTGGAAACAGCGTACAGTCGGTATTGGGATTTTTACGTCAGAACAGGCTTTGGCATGGGGGTTCAGTGGCCCATGTTTGCGTGCTTCCGGTGTGCCATGGGACCTGCGGCGCAGTCAGCCTTACGACAATTACCATAAGGTTGATTTTAAAGTGCCAGTAACCCGGCAAGGTGACTGTTATGACCGCTATCTGGTGCGCATTCAGGAAATGCGAGAAAGCGTCAAGATTATTACGCAGTGCCTTGCCATGATGCGTCCGGGTGCGGTGAAGGTGCAGGACCCCAAATTTGCACCACCACCGCGTGCGGAAATGAAGCGCTCAATGGAAGCGCTCATCCATCACTTCAAATTGTATAGCGAGGGCTATCACGTGCCGCCCGGAGCAACCTATACAGCAGTGGAAAGTCCGAAAGGCGAGTTTGGGGTGTATCTGGTAGCTGATGGCAGCAATAGGCCTTACCGCTGTAAAATACGCCCAACAGGCTTTGCTCATTTGCAAGCGCTGGATGAGTTGTCCCGCCGCGCCATGCTGGCGGATATGGTAGCTGTTCTTGGCTCGCTCGATCTTGTGTTCGGGGAGGTTGACCGTTGACATCATCTTGGAAACCGGCTGAGCAGCCGGAGAGTTTTTCTTTTGATGCGGCGTCAGAAGCTGAAATTCAAACGGTTCTGGCCAAATATCCCCCCGCACGCAAAGCTAGTGCCGTCATGCCTTTGCTCTACATTGCGCAAAGGCAGATGGGCCGGATGACCGGAAGCGCCTGGATACCACTCGTTGCGATGGACGAGATAGCACAGAGGCTGGAGATGGCAGCCATCCGTGTTTATGAAGTTGCGTCCTTTTACACCATGTTCAACACGCAACCGATCGGCCGCTATCATTTGCAGGTCTGCACCACCACACCATGCTGGTTACGTGGTTCTGATGATGTGACGCAGGCTTGCAAAAAAGCAACTGGTATCACCAGTTTTGGCGAAACCAGTCAGGATGGACTGTTTACCCTGACGCAGGTTGAGTGTCTGGGGGCATGCTCGAATGCGCCCATTTTGCAAGTTGATGATGATTTCTATGAAGATATGGATGCGTCCAGCACTGAAGCTCTGATTGCTGCGTTGCGGGACGGAACCAGACCGCCGCCTGGGCCAGCCATAAACCGTAATGGCTCCGCGCCGGAAGGTGGGCGCAAAACCCTGCTGGAAACAGCAGGCCCAACACCTTCAGTCACGCAGTAGGAGGGACGGGTATGTTGCAGGACAAAGACCGTATTTTTACAAATCTATACGGTCAAAATGACTGGAAACTGGCCGGTGCCCGCCAGCGTGGGGATTGGCACGACACCGCAGCTATTCTTGCCAAAGGGCGGGATGCCATTTTGGCGGAAATGAAAGCTTCCGGCTTGCGCGGGCGTGGTGGCGCAGGGTTTCCCACCGGGCTTAAATGGTCTTTTATGCCAAAGCAGTCGGATGGCCGCCCAAGTTATCTGGTCATTAATGGGGACGAATCAGAACCCGGCACCTGCAAAGACCGTGAGGTCATGCGGCACGAGCCTCATAAGTTAATAGAAAGCGCTCTTATCGCGTCTTTTGCTATGGGGGCGCACGCAGCCTATATTTATATTCGTGGCGAGTTTTTCCGTGAAGCAGAGCATCTGCAATATGCGGTGGATGAAGCCTACGCAGCAGGACTTCTTGGTCCCAATGCTGCTGATACCGGCTGGGATTTTGATTTCTATATCCATCGTGGTGCCGGTGCCTATATTTGTGGCGAAGAGACAGCGTTGCTGGAAAGCCTTGAAGGTAAAAAAGGCCAACCCCGCATGAAGCCACCATTCCCTGCGGGTGTCGGGCTTTATGGGTGCCCCACTACCGTCAATAACGTGGAAAGTATTGCGGTTGCCTCAACCATTTTGCGGCGTGGCGGGGCGTGGTTTTCCAGTTTGGGGCGTCCCAATAACGCTGGAACCAAGCTCATGGCTATTTCCGGGCATGTAAATACACCATGCGTGTTTGAGGAAGAGCTAGGCGTTCCGCTCAAAGAGATTGTCGAAAAACACGGTGGCGGTGTGCGCGGTGGATGGGACAATCTTCTGGCTGTTATTCCGGGCGGGTGTTCCGTGCCGGTGCTTCCAAAATCGGTCTGTGAAACTGTTTTGATGGACTACGACAGCCTGCGTGCCGAACGCTCCGGGTTGGGCACTGCCTGCATGATTGTGATGGATCGTTCGACCGATATCATTGAGGCAATTGCCCGCTTCTCCCGCTTTTTCAAACACGAAAGCTGTGGCCAGTGCACACCCTGCCGGGAAGGGACCGGGTGGATGATGCGCATGATGGACCGCATGGTGCAGGGGCGCGCAGAGTTGGAGGAAATTGACCTGTTAGAGCAGGTCACCCGGCAGGTGGAAGGCAATACCATCTGTGCGCTGGGGGATGCTGCGGCATGGCCTATTCAAGGGCTTATCCGGCATTTCAGGCCTGAAATGGAAGCCCGTATCCAGCACTATAAGGCTGCTTTGGGCAGCACCGGACTTGTTCAGGTGCCAGCCCAGACCATGCCCGTAGCAGCGGAGTAAAATTATGGTCAGGGTCATTGTTGATGGCACGCCAGTTGATGTGCCGCCCGGTTCAAGCGCTCTCCAGGCCTGTGAAGCCGCAGGTAAGGAAATACCTCGCTTCTGCTACCATGAGCGGCTGTCTGTTGCGGGTAACTGCCGTATGTGCCTTGTGCAGGTCGTACGCGCCCCCAAGCCCGTTGCGTCCTGCGGTTTTCCGGTTGCGGACGGTATGGAAATCCTGACGGATACCGAGGTTGTACGCCGTGCCCGCAGAGCGGTCATGGAGTTCCTGCTTATCAATCACCCGCTGGATTGCCCCATTTGCGATCAGGGCGGCGAGTGTGACTTGCAGGACCAGGCTTACGGCTATGGCACTGGTGTGTCCCGGTATCAGGAAGCCAAGCGTGCTGTAACGGACAAAGACCTGGGGCCACTGGTTAAAACGGTCATGACGCGCTGCATTCAATGCACACGCTGCGTCCGTTTCACGACCGAGGTGGCTGGCACACCAGAACTTGGCATGGTCTCGCGTGGGGAAAATGCGGAGATCACAACCTATGTCGAAAAAGCCCTGACGTCTGAGCTTTCCGGCAATCTTATTGATATTTGCCCCGTGGGTGCGTTGACCGCCAAACCATCGGCTTTCCGGGCCCGCTCATGGGAATATAAAAAGACAGATAGCATAGATGTCATGGATGCTGTGGGCACAAACATCCAGATACAGGCCCGTGGCGGCGAGGTGATGCGGATTGTCCCGCGTGTCAATGATGCTGTGAATGAAGAGTGGCTGTCAGATAAAGGCCGTTTCTCTATTGATGGTCTTAAACGCAGACGGCTCGATCACCCTTGGGTGCGCGTGCATGGCAAGTTACACAAGGCCTCCTGGCAGGAAGCATTTGTTTCTCTTGCCCGCAGGCTGGAAGGCGTGCCGGGTGAGCGCATTGGTGCTCTTGCGGGAGACCTTTGTGACGCAGAAAGTTTGTGCGCCCTTAAAGACCTCATGACCGCACTTGGCTCTGCCAATATAGACTGCCGTCAGGATGGCGCGTGGTATGACACCTCGCAGCGCTCCGGTTACCTGTTTAATAGCGATATTAGCGGTATTGACGATGCCGATGCCCTGTTGCTGATCGGGACAAACCCACGGCATGAGGCTCCTGTGCTCAATGCGCGTATTCGTAAACGGTTTTTACGGAGCGGGCGCGGCAAATTTCCAGTTGCTACACTCGGTGTGCCGACAAGTGATCTGACCTATCCGGTGGAAACACTGGGAGACGGGCCAGAAGGCCTGAAAACTCTTCTGGATGGATCACATGCTTTTGCGGACGTGCTTAAAAACGCCAAACGACCCATGATTATTGTAGGGCACGGCGCTTTAACCCGTCCGGATGCAAAAGCTATTTATACAGCCGCTTATAGTTTGGCGCAGCAGGTGGGTGCCTGTGCGGAGGGCTGGAACGGTTTTAACATTCTGCATACGGCAGCATCGCGTGTAGCGGGTCTGGACCTCGGTTTTTTGCCGGGCCAGCGTGGCTTGGCGGGCACCAACATGCTCCGTAACGGCGTGGAAGTGCTCTGGCTGCTCGGTGCCGATGATTTTCCGTTAGAGAAAATAGGGCCAGAAACTTTTGTGGTCTATCAAGGCCATCATGGTGACGCTGCTGCTGCGCGGGCGGATGTAATCCTTCCAGGCGCGGCTTATACCGAAAAACCCGGCACATACGTTAACACCGCAGGGCGTGTGCAGCGGGCCTTCAGGGCTATTTTCCCGCCGGGTCAGGCCAAGGAAGACTGGCGCATTATACGTGCCTTTTCTGAAGTGGTTGGGCACACGTTGCCTTATGACACTCAGGACGGGGTGCGGGCGCGAATGGCAGAGTTGAACCCCATCTTTGCAACTGGGGGCGGAGCAACATCCGACCGCCTGTTAGGGCGGGTTGGTGTAGACAATCCGATATTATCGGATCTGACGGGCTATCCCTTCCGGGCCGTGATTGCGGACTATTATCAGACCAACCCGATAAGCCGTGCCAGTCCCACCATGGCGGAATGTTCCCGCGTGTACGGCTCGGCACACGCTGCCGTAGCAGCGGAGTAGAGGCCCATGGCGTATTTCTTTTATCACACGCTGGCTGGCCAGATTATCCTGATGGTGCTGGAAACGCTGGCCGTTCTGGTGCCGCTGCTTCTGGGCGTTGCGTATCTTACCCTTATGGAACGTAAGGTCATGGCGGCCATGCAGCGCCGCCGTGGTCCTAACGTGAATGGCCTGTTTGGTCTGTTGCAGGCGTTTGCAGACGCCATCAAGATGATTTTCAAGGAAACGGTTATTCCCGCCGGGGCTAATCGTGCCCTGTTCCTGTTTGCGCCGTTCCTGACCTTCTCTCTGGCCATGGTGGCTTGGGCGGTTATCCCTACGGGTAATGGGTTGGCTGTTGCCAATATCAATGTGGGTATTCTGTACCTGCTGGCAATTTCATCTCTGGGTGTTTACGGCATTATCATTGCCGGTTGGGCATCCAACTCCAAATACGCCTTTATGGGGGCCATGCGCTCGGCTGCGCAGATGGTCTCTTACGAAGTGTCCATAGGCCTGATTATCGTGTCAGTGTTGCTGGCTGTTGGTAGCCTGAATCTGAACGATATTGTGCTGGCGCAGCGCCATATCTGGTTCTGTCTGCCCATGTTTCCCATGTTTATCGTGTTCTTCATTTCAGCGTTGGCAGAAACGGGGCGCGCGCCATTCGACTTGCCAGAAGGCGAGAGCGAGTTAGTGGCCGGGTTTTTTGTTGAGTATTCGTCACTGGCATTCGGGCTGTTCTTCCTTGGCGAATACGCAAACATGATCCTTATGTCGTCCATGGTGAGTATTCTGTTTCTTGGTGGCTGGCTTCCTCCTCTGGGGCTTGCGCCTTTTACATGGGTGCCGGGGCCGCTTTGGCTGGTTTTCAAAATCCTGTTCTGCCTGTTCGTGTTTATCTGGGTGCGCGCCACATTCCCGCGCTTTCGGTATGACCAGTTGATGCGTCTTGGCTGGAAGGTGTTCCTGCCGTTGTCGCTCGTGTGGATGATCGCAACGGCTGCCTTTCTCATGGCCACAGGTTTGCTGCCGCAGGTTGGGGGTGTTTGATTATGAAGACTTTTAAAAACACTTTGCGCTCCTTCCTGCTGGTAGAGCTTGCCGCCGGTATGGCAGCCACATTCAAAATGATGTTTCAGCCGAAAGCCACCATCAACTACCCTTATGAAAAAGGGCCTCTCTCGCCCCGTTTCAGAGGGGAGCACGCTTTACGCCGCTATCCTAATGGAGAGGAGCGCTGCATTGCCTGCAAACTGTGTGAGGCAACATGCCCTGCCGAGGCCATAACCATTGACGCCGAAGAACGTGATGATGGTTCTCGCCGCACAACGCGCTACGACATTGACATGACCAAGTGCATTTACTGCGGTCTATGTGAGGAAGCGTGCCCGGTGGATGCCATTGTAGAAGGCCCAAACTACGAATTTGCGACCGAAACACGTGAAGAGCTGTTGTACGACAAGGACAAACTGCTCGCGAATGGAGACCGCTGGGAAGCCTTGCTGGCCCGGCGTCTGGAACTTGACGCGCCGTACCGCTGAAGGGTGCGCAGGTTATGGCAGGGCAGGAGAGAAATAGATGATACCGCAGCTTGTTTTTTACGTCTTTGCAACGGTGCTTCTGGTTTCAGCGGTTATGGTCATAAGTGCGCGAAACCCTGTGCATTCGGTGCTTTTTCTTATTCTGGCTTTTTTTAACGCAGCAGGTCTTTTTCTGGTCGCGGGCGCTGAGTTTCTGGCCATGTTGCTGGTCATCGTTTACGTGGGCGCGGTGGCAGTTCTCTTCCTGTTCGTCGTCATGATGCTGGATATAGACTTCACAAAAATGCGGGAAGGCTTGCAGCATTACGCGCCACTTGGCGCTTGCGTGGGGGGAGTTCTGTTTTTTGAACTCATCATGGCTTTCAGTGACTGGAAGATGGTGCCTGCTTCCACCATAGCGCCGCTGACCGGTGCGCCCGGCCTTACCAATACGGCCGCTTTGGGCACACTGATCTATACCCATTATGTGCTGCTGTTTCAGGCCTGCGGTCTGGTCCTGCTGGTTGCCATGGTCGGTGCAATCGTGCTCACCCTGCGGGATACCGGTATGGGCCGACGCCAGATTATTGACCGGCAACATGCCCGCACTCCGGCGGACACGCTTGAACTTGTAGATGCCCCCCTTGGGGCGAGTGTCTCGGCTCAGGGTGGTTTTCTGCGCCCGCATCAGTCGTATCATGAAACTTCAGTGCCCGGCTCCTACGCCTCAGGCGGGATGATAGAGGCAGAGAAAAGGGAGGAAGAGGTATGACCTCGGCAATCGCCCCCATCGGGCTTATGCCCTATCTTGTTGTGAGTGCTGCCATGCTGGTGCTGGGCGTGTTTGGGATTTTCCTGAACCGTAAAAACGTCATCATCATTCTCATGTCCATGGAACTTATCCTGCTGGCGGCCAATCTCAATTTTGTCGCGTTTTCGTCTGCGCATGGAGATTTGTCAGGTCAGGTCATGGTGCTTTTCGTTCTGACCATTGCCGCAGCAGAGGCCGCCATTGGTCTGGCTATCGTTACTGTCTATTTCCGCAACCGTGGCTCCATTCAGGTTGAAGACGCCACGATGATGAAGGGGTGAGCACCACCATGCAAACCGATCTTCACCTGTTTGCCGCGGCAATTTTTCTACCTCTTGCGGGGGCGGGTATTGCAGGGCTGGGCGGTCGCCTGATTGGCGATAGTCTGGCAAAGCTTGTCACGCTGGTCTGCATGGCGGTTGCTACCGTGTGCGGCATACTGGCTCTGTGTCACGGCTGGAGCTCAGGCTTTGCGCCTCATGCGCTGCTGGTCTCAGACTGGATCAACGCCGGTGGCTTTGAGGCACGCTGGATGCTGCGCTTTGATACATTGTCCGTTACCATGACGGCTATGGTACTGAGTGTCTCATTGCTCGTGCATTGCTACAGCCTTGGCTATATGAGCCATGAAACCATGCCGGTTTACCGGTTTTTTGCTTATCTTTCCCTGTTTACCTTCGCCATGCTCATGCTGGTCTCTTCCAACGACCTTGTGCAACTGTTTTTCGGTTGGGAAGGGGTGGGGTTGGCCAGTTATCTGCTCATCGGTTACTGGTACGACCGGCCTGCCGCTACGGCGGCTGCCATCAAGGCATTTGTAGTCAACCGTGTTGCTGATCTGTTTTTTCTGGTCGGTATCGGCCTGATTTACGTGCTCTTCCACACTGTGCAGTACGATGCCATTTTCGCGTCCATACCGCATGTTCTGGGCAGTGATTATACGGTGCTTGGCACGTCCGTCAGCTTGGTGGAACTTATCTCTCTCCTGCTGTTCATCGGGGCTATGGGTAAATCGGCCCAATTGTTTCTGCACACTTGGTTGCCAGATGCCATGGAAGGGCCGACCCCCGTATCCGCCCTTATTCATGCAGCAACAATGGTGACCGCCGGAGTGTTCCTCATGGCGCGGGTCTCTCCATTACTGGAATTTGCGCCGGTGACACGGAATTTCATTATTTTCATTGGCGCAACAACCTGCTTTTTTGCCGCAACCGTGGGTATGGTGCAGCCGGATATCAAACGCACCATTGCTTACTCCACCTGCTCGCAGCTTGGTTATATGTTTGCTGCCGTTGGCGTGGGGGCTTACCAGGCCTCAGTCTTTCATCTGACAACGCATGCCTTTTTCAAAGCCTTGCTGTTTCTGGGCGCAGGCTCGGTTATTCACGCCATGCATGATGAGCAGAACATGTTCCGTATGGGCGGGCTCTGGAAAAAACTGCCCCTGACATACGGTGCCATGTGGGTAGGTAGTCTGGCGTTGGCTGGTGTGTTTCCGTTCGCGGGCTACTGGTCAAAAGACGCCATTCTCAACGCTCTTTGGGCTACCCAGACCGGTATGAGTCATTACGCCTGGGTGCTGGGTACAGTCACAGCGTTTATCACCGCATTTTACAGCTGGCGCCTGCTTCTTCTGGTTTTTCATGGAAGCCCCGCCAATGTGGCTGCGCGAGACGCTGCGCACGAAAGCCCTCTTAGCATGAGCCTGCCTCTGGTTGTTCTCTCACTCGGTGCGGTGATTGCGGGTATTATTCTGGCACCCTTCTATATTGGGGAAGGGCAGGTATTGTTCTGGCATGGTGCAATTTTCAATGCGCCCGATAACCGGATCATGGAAAACTTTGAGCATGTTCCGTCCATTATCGGCCTTATGCCGTCTTTGGCCGGACTTGCTGGCATAGCTGTGGCCTACGTCTTCTACAGCATGGCACCACGCCTGCCTGCGCAAATGGCAAGTGCTTTCCGCCCACTTTATGTGTTTTTGCTCAACAAATGGTATTTTGACGAGCTTTACGGCTTTATTTTTGTCAGACCCTACAAAGCCATTGCACGGGCACTGTGGAAAAATGGTGAAGAAGGCGCAGTAGAGGGCCTCCCTCGGGATCTGGTTCGTCTGACGTCTCAAAGTGCGGCGCAGGCTGTCCGGATGCAAACCGGCTCAATAGCCATTTATGCGTTTACCATGCTGGCTGGCCTTGTGGTGCTTCTTACTGTGGCTTTGTGCGGTTAGGGAGGAAAATCATGCCTTCACAGTTTTCCTCTCATATCGGTTACGGACGGAGCGCTGCCCAATGACCCCCAATGCAGTAAACTGGTCTCTGGCAATTCCGGAAATTGGCCTGGCGCTGTCCGGCCTGCTTATTCTGGTCATTGGTGTGCTGCAAAAGCGCGGGGAGGGGTTTTTCTCCTGTGCCACGCTGACAATCGCGGCGTTTATAGGGTGCGGGTTTCTGGTCGCACTTTCACCCGATGGTGTGGCTTATGCGGGCACGTTTGTTAATGACAGCTTTGCGCGCTTCATGAAGGAGCTTGCCCTTGTCGGCGGATTGCTGGCAACGGTGGTAACGGTTGGCTACCAAGGGGAGGCACGCGGCACGCACGCTCCGCTGCCCTTTGAAACACCCATTCTCATGTTGTTCTCCACGCTGGGCGCCATGATCATGGCGTCTTCCGGCAACCTGATGACCTTGTTTGTGGGGCTGGAGTTGTCCTCACTCTCCATCTACATTCTGTGTGCGTTGGAGCGGGATAACGTCAGGTCTTCTGAAGCCGGGCTGAAATATTTTGTGCTTGGATCGCTGGCATCAGGCTTGCTGCTCTATGGCATGTCCCTGATTTACGGTTACGCTGGCACTATGGATTATGCTGGCCTGCTGACCGCTATTGGCAGTGAAGAAAGCCCTCCGCTTGGCCTGATGGTCGGGATAGTTTTTGTTGTTGTCGGGCTGTGCTTCAAGTTATCCGCTGTGCCTTTTCATATGTGGACGCCCGATGTGTATCAGGGCGCACCAACGCCCGTTACAGCTTACATGGCCAGTGCCCCCAAATTTGCGGCGTTTGCGCTGTTTCTGCGGGTTATGACAGGGCCATTCGGCACCATGGCGCCACGCTGGCAAATTCTGGTGGAAGTCGTCTCACTGCTGTCCATGGTTTATGGAGCGCTGGCGGCTATCCCTCAAACAGATATCAAACGGCTTATGGCGTATTCCTCCATTGGGCATATGGGCTACGCCATGATGGGGCTCGCCTCAGCCTCAGCGGCTGGGGTGCGCGCTACGCTCATTTATCTGGCGGCCTATCTGGTCATGAACGCAGGTGTTTTTGCCGTCATCGCCACCATGCAGCGTAAAGGGCATGAGGTGACAACAATAGCTGATCTGGCCGGGCTGGGGCGTAGGGAGCCTGGCCTTGCAGCGGCTTTGGCTATTTTCATGTTCAGTATGATCGGTGTGCCACCTCTTGCCGGTTTTTTTGGCAAGTTCATGGTGTTCGCCGCTGCTTGGCAGTCACATCTTTACGCGCTGGTTGCCATTGGCGCTCTGTCCAGCATTGTGGGAGCTTATTATTATCTGCGGATTGTCAAAGTGTTGTATTTTGAAGAGAGCGCAGAAGCATTTGACCCACCGGCCACCACTCTGTTGTTTGTAACCGGAGGTATGAGTGCAGCGACAGTGCTCTTTATTCTGGCGCTTGGTCCGCTTATGACTGTAGCCCAACACGCAGCACAGGCGCTGGTTGGGTAAGGAGAGGGAATGAAGGCAGTTTGTCCGCCATGGCGGTTGGAATGTTACGATGAACTGACTTCGACCTCGGATGTCTGTATGGAGCGTGTACGCGCTGGAGAGCCACCGGGCTTGGCGCTTCTGGCCCTCCGCCAGACCAAAGGGCGGGGTAGCCGCGGGCGTCAATGGGTTGACCCCGGCCAAAGCCTTGCTCTCTCCATGACGCTGGATGCCGGTTGTATTCCTGACAAAGCTCTTGGCGGGTGGCCTTTTGTTGCCTCCCTGGCGTTTTACGAGGGGCTGGCGGAAGTCGTTCCTACTGCCCGGGCTTGTCTGAGCATCAAATGGCCCAACGATATTTTGCTCAGTGGGCAGAAGCTGGGCGGTATTCTGATAGAGCAGGATGGGCAGTCCCTTGTTATCGGGATGGGGGCTAATCTGGCACAGGCACCGGATGCAGAAACTCTCGGTCGGCAAGCTGCCTCTCTGGCGCATTACGGCATCCCGGAACCCCGCTATGTGGCGGAGGCTATCTTACGCCAGATGTCCCATTGGTGTGCGGTCTGGGCAGAGCAGGGCTTCTCTGTTTTGTGTTCAGAATGGCTTTCAAGGGCACATCCTGTTGGCACGCCTCTTGTGGTAAAGGGCGGGACTACTTATGAACAGGGTCTCTTTGCAGGATTAGCCCCCGATGGGCGGCTCCTGCTTGAAACGGAAAATGGAATGAAAATGATAGCAACAGGGGACATCCTGCTATCATCACAGGAGGTCGGCGGTGCTGCTCGTCATTGATGCTGGAAACACCAATGTTGTGTTTGCTGTGTATGATGGCGCTAAATGGCTGGGTACATGGCGTATTACCATGCAGGCCCAACGCACGTCTGACGAATATGCGGTCTGGCTTCTGGCCCTGCTGAAAATGCAGGGTATTTCTGCCAATGATATTGAGGGCGCGGTTATAGGGACAGTTGTGCCAGCGGCGCTCTATCATTTGCGTACCCTATGCCGCCAGTGGTTTGCGGTTGAGCCGCTTCTGGCCTCAGCACGGTTGGACTGGGGTTTTGCCATCAAGATGGATAATCCTGACGAAGTTGGGGTGGACCGTCTTTTAAATGGACTTGCGTCACACCATCTCTATGGTGGGCGGTTGACGGTCATAGATTTCGGGACGGCTACGACCTTTGATGTGGTCGATGCAGAAGGGAATTATTGCGGCGGCGTTATTGCACCAGGCATCAATCTATCTGTTGAAGCCCTCCATCAGGCGGCAGCACGGCTGCCACGTATTGGTGTGGGGCGTCCAGTGGTTGATTCCGTTATCGGGCGTAACACTGTCACAGCCATGCGCTCAGGGGTTTTCTGGGGGTATGTTGGTTTGATTGAGGGGATCGTTGAGAGGATCAGGAAGGAGGTCGGGCAGGATATGAAAGTGCTCGCAACCGGTGGTCTGGCTCCGCTCTTCTCAGAAGGAACGACGGTCTTTGACCATGTGGATTCAATGCTGACCCTAAACGGGCTGCGGATATTGGCGGGGCGGAATCCCTTGCCGCGTCTCACACCAGAAAAAGATCTTTTGACAGAAGGATAGTTAAACGAATGACTGAACAGACCGGCGATTTCGCCTTTCTGCCCTTGGGTGGAACGGGCGAGATCGGCATGAATCTTAACCTCTATCGTCTGGGTGAAACCTGGCTGGCGATAGATTGTGGTATTGGTTTTAGTGGCAATGATACGCCCGAAGCTGAAATTCTGGTACCAGACCCCACCTTTATTGTTGAGCGCCGTGACCAGTTGGCCGGCTTGGTTATTACCCACGCGCATGAAGACCATATTGGGGCTGTAGCGCATATATGGCCACTCCTTCAGTGCCCGGTTTATGTCACCCCGTTTGCAGGCTCCGTCCTGCGGCGCAAGCTGGGTGAAGCCCGGTTGCTGAACGAGGTTCCTATTCATACCATCCCGTGTGGCGGGACGTTTGATGTCGGGCCGTTCAATCTGGAATTCATTCCCGTTACCCATTCTGTGCCGGAAGCACAGGCTGTTGTGCTGCGTACGCCCGCTGGCGTTGTGGTGCATACTGGTGACTGGAAGCTTGACCCTGACCCACTGGTAGGCCCGCCCACTGACACCAAACGCCTGAAAGAGGTGGGTGATGAAGGCGTGCTGGCGCTGGTGTGTGACAGCACCAACGTCATGAAATCTGGTCCGTCCCAGTCGGAAGCTGAAGTGCGCCGGAGCATGACGGACCTTATCAGCAGCCTTAAAGGGCGTATTGCCGTAACATGCTTTGCGTCCAACGTGGCGCGCGTGGAAAGCATTGCCATGGCGGCCCAGTCTGCGGGGCGCACGGTTGTTTTGGTCGGGCGTTCCCTGCGTAATCTGGACGTCTCAGCGCGCGAATGTGGGTATCTGTCCGGCGTACTGCCGTTCCTGACTGAGCAGGACGTGAATGACCTGCCAGACGATCAGATTGTAATGATCATCACCGGCAGCCAAGGTGAACCACGTTCTGCCCTGTCTCGTATCTCGCTCGATATTCACCCGAATATTTCCCTGGGTGAAGGTGATACCGTTATTTATTCCAGCCGTATGATTCCCGGTAACGAACGGGCCATCATGGCGGTGCAGGATAATTTGTCACGTCGCGGCGTGCGCGTTATTACCGATAAAGAGCATTTCGTGCATGTGTCCGGCCACGCGACCGGTGATGACGTACAGGCCATGTATGATCTGGTGCGTCCGCAGTTTGCCGTGCCGGTTCATGGTGAGTGGCGGCATCTGACGGCTCATGCGGCACTGGCGCAGGACAAGGGCATTACGCCTATTCTGCTGGAAGATGGCGATATTCTTCGCCTTGCTCCCGGCAAGGCAGAAGTGGTGGATACCGCCCCCAGTGGCCGTCTGGCGCTGGATGCAGGGCGTCTGCTGCCCATGAATGGTGGTGTGCTGGCTGCTCGCCGTAAAATGCTGTTCAATGGTGTGGTGATTGCCAGCTTTGCCGTGGATGACGAAGGCTTCGTGATTGGCGAACCCAAAATCAGCGCCCCCGGCCTGCTTGAGCCAGACGATCTGGAGAGTGTGCGCGTGCGCGAAGAGTTTGCGAACGCCATTGATGTCATTCCCGATGAATTGCGGGGCGATGATCAATCCTTCCGCGATGCAGCCAAAACGGCCCTGCGTCGTGCCTTAGGGCGTAAACTGCAAAAACGCCCGCTGGTGGACGTGCATGTGCTGCGCGTCTGACGCAGCCTCCACCCAACAGAAGACGCTGTAAAAAAGGAAGCCCGCTTTGCGCGGGTTTTCTTTATGGCTACAGTGTTTTAGAGCAGAACATTCCACATAGTATTTTTCTGCGGCTCTTTCCTGAGCCGCTTCCAGACAAGGCTGAGCATAACCATGCGTCTTTCGCGCAGTTTCCTTCCCACGCTTAAAGAAAATCCGGCAGAAGCCCAGATTGTCTCGCACCGCCTGATGTTGCGGGCTGGCCTTATCCGCCAGACAGCCTCTGGTATCTATGCGTGGTTGCCCGCAGGGCTCAGGGTTCTGCGCAATATCAGCCAGATCGTGCGGGAAGAGCAGGACCGTGTTGGCGCGCAGGAAGTGCTTATGCCTACGCTTCAGTCCGCTGATCTTTGGAAGCGTTCAGGCCGTTATGACGCCTACGGCCCGGAAATGCTGCGTATTCAGGACCGCCACAAGCGTGACTTGCTGTACGGACCAACCAACGAGGAAATGATCACAGACCTGTTCGGGCAGGGTGTGAAGTCTTACAAAGACCTGCCACAGGTTCTGTACCATATTCAGTGGAAATTTCGTGATGAAGTCCGCCCGCGCTTTGGTGTAATGCGGGGCCGCGAATTCCTGATGAAAGATGCCTACAGCTTTGATCTGGATTATAAGAGTGCCGTTGCAAGCTATCACCGCATGATGCTGGCTTACCTGCGCACCTTCCAGCGTCTGGGTGTGCGGGCTGTGCCTATGCGTGCCGATACCGGCCCAATCGGTGGTGAACTGAGCCACGAATTCCTGATTCTGGCCCCCACCGGGGAAAGCGGCGTGTTTTACGATGCCGCGCTTGAAGATCAGGATTGGCTGGACGCCCCCGTTGATGTGAACAGCCAGCGTGAGCTGGAAGCCTTTTACGAGCGTGTGACAACACCTTATGCCGCCACGGACGAAATGCACGATACCGCTGCATGGGATGCCGTGCCTGAAGACCGCCGCCGGGAAGGGCGCGGGGTTGAGGTCGGGCATATTTTCCACTTTGGTACCAAATATACCAAGGCAATGGATGTCAGCGTCGTCGGCCCAGACGGCACACAGGTTTACCCTGAAATGGGGTCTTACGGCATTGGGGTCTCCCGTCTGGCAGGTGCCCTTATTGAAGCCAGCCATGATGAAAACGGGATTATCTGGCCAGATGCGGTAGCGCCGTTCAAAGCTGCTATCCTGAACCTGAAAGTTGGTGATGAAACCTGTGATGCCCTGTGTGAGCAGATTTACAACACCAACACAGAAGCATTTCTGTACGATGACCGCACAGATCGTGCCGGTGCCAAGTTTGCTGATGCTGACCTGATGGGCCATCCTTGGCAAATTGTGGTTGGCCCACGGAGCGCTAAAGAAGGTCGCGTCGAACTGAAGCGCCGTGCCACAGGTGAGCGCCACGACCTGAGCGTGGATGATGCGCTGGCTCTGGTTCTGGCAGGCTGAACATGTTTGGCCCCTTTGAGCGCGCCATAGCAGGCCGCTACTTGCGGGCAAGGCGCGGGGAGCGCTTTGTCTCTGTTATTGCTATTTTCTCGCTGGTCGGGATTGCGCTCGGGGTGGCCACACTCATCATCGTCATGGCGGTGATGAACGGGTTTCAGGCAGACCTGATGGACCGCATCCTTGGTCTGAATGGAGACCTGAGCATTTACGGCGCGGGCCGTACCATCTCTCACTATGAGGAGGTGACGGACCGGGTAAAAAAGGTGCAGGGTGTCATCAGTGCTACGCCATTGGTTGAAGGTCAGGTTCTGCTCAGTGCAGGGTCGTTCAATTCCGGTGGGGTTGTGCATGGCATGACCAAGCAGGGGCTGCTGGACCTCAAGTCTGTCAGTTCTTCCCTTATTGCAGGCTCTCTAGATGATTTTCAGGGCGATGATGCTGTGGCTGTAGGCGTCACGCTGGCATCCCGCGCAGGGCTGAGCATTGGCTCACGTATTACTCTGGTCTCACCGGAGGGGGCCGCAACGGCATTTGGTACAGTGCCGCGTGTGCGCGCCTATCATATCGTGGCTATTTTTGACGCGGGTGTGAATGACTACAACGCAAGTTATGTCTTTCTGCCCATGCACGCGGCCCAAGTCTATTTCCAGATGCCTGATAAAGTGACCCAAATTCAGGTCATGGTGCAGGATGCCCAGAATATTCGCCCTGTCACCATGCGTATTGTAAACGCGGTGGGAGATCCCGGCCTGCGGGTGCTGGACTGGACCAATGCCAATAATGCCCTGTTTGGCGCGGTGCAGGTGGAACAGAATGTCATGTTTCTTATCCTGGCACTGATTATCCTTGTGGCAGCCTTTAACGTTATTTCGTCTCTCATCATGATGGTGAAGGACAAAACAGGCGATATTGCTGTTCTACGGACCATTGGTGCCAGCCGTGGTGCCATTATGCGTATTTTCCTGATGTGCGGTGCATCCGTAGGAGTAACGGGCACAGTTGCAGGCACGTTGCTGGGCGTTGTTTTTTGTCTCAATATTGAGCGTATTCGCCAAGTGCTTCAGTCTCTTACCGGTACCAACCTGTTCAATCCGGAAGTGTATTATCTGACACATCTGCCTGCCAAACTGGTTTGGACACAGGTGGGTGAAGTTATTGCAATGGCGCTCACGCTGTCTCTTCTGGCAACCCTTTATCCATCCTGGCGTGCTGCCCGCACGGACCCAGTGGAGGCCCTGCGTCATGAGTGATGTGGTCCTGCGCCTTTCAGGCGTAAAAAAAACCTACCAAAGCGGGGAGGATGGGTCGCTTCCCATTCTACAAGGGGCGGATTTTACCCTGCATGCGGGAGAGCTGGTTGCACTGGTTGCTCCCTCTGGTACCGGAAAATCCACACTGCTCCATTTGGCGGGTCTGCTCGATACGCCAGATGAGGGCACGGTGGAAATCTGCGGTCAGAATACGCACGGCATGGCCGATGCAGGCCGTACAGCGCTGCGGCGTGACCAGATAGGCTTTGTGTATCAATTTCATCATCTCCTGGCAGAATTCACAGCGCAGGAAAATGTGATGTTGCCGCAAATGATAGCCGGTGTGCGCAAGGCAGAGGCACGTAGCAAAGCTCAGGACCTGCTGGGCCTATTTGGTTTATCCCACCGCGTTAAACATTTACCGGGCAAGCTGTCTGGTGGGGAGCAACAGCGCGTGGCTATTGCCCGTGCGTTTGCCAATAATCCTGCCCTGCTGCTGGCGGATGAGCCAACGGGTAATCTGGACGTCCGTACGGCCGATGGCGTATTTGACGAACTGCTAGCAGCCGTACGTGGCAAGGGGCTGGCTGCGTTGGTGGCAACCCATAATGAAGAGCTACTGGCCCGTATGGATCGTGTCATCACTTTGCAGGATGGTTTGATCGTCTCGCGGTAAAAAACGATTCGGCCCTGTATCTTGTGCACACAGGCGTGAACAAGATGGGCTGGATTTTAGGTAACCTGAATACGTGGGCACCCAAAATAAGACGCAATAGTATTGCTATCGAAATCAAGAACATCGTTAGGTTCAGGACTTATTGATTCATTGAACTGAGCAGAGTGTTGTGATTCACAGGTTTACCGGTGGAGATTGAGCCTGTGAGTGACGTGTTTTTGCTTTCTGAGCAGCAGATGGAGAGGATCAAGCCGTTTTTCCCTCTTGCGCATGGTGTGCCACGAGTGGACGACCGTCGTGTTCTGAGCGGGATCGTTTATGTAATCCGCAACGGCCTTCAGTGGAAAGACGCTCCGAAAGCGTATGGTCCGCACAAGACTTTGTATAATCGCTTCATCCGGGGGAGCCGCCTCGGTGTCTTTGACCGGATCTTCGTCGGGCTGACAGAACAGGCAGGCCGTTCGAAACGCCTGATGATTGATGCAACACACCTCAAAGCGCATAGAACGGCAGCGTCCCTGCTCAAAAAGGGCTTTTCCCCGCCATATCGGGCGGACAAAAGGCGGACTGAACTCAAAACTCCATGCCATATGTGATGGACAGGGACGCCCTGTCCGCCTTCATCTGGCTGCTGGACAGGTCAGTGATTTCAAAGGCGCTAATTTTCTGCTCGCAGACCTGCCGGATGAGACAGAGGAAGTCATCGGTGATCGGGGATACGACAGCAATACAATCAGGCAATCTCTCGCAGACCGGAACATCACTGCCTGTATTCCGCCGAAGAAGAGCAGGAAATCAAAGCCACCTTACGACTGGCATCTGTATAAGAAGCGCCATCTGATCGACAACATGTTCGCAAAGCTGAACGACTGGCGACGTGTTGCGACCCGATATGACCGGTGCGCTCATACCTTCATGTCCGCAATCCACATCGCCGCATCCTTCATCTTCTATCTCAAAGAATGAGTCCTGAGCCTAGAGCTGTTCCGCTGAACTCTTAATCGAAAAGGTGACAGTAGAGGCGTGATGTGATTGACCGTTTTCGTTGATGGGGACAGTGGTGGCGCGCGCATTGAGTGACGATATTTGGAAGCGGGTTCTGGAGGCCGGAGTTAGGGGAGCGTCAGTTCGCTCGATTGCGGCGCGGTTCGATGTTGGGATTGCAACAACGATCCGGTCTCCGGCGTGAGGAGGATAGCGGTAGCTGACGCCCCGTCGCTTGAGCAAGCCGCGCAGGCCATGGCTGGACGAGCATGAAGCGTTCATTGTCGGCACGATCGAAGCGCAGAAAGACATCACGCTTCACGAAATGACGGCGCGTTTGAAAAGCGAACGGCTCATCGAGATGGGTCGCAGTATGCTTAGTGGCTGTGTGCGGCACCACGGAGAATATTCAAAAAACCGCTCATGCACTGGAGTAGGAGGACGTCATGAAACGACGAGAGGAGTGATTTGATTTCCAGCTTGACCGAGATCCGGAATGCCTAGTGTTCATTGACGAAACGAACCTTCGCGTGAAGATGATCCGGCTGTACGGACGTGCCTTGTGCGGGGAACGCTGCTGCACCCTTCGTGCATAGTGGTTTAGATACTCAGGCATGTTATGCTGAGCTCGTAAATAATTTGATGTCCGATATCAATATAGAAGCATCTTCTACGGCTATTTTTTTGACAGGTCGAGCTACAGTTCGTCAAAAAACTTTTAAAGTTTGGCTTAGGTTTTGTGAGGGAAAGTGGTGACAGCTATTCTATAAAATTGCAGGAAACAATGGTACTCGCGTTGGGCATTATTGACCTAAAAAAAGGGGGGGAGAATAAATATGAGACCATCAAACGTTTATATAATAAATGGTGGCCTTCAGTATGGAAATATATTTCTTAATAGAGAAAAAATGAGAACTAATTTTATCAATAATATTGATAAGATAAAAAAAGAAGAATGGGAAATATATCCTTGAAAAATAAGTAGAAACACTTACGATGTCGATGTATTTGTTTTTTTTGGGTCAAAATTTGTTGTCAGTGAGAAGGCAAAATCTATATTAGAGCCTTATTGTAAAAATGTTGCAGATTTTCTTCCTGTGCAGCTTGGTGAAAGAATTTACTGGTTTGTTAAAAGCTATGTCGGGTACGATTGTACTTTAGAAGATGAAATGAAAGGAGATAGAATTATAACACCAATGCTAACGTATTGGTCGGATATTAATAAGTTTATGTTTGATCCTGAAAAAATAGTAAAAGCTCCATTCATGTTTCGGTGTTCAGATGATCCAATCTTTATTTTCTGTACCGATCAGTTCAAGGATCTTGTCGAGGGGCTGGTATTGTTGGCTTTGAGTTCGAGCATCTTTGGAACTCGGAAACCGGTGGGATATGGCGTGAACGTGAACCAGTTTTTGGGCCGGAAGCAACTAAACTAAACAGAGAACTTGAAGAAAATTGGGAAATTAACAAAAAAAATATGGACTATTGAATCACGTCCTCAAACAGAAAATGGAAATTCTGAAGTAAATAAAGAGTGGAGATATTTTTTCATATAGGTCACGAAGAATGATTTCCTCTAAGGATATTTTGCGTTTTCAGAAAATCGATCAAACTAAAGCGGTTCCGCTGAATTCTGAATCGAAAGATGACAGCAGAGGCGCGATGTCATTCACCGTTTTCATTGATGGAGACGGTGATGGCGCGCGCATTGAATGACGATATTTGGAAGCGGATTCGGGAAGCCGGAGGTGGGGGAACGTAAGCCAGTTCGATTGCGCGCGGTTCGGCGTTGGGATTTCAAACAGCGATCCGGTCTCCGGAGTGAGCGTGAAAGCGGGAGCTGACGCCCCATCGTCAGGGCAAGCTGCGCGGGCATAAAGCGTTCATTGCCAGAATGATCGAAGAGCAGAAAGACATCACGCTGCACGAAATGGCGGCGCGTTTGAAAAGCAAACGGCCCGTCGGGATGGGGCGGAGGATGCTTAGTGGGTGCGTGCAGGACAAACGGAGGATATTTCAAAAAAACCGCTCATGCACTGGAGCAGGAGCGTGAGGACGTCCTCAAACAACGACAGGAGTGATTTGATCTCCAACCTGACCTCGATCCGGAACGCTTAGTGCTCATTGACGAAACGAACCTCGCCGCGAAAATGCCTCGTCCGCGAGGACGTGTCTTGTGCCGGGAACGCTGCCGCGCTCTTCGTGTATGGTGCGGTAGATTTTCAGGCGTATTATGCCGAACTGATAAATAATTTGATGTCCGATATCAATATAAAAGCATCTTCTGTTGCTAATTTTTTGAGAGGTCGAGCTATGGTTCATCAAAAATTTTTGAAATTTGGACTGGATTTAGCGAGAAGAAGTAGTGACAGTTATTCTATAAAATTACAGGAAAAAATGGCATTGGCTTTAGGAATGATCGGTCTGTAAAGGGGAGAGTAAACGTGAACCCACTAAATGTTTATAGAGTAACTGGCGATTTACAGTACGGCAATATATTTTTGAATTTGGAGAAAAAGGGGCCTAATTATATTCGCGATGTTGATGTTGTAAAAAAAGAAGAATGGAATATTTACCCTTGTCAAATTAGTAAGTATACTTACGATGTTGATGTAATAATTTTTGCTTCATCGTATTTTGTGGTCAACGAGAAAACAAAATCCATTCTAGAACCTTATTGTAAAAATATTGTAGATTTTCTGCCTGTTCAGCTTGGAGAAAGAACCTATTGGTTTATGAAAAGTTATGTTTTTTATGATTGTACTGTGAGAGAAAAAATGGAAGGAGATAAAAATACAGTTCCTCATTTTTACTGGTCTTATATTAATAGGTTTGCATTTGATTCTGAAAAAATAGAAAAATCACCTTTTATATTCCGGTGTTTAGAGAAAAAAACATATATACTTTGTACCGATCAATTCAAAGACCTTGTCGAAGGAGCTGGTATTGTTGGCTTTAAGTTCGAACATCTTTGGAACTCGGAGACTGGTGGGATATGGTGTGAACGTGAGCCAATTTTTGGGCCGGAAGGAGCTAAATTGAACAGAGAGCTCAAAGAAAATTGGGGAATTAACAAAAAAAAATATGGATTATTGAACCACGTTCTCAAACAGAAAGTTGAAATTCTGAAGTAATAAACGGTGAAGAGGCTTTTCTATATAGGTCAGGATGAGCGATTTTCCTTAAGGATATTTTGTGTTTTTAGAGAATCGTTCAAGTTTGTAATTATAGTATGAGGAAGACCGAGAACATATTCTGTTCACATGACGCTTTTTTAGAAAGCCATAAACTTCCAAAAGGGAGTAAACAGAGAAAATTTCGTCTTCCTGCTAGTAATGCTCAGTCAATTAGCTATTTTGAGCATTACTGGCTTGTTTGGAACGCTCTCTGTGCTGAATGTTGGTCTCAGGTGGCTTATGGCCTCTATAATGTTCGAGGTGTATCTTAATATATGCCCTATTTTGTATTCATTCAAAAAACAATGTTCCTTTGACGCTTTAAAAGGATGATAGTGTCTCAAGGTAATTGTCTGATGGAAAAGGTTTGAGATCTATTAATTCATTGAGTTAAGGGGCGGCTGTGAGACATAGCTAAGGCTGTGGAGTAAAGTGGTTTTTTCCTTTCCAAACGGTGGGTCGACCTGATTGGATCATGTATTTCACCCGTGTATGGCCTGACATAGCGGACGACAGACACGTTCTGACGAACGGAAGCCCTGCTGAACTCAAAGCTGTACGCCTTCTGCGATGGCGCAAAAGGCGGTCTGTCCAAGTGCAAGACTCATCAACGACAACAAGAGTGTGGATATTCTGCTATTTTGCATTTCGCAAAAGAAAAGCGGAAACTAAAACAGCCTTACGGCAGGCATCAGCATAACACGGTTATCTCATCGAACGCATGTTCGCCAAACTTAGAGGTTGGCGATATGTCGCAACATAATGTGCTCGCTACGCGTACACTTTCATTTCTGCTGCCTACATCGTAGCAAGCATCATCTTCTCTCAAAAAAATGAGATCTGAATTAAGCTACCTGAAATACTATCAGGTAGCAGCGTTTCCCTCTCTCCCATCAGAACTACGTAGCCAATCGCTTTAGCCGTTCAGCAGCACGCGCTCGATGGCATCGCGCACACGTGGGGAGGTGGGTGATGTCACACTACTAAACCAAGCCACAGGTTTGCCGTGCTTGTTAATAAGATACTTGTAAAAGTTCCACCGAGGGCGCGCCAGAAACCCGCATTCCGTGTTCAGCCACTGGAACAGAGGTACGGCATTGCTGCCCTTAACCGGGCAACGGGCCGCCATGGGGAAGCTTACCCCGTAATTACGATGGCAAAAGCTGGCAATGTCAGTAGCTGTACCGGGTTCCTGCTGCCCGAAGTCATTGCTCGGCACACCAATAACCATCACTCCGGCTTTTTTAAACTGCGACCAGACTGACTGTAGCCCCTCATATTGAGGGGTAAAACCGCATTTTGATGCTGTGTTGACAATAAGCAGAGGGTGACCGCGATACGCGCTCAGATCCAGCGTGCCACCTTCAAGACCGGGAAGGGTGAAGTCATAAGCTGTTGTCATGGAGATATTGCCCTCTTTTGTTACCAGGCCCGTAAGGGTAGACCCTGCATACCGTAAGAAAAGAGGTTGAGCGAGTGGCAGGGGGCAATCGGGGGGAAGCCTGCTGCCCTTTTATGGGTTCTTGTCAGGCTTCCACCGAATGTTGCTAAAAGATCGGTTCATTGTTATTGTTCATTATATTGAACTCGATCCCGTATTTGGAATAATGGGGGTATTGGCCTGTCTTGTCAACAAGGAAAATAAGAAACGACATGAGCAAACCAGCAGATTCCGTTCCTGCATTGCGCCGTGCAGTACGCGTGCTCGATATGGTGAAGGCAGAATCGCGCCCACCATTGGCAGCAGACATAGCCAGACAACTGGAATTACCCCGCAGCACCGTGCATGGGCTGCTGGCGGTCATGGTTGAACTGGGCTTGTTGGAAAAAACAGCAACACAAGGTCACAGGCTCGGCACCCGGTTGTTAGACTGGGTAGGCGGCGTGACCGAAAAGCGCGATCTGGTGACAGAATTTTATCAGACTCTGGATAGTTTTTCAGACCTGAACGCCTTTACGGTCACCCTGACTTTGCTGGAAGGCATGGAGGTAGTCTATGTGGCATGCCGTAATAGTGCGACCGTGCTGGGGGCTTCGTTCCGTGTAGGCATGCGCTTGCCTGCCATATTTACAGCCACAGGCAACGCCATGCTGGCTGAAATGGATGATACATCTTTCCGGGAATGGCTGACCTTGCACCCGCCCTCAACATGGCCTGAACCCCTTACCCCCAACGGCATCCGGTCTGTCACGACACTGGTGCGGGAAATTGCTGACATCCGCCAGCGTGGCTACGCAGTGGATGATGAGCAGGTTCATGACGGACTGTGGTGTTTCGGCGCAGGGGTTAAAGACTATTCCGGCCGCATGGTGGCAGGGGTTGGAATCAGTCTGCCGCAGTCTGAACTAAGCCGGTATGACGTAGCTGAACTGGGCCGGAGAGCGACCGCTCTGGCGCAGGCTGTTTCAGCCCGTCTAGGCTACAGGCTTCCAACGGGCGATGCAGAATCGCCCCGCTAAGCTATTCACACAGGCCTATCCAGATTATTTCATAACGCCATTGAGTGAATGATAGAGAGAAGCATGTTGTTTCCGGGGCTTAAATTTTTCGCCGTGCGGCGTATTGCCTGTGCTCTTGGCATTGGCATAGTGACAGCGGTTGTACCGGCTAGCCAGTCTTACGGGCAAAGCACTTCACCCCAGACAGCGGTGCGCTACCGCGTTTTTGTGCATAGCCTGCATGTTATGGATATTCAGGCTTCCTACCGCCTGAGTGACCAGCAATATGGCGTGGCCGCCCACGTTAAAACAACACCACTCTTCGGTCTGTTCATGAAAACAGACCTGTCCATGCAGGCGCAAGGACGGTTTGAGGGGCAGGAAATAAACCCGGACCATTTTGAAACAGAAGGCTGGTCCCGCCGCCAACAGCGCCACGCCCGTATTGTGTATAAGGATCAGACACCGGACGTAACGCTGCTGGACCCGCCCGAAACAGACCGCGAGCCTGTAACGCAGGAAGAGCGAAAAGGCGCTGTGGATGTGCTGTCCATGCTTATGGGGTTATTGCACCAGGCACGCTTAACCCAGACCTGTCAGGGGCAGGAGAAGATTTTCGATGGCTTGCGGCTCACCACTCTGTCCATCCAGTCTGTTGGAGAGCAGAAGCTGCCTTCCAGCGGTCCGCTGGACTGGGGCGAGGCTGGTTTACGCTGCAATTTTGTCGGGCAGCAGATTAAAGGCTTCAAATTTACAAGCGATAAAAGCAAGCTGCATAACCCGCAGCCGGGCCGCGTCTGGTTTGAAAAAATAGGGGCAGCCGGTCTGGTTGCGGTGCGGATTGAGCTGGACCACCCCAAATTGGGTCGTATCAGCGTTCTTCTGGATGGGGCACCAAATCAATATCCCTGACTTTTGGCCATGTTACCAAAATTACTTGGTAACACTCAGAGCATAAAAAAAAGCCCGGTGAACCGTGGACGGTTCACCGGGCTTTTTCAAGCCTGACTGCTTATTCTACGGTTACCGACTTGGCCAGATTACGCGGCTGGTCAACATCCGTTCCTTTCAGAACAGCGACCTCGTAAGCCAGCATCTGCACAGGAATTGTTTGCAGGATCGGGGCTGCAAATTCATGCACATGCGGCAGAACGACCATATCTTCCGCAATGGCGGAAACGCGCTCAGCACCTTTGGTATCCGTAAACACCAGTAGGCGACCACCGCGTGCTTTGGCTTCCTGTAGGTTGGAGAGTGTTTTATCGAACAACGGCGTGAACGGCACGCTGGCGACGATAGGAACAGTCCGGTCTATCAGGGAAATCGGGCCATGCTTCATTTCCCCGGCAGCGTAGGCTTCAGCGTGAATGTAGGAAATTTCCTTCAGTTTCAACGCCCCTTCCATAGCAACGGGGAACATGCTGCCACGGCCCAGGTACAAGACATCGCGTGCTTCAGCTACAATAGCTGCCATGCGGCGTATGGCGTCACCTTGAGCAAAGACGTCTCCGGCACGGCTAGGCAGGTCGAGCAGGGCAGAAACCAGGTCATCCTCGCCTTGTTCATCAAGCACGCCCCGAGCACGGGCCGTTGCAATGCTCAGGCAAGCCAGAACGGTCAACTGGGCCGTAAAGGCCTTGGTGGATGCAACGGAAATTTCCGGGCCTGCTACGGTACCCAGTACCATGTCGCTTTCACGGGCCATCGTGCTGTGCTCAACATTCAGCACTGACAGGACATGGGCCGCATTCTGGCGCAAGGTACGCAGGGCTGCCAGCGTATCTGCCGTTTCACCAGACTGCGAAATAAGAAGCCCAAGAGAGCCAGCAGTCAGGGGTGGATTGCGGTAGCGGAGTTCACTGGCCACATCAATATCCACGGGCAGGCGCGCTATGGCTTCCAGCCAGTAACGTCCCACCATGCCCGCATAGAAGGCCGACCCACAGGCCGTAATAACGGCGCGTGGCACGGTTGCCAGATCGAACGGCAGGTCCGGCAGAACAATCTTGCGGGTTGCCGGATCTACCATCCGTTGCAGGGTCTGCCCGATGACTAGCGGGTGCTCATGGAGTTCTTTCTCCATGTAGTGGCGGTAGCCGTCCTTGCCGATTGCGCCAGCCGCCAGAGAGGTAACCTGCTCTTTGCGCTGAACCGGCGTGCCGTCAAATGTCATGAATTCGGCACCTGCGGGTGTAATTACCACGCAGTCTCCGTCTTCCATATAGGTGATACGGCGTGTGAGGGGGGCCAGGGCGAGAGAGTCAGAACCAAGAAACATCTCACCGTCTCCGTAGCCAACGGCTAGTGGAGCACTATGGCAAGCGCCAATCATCAGGCCTTCATGACCAGCAAAGATCATGGCGATGGCGTATGCGCCTTCAAGCCGTTGCAGTGCCTTGAGTGCGGCGTCTTTCGGGGCCATGCCCTGAACCAGATAGTAGTCAACCAGTTGTGCTATGGTTTCACTATCGGTTTCGGTTTCAAAAACCTGCCCGGCAGCTTCCAGTTCGTGCCGGAGGGCCTCGAAGTTTTCAACAATGCCATTATGGACAATGGCCACACGCTCTGTGCCGTGGGGGTGTGCATTGCATGTGGTAGGGGCCCCGTGTGTTGCCCACCGTGTGTGACCAATGCCAGTGGTACCAGAGAGCGGGTTTTCCTCCAGCACCACGCCCAGATTGTTCAGCTTGCCTGCAGCGCGGCGGCGCTCGACACGGCCATCCACCAACGTTGCAATGCCAGCGGAATCGTAACCCCGATATTCAAGCCGCCGTAAGCCTTCAAAAACAATAGGTGTTGCATGGCGTAGACCTACAACGCCGCAAATTCCACACATCAGCTTTTATCCTTTCGGGCTTTAAGCGTTTCCTTGAAGTGGCGGCCCAATTCAGGTTTGTTGACCTGACGGGAACGGCCAAATGCCAGAGCATCCGCCGGAACGTCCTTGGTAACGGTACTGCCTGCGGCGATCATGGCGTTGGTGCCTATGCTCACAGGTGCCACCAGAATGGCGTTGGAACCTACAAACACGTTGTCACCAATAGCGGTGTGGTGTTTGAAGTAGCCGTCATAATTACAGGTAATGGTACCAGCGCCCACGTTGGTGCGGGCTCCAATGGTGGCGTCACCCAGATAGGTCAGATGATTGGCCTTGGCGCCTTCTCCAACCGTTGTGTTCTTGACCTCAACAAAGTTGCCAATATGGGCCTTGGCACCAATGGCAGATCCTGGGCGGAGGCGTGCATAAGGGCCAATGATGGCAGCTTCACCCACAGTGCAGTTTTCAAGGTGGCTGAAGGCCCTAATTTCTGCGCCACTCTGTACGGTAACGCCGGGACCAAACACCACATTCGGTTCTATCAGTACGTCGGCCTCAAGCACGGTGTCGGCACACAGGAAAACCGTTTCAGGTGCGACCAGTGTCACGCCGTTCAGCATGGCTTGGGTACGTAAACGTTGCTGCAAGGCGGCTTCTGCCTGAGCCAACTCAACGCGGGAATTAATGCCGCGCAATTCATCTTCTGCTGCTTCTACGGCCCGTACGGTCAGCCCTTCTGCAACGGCCATGTCCACCACGTCCGTCAGATAGAACTCACCCTTGCTGTTGTCATTTTTCACAGCTTGTAACCAGCGGCGGAAAGTGGCTGCATCAGCACATAAAACCCCGGCATTGCAGAGGTCTATGGCGCGCTCATCCGGCGTTGCATCGGCCCATTCCACGATTCGCTGCACATTTGCACCGGATGTCACAACGCGGCCATAGCGGCCTGGCTCAGCTGGGCGCATGGCCAGCAGGGCTAACCCCACATCAGGCTGCCGCCGTTCTGTTAGCAGGTTGTTGAGGGTTTCAGCGGAGATCAGCGGATTATCCGCATAAAGAACAGCAACATCACCATCCCCAAAATAGGCTTCGGCCTGGAGTGCTGCGTGGGCCGTGCCCAAGCGGTCATGTTGAATGACAACAGGGTAGGGGGCCGCCAGTTCAGCCACATCAGCCATCTCTGGCCCGACTACCACCACAAGGCGGTCAAATATTTCCGCCGCGTTGGCAATCAGATGTGCCAGCATGGGGCGGCCAGCAAGCCGTTGCATGGCTTTGGGGCGGGAGGATTTCATGCGTGTGCCCAGCCCGGCGGCCAATAGAACCGCAGTAGCAGGACGGGATGGGAGTGAGTTTGTCATGTCTAGACTGCGGTAAGCCAACCTCCAGCCCCTGTCAAACCTCGTGCTATAAGAATAGAGCTTAGTCGATATCATAAAGTTTTTCAGGAATTTACCAAAAGGGCCAAGTGGTGATGAAGCAGAAACTCGCTGTGTTTGATATGGATGGCACCTTGCTTGATTCTCTGCCGGATCTGGCTGAGTCGGGCCGTGCCCTGATGGCGCAGTATGACTTGCCCAGCGTGTCAGATACCGAAGTGCGGCGTATGATTGGCAATGGCGTTCCCCTTCTTGTGGAGCGCTTGCTGCATTCCGCCAGTGGCAAGGGGGCAGAAGTGGCTGAGCGCCTTGCCAAGATTGACCACGCGCAGGCATGTCAGGCGTTCATGGCGCTATACACCCCAAGGGCCACGCGCCTCTCGCGCCTGTTTCCCGGCACGAACGAGGCTTTGCGGACTCTAAAGGAGCAAGGCTGGGCCTTGGCTGTTTGCACCAACAAACCGGAAGTTGCTGCTCTGGCTATTCTTGAAAAATTTGATTTGCTGCCCTTGTTTGCCTGTGTTGGGGGCGGGGATAGTTTTTCAGCGCGTAAGCCTGACCCTGTGCATTTGCTGGGTACAATTGAAAAAGCCGGTGGAACTCCGGCCCGGACTGTTATGATTGGCGATATGGTGCCTGATCTGGCTGCGGCAAAGGCAGCTGGCTGCCCCGCGTTGTTTGCAGCTTGGGGTTATGGTGACCCCGCCTTGGCGACACAGGCGCAGGGAGAGGCCGCCAGCATGGCGGACGTGCCGGAAGCCGCGGCCCGCCTGTTGGCAAATTAAGGCGGTTATTCCGCGCCCAGAAGTTGTTCTGTCAGTTCCAGGTCGGCTGGTTTGTCAACATCCACAGCCGCTCTGCCGTCAGACAGGCAGACAAGCTCTCCTTTTGCGCCCGTCAGCTTTTCTATGCGGGCGTAGAGAGCATTACGGCTGAGTGTTTTTGTAATAGCTTTCAGTAACACCAGCGGGCCAAGCAGCCACGCAACACGCAGCGGGTGCTTGCGGTTTTTTTCAACGCGTAACCAAAGTCTGGCAACGTTCAGAGACGCCGGGGTACGAAATAAAAACAGGTTGCAGCCTGAAAAAACCAGATCGGATAACTGCACAAAAGTACGTTTTGTGACAGGAACATCCCGCCGGACCACAGATTCAGGTGCAACGGCCGCCGCGACATCGACCTGCGGATTACTTGCGTTCAGAAACTCAGTCACCCACTCGGGTTTCAAGAGGGCATTGTCTGCTGTGGTCACCAGTAAAGGGGTGCCAAACTGCATTAACGCTGCCAACACACTGGCGCTCGGCCCTTCCGGGCGAGACGGTATGACTGTCACGTCTGGCGTTAACAGGCCATCAAGCACTGCCGGAGTGTCAATGCAGACAATAATTCGGCCTACGGCAGGCGTGTCCTGTAATGTTTTGAGCACACGCGTGATCATGGGAACGCCCGCAACCGGTAGAATAGCCTTATGCGAAACACCCGCAGCCTGTGCCATTGGGTCTGGCACACCGGGGCGTGTGCCAGCCAGAACAAGAACAGTCAGTGTGCCAGCAGGATAAGTCATGCAGCGTGCCGTGCAGAGTCTGGTGTTTTGCCAGCAGGAGCGCGCGCACCATCGGGCCGGTCACGTGGGGGAGAGCCAGTCAGGTCCATCACCCAGGGATAGGTGTTTGCTTCTTTTACGTCATAGCCAAGATTAAAGACGGTCGGGCTGCGGGGGCGGGCTTTGGCATCCCGATAATAGCTGCCAAATATCCGATCCACCAAGAAACTGGTGATACCAAAGTTACCGTCTTCGTCATGGAAATGATGCAGAACATGACGGGCCTTCATGCGCTGGATCCAGGAGGCACGCGGCTTGTAGTTCAGATGCTGGATGCAGTGAAAAAACTCATAGATGCAGGTGATCGTCACACCTGTACCAAACGCTGTTGCAGCGGCGCCCCACCCACCAATCAAATAGCCGATTGGCAGGGTGATGATGGCGATGGTCGGCAATGTTGTAGCAGGTGAGCCAAACAGCACATCCAGCAGGTGCGGGTCCTGATGGTGGTCAAAATGGATGCGCTTCCAGAGTGCGGAGGTCCATTTCATTTTATACAGCAGACGGCCATGCAGCACATAACGGTGCAGCAGATACCATGCGAGAGGATACACCAGAATAACAGCTACTATGGAAACCAGAGTAGCACCCCACCCGGCAAAAAAATGTGCAGCGGCCGCTACGCTGACAACAACCAATGCAAAATAAAGCAAAATGGTTGGATAAGTCAGGTAAGCAATCCACAGTTGTCTGAGGTTCATTTTACCCAGATCAAAGCTGCGGCCGGTTTTCAGGCTCGCGTTATTCAGCGTTCCACTCATTTTGCTTCATTCCTCAAAAGCACTGTCACGGCACCCAAAGTGAAAATCAGTAAGCCGGGTATTGTGGCAACAGGCGGCGGTAAAAGGCCGGCATTTCCCATTGCGCGCAACATACCTTGCACAATGATGAAAAGCAGACCGGCACCCAGACACCAGACAGGAGTCCAGCTTCGGGTACCCGTACGCGGAGGGATATAGATCACCGGCATGGCAATTAACAGTAGAACCAGAAGAGACGCCGGCCTTAGAAAGCGCTCCAGCAGGCCAGCTTGCAGAAAGCCAGGGCTGGAATCAGAGGGCAGGCGCCCGCGCAGCATCCCTAATATTGTGCCGGATGACAATGGCGGATTTTCCGCAGATAGCCGGATAAAATCCCATGGATGCAAGGACGTATGCCACGCTTTCTGGTCTTCCTGTGGTAACCGGTCAGCAGAGTTTTCCTTCACCTGAACCCGCTTCAGGTCGTGCAAAATCCATCCGTTCGCGCGCGTGTAATCTGCTCTGGCAGCATGAATCACGTCTTGTAACAAACCGTTCTGATCGCGTGAGTAGATGTCCAGACCGGACAACATGTTGCCGCCATCAGCAACATACGCCACGCGGGTCACCTCCTGCCCCTCGTGAAACCAGAAGGAATGTCCATTTTCCGGGCTGGGGTCTGTCCGGTTCCACCATGCTGCCAGCGCTTGCTCTGACCGCGGGGTGACCTGATCGTCCAGCACCACCCCCATTACCCCAACCAGCAGCGTGGCAGGGATAAGGTGTTTATAAAGCCGGGTGATGGACAGACCGGACGCCTGAAGAATGGCAGTCTCACTCCCCAGTGTCATTTGTGTCAGCATGACCAAGGCGCCAATCAGCAGGCTGAGGGGCAAGGCTCCCGCCAGTAGAAAGGGGAGGCGCATCCCGGCATAGGTCAGAATACCATGCAGCCCCAGATGGCGCTGCAAGATAGGGGTGGTCTGTTCCAGCAGGGCCAGAATTTCCAACAGGCCTACCAGGACTGCACCACATAATAGAACGCGGCTTAGCAACGCGCCTGACAGGTAACGCAGCAGAACAAACCGTGGAGGTTTGGCCGTTTTGCTCATGGGGACACCTCACCCTGGGCAAGTGTTTTACGGCGCGATGCAAGACGTTGTGCATGCAGGGCCTGAAAAGCCCCTGATTTGTAGAACAGTAGCGCGGAGCATAAGCCTATAAAAACAAAGGCAGGGACCCAGATAGCCATGAGAGAGGTATTCTTCGTCGCAACCATACTGTGTCCGAACTGAAGCACGTGGTCGAACCCGACCAGAGCCAGAAAGGCGATAACAAGTCCGGCACTTCCCTGCTGGCGTTTGCGCATAATGGCCAGAGCGACAGCCAGAACAGGAATGAAGGGAATGGTCATGCTCCGGGCCAGCCGGAAATGGACTTCCGAGCGCATATGCGGGCGCGAAATGGCGGCGTTATGATCAACCAGACGCCCGACCAGTTCTTTGGATGTCAGTTCCCGTTCATCATCTCCTCGTGCGCGGAAAGGGGAGATGTGAGACGCTTCTGTCAGAAGGCGGGTTGCATGCTCAAACCTGGTTAAGGTTGGCGCACCGACACCTGTATCCGTGACGATTGTGCCATTTTGCAGATCAATTTCCACCGCTGAACTATCGCTGGCAATCCGGATTTGGCCAGAGGCTGCCGTAATAACACGTTCGCGGTTGTTGGATGTGTCACGAATAAACACGTCCTTCAGCCGGGAGCCTGCGTGGTCCACATGGTCTGCAAGCAACGTCATATTGGCTGAAGGGCGGGCAAACATGCGGGATTGCAAACGTGGCGCCCAGCCTGTGTGGCTGGCCGTGTATAGCGCCTCACGGAAGTCATAGCGCGCGTGGGGCTGAATGAACCCATACAAAAAGAATGAAAGCAGGCCGAGTAAACACCCCATTAGCACGAACGGTCGCGCCACCCTTAATAAGGACAGCCCGCTACTGTTAATGGCGTCAATTTCCTCGTTCTGGCTCATGCGCCGGACTACGGTAAAGACACTCACGCACAGCGCAGCCGGAATGGCCAGGCCAAGATAGTGTGGCAGCAGGGTGAGTAACAAACCGATAAACGTGAAGAGATGGTTGTTACCGGCCGCCAACATATTGAACAGCACAAGGAGCCGTTCCAGCAGCAAAGCCGACATAACAACACAAAGGGCGACCAGAAAGGGAGGGAGAACCTGCGCTATCAGGTAACGGTCCAGCGTTCTTGGCGTAAAGAACGACAGAACCCTGCGCAGAAAAGGCTCGGGCTGCATGGAGGGTTTCATAGCCGGGTTGGCAGGGAAAGGCGATGGGGGGCAAAACGATATATCGGACCATCATGCATTTTCAGATCCAGCCCCAAAGCGCGGCGCTGGATGGTAATATGCCACTCTTGTGCGCAGGCCTGTATGGAAATGTCGTTCCAGCCAGCCGAGCGCGCCGATGTTTGCGCACAATGGGATGCAGACGGCGTGCCCAATACCGGAATATGAGTATGGGGGATAAAGCTCAGGCTACCGCGATGGGAATGACCATGCAGGACCAGTTCGGCACCTTCCTGCTGAAACAGGCGTTGTAAAGCCTTGCGTTGTCGCAACCCTTTCCGACGCGGCACAAGGCCTGCCACCGGAGGATGGTGAAGAAGCACCACACGACATAACCCTTCCTCGGCGGCCTGACGCAAAAGCGGGCGCAGTGCTTCAACGCTTTTTGCCGCGACACAGCCGGAAGCCAGAAATGGTGCAGTGGGTATGGCGCTGTTTAACCCGATGAGCATGACAGGTCCGTGCCGGAGGACGGACGGCGCATGGCCCGTATTACGCAGCCACGGAGCCCATAGGGTACTTTTGCAGGAGTATGTGGGCTCGCGAATCAGCGCGTCATGATTGCCGGGAACGAGAAGGGTGGGGGGAAGGTCCTGCTCTTCCAGCCATGTTTGCGCGGCCTGAAATTCTGACAACAGCCCCAGATTGGTCAGGTCCCCGGTCATGGCCACCATGTCAGGCATATGGGTGCGTATGTCCTGCATGATGTAGCTAAGTGTTTGTGGTAAATGGATATGTTTGCGCCGTAATTGCCACGAAAGAAGTGAAAGCAGCCGCTTGAACCGGATTTCCTTTAAACAAGGCAGCCCAGCTAACGGTAAATGCAAATCAGAAAGATGGGCAATTTTGACAGCGGACAAAAATAAAAGTCTCCGTATGCAGAGTGGTCTGCCTGGGACAGCATGTGACAAGCGAACCAACACGAACTATACCACCGGCATCAACCGGAGCAAAAGCTACCGGTATTTTTATTCTGCTTAAAGAGTGTCTGAGTGACAGATCGTTTCGCCTTAATTCACAATCCCCGCAGCCGACGTAATCTCAAGGCGGATCGTCATTACCTTAAAGCAGCCCAAGCCATGCTGGGGCCGCTCTTTCATGCGCCAGAGACAGCAGACGCCCTGCGTGAAACCATAGAGGAACTGGCCCACCAGAATGTGGACTGCCTTGTGGTGGATGGTGGGGATGGCACTGTGGGCAGGGTGCTAAGCGTGCTCTACGCCTCTTCCTACCCCAATCACAAATTACCAACGATCGCTGTTCTGCCGTCAGGCAATACCAATCTGATCGCGGCAGACGTTGGTTTTGGCCTGCGGGGCATCAAGGCACTCGAACATCTGCGGGCAGCGCGCGCAGGGTCTGCACAATTGGCAACAAAAATACAGCGGCGTCAGCCGCTTGTTATTTCCTGGCCTGGCCAGACCCGTGCGCCGGAACTTGGTTTTTTTGGCGGGGCGGGTGCGTTCACTCGCGCCATAGAAATCGCGCACAGCCCAAACATCATGAACACTTACGCGCATGATGCCGCAGTGCTGGCGACGTTAGCTATTACTGCACGTCAGATTCTTTCGCCCAGTTTGCGGCAGGAGTGGTTGAACGGAGCCATGGCCGCGCTGGGCTTGGACGGTCAGCCCGGTGATATAAAAAACCACTTCCTTTTTCTGTGCACCGGTTTGCACCGTCTAACTCACAAAATCTGGCCCTTCTGGCGGGCTCCCGGTCAGCCGGATAAAGGGATCAGCTATCTTGATGTGGGCGCACGCCCAGAACATCTGACAAAAGCGACATGGAATTTGATGCGCGGCAAGGTGCCAGCATGGATGCAGCAAAGCAGTAGCTACCAAAGTGGCTCGGTAGAACGTATCCGGCTCCGGAGTGCTCAATCCTTTGTGCTGGATGGGGAGGTGCTGGAAACTGGGCCAGAACATTGCCTCGACATCACAGCGGGTCCAGTCGTCTCATTCCTTCAAGCCTAAAAGGGTTAGGCATGTCTGGCACGTCTCAGTCACGTTCTGCGGTTCAACAGCTTGCAGACTGCATTACAGCAGAACTTCAGACATCTGTTGCGCCGGAAGTAAGAGAGTTCGTCTCTGAACTGAATGAGAAGGGACGGCCTTTAGGCATTTTGTTTTATGGTTCCGGCCTGCGTGGCGGCATACAGTCCGATACGCTGATGGATTTTTATGTCATTCTGGACAAGCAATCAGACTGGCCCAGACCATTCGCTGCGCAGATAGGTAATGCTCTTCTCCCTCCCAATGTGGAGTATTACGAAATAGAAAGTGGCGGCAAAGCCCTACGTGCAAAGGTAGCCATTCTCACACTGGCGCAGTTCCGGAGGCTGACAGGCTTTACAACATGGGACACAACGGTCTGGGCGCGCTTTTCACAACCAGTGCGACTGGTCTGGTCTGCCGATCAGAAAGCAGAAGCGGCTTTAACGCGGAGTGTCATGCGTGCGGTGATCACCGGTGCCCGATGGGCCGCCTGTTTTGGGCCGGAAAAAGGGCAGGCAGAAGAGTTCTGGAATGCCTTGTACAAACGGACTTACCAGACAGAACTACGTGTGGAGAAAGCGGGTCGGGGCGCGAGTATTGTTACGGCGTACCCTGAACGCTATGCAAATTTACTTGCACCCTGTTGGGCCATTGCCGGAGTAAAATTTGCTCAGGAAGCAGGGCAAATTAGCCCCATACTTTCTGCACAGGAACGCGAAAAGTCTAATGCGGACTGGCTATTAAGAAAGAAAATAGGCAAACCGCTGAACATTGCCAGACTTATAAAAGCAGCCTTCACGTTTGCCGGTGGGCCGCGTTACGCTGCATGGAAAATTGAGCGTCATAGCGGTATTTCTGTGCCGTTGACGCCATTTGCTGAAAAACACCCCCTTATCGCCGGGCCTCCACTTCTGTGGAAGCTTTGGCGCAAGGGGGCGTTTCAGAAAAGCAGTTAGTTAAGCAACAGAGGCGTTCAATACGCCAGCATCAAGCCCGGCCTGACGGAAAATGTCTATTGCCTGATCAATCTGCGCTGGTGTGTGCGTTGCCATAACGGAGCAGCGCAGCAGTGGCCTGTGGTCGGGTGTCGCAGGTGGCACGCTAAGGTTGACGTAAACCCCCAGCTCCAGCAGGCGATTCCACATCACAATCGCCTGTCCCATTTCCTCCAGCGTCACGGCAATAACCGGGCTTACCTGGCGGCTGGCATTCAAACCAATGCGGTGAAAACCAGCATGAAGGCGGGCGGCATTGTCCATTAACTGTGTGCGCAGTTCAGGGTGAGCTTCCATGTCTTGCAGAGCAGCCATGGTCGCGGCGATGACTTCCGGCGGCAGAGATGCTGTGAACATGTACGGGCGGCAGTTCAGGCGGACAAATTCCAGCTCCGGGTGGTCGGATACGCAATAGCCGCCAACCGTTCCCAGACTTTTGGAGAACGTGCCCACCACAAAGTCCACATCAGCCTCAACGCCAGCAGCTTCTGCTACGCCAAGGCCTCGCTCGCCCATAACACCAAACGAGTGTGCTTCATCGACCAGCAGGTAGGAGCCTGTTTCGCGCTTGACCTGTGCCATCTCGGCAATGGGAGCAACATTGCCGGTCATGGAATAAATACCTTCCACAACCACCAGTTTGGCACCCGGTGTTCCATCAAGGCGCTTCAGGCGCTTGTGCAGGTCGTCAGCATCGTTGTGACGAAAACGAATAACCTGTGCAGGGCTAAGGCGGCTGCCATCGTAAATACTGGCGTGGCTGTCAGCATCAAGAATGAGGTAATCGTCTTTGCCAACCAACGTGGAAATCATGCCCAGATTGGCCTGATATCCGGTCGAGAACACCATGGCATCCCGGCGCTTAAAGTAAGCAGCTATCTGGGTTTCAAGCTTGCGGTGTAAAGACTGTGTGCCGTTGGCAATACGAGACCCGGTCGTGCCAACACCATAGTGTGCCACCGCGTCCTGCGCAGCCTTAATGGCCCGCGCAGACTGGCTGAGCCCGAGATAGTTATTTGTGCCAAACAGAAGCGTTTCCCGCCCCTCAATCAGCCCGACCGTGGAAGAAAGCGGTTTTTCAATAACCACGCCAAAAGGGTTGCGCCCGCCAGCCTCAACCAGCGCCCCAAGAGCACTGGCTGTGCCGTTAAATTTGGCAAAGAGTGATGTCATACGGGCTCAGCCTTTGTTTTTCAGGTCAACAATACAGGCAGCAAGGTCATTGATGGTGCGGATATCAGCCAGTTTGTCGAGCGGTACAGAGACATCAAGCGTGTCTTCCACTTCCATCACAAAATTCATGACGGCGAGGGAGTCAAACGCCAAATCTTCCATGATCTTGCAGTTGCCATCAATGTCACGCGGCACTTTAGGGTTGGCAAGAAGCTTTTCAATAATCAGCGCGGAAACGCTTTCTATGGTGTCGCTCATGGTACGGTCTCTCTTCGTTTTATGCGCATACAAATAAAAAACAGGTAGCCATCCCGCTGGCGCCTGCCTTATGGCCTAAAAAAGCACTGTGCGCCAGTTTGTGGCCTGTGGCTATGAAGCCCTCAGGCGGGTTCAACTTCGGGTTGTGGAGCAAATGCACCGCTCAGGAACATGGTCCTGGCTTTAGCGCGCGTCAGTTTTCCAGAAGATGTTTGTGGCAACGCATGAGGCGGAACCAGAACAACCGACACATCAACACCATGTAAGCGGCGGAACAGGCTTGCCGCCTCGCTACGCAGGCCTTCACGGGTATCGGGGTCTGTGGCGCGGCATTGAATAAGGGCCACAACCTCTTCCTGCTGATCTTTTTCAAGAGAGAAGACAGCAACATCCCGGCTACGAAGGGAGGAAATGGCTGTTTCAGCCGACCATTCCAGATCCTGAGGCCAGATATTACGGCCGTTAATGATAATCAGGTCCTTTGCACGGCCTGTCACCACAATCTGGCCATTGAGCATATAGCCAAGATCACCCGTATTCAGCCAACCGTGAGAATCAAGCACCTCTTCCGTTGCATCGGGGCGGCGGAAATAACCGTTCATCAAGCTTGGTCCGGAGACAAAAATGGTCCCGACCTGACGATCACCTAAAACAGTCCCCTCAGAATTGCGGACTTCAAGGCCATGTCCGGGCAGCACCTTACCGCACAGCACGAAGGTACGGCTTGGAACATCAGGAGAGGTTGGAGCAACAGCAACCCCCTTGCTTTCCAAGGCAGCCAGATCAACCGTATCCGTTTGAATGCCACTGTTAAGCGGGGCAAAGCTGATTGCCAATGTGGCTTCAGCCATACCGTAGCTGGCTTCAAACGCGTTTTTGCTGAAACCAGAGGATTCAAAGCGCTCTGCAAATTCTTCAAGAATATGCGGGCGAATCATGTCGCCACCAATCCCGGCAATGCGCCAGCTCGAAAGGTCCAACTCAGCCGAGGCAGGACGACGGGCGCAAAGTTCATATCCAAAGGAGGGGCTGTACGCCAGGGTGCCCCGATTACGGCTAATAAGGTCAAGCCATACGTGGGGGCGGCGCGCGAACTCACGGGTAGGCAGCAAGTCAACGGTCAACTGACAGGTCATTGGTGTGAGGAAGAAGCCGACCAGACCCATGTCATGGTAAAGCGGCAACCAGGAAACACAGCGGTCGCCTGTTTCAGTCACCTGCAAACCGTCATGAGCAATAGCGGCAACATTCGCCATGCCAGATCGCTGGCTGACACATACGCCCATGGGGAAACGTGTGCTGCCTGATGAGAACTGAAGATAGGATAAAGCGTCAGGCCCCACATCCGGCAAAGCGATGTCTGGTACCGGGCGGGCCATTAATTCTGCTGGGGAACCTGCAAAAATCAGCCCCAGACCGCTGACAATATCATTTGTCCACCCTTCTATAATCTGGGGAATAATGACCGCGCTTGCGCCAGAGCTGGTAATCATGCCGCGCAGCGTAGCCAGATAGGCTTCTTTCCCGGCAAAAGCGACAGGCAAGGGGAGGGGGGCGGACACAAGGCCAGCATACTGGCAACCAAAGAAAATCCGCGCGAAGTCGCCATCGCTTTCGGCAACAATAGCAACCCGGTCACCCGGTTGCAGACCCATGCCTAGGAAGCGCAGGCCCGTTTCAATGGCTTGTTCACGCAGTTTCTTATACGGCAGCGCTTCGAGGAGAACGCCTTTGCCGGAATATATATTAAAGCCGGCCTCACCCTGGGCAGCATAGTCCAGCGCAGCAGGGAATGTAGGGAAATCACCATAACGTCGTGGCTGACCGGAATTTGTTGGAACCGGCTGCAAGGTCTCTTCGTTAAGGGGTGAAGAAGCAGAGTTCATAACGTTCATCAGTGAGCCATTCGAAGAAATTTAACAATTAGGTTTGAGCGCCCAAAGGCACGGTGAGTAGGCCTGCTGCAAGGCCGGACGTGTGGCCTATATAGTCTTTTTATGGATTTACAAAAGTGTCATAGGTTGAAAATGCGTCATGTACCGCGAAAGCGGTGCCGTGAGAGGGCAGTAAACTAGGGCGCTTTGTGGTTATGCTGTTTGTGTCAGGAAGAAGGTGAATGCGAAGTACTATAATCTGATTTCAAGAGATAACTGCGGAAATTTATATATTCAGTAGAAGTAAAAATAAAAATACAAAACAATAGTTTGATTAATAAAAGTAAATTTAATAAAACTTCTACCATAATATGAGTGAGGAGGTTTTTTAATCCAATTTCAACTTAAAATTAAAGCACTCAAGGCTGGTTTTTGTATTTTAAGCGTAATTGCAATGGGCGCTGCCGTGAAATTTTATGAAATATTTCTTGTTTCTCTTTGCTGTGGTGGTGAGATTTTTGGGTGAAGATTCTGAGTGCCTAAACTTGAAGCTCGAACAAAGCGAGGGGATTGGGAAGAGTCGCGAGGCCTTATTAAAAGGAGAGTTAAGGTCCGGCTCTTGAGGGATGTACGGGGCCATGGCGTTCTCTTGACTATATATAGTGAGGGCCGTGAGGGTTGGGGCTTACAGGTAGGGGGTATCTCCACGTCAGGACGCTCTATCCTTAACGCTCAGATGCAAAGCAACGGCAACGCGAGTACCATTGCCTTTTTGGGTGTTTATTTTTTCTCGAGAGTGAAAGAA
>NZ_BAMV01000015.1 GCF_000963925.1 Acetobacter cibinongensis
GTCGCTCCCTGCCTTTTGAAGACTCTCGTGAAGTAAATTGCCTTGGGATTTATAGAGACATAGCGACCCGAGAGGTAAGAAGAATTCATGAGCAACAAAGCGAAGCGTTTTCCGCCTAAATTTCGTACAGGTTTGTTACGTTTGCTTACACTTGATAGCGACCGCCCAAACTGTATCGGTTTCCTGGGTAAGTGAAAATCCCTTTCATAACGGTTTTACCTTGCACCCATGTGCGGCGAACTAGTTGGAGGCATGCTGTGGTGGGTTCCTCCAATTCTAAAAGATGTTGCAACTGTCTGTCGGGGGTGATCGCAAAGATCACGTGCTCCATCTCATCAGGACGAGAGATGTGGGTCAGCAGTCGATGGGGGTGCAGGGTAGTGAAATCCTGCTCCAGATAATCCGGTACAAAATGAGGGGAAACATAACGTTCCTCAACCTGCAAAGGAATCTTATCTTCAAAATGGACAATCACTGAATGAAAAAGTTTTGCACCCGGACGTTGGTCAAAAGCCATGGCGAGATCAACATCAGCCCTTACGGATTCAAGTGTTATAACTTGCTGTGTGTGAATATGTCCTGCAGCAATAATGTCGTCAGCAATATCGTGTAACTCAAGTAAGGTCGCCCGCGGGACTGGTTTTGCAACAAAAGTTCCTACGCCTTGTGCTCTCGTTACCAGACCTTCTGCCATTAATTCGCGAAGAGCCCGATGAACAGTCATGCGTGATACGCCGAGAGTCTCGACCAATTCGCTTTCTGACGGCAGTCGCTCCCCGATACTCCAGTCGCCACGATTAATATGCTCAGTGATATACTGCTTTACTTGTTCATAACGCAGTTGGGGGCGGGTAGTCGGGGCGGCGGCCATAATGAATAGTCCTTCGGGCGGTCTGGGTGTGTTTTTAAATTATGGGCGTTTTCTTGTCCTGTATAGATGTTAAGGCGTGGAATATCTATTTAAGACCTTTTCAGTCGTATTGCCCTTTAAAGACACGGGCTGAAGGAGTTACTCCTCCAATCCAGTATGATAATTCATGCGGGCCGGATACCGGCCAAAAAGACACGTCTGCAGAGTAGCCTTCTTGGAGAACTCCAATATGTTTTTGGAGACCAAGAGCTTTGGCTCCTATTGTAGTTGCTCCATGCAGAGCTTCAGCGGGCGTGAGGCGCATGAGCGTGCAAGCCATATTCATTATGGTTGTCATATCCATTACAGGAGAAGTGCCAGGGTTGCAGTCTGTCGCCAATCCCATAGGAACATTGTATTTTCTAAACCATTCGATTGGTGGTAATTTTGTTTCACGGATGAAGTAGAACGCGCCAGGCAGAAGCATGGCGACAGTACCAGCTTTTGCCATGGCTTTTACTCCTTCCTCATTTGCATATTCCACATGATCTGCTGACAAAGCCTTGAATCGGGCCGCCAATGAGCAACTGTCGCTGTCAGACATCTGGTCTGCATGTATGCGCACGGGGAGATTTAGTGTTGTGGCGGCCTCAAATATCTGCGCGACTTCAGATGGTGTAAATGCAATTGTTTCACAAAAGGCATCTACGCTGTCAGCTAGTTTTTCTTTTGCGACACGCGGCAGCATTTCGTCTACCAGGGTGGCAACATATGCCTTTTGCTTGTACTTATATTCAGGCGGAAGCGCATGGGCGCCTAAAAAAGTTGTATGTACTCTGATGGGGAGATGTTTTTCAAGATTACGCGCAACGCGCAGAAGTTTGAGTTCGTCTTCAAGAGTTAAACCGTAGCCTGATTTCACCTCAAGAGTTGTTGTGCCTCCTGCAATCATTCTCTTGGCGCGCTTAATCGCCAGTTCCAGCAATATATCTTCTGACGCGGCACGTGTGGCGGTTACCGTGGCATTAATTCCGCCACCTTCCTGCGCAATTTTCTGGTAACTGACTCCCTCCAAACGCCGTGCAAATTCGTTACTGCGATCACCAGCATAGACAAGATGAGTATGGGCGTCGATCAGCCCCGGCGTTGCCCAGTGACCGCCCATGGAATGTACATTTCTGGCAAGCGTTTGAGGGGAGCCCGAAAGGTCTTCCTTTTTTCCAACCCAAGTAATTATACCGTCTTTTTGGGCAATAGCTGCGTTTTTGATGCATCCATAAGGATCGGACTCTGTAACGCGTGAGGGTGCCATCGTGGCAAGGTGAACATCTGTCCAGAGTGTGTCCCACATAGTGTCCTCATTTCCACAGTATCTAAAATACCATACAAAAGTATATACAAATAAGTCAAATCCGTTATGGTCTCAGAATGACAGTGACACGATTTTGCATTTTGCATGATCTTGGTCGGAGACAAGAGGCGCAATGGATATGGCAGCATGACCGAGCTTTTTGTGAAACAGGCCCTTCTTCCAGATGGGTGGAAAAAAAACGTCACCTTGGTTATTGGGCCTGACGGTACATTTTCGTCCGTAAAGGCAGATACAAAGCCCTCGGTACAGGCTGAACAGCTTGAGGTGGCGCTCCCACCGCAAATCAGTCTGCATTCTCATGCTTTTCAGCGAGGCATGGCCGGACTGGCGGAACGACGACAGACACCGTCTGACACATTCTGGACGTGGCGCACGCTTATGTACAAGCTCGCCAGCAATATTTCGCCAGAGCAGATGGAAGTTATAGCCGCCTATTTGTATATGGAAATGCTCTGCGCAGGTTATACGCAGGTTGCAGAGTTCCATTATCTGCACCGTGACAAAACAGGCGCGCTGTATAATAACCCGGCAGAAATGGCCTTGCGGGTGGCATCAGGCGCACAAACTGTTGGTCTGGGCATCACGGTTTTACCAACGCTTTATATGTATTCCGGGTTCAATGCGTGTCCTTTGTTGGACGAACAGAAGCGCTTTGCATCAACGCCTGATCTGATCATGCATATGTGCCAGGCAGTCAATCAGAGAGGCAAAACCAGTAATTTGGTGAATGTGGGGGTGGGTTTACATTCCCTGCGTGCTGCTGACATGGCGTCCATAAGGGCACTGGTCGAAGGGAAAATTGGCGCAGTCCCAATTCATATTCATATTTCAGAACAAACGGGTGAAGTCGAACAATGTGTGTTAGCTACAGGCAGTAGACCTGTTGAGTATCTGTTCGAAAATCTGTTGGTCGATGCCCGCTGGTGTCTGGTTCATGCCACGCATCTTTCTGGTATTGAGGTGGAAAAAATTGCAAAAAGTAAAGCTGTTGCTGGTCTTTGTCCGATCACTGAAGCCAATCTCGGGGACGGTTTTTTCCCTTTTGTAGACTATGTAAGTTTAAATGGTCGTTTTGGTATTGGTTCAGATAGTAACGTTCTGATTAGCCCTGGCGAGGAGTTGCGAACGTTGGAATACGGCATGCGACTTTCCGCGCAAAGTCGGTGCGTTGCCCTACCGCGTGGCATGATGGGTTCGACGGGCGAGTGGCTTTACAGGCAGGCCATTGCTGGGGGTGCACAGGCATGCGGTTTCGGTAAATGGGGGTTGATTGAGGGGGCACGGGCAGACGTCTGCACTTTGGATATTAACAGGCTGATACTGCCTAATCTTGAAGAGGATGTTATTTTGGATGCTGCTCTATTCTCTTTGCCGGCATTGCCGGTTGAGCATGTGATGTGTGCTGGCGTCTGGCAGGTTAGGGACGGTAGGCACTCATTGCAGGATAAACTGACCAGTCAGTTCCGTGACGTCATGGGTAAAATCTTCTCTGAATCTTAAGCAACGTATGACAGGAAAGGTCAGGTGCATATGACGTCCGTTTACACTTTTTCCGCTGGTGAAGCTCCGGTTCTTATTACGTTGCCCCATGCCGGTCAGAAACTGCCAGATGGATTATCTGAGCGCATGACAGAAACTGGGCGCGTATTACCAGATACAGATTGGTATATGGAAGCACTGTATGATTTCGCATCGGGGTTGGGAGTTGGCGTTTTACGTGCAAATTATTCACGTTACGTGGTGGACCTGAATCGTGGGGCTGATGATGTCGCATTGTATCCAGGCAGGCCTAGTACTGGCCTTGTTCCGCACCTGACATTTTCAGGGCAACCTATCTATAAAGATGGTCTGGCGCCAGATCATCAGGAAGTTCTGGAAAGAACAAATCTGTTCTGGACACCGTATCATCAGAAAATCGAGCAGGAATTGGCCCGATTAAAAGACAAGTGGGGATGGGCTATTCTATGGGATGGACATTCCATTGCATCCACAATACCACGTCTTTTTGAAGGTATTTTACCGGACCTGAACTTTGGTACCAATGCAGGGGCGGCTTGCGCACCGGTGCTGGCGCAAGCGTTAGTCGTACAGGCCAGTGTTTTTCCGCATTATACGCACGTGTTGGATGGGCGTTTTAAAGGCGGATATACGACTCGTCATTACGGGAAGCCGGAAGAAAATATTCATGCTGTGCAGCTTGAGCTTGCACAGACCACATACCTTGAGAGTGAAGTTTCTCCGTGGCCACTCAGTGGTAAAAAAGTCGAGCAGTTGAAGTATGTATTGAAGCAATTCTTACGCTGCGCCTTGGCATACAGACCCTGATTTTCAAATAAGAGACAAATTCGGAACATTGCAGATTGACAATGAAAACAAACGCCGCCTAAATTAACGTATATACAAGTATGAACAAGGGTTAGAAAATGAGTGATATCTCTACAGTTTCTAATGATCGCCTTGCTAATGATCGCATCATTCGTTCTCCAAAAGGTACAGAGAAATCCGCTAAAAGCTGGCAAACAGAAGCTGCTTTGCGTATGCTGATGAATAATCTTGACCCTGCAGTGGCAGAGCGGCCATCTGAACTGGTTGTCTATGGTGGTATTGGGCGTGCTGCCAGAAACTGGGCATGCTATGATCAGATTGTAGCCAGCTTGCGCGATCTGGAAGATGACCAGACACTTCTTGTGCAGTCAGGCAAACCCGTTGGGGTTTTTCGGACACATTCCGATGCTCCTCGCGTTTTAATCGCGAATTCCAATATTGTGCCGCATTGGGCAAACTGGGACAAATTTAACGAACTCGACCGTATGGGCCTGATGATGTACGGTCAGATGACTGCGGGGTCCTGGATTTATATTGGGTCTCAGGGCATTGTTCAGGGCACCTACGAAACATTTGTAGAAATGGGCCGTCAGTATTACGGCGGAAGCCTGAAAGGCCGGTGGATTCTGACTGGCGGTCTGGGCGGCATGAGCGGGGCACAGCCGCTTGCCGCTGTTATGGCCGGTGCTTCCATGTTGGCGGTTGAATGTGAGCCAAGCCGTATTCAGAAAAGACTTGATACAGGCTATCTCGATCGTCGGGTCGATACTCTTGATGAAGCGTTGGAACTGATTAACGCGGCATGTGAACGGGGCGAGGCCATTTCTGTAGGACTCCTCGGCAATGCTGCAGAAATATTCCCTGAATTGGTGCGTCGTGGTATTCGGCCGGACGCCGTGACCGACCAGACATCCGCTCATGATCCGCGGAATGGATACCTGCCTAAAGGCTGGACACTGGAAGAAGCAGAACACAAACGCCAGACAGATCCAGCGGCAGTGGAAAAAGCAGCACGGCAGTCTATGCGGGACCATGTTGCTGCCATGGTGGCATTCCATCGCATGGGAATTCCAACATTCGATTACGGCAACAACATCCGACAGATGGCTTTTGAAGAGGGCCTGGAAGATGCTTTTGCTTTCCCTGGCTTCGTGCCTGCCTATATTCGCCCGCTCTTCTGTCGGGGTATTGGTCCATTCCGGTGGGCTGCATTGTCGGGCGACCCCGAAGATATCTACAAGACAGACCAGAAAGTAAAAGAACTTCTGCCAGACGATGTGCATTTGCATAATTGGATGGATATGGCGCGTGAAAAAATTCAATTCCAAGGTTTGCCATCGCGTATCTGTTGGGTAGGGCTGGGTGACAGGCATCGCCTCGGTCTGGCATTTAACGAAATGGTTGCTAATGGCGAACTGAAGGGGCCCATCGTTATTGGTCGTGACCATCTGGATAGCGGCTCTGTAGCCAGTCCAAACCGGGAAACAGAAGCTATGCGGGACGGAAGCGACACCGTTTCCGACTGGCCATTGTTAAATGCACTGCTGAATACTGCATCTGGCGCTACATGGGTGTCTTTGCACCACGGTGGTGGCGTTGGCATGGGTTTCTCCCAGCACGCAGGCATGGTGATTGTTGCTGACGGTACGCCCGAAGCGGCTCGCCGATTGGAGCGCGTGCTCTGGAATGACCCTGCAACGGGCGTGATGCGTCATGCTGATGCCGGATACGATATTGCAGTTAACTGTGCGCACGAAAAATCGCTGAATCTTCCTATGATCAAGCCCGGAGCCTGAGAAGAATGTCTGCTGAATCCTTTGTCTTGTATCCTGGCAAGCTGACGTATACTGAAATCCGTTCTTTCTTTTTCTCGTCTTCTGCGCAGGTAGAACTTGCGCCAGAAGCAGAAGAAGTGTTGCGTGTAGCCGCTTTATCTGTCGAACGGATCGTTGCGCGTGGGGAACCTGTCTATGGGGTCAACACGGGTTTTGGTAAACTAGCCAAAACCCGTATTCCTGATGACAAACTGAAAGACCTTCAGCGAAATCTGGTGCTTAGCCACGCTGCTGGAATTGGCGCACCAATGAGCGAAGCAGTTGTCCGACTTATTCTGCTCCTTAAAGCCAACGGACTTGCCAGAGGCTTTTCAGGTGTGCGTAAGGAAGTGGTCACTCTTCTGTTGGCCATGCTGAACCGTGGTGTGGTGCCGGTTATTCCGGAAAAAGGCTCAGTCGGTGCCTCAGGTGACTTGGCCCCACTGGCGCACATGAGTGCAGTTGTTATTGGAGAAGGGCACGCTTTCTATAAAGGGGAGAAGCTCACCGGCGCTGAAGCTCTTCGCGCTGCAGGGCTTGCTCCCATTGAACTTGGGCCGAAAGAAGGGCTTGCCCTGCTGAATGGCACCCAGGCTTCAACAGCACTGGCACTTTCAGGACTGTTTCAGGCAGAGCGTGTGTTCCACGCGGCTCTAGTGGCTGGCGGGCTGACGCTGGATGCAGCGCGTGGCACTGATGCTCCCTTTGATCCACGTCTGCACGCGTTGCGTGGGCAGAAAGGTCAGATTGAAACAGCTGCTGTTTACCGCAGTCTTCTGACCGAGTCTTCTATTCGCGATTCACATCGTGAGGGGGATGAGCGCGTGCAGGACCCCTATTGTCTGCGTTGCCAGCCGCAAGTTATGGGTGCCTGCCTTGATACATTGCGCAACGCAGCAGTCACCTTGATTACGGAAGCCAATGCCGTTTCTGACAATCCTATTCATTTTGCAGACACAGATGAAATGATTTCTGGCGGCAATTTCCATGCGGAACCGGTGGCAATAGCGGCTGATACAATTGCGATTGCAGTTTCAGAAATCGGCGCAATTTCCGAACGACGCCTGGCCATGCTGATGGATGCCCAGATGAGCGGGCTTCCTCCATTTCTGGTAAAGGACAGCGGACTGAATTCAGGCTTCATGATTGCGCAGGTTACAGCGGCGGCTCTGGCGTCTGAAAACAAGACCCTTGCACACCCCGCCAGTGTGGATAGCTTGCCGACATCAGCCAATCAGGAAGATCATGTGAGTATGGCGACTTTTGCCGCTCGCCGTCTGGGAGATATCGTGGACAACGTTTGCACGATTATTGCGATCGAATGTCTGGCGGCTGTACAGGGGCTAGACTTTCTTGCTCCGCTCAGGACATCTGCCCCGCTTGTGGTTGCTAAGGATACAGTGCGAGAGCACATTTTATTCTTTGCACAGGATAGGCTTTTTACTCCGGATATTGAAGCCATGCGTGCTCTTATTGCACAGAACATTATGGTGGCGCGTGTCAAGGAACTGGTGCCTCTACCAGAGTGTAGCTTAGTATAAACTTTTCTTACGGCCCCGGCATAGTCCGGGGTTTTTTTATGGAGGGAGGTTATGGTTTTTACAGGAATAGACGATGTGCAGCAGAATGCTGAACAAGTTTTACCTCGCCTGTTTCGTGACTATGTTGCTGGGGGCGCCCATGAGGAAAGTACAATGCGTCGTAACCGTCAGGCATTTGGGAAATGGTCTATCATTCCACGGTGCCTGCAAGATGTTTCTCAGGTTTCCACTCATACATGCTGGTTAGGCTATGAATGTTCGGCACCGTTCATGCTTGCCCCTGTCGGTTTTGCTGGAATGATGCGTGGGGGAGCGGATTTGATGGCTGCGCGTGCGGCTGCTGCGGAGCGGATTCCATTTTGTGTTTCAACCTTTTCGATTGCTGCTCTGGAAGACATATGTAAAGTCGCTGACGTAGATATCCTGGCGCAGCTTTACGTTTTTCGGGATAGGGCGATTACGCATGATATGATGCGGCGTGCCAGAGACTGTGGTGTGCGCACGCTTATTTTGACGGTTGATACAGCAATTACGCCTCTTAGGCCTCGAGACGAAAGGAATGGCTTTCGACGGCTTTCTAAACCGTCCCTGACACAAATGCTTTCCTTTGCTTCTGCGTGGCGTTGGAGTTTTAATATGCTGCGATACAAACAACCAGAGTTAGGGAATCTTAAGGTATACGGAATGGGTCTGTCCTTGTTGGAGCAGGCAAAAAATGCTGCCGCCCAGATAGACCCGAGCTTTAGCTGGAGTGATCTGGATTGGCTCAGGAATGAATGGAAAGGCAAGCTGGTAGTGAAAGGGATAATGCACCCCGCGGATGCAAACCGTTGTATTGCCGCCGGGGTAGATTCAGTAATGGTTTCAAACCACGGTGGTCGGCAGCTTGATCCTGCGCCAGCTACTCTGGATGTATTGCCTGATATTGTTGCAGCTGCAGGAAATACTAACCACGCCGTTATTTTGGATAGTGGGATAAGGAGGGGAGGGGATATTGTAACTGCCTTGGCTCAGGGGGCTTCTATTGTCGCCTTGGGGAGGCCTTGGGCATGGGCGCTGGCTGCTAATGGCGAGCAGGGGCTTACAGAGATGATTGCCGGCTTACGAGGGGAAGTTCGAGACGTCATGGGTCTTGCAGGCATCAACAGTGTTTCCAGCTTGCGCGAGAAAGGATGCGCAATACTCAGAAAAGCATAAAATTAAGGAAAACGTTATTATTTTAGCTCTTTCTGAAAAAAAAGCTGCCATGAACAGTGCCATGGCAGCCTTATACTTGAATTTTAACAGTGTGAATTAGAAATTTGCACTGATGGATCCGAAGAACATACGTGGTGCGCCGACCAGCATGGACTGGAATTCCAAGGCGCCCTGTGAAATGCTTAGCGGATTTCCGTTTTCACCCATTGTTGCAATGTAGCGGTTGTTTTGAAGATTGGTAACACTGAAGTTAAGAGTGAGATCTTTCACGGTGGAAACTGACTTTTGGAAATAAGGTAGTTTGCCGAGGTTGTATTGGACGCCAAGGTTGGTCAACCAATAACTTGGTATTTTTACGTCTCCAGTATAGCTGTAATTGCGTTTGCCGGTGTAACTTGCATCTACATAGGCGGTTAAGCCCTGCCAATCATAAGAAAGACGTGTTTTATACATGAAGCGGGGATAATTGATGATCTGCTTGCCGCGGGTGTGATATGATACGCCCGCTTCCTGCAAATTATCATCATACGTCGCATGGTTGTAACTGACACTATTGGTAAATGACAGGTGTTTGATTGGCATGATGGTAATAGCAGCATCTACCCCGTTCATTGTTACACCGCCGACGTTGGAAACTGTCGAAATCGGATTTACGGCTGATCCCGATGTCACCTGTTGCAAGCGATTGTTGAAGTTTGTGCGATATGCATAGACGGACGCGCCAATAATCTGGCTGCTGTAGCGATAACCTGCTGCATACGTCCAGTCCGTTTCGGGGCGGAAGGAGTTGCGACCGGCATCAAAGGCGGTTTGCGAGATAGCGAATGGTGATGCAGATAGTTTGTAGCCAGATTGTGCGTATGTATGCACATTTTCTGAAATATCAAAGAAAAGCTCGTGATGTTTTAGGAAGTGCCAGTCTGCGCTGATATGTGGAAGGAAAGGTTTGGATGTCGTAAGTCCTGCACCGCTGGTAATGTTGGCACCTGAACCGTAGTAGTTCTCATTAATATATCCGTTGCCGACATTGGTGGTTGCCAGAACGGATTTGAAGCCAAAATGGAGGGCCAGGTTTGGAAGTACGCGATAAGTGTCCTGCACAAAGGCTGTGAAGGTGTTTGTATTGTAAGTTTGATTATAGATTTTAGCAAAAGGATTAGACCAGTGCCCAAGAGGGTTGGGAAGGGCTGATGTCAGTTGTCCATTAACGATATTTGGCATTTCATAAGCATACATTGGCGACTGGTAATGGTTGTTTTCATACCAGACTCCTCCGCTGATCTCGTTATGTGCAATATTGTAATGTGCCTGGGAGATAATACCAAAGCGCTGAATGGCCGGTTCTTTCACCAGTTCTGAAAGCGGCGATCCATTGGGGGATGGATAGTAAGGGGTTGTCCAGGTTGTCTGGTTGCTCTCCCCGTGGCCATAAGCCGTTGTGTCCCATGTTAGATTGTCAGTCATCTGCATGTGAGCTTTGATACCGCCAAAAGTATCGACAGTGTTCAGTACTGCATCATAATATGCAGAATCAGCTGGATCCTTCAGGTTGCTGAAGCTGGATGGATAGATACCATTTGCGGCATTAATGGCCTGCTGAAGCCCGCTTTGTTTGCCGTTATAGTAGTTGGACACGTTATATCCGACGTTGCTTAACACCTCTGGGGATGCATCAGCTGTAGAAAATTGATGGAGGTCAGACCAGTCAAAAAAGGCCGAAATGCTGCTGCTTTGTCCGATAGGCTGCAGGAATTTAGCGTTAACCTGCTGCATGAACTGCTCACCCGTTCCCTTCCATATCTGGCCATCCTGACGCATGTAAGATGCGTAGAAGCGAGTGCCTGAACGGTTCAGGTCACCACTGTCAACACGCGCAAAAGTGTGAAAATTTGCGTAACTACCAAACCCTTGGTTGACCGTGCCGCCAAGCTTATGGGATGGGTCGCGAGACACGTAGTCAAAAGACCCTCCAAGGTTATTGGTAGCAGCGACAGATTCTGCGCCTGCAGATTGGGAAACAACAATGCGGGCAACATTTTCTGACGAAATAGCTTGTATGGTATTAAGGCCATTATAGTTGCGAACAGTCTGCTCCCCTAATGGCATACCATCCAGTGTCATGCCAATCTGTTGCTGCTGAAAGCCATGCATGAAAACCTGATTCGACCAAATATCAATTCCTTGAGGTTCTGCAGACTGGAACATGATGCCAGGCAACTGCGCCAGTGTCTTTAATGGGTTTGTTCCTGCAGGTGCTTGTGACAGTAGTTTCTGGCCAATGGTCACAACAGCACCATGAGGTAAATGTCGTGATGTAACCTCAAATTGTTCGGATGTTGAACTTAGATAGGTCGAAGGTTCTTTTGAAGATGGCCTCCGTTTTGTAGCCGACTGGGTGGCATTAGTGGTTGTTTTCGGCTTGACCGCGTGCTTTTTGATCATTCCAGAATCTGTATCCGGTGTCGCGGCGCTGGCTATTGCACTTGTGCTTCCAATGGAGATGAACATCGAAGAAAAAAGCAAGAGTCTGGTTAGAGAAAAGGTGCTGGGTCTCATGCGTCTGAACTCCACCGGGCTATTATGGGTGCAAGAGAGAAATAGATATAGACAAGATTTTTCTTTGTCTTTGCTTAGTGATTCGTGTTCCCGACACACCAAGGTTCTTGAAGAACCCTAAGTTGTCCATACGAGTTAGGTCAATAGGATTCCGAAACGAAATCGTAATATTTTTTTGAGTGTGGTTTTTGTGAAAATCACGTTCTTTCGGCTTCCCTCTATACCGGAAAGGTTGTGCGGTGTGGGAACTAGGGCTGAAAATAAAAAAGCGCGCAGAGTTGCTGCGCGCTCGGATAATATTTGAATTTCAAAGTCTAAATTATGTTTTCTGTCGAATGTCCATGCTCGTGTGTTTTCGCATGACCAAGACATAGAATAGTGATGTCAATATAAGTCCGATAGCCCAAGAAATATCTGTGTTTTGGAGAAGTCGTGCGAACGGTCCAGTGTAGAGGTGATTGGACACAAACGGAATTTGTACAGCGACACCAAGACTGTAACATACCAGAGCAGGGATATTGTAGCGACCATATTGGCCGCCGTCTGCTTTGAAAAATGAAGCCACGTCATAAGATCCATGCTGTACCAGATAATAGTCAATCAGATTAATGGCAGTCCAAGGGACCATGATAATCATCAGCAGATTGAGAAACTCCGTATAAGTTTCCATAAAATCGTGCGTCATAAACATTGTAAGGCTAAGCACAAAAAGCATCAGTGCGGCTGTCACACTGATGCGCGTTTTTATGCCAAAGCGGTGCTTGGGAAGCGCCATTTGCAGTAACATGAGTGAAGATAGGCTTCCACAATAGATGCTCATCCCGTTGGCAACGGTAATCCCAATGACTAATGTTACCATAACCATCGGGCCTCCCCAGCCTAGATACGCCATGAGTGTGGGTAGGATGTCTGTGCCATGGGGAGTAATTGCGCCAAGGGTTGCCCCGAGAAGCATGGGCAGTATTGTTCCCAGTGCTGATCCCCAATATGTAGCGTGAAAAGCATGCTGAGCACCCTGCCGACTATCAGGAAGATAACGGGAATAATCAGATACGTAAGGGGCATACGCTAATTGCCAGAGCGCTGCGACAGAAACTGCTCCCATGAAGCCTGAAAAAGTCGTCTGTCCGAAGCTACTCAAAAGCGTGACGGCGTGGTGGTTGCCCATGACAGCGGCAAGCGCCCAGATAAGAGCTGCTCCACAAGCAACTGAAATAAACTTAGTTATGATGTGAATAGTGCGATATCCCCAGAAAGCAGGGAAAGCCGAAAGGACAGTAACAGCCAGCACGCCACCCAGGTAGCCGCACCAGGGGAGTGCCAGTTGAAACCCTTCTCCTCCCACAACCAGATTGGATGCCGAAAATCCAACATAGATAAAAACAACAAGGGCAATCATGGGTACAGCTCCCATAGACCCGAATTGGCCACAGGTTTGCACCATCTGAGGCACACCCAGACGAGGCCCCTGAGCCGCGTGCAATGCCATGAATATGCCGCCTAGCAAATTGCCGAGAAGAAGCGCCAGGCACCCCGCAAGTAAAGGAAGGTGGAAGACAACAGATGCCAATGCGCCGGTAATGACGGTAAGAATGGTGGTATTGGTTCCAAACCAGACTGCAAACAGATCTCGCGGATGCCCCATACGTTCAGAGTGAGGAATGGGGTAGATAGTTCTGTGCTCCATTGATGCTGCGTTGGTGAAGCTTTGAGGATCGTGCGAGTTTGAAGTCATGCTGTGGTCCTAAATGCCTTGTACGTCTGAGAGCATTGCCGTTCTGCGTGTATGGATTTGTAGATTATTATCACGTTTCTTTATCGTAATAAATAACGCAAAAGTCAGGTCATGCGACTGCCTGAGGATAAAATGAATTTCTGCACTCGTTGTGTGCGAGGATTGGTGTAAATATCGCTCACCGTTCCGCTTTCGAGAATATGGCCGTCATCACAAAAACACACCTTGTGAGCGGTTGATTGTACAAAAGCCGGATCATGCGTGACAACTAGCAACGTCAGACCTTGGTTAGACAAATCGCTAATGATAGTCTGCACGCCGCTAACCAGTTCGGGGTCAAGGGCGCTTGTGGGTTCATCAAACAAGATGACAGGCGGTTCCATAGCTAGCGCGCGGGCAATGGCAACACGCTGTTTCTGACCGCCTGAAAGCTGGTCTGGATAATGATCCTGTTTTTGTAACATATGAACACGGTCAAGTGCTTCCCTAGCGAGGCCGACGCCCGCGTTTTTAGGCATTTTTTTTACTGTTACGGGGCCTTCCATAACGTTTTCTAAAACGGTGCGATGGGAAAAGAGATTGAACTGTTGGAAAACCATAGGCATTCGAGACCGAGCCCGACGCAATTGTTTTTCTGGTGCAATACTGAAATTTGTGCGGTTTTGACTACAGAGTGTTTCGCCCAAAAAAGTGAGAGTGCCAGCTTCGGGGCGCTCAAGAAAGTTAATGCATCGTAATAGCGTTGATTTTCCGCCACCACTGGGGCCGATCAGGAAGACTGCTTCTCCTTGTCTTACAGTCAGATCAACACCGCGCAGAACTGCATTATCACCGTAGGATTTATAGATTTGCTCCAAGGTAATAACGGGGGGAGGGGGCTCAATCGTCATATAATGCTGCCTCCCTGGGGCATTTCTGATATCGTCGGTTTAATTTTGGGTTTCCTGTTGCGGGATGGGGTAAGTTTCCGTTCAAGGTAACTGACGCACCGTGCACTGGTGAAGCTCATCAAAAAATAGATTATTGCGACCATGAGATAAGTATTCATGCTGTCAAATGTATTGGAAATTATAATGGTTGCATGACGAAGAAGCTCATTGACTGAAATAAAAGACACAAGAGAACAATCTTTCAGAAGAGCAATAAAATATCCCCCTTGCGTCGGCAGGCAGGCCACAAAAGCTTGGGGAATGATGAGGCGCCGATACACTTGCAAAGGTGACATGCCTAGCGATACGGCTGCGGCCTTTTGGCCCTGATCAACCGCTAGAATGGCGGCACGGTATACTTCTGAGAGATAGGCGGATAAATTTAGCGTTAACCCAAGAACACCAGCCCAGAAGGCCGAGAGTACAATGCCAAGTTCAGGCAAGGAGAAATAAATGAGTAGAAGTTGTACGATAAGCGGAGTGTCACGCCATATCTCGACATAAGCTTCAAGGGGCCAACGAATAATCTTTCTGCCTGAAAGGCGACCAACGGCGGCCAGAAAACCGAGTATCATGCCTAACGCCATACTGATGATTGAAAGCTGAAGAGTAACTTCGGCGCCTTTCAGCAGAAAAGGAAAATATTCCTGTAATTCAGACCAGAAAACAGACATCTTTTATCCCGCTTGGTCGTTTTGAGTTAAATGTTCTTCAAGATCTTCCCAGACATGGTAGCGTGTTAGAATAGTACGAATTGTACCGTCCCGTTTCATGTCATCCATAGCCTGATTGATAGCATTAAGCAGGCGCGGACAAGTGCTCCGAACCACAATGCCCTCACTTCCCAGCCGATAACTGGCTTTGGATTGAGCCTTCTTCCAAGCTGATTTGGCTTCATAAAATAAAGGGTTGCCTATGGTGCGAAGACCCGCGAAATGTTCTTTTTGTGCCTGGAGTGTTCCCTGATCAACGACAACGGCATCAACTTGACCGTTTCTAAGAGCAATAAATGGATCACCAAATGTATTGAAGTCGCTGACCTTGGCGGCAATACCTTTTTCCACCAATGCATGCGCAGTCAGAGAATCTGTTGTGCCAAGCACAGATCCCAGATTAGCATTCTTTAGATCTTCCATATTGTGGAAGGGAGAATCTTTTGAAACGATTATACGGTCGTATAACATGAAGTATGGATGAGAATACGCAATATGTGCGTAAGCAATCCGTTCTTCTGTAATGGTAAGGTCGGAAAGAACAATATCCCACCGGCCAACTTTCAGGCCCGGAACAAGGGTTGTCCATTCAGTTATAATAAATTTGGACTGAGGTATTCCCAGTCTTCTTGCAAGTTCCTGCAAAAGATCAGCGTCAATGCCATGATAGGTACCGTCTTTGTCCTGCCAAAGAGACGGATGAGCACCCAATAGGGCGTTTCCTGCAGTTAGAACGCCAGCTTTTTGGATATCATCCAGACATTCAGAGTGAGCGGCACAACTTGGCCCCAGAAATGTCAGGCATGTGTAAAGTACAAAGGAAGGAGATAAACGGTAAAAGCACCTCTTCATAGCATCCCATTCCTTACTGGTTCTGGTCAGGAAGTAACTTTGTAAATCACCGGAAAGTCTGGGCCATCCAGCAAGTCTCCATCTTTAAGGGAAACATGAGGAAAGGGTGGAGATCCTTTTCCCCCACGGTCTGCAAAACGTGCGTTATCACCAACCCAGCGGGCGGAAAATACGCGTCTTCTTTTGGTGTTGCTTGTAGTAGCAGGTGCGCCATGAATTGTTCTGAAATCAAAGGCAATTGCATCGCCTGGCGCGAGGTCCCAGCTACGGATGGCATAGAGGGCACGGTTCGCATCAATATCAGGCATTTCTGGCATTGAATCGTCTTCATACAAGCGGGAGCCATCGAATCTCCTTGGGCGATGAGTCACGCCCCAGTGATGCGAACCAGAAACGCATTCAAGACATTGCTCCTTAGTTACAGGATCTAGTGGAATCCATAAACTAAGTGTCTTTTCGCCTGTGACACAATAATATGGGCTATCTTGATGCCACGGGGTTACCAATGTCGTTCCCGGTTCTTTTACCAGTTCGTGGTCATGAAAGAACCGAACTTCGTGTGCCTGCATAAGTTGCGCAGCGACAGAACCTGCGGGGGAATTTTCAATGAAATTCCGGAATTGTGGGATGCGCTGCCAGTTGCAGAGATCCTGAAAAAAAGGAGCAGAGCCTTCAGGGTGATATGATCGTTCCAAAGGGCTAGGAGTTGCCATGGTAGCGTCCATACCCGTGCGTAAAGCCTCGATCCATGCAGTGAAAGCGCCGCGCACAACGGTTACGCCATCCGTTTGAAACGCCTTGATGGTTGCGTCGTCCAGTGTAACTGAGGAGTCAGGAATAGCCATAAGCACTGCTTTCTTATGTTCCGATATCAAAACCATATGTTGTATGTACACGATTGGTCAAGTGCAAAAACTTCCTTCGTAAATTGGAATCTGTTTTGTGAAGTCCAATACACAGTTTATTTGAATGTTAACAGTTTTTCAGGACCGTTCTGACTGTGTAATATCTTTCCGGATTTCTTATGTTTTTTGCCTTCCTGGGGCATTGGAGTGCGGGAAATATGATCTAATAAAAGTTTTGGCTCTTTACAGTCGGCAAATGTCTATACATTAATGATAGCTATTCCATATGACAGGAGGTTTCTTCGGGATGCCAGATTCTGTTTCTCTTTCTCTTCTCGCTAGGCACCCCTTATGTCGACCGGAGGTCTCGGGTTTGCCTCGCTATAATGCCGGCCTATCAGAGGATGAAGTGAGGCGGCGGTATGGCCTACACAATATTGTCAAACTCGGAAGTAACGAAAATCCATACGGTCCTTCTCCAAATGTGATTGCAGGGTGGGCCGCTTTGGCTGACCGGCTAGGGCGTTATCCAGATGCAGCGGCTGAAAAGCTACGACACGATATTGCCAGCGTGAATGGTCTTGAAAGCAGTCGTGTTCTTGTAGGCAACGGATCTGAGCAGATTATCCGCCTGATTGCAGAGGCATATTTGTCTCCGGGGGAGAGGGTGGTCACGGTTCGCCCTGCATTTGGGCTGCATGAAATTTACCCACGCATGATGGGGGCTGAGGTTGATGCTGTGCCCGTCAGTTCTGATGCGACATTTGACCTTGCTGCACTGCAGGATGCCGTGAAAAGGCCTACCAAACTTTTAATGTTTGCCAACCCATCCAATCCTGTCGGCTGCATGATGACGGGCGCAGCTTTGCAAGATCTGGTTGATGCCTGCCCATCTCATACGCTGATTGTCGTGGATGAAGCTTATCGAGAATATGCGGAGGAAGATCCCGATTATGCTGATGCACAGGCTATTTTGGAGAAGCAGTCGCGTTCATGGGTGATATTGCGGACTTTTTCAAAAGCATACGGATTGGCTGCTCTACGGATTGGCTACGCACTCACTTCGTCAGTCGAGGTTGCTAAGACCTTGGATACTGTGCGTGATCCGTTTAACACCAATATGCCTGCACAGGTCGCGGCGTGCGCCGCATTGGCAGATGATGCCTATATGAAAGACTGTATTCGCAAGACGGTTTCTGAGAGGAAAAGGGTAGCGGAGGGCCTGAGGAGTATGGGTCTATTTGTTGCGCCGACATGGACCAATTTTGTATTTGTTCGTGTTCCTGTGCCTGCAGACCATCTGGCGACCGAACTCCTGAAACGTGGAATTATCATCAAGCCCTGGAAAGAGAAGAGATTCGAAAACTGGGCTAGAATAAGTATAGGCCTGCCAACTGAAAACGATACCCTGCTGCGGGCGGTTGCTGATCTGGCGCTATAGTAACGTGAGTTTATCCTCTTCTGTCTGGAAAATTTACCATGTCTGCTCTTGAATGTGTTTTAACTGAACTAGCTGAAATCTTTGGCGATCGCATTTCGTGTTCTGAAGCGGTTCGCGACCATCACTCACACGGTGAAGGTTGGCAGGAGGGGCGTTTGCCAGCTGCGGTTGTTTTTGTTGAAAACACACAAGAGGTTTCGACGGTTCTGAAGGCATGCAATCAACATGGCGTCCCAATTGTCGCGTTTGGGGGAGGAACATCGTTGGAAGGGCATGTGACACCTCCTGAGAACGGCATCAGTCTTGATCTTTCCCGTATGACACAGATTCTGGAAGTAAATGGCGACGATTTGGATTGCCGTGTGGAAGCGGGTGTTACGCGTCATGCACTGAATGCTTATTTGCGAGATAGCGGGTTGTTTTTCCCGGTTGACCCTGGAGGGGAGTCAACACTTGGGGGCATGTGCGCTACCCGTGCATCGGGCACAGCTGCGGTGCGATATGGAACCATGCGCGAAAATACGCTTGGTTTGACGGTCGTTCTTGCAGATGGACGGATTGTGCGTACAGGGGGGCGTGTTCGGAAATCTGCTACAGGTTATGATCTTACCCGACTGTTTGTAGGCTCAGAAGGCACACTGGGTATTATTACTGAGATTCAGCTCAGGCTGCATGGGTTACCTGAGGCAATAGCAACGGCAGTATGCCAGTTTGAAAAACTCGAAGATGCAGTCAATACTGCTGTTACAACTATGCAGATCGGGCTTCCTATTGGTCGTATGGAACTGATGGATGAAGTGCAGATGGATGCATGTATCAAATATTCAAAAATGGCAGGATACGACGTTCTTCCAACAATGTTTTTTGAATTTCATGGCGCACCAGCTGCTGTAAAGGAACAGGTTGAAACCATGGAGGCCGTGGTTGCTGACCATAATGGAAAAGGTTTTTTGTGGAGCAATAATCCCGAAGATAGGAATGAGTTATGGAAAGCAAGACACAGCGCGTTCTGGGCATGTCTGGCCTATCGTCCAAATCACCGCGGTATTGCGACAGATGCCGTTGTGCCTGTATCTGCACTGACAGAACTGATAACCGGCAGCAAAAAAGATATTGAAGAATCTGGTCTTTTAGCCCCCATTGTGGGGCATGTAGGGGACGGTAATTTTCATACTGTCATTCTGGTTCCCCCTGAGCCCGATGGTCTTGCTCGCGCACTTGAGCTTGATCGTAAAATTGTTAATCGGGCGCTTTCTCTTGGCGGGGCGTGCAGTGGTGAGCACGGTATTGGTCTTGGGAAAAAGGAGTTCATGGAGCGTGAACATGGGCGCGATGCTCTGGATATCATGCGGATGCTGAAAATATCCTTTGATCCAAATAATATTTTAAATCCAGGTAAAATGTTGCCAGATAATGTGATGTGATGTGATGTGATGTGATGTGGCAGAGACGAGCCTTAGCCGACATTCCCGGTGTGCCATGGCGGAATGGCGATGGATATACGAAGGTTATTGCCGAAGGTCAAACAGAGGCAGGCTTTCAGTGGCGCCTAAGCGTGGCAGATATTTTAAAGGATGGTTCTTTTTCCATATTTAGAGGATGGAGACGCTTTTTTGCGTTGCTTGGTCAAGGATCTCTAACCTTGTCCGAAAAAAATGGAAACTGGAGCCATACGGTTAGTGGTTCCGGCAGACCGTTTCAGTTTTCTGGTGAAGATGTAGTGCACTCTTCGGACGTCCATGTATCACTTCAAGCATTAAATCTAATGGTACGAAATAATGTTATGTGGAAGCAGTCGGTGGAATTCTTACTGAAAGAAGCAGCTTTCACAGTTGAAGAAATAAGTGATGGCCAAATCTTTCTTATCCCATCCACGGGAACCTGGAACCTGCACGAAGGGAAATCCAAAGTCAGAATTATGCCGGGAGAAATATGGAGTAGTTCTGCTCAGACGTTTTCACAAACATTGCTGACACAAGAAATGCCGGAAAGCTCTCTGTTTTTCGTTAAAATCTAGAGCGTAGTCTTTATCAATAAAGGAGAAGGTTCCATGACGACAAGTAGCTTTATCCCTGTCCTTGATCTTGCTCCGGCCCGTGGTGGTCATATTGCCTTGTTGGGGGAACAAATTCATGCAGCATTTATTACATCAGGTTTTTGCTATATAAAAAATCACGGAATTTCTGAGCAGTGTATTGAAAGACTGCGAAAAGAAGCATTGAATTTTTTTCATTTGCCGTTTTCGGAAAAAGATCGTTACCACCCCAAACAGGCGGTAAGAGGCTTTAACGCATTGAACCGGACTATAATGTATGGGGCTGAAAAACCAGATTATAAGGAATTTTATCAGATAGGGCCTGAATTTCGTACTGATAAATTGAAAGACCTCCCGCAGAATGAGTTGCAGGGGGTTAATGTATGGCCTGAAGGTCGTCCAGCTTTCAGGCAGGCGTTTCTAGATTACTATCAGGCTGCGGCAGAATGTGGACAGCTTCTTTTGAGCGCGATTGCCAGCTCCTTGAATTTATCTCCTGATTTTTTCAAGAAAAAATATTATTACCCGTTGCAAAGAACGCAAACCATCTGGTACCCGCCAGCGGAAACGCAGTCAGCGTCTGAAATTACGACTTATGGTGTGGCGCCTCATACTGATTATGGCTGTATTACACTCTTGTGGCAGGATGATACGGGAGGGCTTGAGGTGCAGAACCTACAAAATGAATGGGTTCCTGCAGCACCTATTACGGGCACATTGGTTATTAATATTGGGGATTTGTTGTGCCGATGGTCCAATAACCGCTACAGGTCGAATATGCATCGCGTAATCAACAAATCGGGAAAAGAACGTTTTTCGATAGCGACTTTTTATGATCCAGATTTTGATGCAATTATCGACCCAGGCGATCTGGGCCTGCCTAATACAGAAGTCTCCCATTATGAACCGGTAACAGCAGGGGCGTATATTAAGGGGCGCATTCGTGACTCTCAGCAGAAAAAGAAGCCATGAAGATTGTAGTACCTGTCAAAC
>NZ_BAMV01000014.1 GCF_000963925.1 Acetobacter cibinongensis
TTTTACTCTCCGGTAAACCCGGGGCAGTTCAATACGCTCACGTGACAGACCGCTGCTCAGAGCTAAACGCACCGCCTCGTGCCTGAACTCACCCTTATAAACTCGTCCCATTCCAAATCTCCTTCATGACCATCTTCGGTCTTAAAGGTCCGGAACTAAACCGTGACACGTCCAAGCTCTTAGATAACGTAAACATACCGCTCACGATCTTACACTTTATCGCAAGACTTTAAATCAAAATCTCTTGCTTCTCTCAATAAATTAATAAGGTCTGAAACTAATTTTGATCGAGGTTGCGTGTAGAATATACGCTTGCGTTACATAATATCTCAGCAACAAACATAAGGTTTATAAATTTCTGATTTTGGCCTTCTTCGGAGGCAATCCTGCACCTCAAACAATAAAAAATATTGATGTATTTATGAAATAAAATCATTTCTGCTCACTGGTTTGTTCAGGCATAAAGCTAACATGATGATGACCATAACCGCCTAAAAAACCTAGAGATTAAAACTGGAGACGTTTCGCATTCTGGTTTGAGGTGGCAAAAGGGACGCAGGACAACAATGATTCAGGACCCCATATTCAGTATCCATCGGCTTCGTTTCGATGAAAACTATCATCCTTCCGACAGGACGCGCCTTACGACCAACTTTGCCAATTTAGCGAGGGGGGAAAGCCGTCAGGAAAATTTGCGCAATGTCCTTCGCATGATCGACAATCGTTTTAATGATCTGGCACATTGGGATAATCCTAAAAAAGATCGCTACACGCTTGAACTGGAGATCGTATCTGTGGAAATGGATCTCTCCTTTGCGGGCAAAAGCGGCAGCTTTCCGCTGATTGAAGTCCTGTACACGACAATTGTCGATATAAACGCTAATAAACGCATAGAAGGCCTCGCAGGGAACAGTTTTTCTTCTTACGTGCGGGATTATGACTTCAGCGTCTTATTGCCGAGTTATAATAAAGGGAAATCCGAATTCAGTGCCCCCCATAATTATGGCGATTTACACGGAAACCTTTTCAAAAGCGTTATGGAATCGACCGCATACAAGAATAATTTCAAAAAACCCCCAGTTATTTGCCTGAGTGTCTCGACTAACCGGACTTATCATCGAACGGAAAACCGGCATCCAGTTCTTGGCGTTGAATATGAACAGCGTGAATTTTCTCTGACAGACCAGTATTTTAAAAAAATGGGAATGCAAGTTCGGTATTTCATGCCGCGTAATAGTGTTGCGCCACTGGCTTTCTATTTTTTTGGTGATCTACTGTCCGACTATTCCGCTCTTGAGTTGATCAGCACCATCAGCGTGATGGAATCTTTTCAGAAGGTTTACCGTCCTGAAATTTACAATGCCAATTCTGCTGCGGCTGACTGTTGCCAGCCAAGCCTGAAGCATCAGGATTACTCCAATACGCGCATTGTCTACGACCGTGAGGAACGTACACAACTTGCGACCTCACAGGGGCGCTATACGGAAGAGCATTTCATCAAGCCGTATCATGATATTCTCGAAAAATGGTCTGCCGGTTACGCCGGTTAAGCTCTCAGAAACACAAGGTTATTTCTTATGAAAACATTACTTCCCACTTCAACGGCTGGTAGTCTGCCCAAACCCTCATGGCTTGCACAACCTGAAACGCTCTGGTCACCCTGGAAATTACAAGGGGAAGAGCTGGTCGAAGGTAAGCAGGATGCACTTCGCCTGACGCTTGATGATCAGGACCGTGCTGGCATTGATATTGTCAGCGATGGCGAGCAGACGCGTCAGCATTTCGTCACGACCTTTATTGAGCATCTCAGTGGTGTCGATTTTGAGAACCGTCAGACGGTTAAAATTCGCAATCGCTATAATGCAAGCGTGCCGTCGGTTGTCGACGCCGTAGCGCGTGAAAAACCGGTCTTTGTTGAGGACGCCAAGTTCTTACGCACATTGACGAAAAAACCCATCAAATGGGCTCTCCCTGGCCCCATGACGATGATAGACACGCTTCATGATGGCCACTACAAAAGCCGCGAAAAACTGGCTTGGGAATTTGCCAGAATTCTTAATCAGGAAGCAAAAGAACTAGAAGCGGCAGGCGTTGATATCATCCAGTTCGATGAACCCGCTTTCAATGTTTTCTTTGATGAGGTCAATGACTGGGGTATTGCCACGCTGGAGCGGGCCATTGAAGGGCTGAAATGCGAAACAGCAGTTCATATCTGTTATGGTTACGGCATCAAAGCCAACATTGACTGGAAAAATGCTCTTGGGGAAGAGTGGCGGCAGTATGAGGAGATTTTTCCCAAACTGCAGAAGTCCAATATCGATCTGATTTCACTGGAGTGTCAGAACTCCCGCGTTCCGATGGATCTAATCGAGCTCATTCGTGGGAAAAAGGTCATGGTCGGCGCTATTGATGTGGCCACTAAAACCATCGAGACGCCTGAGAAAGTCGCGGATATTTTGCGAAAAGCGCTTCAGTTCGTTGATGCGGACAAACTTTATCCGTGCACCAATTGCGGTATGGCACCACTCCCTCGCGATGTGGCGCGTGGCAAGCTGAATGCTCTCGGCGCAGGTGCAGAAATTGTTCGGAGAGAACTCTCAGCCTGACAGGCAACCCGTAAACTTTCTATCATGGAGGGCAGGGCCAGGTCTTGTCCTCCATGATGCCAGAATTTCCGGAGCCATCAGCAGTCTCTCCACGTTTTCAGCGCAGCATAAAGTCAGCGAGAAACGCCCGCGCTCCTTTATCACTTTCTTTCCAATCGGCCCGAACTTGCCGTCACGCATCCAGCTGATACGTTCCAGACTGGAACTCCCTTGGGCATTCTAAAGAGTGACCGTTGTGAAAAGAGGGATGCAGATTTCCTCGATCATACTGATCAGCTTTTCAATATCACACGCCTTATTGCCTGCTTCGTAAGGCGTATCCAGATGATGCTGAACCGATGCCAGCCTTTCCAACATTCATGCTTTCGGGAAGCGATAATACTGTGATGTTCCGAAAGATAATTTACAAATCGCGTCAGACGTTAGCCTTTTGAAGGAGCCAGACGCTCAGGTGCTTGGAGAGAATTTAGCATATCGCTGACAAGGGCGTGATGTATGGGTCGTGTCACGGTTCAAACAGTATTATGTCCAGATCAACGGAGCCACGGGTTTATACAACATGGGCAGCCAAACTGACTTTCCTCGTTTGGAATGCTGTCCTCCGGCTCATCACATATCAGAGCTGGTTGATGCTGTGGTTTATTATCATGTGCCGTGGTGAAGGGTGGAACTTTGCCAAGCGGACCAGCTTCTCCCTCTTGTGTGTAATCAGACCTCATCATCGTTTCCATAATAAAGTTTACCGAGCTCGATTGGAGAACGGCCCTGACTGCGGCGATGGGCATTGGTATCGCGCAGCGAATAGGCGCAGCCGCAATATTCCTGCTGGTAGAACTTCTCCTGTTTGCTGATCTCGATCATCCGCGCTGCCCCACCTCCTTTGCGCCAGTTGAAGTCCCAGAAGGACAGTCCTTCATAAGGGAATACGGCGCGTTGGCCACAATCATGGATCTGCGCCATGTTCTTCCATCGTGAAATACCGAGTGAACTGGTCATTACCGGGAAGCCATGTTCATGAGCGTAAAGCGCTGTGCGTTCGAAGCGCATATCGAAACACATAGTGCAACGCACACCACGTTCCGGTTCCCATTCCATGCCTTTCGCACGGGCAAACCAGTTGTCCCGGTCATAATCGGCGTCAACAAAGGAAACGCCGTGTTTATCGGCGAACCGGATGTTCTCGTCCTTGCGGAGAAGGTATTCCCGCTCTGGATGAATGTTCGGATTATAGAAGAAGATCGTGTAGTCGATACCCGATGCAGTCATGGCCTCCATCACTTCACCCGAACAGGGTGCGCAGCATGAGTGGAGGAGCACCTTCCTGTAGCCCTTTGGTGGTGTCAAAATCTGTCGAGGTTTCTCGCTCATCGGGAATTTCCGTTGTTTCCAAAGGGTCTGTCACATTATGAGATGCGTTTGTCTGGATCGGACGCACCCCAAGACTATGGGCAATCGCGTAAGTCAGGTCAGCACGGTTCAACGTGGAGATATGAAACTCGTTAAGTCCATAGGTCTGCAAAGTACGGATCTGCTCCACCGCCACCATACTGGCGACAATACGACGAAGATCAGGATTTTCCTCAGTCCCGTCGAACAAATTCCTCAGCCATGCTGGGACGGTCACCCCGCACACGGCGGAGAAGCGCACAATCTGCTCGTAATCCGAAACCGGCATGATACCAGGAATGATGGGAGCAGTAATTCCGGCCGCCAGACATCTGTCCAAGAAGCGCAGATAAATTTCACTATCAAAGAAATACTGCGTGATGGCCCGCGTGGCCCCCGCATCGAGCTTACGTTTGAGATTATCTAGATCAGCGTCTGGACTTGATGCTGTAGGATGGGTTTCGGGATAGGCGGCAACAGAGATATCAAAATCCGCGATACGACGCAGACCTGCGACAAGATTACTGGCACATGCATAGCCCGCCGGCTGCGGATTATAGTCTGTGGCACCTGCGGGAGGATCACCACGCAGAGCCACAATATGATGAACACCAGCATCCCAGTAACAACGGGCAAGGTCATCTACCTCCTCGCGGGTCGCGCCGACACAGGTCAGATGTGCAGCCGGAACAAGGTCAGTCTCCCGCTTCAGGCGCAATACTGTGGACAGAGTACCCGCCTGCGTGGTTCCACCCGCCCCGTAGGTGACAGAGACAAAGCGAGGCGCAAGCGGTGCCAGGCCCTGGATACAGTGCCAGAGCCGCTGTTCCATTGGGGCAGTGCGCGGTGGAACAAACTCAAAGGACAGGATAGGGATTGAGGCTTTGGAATTACGCGACAATGATCCGTCGATACGCTTTTCTGACAGCCAATTGCTCAAGCTGTTTGTCATGTTTGTGGCAAGCTCTCACAGCGTCCGCATGAATGATAGATTCGTCATAATAGAAGTTTATAAAAATGAACTAAAATGATATATTTTTATGGCTATATAAATTTTGTGCATTTATTGGGTAAGAGATGGACATTCTGGAACGCAGTCATCTGACAATCATTCGAGAAGTTGCACGGGAAGGTTCATTGACGGCTGCAGGAGCGCGTTTGAACGTGACCCAACCAGCACTCAGCCATTCTATTCGCAAGATTGAGCAACAGCTTGGCGTGAAGATATGGCGGCGGGAGGGACGATCTCTTGTTCTTACTCAGGCCGGTGAATGGCTTTTGTCCTTGGCAAACCGCTTGCTCCCGCAGTTTGAACTGGCAGAAAGCCGCTTGGAACAATTTGCAAATGGCGGGCGTGGTACACTGCGTATCGGCATGGAATGCCACCCTTGCTATCAGTGGCTTCTGAAAGTTGTGTCACCTTATCTGGAGAGATGGCCTAAGGTCGATGTTGACGTAAGACAGAAGTTCCAATTTGGCGGGATAGGCGCACTATTCAGTAATGAAATCGATATTCTGGTAACTCCTGATCCTCTGTATAAACCCGGCCTGAAATTTACGCCGGTATTCAATTATGAACTGGTGCTGGCCGTTGGTCCTGAACATCCTCTTCGGAATGCCAAATTTGTCTTGCCGGAACAACTCGCAGAGGAGACGTTAATTACCTATCCCGTTCCATCTGAACGGCTTGATATTTACACGCAATTTCTACAGCCGGCTGGTATTGGCCCCCGACAACAGAAGCAGATTGAGACGACAGACATCATGTTGGTGATGGTGGCCCATGGAAGAGGCGTTGCGGCACTCCCGCGCTGGCTCGTGAAGGAATATGCCACACGTTTTGAGCTTTATCCGGTGAAGCTTGGCAAGAAAGGTATTGCGAAACAGATATTTCTCGGCCACCGGGAAACTGATGAAGATATTAAATATCTGGAAGATTTTATAAAATTTGCTTCAGAAACAGGAAAATAACGGACTTATTATAGAATGAAGCGCGCTGTTGTAGGCTGCGCACCTAACGCGACGCCATCGCATACTGCTTTGGGGTAACACCGAAATAACGACGAAACTGATTAATGAGGTGACTCTGGTCATAAAAGCCAACGGTCGTTGCCGTTTGCGCGGCACTTATGCCTTTGGCGAGCAGAACCTTGGCGTGTCTGAGCCTGACTTGCGTCAGGTATTGATGAACAGAAAGTCCAGTCGCCGCACGAAAACTACGCATGAGATGATATTGGCTGAGGCCAACAGCCGAGGCAACATCATCCATACTCAGACGTCCGTGAAATTCGTCTGCGAGAAACGCCTGTGCCTTCCGGATATCAGCAGGACGTGATGCAGCTTTGACTGATCGACCGGTGCGCTCTCCATAGCGTGCGATAATGGTTCCCAGAGCGTCATAGACAGCACATTGTCGCTCAAGCGCATCTTGCGACTGGGATGCAAGAAGGGAGGCCTGTAAGAGCTCATCGGCAAGGGCCGTATTTTTCCTGAGAAGATCGCGCCCAAAATCCAGATTTCCCGTTCCAGGCAGGATGTCTGTTGCCAGTGCATTGATGAACTGGGCAGTCGGATAAAAAGCGCAATAATCCCATCCGAGGTCAGATTCTAAGGCTTCTCCTGTGTGCGCTTCTCCCGGCGGGATAATCATGATGCTACCGGGTTCGGCTATGCCATGATAGCGTGCGATCCGGTGGCGCTGAGCGCCGCGAATGAATGCGGCGATGACGAACTCATCATGGGAATGGGCGGGGTAGCGATAATCGAAGCAGGACGCACGCAGCACTTCCATCCCGTCGGGCAGGCTGGAATCGCGCCACAATTTCAACCTGTCTCGTATGTTCGCCATCTATCCTTCATTCCAATCTGTGCCCTGTGACACATGAGAGCAGGATTTTCCAATCCCGCGTTAGATACATTGATTAAGCAAGATACAGAGTAATGGAAACATGAGCGAGCAGATATGAATGAGGTTTGATCTCGACGGCCTTTGCGCCAGAAGGTCATCGGCCAGCCAGATTTTCAAACATTTCCGTCTTGGACCCGACCGCTTTGCACGCTCAAACTATCGTGGAATTTGTGCTTGCAGGATGGCCGCTCACTACGGCCTATGAAGAAACTTTACCGGCATTCAGGAGAGAACGCTATGCAAATGATTGGCCTTATCGGGGGCATGAGTTGGGAAAGCTCGGCGGAATATTACCGCATCATCAACGAAGGTGTTCGCAACCAGCGTGGGCCGACCGCATCCGCACCCTGCCTACTATGGTCTTTCGATTTTTCCGAAATCGAAGCGCTTCAGCATCAAGGGGACTGGGCAGGGCTGACTGCAAAAATGGTTGATGCGGCCCGGCGGCTAGAGGCCGGCGGAGCTAAGGTTCTACTGATTTGTACCAATACTATGCATCGTATGGCACCGGCTGTGCAGGCAGCGGTCAGCATTCCGCTCCTGCATATTGCTGACCCAACAGCAGAACGGATCAAGGCAGCAGGCTTCTCTAGGGTTGGTCTGCTGGGAACGGCTTTCACGATGGAGCATGATTTTTATAAAGGTCGTCTGATTAACAATCATGGCTTGGATGTTATTGTACCGAACAATGAGGATCGTGCTACCGTTCACCGCATCATCTACGAAGAATTGGTGGCAGGCCGGATTGAGGAAGCATCCCGAACAGCCTATAAAGCTGTCATTGCCCGTTTGGTTGAATCTGGCGTTGAAGCCGTAATTCTGGGCTGTACAGAAATCATGCTGTTGGTGAGACCCGAGGACAGCAGTGTGCCAATTTTTGACACTACAGCGCTCCACGCTGAAGCCGCAATCGAGTATGCGCTCAAAGCATAAGGCTCCCATACTCTATTACACCGTTGATGCCACTAAGCCGGTTGCTGTCTGATGACCTAGCAGAAATATGTTGGCGCTACCGGGGGAGGGGGATCACAGATCAGCAACCTACGCATAGTTCAAGACGCGCCAACATTTTTCAGTCAGATATTGGTAGTGCAAGCAAGACCGACCGATCACCAGTGACGCGACGTTGACACGCGCAGGAATGCGAACACCCTCAAGTACTATCTGAGCTTCTTAGTGCAGCAAAACACGCACTCTGTGGCCGGAAACGCCAAAGCACTTAATAACAACCTGTATTCCCCCGAAGAGAAAGTGGACATCAAAAAATTCAGTGCAATCAAACAAGATCGGCGAGAGAAGTTAGATAACTAAATGAGCCTCGGGATAAAAAATCAAGCTGGTCGGCTTCTTAGAAGAAGGGCTGCGAACCCGACGAAAATTGCTCCGGTGATGCGGTTGAAAACGCGTTTGATGGAAGGGCGGATCAGATAGTGAGACAAGGAGCGCCCACCAGCAGCATAAATCACATACCAGAAACACTCGACGGCTGCGAAGCTTGCGACAAGGATCGCAAACTGAGGAGCCTGTGCAGCACTGGGACTGACAAACTGAGGCAGGAACGCTGTTGCAAATAAAATAAGCTTGGGATTACTGATGCCGATAATAAAGCCGCCTCTAAACAGAGTAGTCGCGGGGAGTGAAGTAGAGAGTTTGTCTTCGCCAACATCAAGGGCTGCAACGTCGCTACGCCATGCCTTAATGCCAAGATAAAGTAGATAGGCAACACCGACATATCTCAAGATTTCAAATACACCCGGAAGCGTCATAAGCAGCGTGGTTAACCCTAATGCTGAGGCAGCTAAGACGGTTACAAGTGCCGTCAGGCAACCAGCCATAGCCGCAATGCTTCGCTTCATCCCAAAATCAACGCTGCGTGACAGAATGTGCAGCATGTTGGGACCCGGCGTACCAGAAAGCAGAAAAACCGCAGCTATAAAAAGCCACCACGTATGAAGTGTCATAACACAGCCTCTTCCTGACCAAGAACAAAAACGTAAAATACTTTTAAGACTGCAACCCTCTATCCGGAAAGTGGGTTTTACTTTTCTTTGCAATGGAATCAGCTATTCTTTGGCAGCCTTCCTCAATGTCGTCCTTTTTTCCGGCAAAGGATAGTCGAATATATTTGGCCCCTTGGTGGCGATCAAAATCTATCCCGGGAGCGACTGACACGCCTGCTTCGTGGAGAAGGTCGCGTGCAAAGACCATGCTGTCATTGGTAAGGTGACTGACGTCTGTATAAATGAAGAAGCCACCATCTGGCGGATGGAAAGAGGTAAGGCCAATTTCGGGCAAACGCCTGAGCAAGTATTCTCTATTGTCCGCATAGCCTGCTTTGACGGCTTCAAGTTCCTCCTTGGCATCGAAAGCAGCCAGAGCTGTGACCTGAGATAGTTCGTTAACACTCAGAGCAAGGTTCTGCGCCAGACATTCGGCTGTGCGGGCCATTCCCTCTGGCATGATCATCCAACCGATGCGCCAGCCCGTCATACAATAGTATTTTGAGAAACTGTTGATGACGATAGCATCATCAGAAAATTTCAGTGCGCTGACTGTTGGAAAATCATATACTAACCCGTGATAGATCTCATCCATGATCAACCGGATACCATAATCTGTGCAGCAGTTTACCACTGCTTCGAGACGATCAGGCCCCATCATGGTACCGTCAGGATTATTGGGGCTGGCCAGAACAATTCCCTTCAGCGGCTTTTTTGCATGAGCCTGTGCAATCTGTTTTGGTGTAACCGTCCAGCGTGATTCTTGCGTTGTGGGGATTTCAACACAGTCGAGACCAAGTGTTTTCAGGATATTTCGGTAAGCTGGATAACCGGGGGTTGGAATAGCGACACAATCGCCAACGTCGAAGAGGGCAAGGAAGGCCAATGTGAAAGCGGCGGAGGACCCGGTTGTGACTGCGACACGCTCGGGTGAAATATCCAAGCCGTATGTTTCCTGATAATGATGCGCTATTCGTGTCCGGAGCGCTGGTATACCAAGAGCTTCCGTATAGCCAATCCGCCCATGGCTGAGCATTTCAGAAGCTGCAATACGAGCCCGCTGAGGAGTGGGTGCGCTGGGCTGACCGATGGCCAGATGAATGATGGACTGCCCAGACCGCTCCAGTTTCAGGGCTTCAGACATGATGTCAATGGCATGAAAGGGGGCGACAACACTACGATGGGACAGGCGTATCATAAGTAAGGTCCAGAGCAAAAAATTAACTGAAAAAATCGATAACCATGGGTGAGTGATTTTTTATTGTACCATCTCCACCCATGTGACTTGGGACAGTTTCCAACATCTCAGAAAAGAGTCATTTTAGCTTTCAGCCCAAGCGAATCACGATACTTCCTGTTCTCAAGACATGCACCCTCATGCAGAACAACGAAGATCGGGTGTTGCCATATCTATGTGAGCGCTAGTGTCTTACTGTCCTGAGGTAGGAAGACGCCCAAACCGTCGGTGCATCAGGACGATCTCAAACCTGATGGTATTTCGATTTTTTAGATATGAATCTGCCCGTCCACGCAGGTTACGCAGGCTCCGCCAATCCGGACAATGCCATGCGCAGCTGTTTCCACGACAATATGACCTGACCGTCCACGCTTTTCCCCCTGCGTAGCGCAATACTGCCCTCCCTCTTCAGAGAGTTGGCCATGGGCAACCCGAAACGCTGCAACGGCTCCGTTCCCGCTGCCACAGACGGGATCTTCATCAACGCCGCAGGACGGAGCAAAGGATCGCACCTCAACGGCCGAAGGACTACCGTCTGGATAGGCGCCATAAAGTGAGAGGCCAGTCACACTAAGTTTGCGTTCAAATCGTGCTAAGCGAGAAAAATCGGGCTTGAGATCCAGGAGGGTTGCAGCATCCGCGACTTGAGCCACAATCCAGACAGCTCCAACATTGACGATTGCAGGGGGAATATCCGAGCGCACTTTTTGCCCAATGATTGTTTCTAGCTCTGTAATATCTTCCGGGTTCAAAGGCTCGATAGCCGCGTGTGGCATATCCAGCGTCAGTATCTGGGTGCCTTTGCTTTCCTGAACGGCGATTCGGATCAGTCCCTGACCACATTCCTGAATGACATAACCGTCTTTTGCCTTGATCAACCCGGCTTCAAGGGCCGCATGAGCACTGCCTAGAGTGGGATGACCAGCGAAGGGCAACTCGGAATGAGGTGTGAAGATACGAAGCCGATAATCAGCGTTTTCCTGCGTGGCTGGTAAAATGAAAGTTGTTTCAGAAAGATTGGTCCAGCCTGCAATATCCTGCATCTGTTGATCACTCAAACCCTGAGCGTCCATCACCACGGCAACCGGGTTGCCTTTGAACGGGCTGGAGGAAAAAGCATCGACAACTTTATAAGAACGCATCAATCAGGGCCTTTCCTACAGCGAGAGGCGAGTTAAAGGGAACCGCAGGCGACAGAGAGCGGTAAGCTAGTTCAGCAACATGCATAGGAGCACAAGCTTCGTAAAGCGAGCTTCTTAGGCAGTAAAAACACATGGCTCATATACCTACCTTTTACTCTAAATCTGTTGAGTCACAACAACTCACTGAGTTCAATTAATTACTACGGCTAGGCCCCTGTTTGACGTATTGTGCAAACGTTCTGTGCCGACTGGTATGATATTCCTGATATCGGGTTACGGCAGGAGAAAACACAAGGATTATTCTCATTAAATAGAACGTTTCGTCATTTTTCTGCGTAGAAACATAAGTGCTTTTGTGCTGAGATAACTCTGTCTTACATAACAATTTTATAGCTCTTCACAGTGAACAGAGAGAGGATAGAAATTCTCATGGTTTCGGCGAACACACATAAAAGAAGCTCTTCTGCGGCTCCGTTCATTCTGGAGCGCTGGTCGCCCCGTGCGTTCGTTCCGAGTGATATAGCCCAGACAGAGCTTCTGGCTTTACTGGAAGCTGGTCGCTGGGCACCATCCGCGTATAATCGTCAACCATGGCGTTTTATTTATGCACGACGCTCTACGCCGGAGTGGGAGCGCTTTTTATCTTTGTTGGTGCCATTTAATCGTGCTTGGGCAGAACATGCCTCTGCCGTGGTGTATGTGGCATCCCACCGCACTATAAAAGATGAAAAGACAGGCGTGACGCAGGATAATCCCACTCACGCTTTTGATGCGGGAGCTGCTAGCTTGCTCATTCAGCTTCAAGCTTTTCATGATGGATGGGTAGCCCATCCGGTCAGTGGTTTTGACCATGAAGCAGCACAGAGGCAGTTCAACGTTCCCGAAGAGTACGTGCTGCATGCTGCACTTATAATCGGTCGTTTGGGAGAAAAAGAAAGCTTGCCAGAGTATTTACAGAGTAAAGAGCAACTCTCAGATCGTCTTCCATTAGCCAATGTGGCATTTTCTGGGGCATGGCCAGAAGCCGATGTGAGTTAAGACCTGCAAGATAAATGTGCCACGTTTCTTATTGTATCAATAGGGAACGTGGCAACTTCTTATAAAAACTGTGCCGAATTAAAAGGGGAGGCTATTGACCTGAATAACGGCTTTGCCAGCCAAATTTTGGTGCGATCTCGTTCGCAATAATGTCCAGCCGTTTAATAGCATCATCAATCGTACTACTGGCCGATTGCACAACGACGATAAAGTCTGTCAAATAACCAAATAGGCAGGGGTCTTTTTGTAGGCTAGAAGTAATATCGCCCACGCTTCCATGATGAACATTCAATTTATCTATAATATCAGCAACGGATATTTCTCCAGCCGCCAATTTTTCTCGTTTTAGCCAGTCTCCAAAAGGCTTTAAATCTGGGGCAAGCTCCTGCTGTGCAGTTTGGCGGTCCGTTGCAGGAAAGACTGCGCGAATAATGCCAAGACGGGGTTTCTCATTCTTATTGTCCCATGTGTTGAGGTATGCTTCAGCCAGAGGCTTTTGTACTGTTGCAGGGTTATGCACTGCCGTGCCTAGTAGAAAGCCGTTACTCTGGTGTGCTGCCAATACAGCTCCTTCAGGCGTGCTATGTGAGTGCCATAATTTTTTCCGTAAAATTTGAGCATCTGGTAAGGATGAATTTTCAAACTGGTTCTGTAAGACGTTTAATTTATTATTGAATATGTCAGACCGTTTTTCATACTCCACATTGAAAGCGGGAAATGACACGACATTAGCGCCACCGCTGCCCAACCCAAGCTGGACGCGCTTGTTACTTAAGCTATTGAGCACAGTTGCATCTTCCGCCAAGCGTATAGGGTCTTCAAAAGGTAAAACCGTAATGCCTGTTGCCAGATGAATGTGCTGCGTGTGTGCCGCTATGGCAGAAAGTAGCAGGAGCGGGGAGGGTGAAAGACCTGTGCCGCGTGAAAGATGGTGCTGTGCAATCCAACCGCTCTCATAACCAAACTTTTCTGCGGCCACAAAAAGTTTGATCAGGTTGTTATAGGTTATCTGCGGTTCAGCGTCAGCGCTGACATGTGTTAAAAAACCCAGTTTGAAAGGGTTTGTCATGGTTATTTATGCTCCCCCAAAAAGAGAATTTATGGCTGGAACAATCTGCTCTGTATAAAGACGCAATCTGTGGGATGCCTGATCTGCAGATGTGGAGAAAGTCTGCACTTGGGCTGCAAAGTGAGAGACTGATCCTAGTGTGGGGTCTTGAGAGAGGTCTTCAATAATTTCTTCCGGATGCCCCCAAAAAACTCCCGCGTTTTTCAAGTAAGTCTGTAGGCTGTTAGCACTTGCTTCTGGTATAAACCTTCGTACATAGCGTAAAATGTCACTTCCAATCTCAGCCTCAACCGTTTTTTTATCGGCTCCGGGGATGATGGCGCGCATGAACGCTATGCGTGCTGGTGTTTGCGGTTTCTGGGTACGCCAGGTGTTTAAATACTGTTCTATCAACAGTGAATGCGCGGGCTTGTCCGGAGGCTGAGGGGCAAGGATAAGCCCGTTTCCACGTTCTGCGACAGCGCAACTATTACGGCTGCTTTCCCATATTTTATGCACAAGGTCAGGAACTGGTGGAGAGAGAACCAGATCATCTATAATATTTTTCCCGGCAAGAGCATTCGTTAGCGTGGCAATATGATCATCATAGAGTTTGTTACGATTTTCTACCGGAATACCAAAATGATCGAAGCTTTCCGTATCAAACCCTTTGCCAAGCCCCAACTCCAGCCGTCCATCACTCAGAACATTCAGCACTGCTGCATCTTCTGCCAGACGTAATGCCGGCTCAAGAGGGAGAATAATAACGGCAGTACCAAGCTGGATATGGCGTGTGTGTTGTGCCGCGTGAGCCAACCATACGAGAGGTGAGGGCAGGGCGCCGGTTTCTGTATGAAAGTGGTGTTGCGCCACCCAGCCTGTCGTCAGACCAGTTTGTTCAGCCTGTTTTAATAACGACAAGCCGGAATGGTAAGCTGACAAGGTGGTGTTGATGGACGGAGTGTAAAATCTGTTAAGGAAACCAAAGGTCAGTTTTGTTTTGCCATTATTTTTAGTCATGGAAGATCCATTGCTAAGCATGGAGGGGTGATGGCACGTCAAACCCAAAATGGCTTCTTAACGTGTTGCCTGAGTAATGTTTTTTGAATCGCCCCCGCTTCTGGAGTTCAGGCACGACCAGTTCAACAAAATCTTCTATTCCGCCGGGGTCATGCGTAAAAAACAGGTTGAACCCATCAGCAGCGTAACTGTCGTACCATTCTTCAAAGCGGTCTGCTATGTCTTCTGCTGTTCCGACAATTGCATTTCTTGCAGCTAGGTGAAGATAAAGCTGCCGAATGGACAATTGCTTTTCTTTCGCCAGCGCAACAGCAAAATCCCGTCTGCTGCCTTTATTGCCAATGGGAATATCGGGTAGAGGACCATCGATATCATCGTGGCTGAGGTCTATATCGTCACCCAATGTATCCGCCAAAAGTCGGCGGCCAAGCACAGGATCAATGAGATTTTGTAATTGCTCGAAGAAATCTTCTGCTTCTTGTCGTGTTTTTCCAACAACAGGTGTTATGCCTGGAAGAATACGAATGCTCTCTTTCGCTCTCCCAAACTGAGAGGCCATCGTTTTAATGTCATGATAATAATGTTGTGCTGCTTTTATCTCATCATGTGGTGAGAAAATAATTTCGGCAATGCGTGCGGCAAGCTGTTTTCCGCTCTCAGAGGCACCCGCCTGAACTAAAACCGGCTCGCCCTGTGGCGTGCGCGAAATATTAAGGGGGCCTTCTACCGCAAAATGCTTTCCTTTGTGGTGAATATTTTTCACCTTTTCAGGTATAAAATAGCGACTGTTTTTGGCATCCTTGACTACGGCCCCGTCTTCCCACGACTGCCAGAGTTTTCTTACGACATCAACAAACTCTTCTGCTCTATTATAACGCTCATTATGAAGGAGATGGGTATCTCGGCCAAAATTTCGTGCCTCTGCGCCAACCACCGAGGTCACAACATTCCAGCCAGCCCGCCCACCGGAGAGATGGTCGAGGGAGGCAAATTTGCGCGCGATATGATAGGGTTCGTTATAGCTGGTTGTGGCTGTCGCAATAAGCCCGATATGCTGTGTGACACCTGCAAGATAGGACAGCAGGGTTAGGGGCTCATAATGTTCACCGCGAGATGTACGGGTGAGGGCCTCCAGATCTTGCCCCCATAACGCGACAACATCCGCAACGAAAACGGCATCAAGCAGCCCTTTTTCCGCTATCTGGGCTATATGAGCGTAGGTTTGAATGTTCAGGCCAGCACCGCCTTGGCCTTTTGGGTGCTGCCATGCCGCCAAGTGATGCCCGCCATTATTGATCATGGCGAGCAAGTTCATGTGCCCGGCTCTTTTACTCATGATGAGGGATCCTTGTAAAAAAGGGGTAAGCCCTGTCCAGGCAGGTTAATAATTCACGCCAAGCCTTACACCCCAAGTAGCGGGCATGCCTGCCAGAGCAACATTAGCACCATCAACAAAATAGTTTCTTTCAACATCATATTTTTTGTTGAAAATATTTTTCCCGAAAGCAGAAACAGACCACTTTCCACTCTTAGGCCCAAAGGCAAGATCTGCTCCCCAAAGGGTGTAGCCCGGCACATTATAGTTTCCGCCAAAAAGGGAGTGATAGGTGCTGCGCAGGCTGTAATTCATGCCTGTTGTCAGGGCGTAATCCCCAAGGCTCCAGTTATAGCTGACAGAACCATTGACGGTAAATTGCGGGAAAGGAAGTTGTTCTCCCTTACGGTTTCTGTAGTCACCTACATAGGTGCCGTTAACAATATGCGCTCCGGCAAGAGATGAAAACTTGTCAAAGGCTCCGACAGCAAACCCAGCGGACTGGGAGAGCGTCAGGCCGGACAAGGGGTGCCACTCAGCCTCAATTTCTCCGCCATACATGTGAGAGCGCGGTGCGTTGACAATAGACCCCACCAATCCTGTCTGCGGATTGAGCGATGCAGATTGAATCTGCTGGTTGCTATAGTCATAGTAAAAACCGGCTACGTTTAACCGCAAGTGCTGTTCAGGAAGAGAGAACTTATTCCCTACCTCATAAGCCAGCAGAGATTCAGGCTTGAACGGTGCGGCGGAGACGCCAACGGCATTTGAATTGTACGTTGTAAAACCACCAGATTTAATGCCGCGCGTAAAAGAGACATAGAGCATATCATTTTTGACTGGATTATACTGCACCTCAAACTTGCCAGAGGGGAGGGTGAAGTCTGTGCTTTCTCCATGCAGCACGTTACCAGGGTTTGTGATAGCGCCATTGATAACCTGGAAAGACCCCATATTCGCCAGTTTACGCTGTTCGTGCTCAATCCGGACGCCGCCGGTCAGGCGCAGCTTGCTGGTAATATGATACGTTGCCTGCCCAAAACCGCTAATGGTGTTTACAAACTGCGAATAGCGCAGGTCTCGGTCAAAGCCGTAGAGGTCTGCAAATCCGGACTGGTAGCGGTCATTCATATACTGGTGTGCATAGTAAATGCCAGCCACCCATGTTAGCCGCTGTTTGTTGGGCGATGTAAAACGGAGTTCATTGGCAAGCACATTGGCGCGGGTCTTGAAGGACACATCCGCTAATGTAGCAGGCCATGCGTCAAAATTCATATATTCCTGACGCTGCATGTTGTCATAACTTATCAGGTCAGTCACCGTGGCAAAGGGAAGTGTTTTTTCTGCCCGGAAGCTCATACCCCCAACATCTACATGGGAGAACGGTTTGGTGTTCGGGTTAATGCCAAGCTGCTTGGCAAATTCGGGAGATGTGCCCCAGTTTGTCTGGTATCTGTCTGAGCTGACAGCATAAACTGGGGCAGTGGGATTGAGTTTGTTGTAGGCAGCCATCGGGCTGTAGAGGTGCAGCCCATTTGCATCGGAGCGGTCACGGCTACCGTGCAGGTTGAATTCAAATTTCAGAGTATCTGTTGCCTGATAATCCAGCAGGAGGCGTGCTGCCCCTCTGTTTACGCGGCCAAGCCCCAACCCTGCGCTATTATGTTGCCAGTTCCCGCCTTGCTCGGTCTCACCAGAGAGGCGGTAGCGCAGTTTGTCGGTTATGGGGCCAGAAATATAACCGTCAATTTTTGCGCTATCGAAGCGGCCATATTGCACATCTCCTCCCGCATGGAAGGTGGAAGTTGGTTTGTTTAGAATATAGTTAATCGCACCGCCTGTTGTATTGCGACCGTATAATGTGCCCTGAGGGCCGCGCAGCACTTCTACACGGCTGATATCAAACATCATGCCGTTTGTGGCGAAGGGCACAGGATTAGCGACTTCGTCAACATACACGCCAACGGTCGGGGCATTATTGCTCGCATAGTCATTAAACCCGACGCCACGAATAGCAAAGGCGGGCTGACCGCTTCCAAATTGGGGTGTCACTTGCAGGGACGGCGTAAGATACTGCAAATCAAAAACGTTATTTACGTTGCGCGTCTGGAGTGCTTTGCCACTAATAACACTGAGGGACGAGCCAATGTTCTGTGGGCTTTCCGTTCGTCTTTCTGACGTAACAAGAACCTCTTCCGTCTCGTGTGCTGTGACATCCTGTGCCTTCTTGGCTGGGGGAGGAAGCACTGGTTTTGCCGTTTTTTGGCTTTTAGCTTCAGATGGGACTGGATGTGCAGCCTTATGATGTGTCTGCCCCAATGCCTGACTACTGAATGTAACAAATAGCATACTTGATGCCAAAAGCGTATATTTTTGCGAAAGGCGGTTAAGTCTGAAAAAGGAAGCTTTCGACGAAAGCATGATCAAGAGTCCCTGATAAAATGTGCAACGCGCGGAAGTGAAGACGGATCAGCTGTCAACATCGGGGTCTGTCTATAAGCCTTAAGCAGTTTATAGGCCCAGCGATGATACGCTTTAAAAGTGGTTTCTGTTTGCGCATTTGACTTGCTGTTCCTGTTGCGCTCTGACTTGTCAGTGCGCTGTTGATCCAATAAAACCATCACACATAGTTAAAAATAAAAACAACATTAAAAAATAAGAATTAATGTAAATTAATAACGGGTGTGGTGGGGTTATTCTGCTTGCATAATCTGATTGCGCTATTCCGCGTATGAAAAACTCTTTTATTTACAGTTACATATGATTTTTTCGTCATCCCTAAAATAACAATAAAATTTAGTGGAAATAAAAACTTCCTCGTATTGTGTTTCGAATGCGAAGCTTATATCGTTCTTTTCAGGCCAGATTTGGCGGTGGTGTTTGTGCTCGTTAAAAATGGGGTTTCAGGCATCTTATTTATATAACGAAAAGGTATAGTTATATGTCGCGCACCATGAACCTTGCAGCCTTTCTTCTTCCGACAGGGCATCATGCAGCGGCATGGCGGCACGCGGGTTCTGTTAAAGATGCGGGGGTTAATTTTCAGCATCATATTGAACTGGCAAAAACTGCTGAACGTGGCTTGTTTGATGCGGTCTTTATAGCAGATTTTACCAGCGGGATTGATGAGGACGGAATAGAAGGTTTCAAGCGGATGACCTATGCGTCATCCTTTGAGCCTCTCACGCTTATTTCAGCACTTTCAGCCGTTACTCAGCGCATTGGTGTTGTGGGGACCGTGAGCACAACCTACACCGTGCCCTATCATCTGGCACGGCAGTTTCTGTCTCTCGACCAAATCAATGGCGGGCGGTCCGGGTGGAATTTGGTCACAACAGCCAATGTGCGGGAGTCCGTGCATTATGGGGTGCCAGACCATATCCGTCATGCTGACAGATACCAGCGCGCGCGGGAATTTGCCGATCTGGTCATGAAATTCTGGGACGGGTGGGATGATGGCGCTTTTGTTAGAGATGTGGAAAGCGGTCTCTTTTTTGACCCCACCTTGCGGCGTGGCGTAACACATGATGGTCCGCTCTTTGCCGCCTCTGGCCAGTTGGATATTCCACGCTCTCCTCAGGGGCGGCCTGTTATTGTGCAGGCTGGGTCTTCAGAGCCGGGCCGCCAACTGGCGGCAGAAACAGCGGAAATGGTTTTTACCGCCCAGCAGGATAGAGAAGAAGCCCGTGCTTTCCGTACAGATCTGCATGAGCGGATGCGCGTTATCGGTCGGCCCACTTCGTCCCTGAAGGTCATGCCGGGTGTGTATCCTCTTGTGGGGCGCACTCAGGCCGAAGCGGAAGATTTGAAAGATCAGCTTGATAACCTGACCCACCCGGAAGTGGGCCTGCTGCTGCTGTCCCGCATGACGGGGACAGATCTGCGCGGCCTGCCTTTGGATGGACCATTGCCAGAGCCACCGGCTATTATTAACGGAAACCAGAGCCGGCAGACCCTGCTGCTGCAAATGGCCCGTAAACGTAACCTGAGCATCCGCGAGCTTTATCTTGAAGTCAGCGGGGCACGAGGGCACTGGACAATCTGGGGCGACCCAACCCAGATAGCAGATCAGCTTGAAGAGTGGTTTGTGACGGGAGCGGCAGATGGATTTAACGTCATGCCACCTATCTTGCCCAAAAGTCTGAATGATTTTGTTGATCTGGTTGTGCCGGAATTGCAAAAGAGAGGGCTTTTCCGCACACAGTACACGGGCACAACTCTGCGGGAGCATCTTGGTCTTGCCCGCCCTGCTCCAGGTGAAATTCCATAATGTTTTCTGCTGCAACGCTTCATCGCCCAAAAAAAACGAGGCTTAGGATCATTCTTGGCCTGACGTTGTTTTGCGCGGTTGGTGGTACGCCGTCTTCCGCTATGGCGGGCGCACAGGATGGAAGCATTGCTGTTGGTATTAATATTTCCCCATCCACACTGGACCCTACAACCAACCCATCAGAAGGTATTCGGAACGTCACCTACGCCAATATCTATGAGGGTTTGACGGCAGAGGATGAGCAGGGGGCTGTTCATCCTCTTCTTGCTCAATCGTGGTCTGTGTCGCCAGATGGGGTGCACTATGCGTTTGCGCTGCATCCCAATGTCCAGTTTCATGATGGTGCGCCCTTAACTTGCGCTACGGTCAAGTTTTCTCTTGATAGAGCACGCGCACCGGAAAGCCTTAATCCGCAAAAGCAGATTTTTGAGAACATTCAGGATGTTTCCTGTCCCTCTGATCTGAGCGTTTCGGTAACACTCAAGGCACCTCATGCAAGTTTCTTATCAGAGTTGGCGTGGGCAGACGCGGTGATTGTTGCGCCACAGTCGGCGGCGGGCAATGCTCAGCATCCCATAGGTACCGGACCATTCATTTTCAAGGACTGGAAGCGGGCCGAGAGCATTACGCTGAAGAAGAACCCGACTTATTGGGGCACACCGGCAAAACTCAAGACAGTCATATTCCGGTTTTATACCGACCCGCTGGCCGCAGCCAATGCCTTGTTGGATGGTCAGTTGGATGCATACCCAAGCTTTCCGGCACCGGAAATGGCGGCACGGTTTACACAAAACTCCGCTTTTGTTGTCAAACAGGGGATTGCCCCTTTCAAAGCCATGCTTGCGCTGAATAATAGGCGCAAACTCTTTGCCCAGCCTCTTGTTAGGCAGGCTCTGGCCTACGCGCTGGACCGCGCTGGCATTACAGAGGCAATGGATATTCCCGGCGCGTTGGTTCTGGGGTCTCACATGAGCCCTGAAAACCAAAACTATACTGATTTATCGAGTGTTTATCCGTACAACCCAGAAAAAGCCAAGGCTCTGCTCAGACAGGCCGGGGTTGAGCCGGGTACGCGTTTAAAACTGGTTTTGCCGCCAATAGCCTATGCGCATACCACGGGTGAACTTGTGGCTGCGTATCTGGAACAAGTTGGCCTTAACGTGACGATAACACAGCTTGAATGGCCTGCGTGGCTGGCACAGGTGTTTGGGCATCATGATTTTGATATGACGGTTATTGCCCATACCGAGCCAGATGATATTGGAATTTACGCAAGAAAAGATTATTATTTTGGCTATAATAATCCAGATTTTCAGGCCTTGTACGCAGCCTATGAAGCCGAGCAGGACCCTGCTAAACGGCACACGCTTTCTGTGCAAATGCAGGAAAAGCTGGCCCACGATGTGCCAAATGTTTTTCTATTTTTCGTGCCCCGCACCAATATAGCACGCCGTGAAGTAAAAGGGTTATGGAATAGGCTGCCATTGCCTGCCACGCCAATGTCCAGCGTGTTTTGGGGGCAATAATGCAAAATTTTCTGTGGCCATTCCGGTTTATTGGCAGCCGCCTTGTTCTGTTGATACTGGCAAGTCTCATCATTTTTTTCAGCATGACACTCCTGCCCGGAGATCCCGCTGAGGTGCTACTGGGGGTAGATGCCCAACCGGACACTCTGGCGGCCCTGCACCACCAACTGGGTCTGGACCAGTCCTTGCCTGTGCAATATTGGCATTGGGCAACGGGCCTCCTTCACGGTAATTTCGGACAGAGCTACGGCTATAACGTGCCCGTCTGGTCCCTGCTGCTTGAGCGGCTGCAAGTGTCCTTGCCTCTTGCCGGGATAGCGCTTACCGCAGCCGTTACGCTGGGTTTATTACTGGGTGTGTTTACGGCAACGCAGCGGGGTACATGGCTGGACCTTGCTTTCATGGGGGCCATACAGTTCACAAAAGCTGTGCCCGATTTCTGGTTAGCTATGTTGCTGACCGGTTTTTTCGCACTCTCTCTCCACTGGTTTCCTGCGGGTGGTTTTGCGGGGTGGGAGCAGGGTGGTAGCGCCGCCTTACGGTCCTTAGTGTTGCCAGCAGTTGCGCTGGCATTACCACAAGCTGCCGTGCTTGCGCGGTACACGCGTTCCGCCGTGATAGCAGTGCTGGATGAACCGTTTATACTGACGGCCCGTGCCCATGGTCTGTCAGAGCGGCAGGTGCTGTGCCGGCATGTGCTGCCGCGCAGCCTGCCATCTGTGCTTGCGGTAGTGTCGCTACAAATACCCTTATTGCTGTCTGGCACCATTATTGTGGAAAATGTCTTTAACCTTAAAGGCACCGGAGCTCTGTTGCTGGAAGCCGTCAATCAACGAGATGTTCCCGTTGTGCAGGCCTGTGTGCTGCTTATCGTAGCAGTGGTGGTGGTTGAAAAAGGCCTTTTGCAATGGCTGGAAATGCGTCTGAGCCCTTGGCTGGCTTCTGGCCGAAATGGTCGTGCGGCATGAATATTCTGAAGCGCATTACAAGCGACACAAGGTTTCCGTCTCTTGGGCTGGCCTTAGGAAGTGCGTGTGTGCTGGGTGTGCTGGTGCCGGGTGCCGTGCTCTGGCTTGCACATTTACATGCCACTTTTGGTATAGATATACACGCCCGCTTAAAACCACCCACCTTTGCACACTGGCTGGGAACAGACCCGCTGGGCCGGGACACTCTGGCATTTTCTCTAGTGGGCGCAGTAAACAGCTACGGCATCAGTTACCTTTCAATGGTTTTAGCGCTCGGGCTGGGTACAGGGCTGGGCGTTCTGGCTGCGGCAGCGGGGCAGAAAACAAAAATCATTGCCAATGGCGTGGTTGAGCTGGGTATTGCGTTTCCGCCCATTATTATCGCGGCCCTTTTGGTGACCTTGTGTGGCGCTGGTGTGGTGCAGGAAATATGTGCTCTGGCCATCTTCTTTATTCCCGGCTTCGTCAGGCTTGGGCAGCAGGCGGCAGCCAATATTTACGCGCAGGACTACATAGCGGCAGCCCGTCTTTCGGCACTTACACCGTGGCGTATTCTGCTACGCCATGTGTTGCCCAACATGGTGCCGGGTTTGCTTGTGCAGTTTTCTGTCAACGTGGCACTGGCCATGCTGGCCGAAACCGGGTTGTCCTACCTTGGCTTGGGCGCACCGCCCCCATTGCCGGAGCTTGGCCGTATTCTCGCATCTTATCAGGTGCATATTTATGACCATCCACATCTGGTGGCCGTGCCGGGGGTGGTTGTGGTGCTGCTTGTGCTGGGGACCAACATGGTAGGAGATGGTTTGAGAGACCGCTTTGCCCGGCAGGAGCATATATCATGACAGTGGGAACCATCCCTCTACAGGTGCAGCAGGTCAGTGTTGGCCTGTCGTATTCTGCAACATCGAGGACTGTGCTGCATGATCTGAGCTTTGATGTGCAGGCGGGCGAAATTCTCGGCGTTGTTGGGGAATCTGGAAGCGGCAAAACCACGTTGGGCGTTGCCTGCCTTGGGTTGCTGCCGCCAGTATTTCACACCACAGGACGTGTGCTGCTAGCGGGTAGGAACTTTACTGCCTTACCGGAGAACGCCCGCTACCGGCTGCGGGGGCAGGGTATCGGTTATGTGCCGCAGGAACCCATGAAAGCGCTTAACCCCGGTATGACAGTGGCCGCCCATATTGCACAAACACTGCCTGCGGGCCTTGGTAAAAAAGAGCGTCTGGAGCGCGTTGACTACTGGCTTGCACAAGTTGGCCTGCCGAGCGGCACTTCCATGCGGCAGGCGTACCCTTTTGCGCTTTCTGGGGGACAAAGACAGCGCGTTCTCTTGGCTGCTGCTCTGGCCGGAGAACCAGCGGTGCTTATTGCTGATGAATTCACCACAGCGTTGGACCCGGCAACACGTCGCAATGTCATGGTATTGCTAAAAAAGCAGGCGCAAAAAAGAAATATGGCAGTTGTCGTTATTTCACATGACCTTGAGCTTGTGGCGCATAATACAGACACAGTGCTCGTGTTGCGTGGTGGCAAGTGTGTCGAGTATGGGCCAACTCAGACAGTGCTGGCTCAGCCAACATCCAGTTATTTGCAAGCTTTGCTTGCACTTTCTCTCCAGTTTACGCCACGCCCCCCTTTAAGCCTGTTTGAACCCGAGGCAATTAGGAGCGCACAGTATGACTGAGCTTCTGGCTGTGCAGAATGTCTCTTTTTCTCGTAGCGGGGGGAGAGGGAACACACGCCCTATCCTGAAGGGGCTGAATTTTGAGGTAAAGCCGGGTGAGACGGTCGCCATAGTGGGTCAGTCTGGCACCGGCAAAACCACGTTAGCCCATATTCTGGCAGGGCTTATGCCACCTACAAGCGGCTCTGTGCGCTATAAGGGGGTGGAAACACAGCATCTCGCTCATCGGCAAAACAGGTCGCTACGTCCTGACCTGCAAATGATTTTTCAAGACCCGTATAGTTCTTTAGACCCCCGGCAGACTGTCAGCGCTATTATGGATGAACCCTTGTGGGCGCGGGCGCTGGATGATGGGCAAAAGCAGAAACGCGTTTCCGACATGCTCCATGCGTTGGCTTTGCCGCCGGAAAGCCTTGGGCGGCGTGCGCATGAATTTTCAGGTGGGCAACGGCAGCGTATTGCCATTGCGCGGGCTTTAGTTGGTTATCCCTCTCTCGTTATAGCAGATGAAGCTGTCTCGGCACTGGATGCGTCTGCCCAAGCGCGGGTGCTGAATCTGCTACTGGAGCAGCAGCAACAGACCGGACTTTCTCTTGTTTTTATCAGTCATGACATGGCAGTGGTCCAGCATATGGCGCACAGAGTCATTGTGCTGGCTGACGGCGCGATTGTGGAGGAAGGGCCAACCGGGCAGGTTTTTGCAAATCCGCGTTCCGCCCACACAGCAGCCCTTATTCAAAAAGACTTATGGAAAGACACAAACGTATGAGCGGCTCTCTTACGGATATTGCAGGCATAAGCGTAGGCAATGTGCAGGACTTCACGCACCGTACGGGGGTGTCTGTGGTGCGTTTTGCCAAGCCTGCCATAGCGTCTATCAGCGTTCTTGGTGGTGCACCTGCGTTGCGAGATACAGCACTGCTTGAGCCTGAAATGATGGTCGAACGTATTCATGCCATCGTCCTATCTGGTGGGTCAGTCTATGGGCTGGATGCAACCAGCGGTGTGCAATCCGTCCTGCAACAGGAATTTAAAAAGAAACCCGCACTCGACAATAAAATTCGTGTGCCGATTGTTGTTCAGGCTAGCCTGTTCGATCTGGCAAATGGCGGTGATAAAACATGGTCGCGCGGGTTTTATGCCCATCTGGGGGAACAGGCCGCGCAGGCAGCCTCGTCTGATGCGGTGGCGCAGGGTACGGTCGGGGCAGGCACAGGGGCTACAACGGCCACTCTTCGTGGCGGCCTTGGCAGTGCCAGCGTGATAACAGCCGCAGGCTATACAGTCTCCGCCCTTATAGCGGTCAATGCCATTGGCAACGCCACAGTAGGTGACGGGCCGCATTTCTGGAGCGCACCTTTTGAACGTAACGCGGAATTCGGTGGGTTGGGCTTTGCGCCTAACAGCGCGCAAGCCGCGCAACAACTGCGCATAAAGCCGGATTACGTAGCAGGCACGACTATAGGGGTTGTTGCAACCAATGCGACCCTTACGCCCGTGCAAGCCAAACGTCTGGCCATAGTCGGGCAGGACGGTGTGGCTCGCGGTGTTTTTCCTGCACACCTACCACAAGATGGCGACACAATTTTTGGCATTTCCACAGAAGAAAAACCTGCCCCCAACCTGACTGATTTTTGTGAAATTCTACAAGCAGCCACCGTAGTGACAGCACGTGCAATTGCTCTTGGCGTGTACCACGCTGCGCCGTTGGGCTGGGCAGATTGTGTTCCCAGTTGGCAGGAAGTTTTCTCGGACCACTCCGACAAGAGAGAGTAGGTATAAAATATGGCGCACACTCTGCAAGAACATGGCCTGCCTATTACATCTGGCCGCAAGCTGCATGTGGCAACACGCCAGACAAGCGCGCCCTTAACCCTTTTTTTTGTGCATGGCGGAGGTGGCAATAAAAACCAGTGGCGGGAGCAGTTCGACCATTTCTCTCATAAATCCGTTAATCTTGTGGCGTGGGATGCTTTTGGACACGGTAAGAGTCAGAACTCCAAGCAGGAAAAAGATTTTACAGCAGATGCTTTCCTGACAGATTTTCTAACTATTTTTGAAAAATATAAAACAGAACAAAACATTATTATCGCGCACTCTTTTGGCTGCCGCCTTACGTTGGCATGGTTGCTGCAAGTCTGGCAGAAACACCATGTTCTCCCAATAGACGGGGCAATGTTACTGGGGCCAGCACCGCATGAGCAAAGCCGCCGTGGTCTTTTTAACAACTGGATGGACAGGCTGCCGCTGACTGTCATGGAGCTTCTGCGCGAGCGCTTGGCGCGCCGGTTTGAGGCTCTGGCATGGCACCCCAATACCGATGCTCACCTGATAGCGCAGGAGCGGCAGGCAACACAGGGCAATACCCTTTTCATGATGCGCGCTCTGTTACGGAATGGCCCTATTTTCAAGGCGCACAGTTTGAGAGATCTCCCCTTTTTTCCGGTTACGCTGGTAGCTGGCAAGCAGGATGGTCTTGTGCCGTTTTCTGTTGTTGAGAATGTAAATGCCGCTTTGTCTGGCTCAACCGTGTCTGTTCTGGAGCCTTGCGGGCATCAAATCATGCTTGAACAGCCCAAGATGGTGAACCAGCTTATAGAGCAGCTTATCCAACGCGTAACAACCGCTTAGTCATAAAAAGAAACAGACATGCAGGATATTCTGGGTAACGCCATAACAGTTCAAACTGCGCAGGACCTTCAGGCAGTTAATGACTTTATAGAGGGTTTTCTAGGGTATAATCAGTGCATTATCACTGTTCTTGCAACGGCGGAAACCTCCCAGAATGGCTTGGTGCATATTTATGCCGGGTTGCTGTGGATGCTGTCTGAAACAGGGGATATCCCACAGGCCGCGCAGCAGCATGCTCAAAAGGCCAAGGCGGCCACGGGGCTTAATGCGCGTGAGCAGCTGCTGTTGCAAACGCTTACCCTCTGGCTACAGTCCGACATGGCCGGTGTAAGACAAACCTTACAAACGCTTTTAAGCCAGTGGCCCGGCGATCTGGTGGCTCTAAAAATTCATCAGTATGATGATTTTAATAATGGCCGTTTTCTGGAGATGCTGCGTATTACGGAGCTCTGCCATTCAGCCGCCGCCAGCAATACGCATTTTCAGGGGATGCGGGCTTTTGCTTTTGAGCAATGCCATCTGTTTGACCATGCGGAGGAGGCTGCACGGCAGGCACTGGCGCTAGACCCACAAGAGGCATGGGCACAACATGCTCTGGCCCATATCATGCTCACCCAAGGTCGTATAGAAGAAGGGGTGTCTTTTCTGTCTGCCCATACACAGGAGTGGGGGCGTCTCACCTCGTTCCTTTACACACATCTGTGGTGGCACAAGGCACTGTTTCATATCAGCTTGGGTCAGCAGCCTGTAGCTTTGGCGATATATGATGAGCATTGCTGGGCGCGTGACCGTACATTTTCTCAGGATCAAGCCGGCGCAGTTTCTCTCTTGTTACGCCTCGAACTCACAGGCGTTGACATTGGTAATCGCTGGGAAGATTTGAGCGCCTATCTGGTGCCGCGACAGCATGACGTTGCCCAACCTTTTCTGACTCTTCATTACCTCTATGGCTTATTGCGTGCCCGCAAACCAGAAGGAGATGTCCTTCTGACCGCAATACGAGGTGCTGCGGCGCAAAAAAAATCAACTCTTCATGCAGCATGGCGCGAGGTAGGTGCGGCATTGGCAGAAGCTCTGGCGGCACATGCTCAAGAACGTTATGATGCTGTTTTGCCTTTGCTGGATCCGGTTATGGGTCGTATTGGCCAGATTGGTGGAAGCCACGCGCAACGAGATCTATTTGAACAAGTCGCTTTGGATGCCATGCTACGGACAGGTAAAAACTCTAGGGCACAACAGATCTTGGAGACCAGGCGTTTGACCACGCCGTATGATGTGCCAACAAACAAAGCATTAGCAGCACTCTATGAGCAATCTGGCCTCAACGCGCTTGCTCAAGAAGCGAGAGACAGACTGTTACGCACGATATAATATTGACTTTCTTGAGAAAGAAAATTTTTTATGTTGAAAATATTTTATTAATGGTCGTGATGTGCAAAATAAAAAATATCATGTATCCGACAATGTAACCCGTAATAATCATAGAGGATGACATACTTGCAGGCTCTCTTTTTGCGAGGGTATTATGTCTGTTCATCTAAAAATTTCTCTACACCTCATACACGTGTGAAAAAGCGTAAGAATAAGAGCTTGAGAGTAGTAGCGGCTTGCACTCCATACAAGCCGCCATTTACTGCTCTTTAGTGCAAGAGTTCAGGCGTTAAAACCAATAGAATTTGCCCCTCATTGCGGCTTATGCGTTGGCGGTGGCTCAACTGCTTTTGGAATAACGCTTTTATAATCTCGTTTTTTACCTTCTTTTTCCAGTATGAATGGGTTTTCAAGGATATTAATGGCAGTTGCCGCCATAATTTTGGCTGCATGCAACATGCCCTTATGGGCAAGGGAGGACTTCCCCTGTGCAGTAGCCTGCCATGAATGAAGCGAGGTTCCAACTGCCATGGTGGTTGCAAGTAATTGCACGGTTGGTACAATCCAACTCACATCGCCAACGTCTGTTGAACCTAAGATATTTTTTGTGAAATAGGGCCGGTACGGAATAATCTCATTAAAGATAGAGACATTTTCCTGATAGGGAATTTCCATCATGCTATAAGCGGATACGATGTCGGTTTGTGGAATGGTCGCCTGAATATCCTGAGCATATTGATAGTCTGTCGGGCTTAAAGGGAGTGGGCCAAGCTCTTCAATATTATCCTGCATCAGTTTTTCCAGCTTTGGCGCGGGCATGAGGTTAGCCATACCGCTTAAAACCTGGATATCGACTTGTGTTTCAGTCATCAGCGCGGCGCCATGCGCAATATTTTCCACCCGTTTTTGTAGCGGAAAAAGATCCTCCAGTTTTTCAGCGCGTATCATGTAACGAATACGCGTTTCTGACTGCACAACATTCGCCGCTTTTCCACCCGCATTTATATAAGCGTAGTGGATACGGGAGGTTGGCAGCATGTGTTCGCGTAAGTAATTGACCCCAACATTCATAAGTTCCGCTGCATCCAGCGCTGAACGCCCGAGATGAGGGGACATCGCAGCATGGGATGACCGGCCAGTGAAAACAAAGTCCATGCAGACATTGGCGAGAGAAGACGGAGGGCAGACAGTCGTAAAAGCGAAAGGGTGCCAACTAATAGCACAATCCACGCCATCAAATGCGCCATTACGGATCATGAACACTTTTCCCGCACCGCCTTCTTCAGCGGGGCAGCCGTAATATCTCACCGTGCCTGGGGTTCCCGTCTGTTCCAGCCAGTCTTTTACCGCTGTTGCAGCTGCCAGCGCACCCGCGCCTAATAGATTATGCCCACATCCATGCCCATTCCCGTCTGGAGTAATCGGGGCAGGGTGGGAAACATTGGCCTCCTGACTGAGGTTGGGGAGTGCATCAAACTCCCCTAGAAAAGCAATGACCGGGCCGCCGCTCCCGCTTTCCCCCATGACAGCAGTTTTTAGGCCTCCTGCACACTCTGTAACCCTAAACCCTTGCTCCAAGAGCGTTTCTCTATGAAGCGCACAAGAAGAAACCTCCTGAAAATTTGTTTCAGGCACCTCCCACACACTGTCACTTAAAGTTTCAAAAACGGGGCCTTTCTGGTCAACTAGTTGCCAGATTGTTTTCTCATTTTGCAATTTCACTATCCCTTTTTGTGAAAATTATATAAATTAGGGAGATTGGTAGCGTTATTTTCAGCACCTCGATGCATTAATATTTATTCATCAAAAAACCATCGTGAAATCAGATGCCCTTATTGACGTGGATTTATGTGGGTGTATTTTGCATCAACTATATTAAATAGTTAAATTATGAAGGCGCAGGGTAATGTCGTTGAGTGGTGATCTTTTTTTTCAACATATAAACCACACAAAAAAGCGGTATTTGCTTGTTGGCGTCTGTGCGGCTCTTCCTCTTTCTGCTGCTCATGCTCAGGATACTCGGTATAGTAACAAAGCCTCTGCGGTTCCGGCCGATGTGGTGGACGCAGGGACGTCTTCTAGTGAAAAATCAGAATCTGTCATTGTTACAGGGACCCATGCGACCAACCGAAAAGCCCGCGATAGTACATCGCCGATAACCGTTGTCTCTGCCGCAACTTTACGGAGGTCAGGCCAACTGAATCTGGCTGATGCAATAACGCGTGTTGACCCGTCCATTACCATGGCAACTTTACCGACAGAAACCGGGGCTCTTACCTCTGCAATTCGTATGCGTGGGTTGAACCCTAATGAAGTGCTGGTTCTTGTGGATGGTAAGCGCAGGCATACAACAGCCAATCTGACGGCAGCAGCAGGTCCACAGCAAGGTTCAACGGCTGTGGATCTGAATATGATACCAGCTAACGCAATTGACCACATAGAAATTCTGCGGGATGGCGCGGCCGCTATGTATGGGTCAGACGCCATTGCCGGGGTTGTCAATATTATCACAAAGAAAACAGACCATGGTCTGGATGCTTCGGCTCAAACCGGAGCGAATGCCTATAACGGTGACGGCTGGCAGTATTCTGTTGGTATGGATGGCGGAATGAAGTTGGGGCGGGATGGCTTCCTGCATTTGAGTGGCCAAGTTTATCATACGGACCATTTCGTCAACAGTTCTAAAAGTGTCTGGAGCCACCAATGGACGCCAGGGTCTTCCTGGGCACCTACGTCTGATAAAAGCCTTTCCACGCCAGAAGAAACACGAGGCAACCTTGCTCTGGAATGGGCAAAGCCGATTACGGAAGGGATAGAAAGCTACGGCTTGATTACTTATGCGCATCGTCATGCTGAGGCCATAGAGCATTACCGCCTACCAACAGTAGCACCAACAGCATTCCCAGCAGGCTTCTCACCGCTAGAAATCATTGATGAGGACGACTACCAAGCCAATATTGGCCTCCGTGGTAAAAACCTTCTAGGATTTGATTGGGATATTAGCACTCTCTACGGAGAAGATAATGACCGGATTGATAACAAAGACACTTTCAATTCAGGCTATTATAAAAAATATGGCTACTCTCCCACTAAAGTAAGAGCATCAAATTTCACCCTATCCCAATGGACCAGTAATCTTGATCTAAGGCGTAATTTCTCTATTGCACATGCCGTACCAGTCACTCTTGCCATGGGCGCTGAGCACAGGCTGGAAATGTATGGCATTCGCGCAGGCGATCTGGCTTCATATTCAGAAGGGGGGATGGCCTCTTCTACAGCGCTTTCACCCTATAATGCTGGCCATTGGGACAGAAATGTATGGGCCGGTTATATAGATGGAGATTTCCACCCACTTAAACATTGGGATCTCGATTTCGCTGGGCGTTTTGAGCATTACACTGACTTTGGCAATACAGAAAATGGTAAAGTCAGCACGCGTTACGACTTCACCAAGCGTATTGCTGTACGTGGGACCATTAGTAATGGCTTTCGAGCGCCATCTTTGGCGGAAGAGCATTTTAGCAACCTTGGCGTAACCCCCACTGGAGCATCAGGTCTGTTGTCGACAACCAGTGAGGCTGGTCGTTCAATTGGGGCACAGCATCTTAAACCTGAACGGTCTACCAATGTTGAAGGTGGCATTATTCTGGAGCCGATTGATGGCTTCCATCTCTCGGCAGATGTTTACCAGATCAATATTCGGGACCGCATCATTGGGTCAGGATTTGTGAATGGTCAGACTGCGTATGATGCTATTGCTCTGACAGGTATGGAGCTTCCTACAGGCGGAAACGTCAACCTCAACAATATCAAAGCCAACTATATGGCAAACGCGGCAAGCACCCGTACACAAGGCTTGGATCTTCAGGCCGATTACCTCCTGCATTTGCACCAATATGGAAATCTCACACTTTCCATGATGCTGAATCTCAATCGCACCCGTCTGCATCATGTTAATACAAATGCTTATGGCAACCCCTTGGTGAGTGCCCAGACAATTGGTTATCTCACCACGGCCTCGCCACGGAGCAAAATTGTGCTGAATGCGTTCTGGAGCAACGGTGTGTGGGATGTGAACGTACGCCAGACACGTTATGGGCAGACAACATCGCTGCTAACATATCAGGATTTAGCACCTGCGGCTGTCAGATATTCCACATCTCAGTTTTCTGAGTTTAGCAATACGCCTGTCTGGATGACTGATCTGGAAGTGGGGTACCGCTTTAACCGACACTGGCATGCCTCCATTGGCGCAAATAATATTTTTAACCAACGGCCACGGCATGTTCCGGCACAAAACAACTATCTTGGCACACGCCCGTATGATCAGGTTGCATCCAGTCTGCCTATTTATGGCGCGTATTACTACGGACGCGTTAATGCAAGTTTCTAAAAGCAAGTTGCTTTTTTCATGAAGCGAGAAGTGTTTTGTGCGGGTATTCTTATGGTTTTGGGCCTTGTTCTGGTTCAGAACTTGGGGCGCAAGGCGGAAAATTTTATTCCGTACCAAACAGATATTGCCGTGCCTGTTGCACAGGATCTGCAAGAGCGTGTCCCGGCTGAATACAGGCGCAGTGGAGCGTTATTGGTTGCCACTCACCCAACAACGCCCCCCACGGTATTCCTTACACCAGATACGATGCAGTTGCAGGGCAGGGAGATTGATATTATGGCAGCTGTAGCCCAACTACTGGGGTTAAAGCTGTACTGGGTGAACCCGGGAAGTTTGGGAAGCACGGTCCTTGGGCTTGCCAGCCATCGTTATGATATAGCTTTAGCTAACCTGAACGTAACAGAAACACGGCTGAAAAAAATAGATTTTGTTTCCTATTTTGATGACAAGCGCCTTGGTCTCTTAGGCTTGGCCTCAACACAAGGGCAGGTGACCCAATGGCATGATTTATGCGGTCTCACTATAGGCGCAGGGTCTGGCACAGAAAATGCAACTGTGCTGCAAAACCATAGTTGGGAGTGTAAACAAGTGGGGGCAGCGCCTATTATTGTCATGCTTTTTCCATCCCGCCCAGCAGGTGTTCAGGCTATTATTAGTGGCCGTGTTCCTTATTTTCTTGGCCCTTACGAAGGCGTAAAGGCCATGGCGCAAGGCAGCCACGGACAAATTGTTCTTGCTGCTACGCTGGACCGTCACGGAAGCTATGTTGGAATGGGCTTGCCCCACCCGTCATCGTTAACACCAGTTATAACAGATGCTGTTAATCGCTTAATAGAACTCGGGATTTACCAGAAAATACTTGATAAATGGGGTATTTCTTACGGTGAAATTGGAAAAAGTTATAGCAATATGGATATTCTAAACTCCGTAGGCGCACAAAATGATGGAAGGGCCTTACAATGAGCCATAACCTTGTTATTGTGCCCAAAACAAAAATTGCGGAGCGCCTTGCGACCATAGTGGTTGCCGCCTGTGTTGCAGCACTTCTCTATTCAATTTTTAAAAATCCGCGTTTTGAATGGCAGATCGTTTTTGCAAATTTTACGGCACCAGCCCTGCTGAAAGGGTTGTTGGTCACGCTTGAACTGACATTTTTTGCAGTTTTTTTTGGCTTTCCACTTGGGACTGTTTTAGCGGCAATGCGGCAGGCCGATAGTAGGCTACTACAAAGCGTAAGCTGGTTCTATGTATGGGTTTTTCGTTCTGTTCCCATGCTTGTACAGTTATTTTTCTGGTTCAATATTGCTGCGTTGTACCCGCGCTTAGCTTTGACGCTGCCCGGTTTGGGCGAGCTATATTCTTTTCCAACAAACCATGTGTTGACCGGCTTTTCCGCAGCAGTTCTGGCATTGGTTCTTCATGACGCTGCATATACCAGTGAAATTATACGTACAGGCTTACGGAGTGTTCCAACTGGCCAGCGGGATGCCGCTCGGGCGTTGGGATTTACCAATTCTGGTGTGATGTATAACATTGTTTTTCCCCAGGCATTCAGAGTCATTTTACCTGCTGCGGGCAATCAGATTATAAGCACATTAAAAGCGACATCTGTTGTTTCTGTCATAGCATTGCAAGATGTACTGTATTCTGCGCAAGAAATTTATGAACGCACATATGATGTTATACCGCTCCTGATTGTTGCCTCTCTCTGGTATCTTGTTGTCACGTCTCTCTTATCCATGGGGCAATACTGGGTGGAAGGTCGGCTTTCGCGTAAGGATCAGCCGTTATGAGCGGTCTCGAAATATCAGGTTTTTCCAGAAAAATTTCAGGAAAAACCATCCTTGATAACATCAACTTAATTGTACCATCGGGACAGACTTGTGTGCTACTTGGCCCGTCGGGTTCTGGAAAGTCTACATTACTACGGTGCATTAATCATCTTGATCGTATTGATAGTGGCATTATTCGGCTGAACGGTGAAATCATCGGTTACAGACAAACTGGTGACAAGCTATACGAACTCTCTGGTGGAGAAATTGCACGCCAGAGAACCCGAATAGGCATGGTTTTTCAACAGTACAACCTTTTCCCACATCTTTCCGTTTTGGAAAATATTATCATTGCGCCACTTAAAATCCTCAAGAAAAAGAGAGGGGATGTTATAGATCAGGCATTGGTTCTTTTAAAAACTGTGGGTTTAGAAAGTCACGCACATGCTCTCCCGTCATCACTCTCTGGTGGTCAGCAGCAGCGCGTTGCCATTGTCAGGGCGCTTATCATGCAGCCTGAAGTCATGTTGTTTGATGAACCTACGGCGGCATTAGACCCGGAACTGGTGCAGAGCATGGCGAGATTGCTGAAGCAATTAAGCGAGCAAGCAATGACCATGGTGATTGTAACACACGAACTAAGTTTTGCCCGTGCTTTGCAAGGTAACGTCGCGTTTATGGAGAATGGTCGCATTATCGAACACGGCCCATCGCATGACTTATTTACTCACCCACAGCATGTGCGCACTGCCGATTTTCTTCGTCAGTCTTGATAGTGAAATTTTGATAAGGACAAAGCTATGTCAAAACAAATGCATTTAGGCGTTTTTGTGCAGGCAACAGGGCACCATGTTTCAGGATGGAGAGTGCCAGAAGCGGAAACGGGCTCAGAAAACCTAGCGCTTCTTCAGAAAATCGCTGCGATAGCGGAGCGCGGCAAGTTTGATCTTTTCTTTCTGGCAGATGGCCTGACATCCAGCCTGACGGCACATCCTTCCACTATGGTCCGGTTTGAGCCTACAACTTTGCTGGGCGCGATTGCCATGTCCACCCGGCATATAGGGCTGGCCGCTACGGTCTCTACTACTTATAGTGAGCCTTATCAGGTGGCGCGTACGTTCGCTTCCCTTGATCACCTCAGTAATGGCCGCGCAGCCTGGAATGTGGTCACAACCAGTTACGCACGCTCTGCGGCTAATTTTACCCGGTCCACCCACCCAGGTCACGATAACCGTTATGAAATAGCGGAAGAATTTGTCGATGTTTGTAAAGGGTTGTGGGACAGTTGGGACGATGGCGCAATTGTTGCCGACAAGGCCAGCGGAACTTTTGCTCTCCCAAATAAAATGCACCAACTAAACCACAAAGGGCAGTTTTTTACGGTTCAGGGTCCGCTGAATGCATCGCGCCCACCGCAAGGGCATCCAATTATTATTCAGGCAGGTTCTTCCATACCTGGACAAAATCTTGCAGCGCGTACAGCAGACATCGTTTTTACTGCACAAGGGGATTTGGCGGAAGCGCAAGCATTTTACGCAAGCCTTAAAGGGCGTCTTGTAAACTTTGGTAGAGAGCGTAACGATCTTGTTGTTATGCCCGGTGTCTTCCCGGTTATTGGTCGTGACGAAACAGAAGTAGAAGAAAACTATCAAAAACTGAAAGAATTGACGGATTTACCCAGTGCGATTGGCCTTCTTTCAGAACGTCTTGGGCACGACGTAACGCAATTTGACCTTGATGGCCCACTTCCAGCAGATCTTGCTATTTCTGATGAAATCCAAAGCAGGGGTGAGCTCTTGAAGGCTCTTGCCTTAAGAGAGAATATGACTGTGCGCGAGTTAGCGTTACATGTTGGGATGGCGCGTGGCCATAATGTGCTAAAAGGCACTCCATCTGTTATTGCTGACCATTTGCAGCTGTGGTTTGAGAGCAATGCGGCTGATGGCTTCAATATCATGCCTGCATGGTTTCCGGGACAATTTGAACTTTTTGTAGATTATGTTGTTCCAGAATTGCAGAAAAGAAAATTGTTCAGGAAAGAGTATGAGGGCGCGACATTACGCGACATTTTAGGTCTGGAAAGGCCACAAAACAGCTTTTTCCCAAAACTGTAGGAGCCGTTTTTTATGCCTTCTTCCCTAACATATCGTTTTTCAGAGCTGGCTTTAACGGCACATCCTCCAGAAAGTGTGATTGAGCTTTCTCGGTCTGGTTTAATCGATTGCCTAGGCTGCGCTTTTGCAGGCATTGATAATCCAGCCTATCAGAAAGTAAGAGCCGCTTTTTTGCCGCTGGCTGGGCAAAAAGGCAGCTTCCTTCTCGGTCAAGACATAGAAGTGGACCCGGCAACAGCGGCATTATTAAACGGGACACTGTCTCATGTTCTCGATTTTGATGATATTCATTCTGATGTAAGAGGCCACCCCAGCATCGTGGTGTTGTCCGCTCTGTTTGCATATGTGCCCAATATTCCAAATGTCACGGCTATTCAGTTCTTAGCGGCATATTGTGTGGGAGTGGAAGCCATGGCGCGGTTAGGGCGCGCCATGCGGCATAAACATTACGAGACCGGCTTTCATGCAACAGCAACGTTGGGCCCCTTAGGTGCAACTGTTGCCCTTGGGTATTTATTAAACGTGACGCCCGGTTTGCTGAGTAATGCTTTAGGAATAGCGGCGACCCAAGCAGCAGGATTACGCGCGCAGTTTTCAACTGAAGTGAAGCCTATTCATGCAGGTTTTGCTGCGCGTTCCGCTATCTCAGCTATTCTTTTAACTCTTGCCGGTGTCGAGGGAAATAGAGATATTCTTGACTCTCAATTTGGGTTTTTTAAAACATTAGGCATGGATGACGCACTGCCAGCAGCGTGCCTGAACGGTTGGGGGAAGGAATGGGCTATTGAAAATCCCGGACTAATTTTTAAGCTCTATCCATGTTGTGGCGCTAGTTATTTACCGATTTCTTCTTTCCTTGAATTACGTAAAAATAATAATTTTTCATGGGATGAAATAGAAAAAATAATCGTGACGTTTCCTCCTGGAGGAGATGCAGCCTTGACTGTCACAAAACCAGAAACAGGGAGGCAAGGACAGTTCAGTATTGAGTATATTTTAGCAGCTTTTCTTGTCAAAAAAAATGTTGATTTATCTTTGTTTAAAGATGGTACCATAGCGCCAGACATCTCGTCTGTAATGTCACTCATTTCAAGAGAAACAGATTTTCAAGCTCCCACTCTGCAAGAAGCTCCAGAAAAGCGTTTTGCAAAAGTTACCGTTATTTTCAAGAATTCCACATCAATTTCCCATGTCTCACGTTCGTTGCCTGATGTTTCTAAGCAAGACATAAAAAATAAGTTTTTCCAGAACACACATTCTATATTAGCGAAAAACGCCGATGTTTGGAATGATATTTACTCCATGAGATCAAGTGAAGACTTATGTTTATTACTTAAATTATTAAAATAGGTACTTTTAAATTTCAGATGCGATGAACGATTAGCTTAGAGCTATAGACATGTAGGCTTCGAGCACTCAGAAAATTTCATCCTGATTAGGTAGATCATTGTGCAACTTGAGGCGGTTAGATACCTTACCGCTTTCGTTTTTAGTCTGGTGAAGCAACGTGTTCCGCTTACAATCTGAGCAAAACTTCGATACCTTCAAACACTAACATGTTCCTAATTCGGAACAGATCCATGCAGCGTGAAGCTTTCGCCTCGGCCATCAGGCAGACGCAAGAGTGGCCCAACAAATTTGGGGTCTTGAAGAGTGTTATCATGCTCAAGCTGACTAATCAGGCGAGCGGCCTCTTTTGACTGGCCTTCCAGCGTAATCTGACCCTGTTTCACCGAGAGTGATTCCAAAAACGTCGTGTCAGGTAGCGATTGCGTCAAGGTGGACAAAAGCACGAGAGGAGAGCCAACCCGTTGAATTTCTCGGTTCAGGAGCGTACTGGCACTTGTGAGGGCCTCAATACGGTTGCGGAGTGTTTCTGCAACCATCCTTGAAGGCTGGAGTTCTTCCAGCCGAGCAGAAAGCCGATAATCAGTGACTGACTGCCAGATGAAGGGCGTACTAAGAAATATCCCCAAAGCAAGCACGATCAAAAAGAGAGTTTTTCTGGATGTTTTTTGGCAAAAGCTATGATCGATAAGAGGTAGGCTTACTGCCGACTGATCAGTCTGGTTTGCAACGCTAACAGGACTAAGGTGACCGGCTTTGAAGGCATCCAACCAAGGAGCAAGAGGGGCCAGCGGTGCGACACTGAGCAAATATTCAGCTTCCTCTGCATGGTCAGAGGGCAGGGGCGTGAGGCCCCAAACACTTTCGTCCGAAGGGAAAGGTACGATCCGATCCATCTGATACCCGATAACCGAGACAGCATCTCCCGCCACGGCGGCAGGAACCCGGATAACGCGTTGCAAAATCGGCAGGTCTGGAAACACCACACGTATATGGAGAGCCTTTTGCCTGCGATAACGCCACCTTTGCAAAAAAGGCTGACGAGCCGCGCATAGGCTGGTGATATCAGCCATGCCTTCCTGCGTTGCGGGAACTTGCAGGGACGGCTGATTGGGCAGTTGCGCAAGCAGGGTTAAAGTCCCTGTTGAGGAAGAAATTACCACAACGGGCACGGCATAACGGTTCCGGACAGTCTGCACCATGCGCGACAGGCGGCCCGGAAGATAACGGGAAGATGCTTTGCGCAGAACGACCATGTTCTGCTCAAGCCACCAGTGAGTGAAGGCGCTAAGGGATAGTGTGTTCAAACAACTCTCGTGTGGATGACGGCCAGACCCTAACTGGGTATCTCGCTAGGCAAAAACGCAACGGCTACTTTAGCATTGGTGGCTTCGGCCAGTCAGGACCTAAGCTGTGACAGTTTTAAGATATTTCAGTCTTGTCACCATTCCAATAAGTTTTTCATCAAACAATCATAATTACAAGAAGAGGTTAGTGCTAAGCAGCCCCGGCCCCGGAAGACTAGGTCCGAACGCTGCAAAAGAAGGTTTTCATTCGTGCGCTCCTTTAAGCTGTTTCAATCAACATTTCTGGTGACCGGATGTGCCGCACTGCTGGCTCTCGGACTTGCGGGATATGCCAACGCTCAGCCAACAGGTGGGCAGTCCTGCAATCCGACTGCGGATGGAAGCAACCCGTGCCCGCGTAAGCTGCACGTGCATACGCAGCAACCGCTCTCCACCATGGCAACAGTCGGCAAGGCCATGTTTTTTGATCCCGCTTTGTCCGGTTCCGGCAAGCTTTCCTGCGCGTCATGCCACGTGCCCAGCCTGCATTATGGCCCAGCTGGAAATACATCGGTTTTTATGGGAGGTGTGACGGGAAACCGCGAAGGACGGCGCGAAATTCCGAGCCTGACTTATCTTGAACGCCAGCCGCCGTTTAGCATTGGTCCTGATGATGCTGTGGCAGACGATGTTGCCCCCACCATTGCCGTTCCGGTAGGGGGAGGGGCACATGCTGCCAAAAGTGCCTCTAACACTGTCAATTCTGCGACTAACCTCGTACCACAAGGCGGCTTGTTCCTGGATGGCCGGGCAGACACGCTGCATCAGCAGGCCAGTGGCCCAATGTTTGACCCAGATGAGATGGCTGGTCTGCCTGAAAAAGTGACGGCCCGTCTCCAGACAGCTGACTATGCTGCACCATTGCGGGATCTTGCAGGCGTTAGAGGCCGTAAATCATCTGACTTCCTGCTATCAGAAGGTCTGTTTGCTCTGGCAAGATACCAGATTGAAGACCAGAAATTTCATTCTTACTCCAGCAAGTTTGATTCATGGTTGCAGGGGAAAGCACGTTTTTCACCGATAGAACGACAGGGTTATCTGCTGTTCAACGACCCGCAGAAAGGAAATTGTGCCGCATGCCATGTGGATACAGTGCGGGGGGATGGCTTGCCGCCGCTTTTTACCGACCATCAGTACGAAGCCCTTGCAGCACCGCGTAATCCTGCACTTACACATACGCGTGACGCCTCATACTATGATCTGGGCGTGTGCGACCAGAAATCGGGAGGCCGCAAGGATCTGGCACCGTATTGCGGTATGTTTGCAACCCCAACGCTACGGAATGTTGCAACCCGCCATACCTTTTTCCACAATGGGGTTTTCCATTCTCTGGAAGATGTCATGGATTTCTACGTTATGCGGGATCTGGAGCCGGGGCGGTTTTATCCGAGAGGGCCGGATGGCAAGGTACAAATCTATAATGATATTCCCACCGCCTATCAGGGAAACATTGACAAGAGCGATGCCCCGTTTGACAGGAAGCCCGGTGAAAAACCAGCCTTGAATGAAGCCGAACGTAAGGCGATTATAGCCTTTTTGCAGACGTTGACAGATGGCTGGAAGGGCGATGTTGCTCAGGCTGATGGGGCTGCGCTGAGTCAGAAGAAAAACTGAGAACCATGCGCCCGACCCTGCTGTCGGGCGCATAGAATATTACGGATTGCAGATGGAGCCAGGTTGGCCAGGACTTGCGGCGCCAGTGCCTCGGGCTCCAGCAGAGCACAGGTCGTACTCATGACCGTCTCGCGATGATGGAGCCTGATAGCTGTAAGGGTGGTTCCATGGGTCTTTTGGCTCACTAGCATCTTTCAGATAGGGGCCATTCCAGTTTTGCGCGTCAGCCGGTTTATGGATGAGAGCCGCAAGGCCTTCTTCCGTTGTTGGGTAGGCTCCCACATCAAGCTTATACAGATCCAGCACCGAGCCAAGCCGGGAGATGGATTGCTTTGCAACTGATACGCGTGCGCCACCAAGTTGGCGCAGTGCTGCAGGCGCAACAAGCCCAATCAGCAAGGCCAGAATGGCTAGCACGACGAGAATTTCCAACAGGGTGAAACCAGCCTGCGGATCAGTCTCGTCTGGGGGGAGGGTGGTTGGAGGAGAGTTTGTCATAAAATGCTCACAGGACTTGCGCGAAGGACAGGCGCATTATAAAACGCCGCCCCGGAAAAGCGACGACTGGGTTGTGCAGAAAATAGCCCGTTGCGATCAGGATTACGATGCCAATTCCCCTTCTTGCGTGCATGGTTGCCAGTGCAATCCGATACGACATCCCACCCCGTGTTCTTCCCGTAATTCAGAAAGTCGAAGGGGGCGTTGCAGGCATGGTCCGACGGAATACGGATGGCAGTTCTGATCTGGGTCTGATGCAAATTAACACGCGTTGGGTGCAGCCTCTGGCTGAGGTAAGCCATTTGCCCGCTGTGCAGACTGCCGCACGGTTGGTATCTGATTCCTGCTTCAATGTGGCTGCGTCTGCGCTTATCCTGCGCACATATATCAATGAGGCTCATGGTGATCTTATGCAGGCCATAGGCTATTATCATTCCCATACGCCATCATTGAATGCAACATACCGCCAGAAGGTGCTGAACACCGCGATCTCAATGTTCCCAGCCAAACAGTAACGCGATCGACCATGCTCTAATACTCGTGAAGTAAGGTTTCAACCGGCAGGGGGCTGGAAGAGCACGAAGTTCATCAAACTGTCTTTATTCTCAAATACGGTTTACGTTTCAGGTCCGCTATAACTGGTCCTGGCGAATTGTCCCGAGTGACAGAAAAGCAAAGGGGGTGCTGCGCCCGGGCTGCGGTGCCAGCACAGCCCGGCGGATCAGCATATGGCCGCCGGGACGTATTACCCGTGCCGTAACAATTAACGTGTGCTCTGCCCAGTCTACCGCAGTGTCTTCCTGCTCTCGCTGCGGGGTAGAGGCACCTTGGATAGGAGGTGCCCCCCCCTGAGTTTGTAGTCGGTCAAACACAGCACGCATAAAAGGATCACGTGTGTGAGGGGAGGGCATGTCTTTTTGCGTAAAAGAGATGTGTGGAGCGAGTGTTGCTAAAAGATTGGGTGTCATACCGGGAATCTCCCCGATGTCATCCAATGTGTGCATGGGGCGTGCTGCGGGTTTGCATGTTCCCAGTGTTGCAAGCAGGCTGATATTGGCCTGCCTGTTTGCCTGCTGTGCTAGAGATGGAGGGGTACGCCACAGCACAGTCATACGGGCTAGTGTCTGTGCGGCTGGCGTCTGTAATCCCGCCACTTCAAAAACGGCGGTTAACAGGCCGGGCGGTGCAGTATTCGGGTTAATTTTCCCGGCCTCAACCTGTATACGCACATCTGCTGTCAGATCTGGCTCTGTAATGGCGTGAAAGCGACCATCTGCCCCCCAATGGGCGGCACCTCCAGCCAATAAGTGATATAAGGCGGTCTGAATTGCGGCATCGGCTTCCGCCTGAGTGGTGGCCAGCAGAGTCTCTGCCGCATCCTGCTCCGTGGCGGCTTTGCTCCCAGCCAGCAGTGCTGTACCAATTAGACTAATAAGAACCAGCGTCCAGAGCACGAGCAGCAAAGCGAAGCCTTGCTGCGTCTCAGGCAAATTTCCGGACGCGTTGTGCATAGTGCTCGAGTTGGGAGCGTCAGTCATGCAACCCGATGGCTTTTAAAATCCGTTGCTGCGGATCGGGCGAGCCTGTCTGCTGCGTGTGAGCAAGTTCGGGTGCCAGTGCTGCGGATTGCGCGAGATTGCGGCGAAGGTCTTCTGTCATGGCGCGGGCATCGTTCTGGCTGCGGATAACATGTGGAGTGATGAGCACCAGAAGTTCTGTCCGTTCCCGTAGATTGGTCTGCTGGCTACCTAGCATTCCCAGAATGGGAATATCCTTCAACCAGGGCAGGCCCTGATTACCGCGTGATGCGTTATCTGTAATCAACCCGGCAAGCCCGACCGTCTGCCCATCCTCAATCGCCACGCGGGAGCTCACCTGCCGCTGGGAGAATGTGGGGCTGTTAATGCCGGAAGACCCCGTGCTTGTGGTCGTGGATGAGACGGAACTGACCTGCTGGGAGATATCCAAAGTCACCAGACCGGTATTGCTCACATGCGGGGTGACCTGAAGGATGACGCCGGTTGGTTGGTAGTTGATGGAATTGGTAATGGTGGAGTTGGAGGTGACAACGCTGGTCGTTGCACCGGTCAGGTAGGGCACCAAATTACCCACCATGAGGGACGCTGGCTGGTTATCAACCACCATGATCTGCGGGGATGACAGAACACGCACTTTGGTAACGCTTTGCAACGCGTTGATAACGAAAGGCGCGCCGCCCTGCCCACTGCCCCCCAACACAAATCCCGGAAAGCTGGAAGAAAGCTGAGAGGAGACCAGATTGGCAGCGCCCAAGCTCTGGGTTGCATTGCTCAGAACGCCGTTAATACCACCAGATTTGAAGAAAAACTGTGTGCCGTACTCAAGAGAGTCGTTCAGCGTGACTTCCGCCACGGTGGCATCGACCATCACCTGAAGCGGCATGATATCAATTTTATGCAGCATGGCCGTAATGGTTTCTGTTTCAGCCCGTGTACCATAGACCAGAATAGAGTTGTTTTGCAGGTCCGGAATAATGCGAATGTGAGAGCTGTTCTCATTATTTTCGCTCATATTCCCCAAGCCGCCCAGAAGCGGATTGTTGCTGATCCCGTCATTCTGGTTGGTTGTCTGGTTTTGTCCGCTGTTACCATTCAAGCTACCGCCGAAGGCGCTTGAACTGGAATCTCCAGAACTATTACCAGACATCAGAGACCCAGACTGGCTTGACCCCAGGCCGGAAGCGCCTGACATGCTGCCAAAACCGGATGAGCTGTTACTGTTATTTGAAGCCATGCCCGTTTGCTGTTTGGGCGAAGGCGTTGGAACGGCCGTGACATGCTCAGGTGTGAAGGCCTGCTGGAGCACATAGGCGACATCATTCGCCCGGCCATTCTGAAGGTAAAATGCGCTCCAGTTCCTTACTGTCTGTTTCCGTCCTGCTTCAATAACAGAAAAGGCCCGGCGCGCATCCTCAATCAGGCGCGGCTGCCGCGCTGTGACCAAAATGGAATCAATGCTCGGCATGGGGAACAGACGGATTGACTCAGTGCCTGTGCCGTCGCCACTGGTGCGGCGGACACCCAAAGCATTTTTCAGAGCTTGGCTAAGCTCACTGACTGTACCAGTCGTGGCGGGAAGCAGCAGATAAGATTGCCCAGCCAGTGTATCGGTATCAAACGTATGGACCAGTTCTGTCAGGGTTTCCCGTGTGGCCGGGTCTCCCGAAAGGATGATGGTATTGCTGTCCGGGTCTGCCGCAACGTGTCCACCACCCTGCACAACGGGCTGGATCAGTTTTGCAATACTAGCGGCATTTGTATACCGCAGCGGGATAGCCGTTGTACTGTTGCCAGACCCAGCACCGGAGCCGGGGCCTCGCCCGCCTGACGATAGAGAGACCACCCGATATAGGCCGCTTTGCGTCACAAGTGTTGCATTAGCCCCTGCAAGCAGCACGCGCAGGGTAGGGATGAGTTGGTCCCTCCGTAAAGGCTGCGCAGTGTGTAGGGTTGCAGTGCCCTGCACGGAGGGATCAATCATGTAATTAACGTGCAGAATACCGCCAAGAATTTGCTCTGTGACGGCATGGATGTCCGTATCAGCAAAATTCAAGGAAATATCGCCACCTCCGCTTATGGCAGTTCCTGGCATACCGCCGCGTGTACCGCTTCCCATACGTACAAACGTCTGGCCGTTGGCGGGTAGGGGCGCTACGGCTCCGTCTTCCCGTACAGTTGCGCGAATATCATGCGCAGGCACAGGCAGAGGAGCAAGTTCGGGCGGTTTCTGGGTACAGCCAGCTATGGAAAGCAGGAGGGAGGCGGCGCTGAAGCGGCGGAGAATGTGCGGCATGATCCTCAGGGTGTCTGAGCGGTTTGACCGGGTGTGCCGCGATCGGCTCTGAAACCCGTAATGGAAAGAGTTGAATCTACAGCGCTGGTATGCCCGCGCGTAGCGTTGGTAACCGTGCGTGCACGCTGAATTTCCAGATCTTCCACCAGTAACCGGGGTTCTGTGTGATCAAGATCATCAAGCAGCGCCACAAAGGCGGCCCAATTTCCTGTCAGCGCAATGCGCACACTAATTGCCCGGAAATGCCCAATGGCGTGCGGCGGTACGGTCTCCTGGCTGGCAATTTCAATCTGACGCCTAGTAGCCAGCGCCTGCACTGTCTGTACGAGGTTGGCTGCGGCTTCAGAATCACTCTGCCCCGCCAGCAGCAGATGCTTACTGGAAGCCGACGCATGGCGCTCCTGATAGCGCCGTTTAAGCTCCGGGGTCTGACGGATGAGATGTTCAGTATGGCTAAGGACCGCACGCTGGTCTTCCAGCGCTGTGGCCCGGTTGTGGTAGAAAGAGAGCAATGAAAAGCCTGTCATGGCCAAAAAAGCAACACCGGCAAAAGTCACGCTACAGGCTAGGATCTGCCCGCTCAGGCCAGCAGGAAGACGTGCATTCGTCACGCGCTATGCCTGCCAGACAGCCAAATGGCGACTAGGTGCAAGGGACAGGTAAGCAAGGAAGCTCATTAACGTGTTCATGCCTTGTGCGCAGCAACAGAGGAAGACCGTGAGGGTGCTTACCACCGCCTTCTTCCGGGTGGCGAGGGGGGAAATAGTGACAGTTTGATGAAACGTTCCGCATGCGACCCATGCTGATCTGGTCGCTTAAGGGTGGTTCTCTTATAACCAGCCCCAAATGTGCTGCATTAATCGCGCTATCCAGACTGATAGAGCCAAACACGGGCCAAAGGGCAGCATCATTCTGGCATTCAGGTGCCGCCCCCGCACCATCATAACGAGAGCAAGGATGAAACCGCAGAGAGATGCGCCGAGCAGGACACAAGGTAATGCCTGGAGCCCAAGCCACGCTCCTCCCGCCGCGAGAAGTTTGGCATCTCCTCCTCCTATGCCAACTCTGCCCCGCACAGCCTTATATACTATGGCTACAGTAACCAGCAGTGCCCACCCAGCGAGAGCACCAGCTACCCGACTGAACAATGAGGGACCATCTGCACTTATAGTCCCTTCCACAAGGCCACCTATCAGCAAGGGGAGGGTCAGGACATCTGGCAGCAGGAAGGTTTCAAAATCAATCCAGCTTAATGCCAGCAGGACCCAACCCAGCACGATTGTCCCGTACAAAAAGGACGAGTTGGGATCTGATATCATAAGCACCAGCGCCGCTATGGCCGTTGCTGCGAGTTCAATAGCTGGATGAAACGGATCAATTCGGGCTTTGCACGCGCGGCAGCGCCCAAGTTGAGCGGCGTAGCTGAGCAGAGGGATCAGCTCAGTCGGGCCAAGAGTATGGTGGCACACCTCACAACGGGAGCGGTCAATCCCAACCGCTTCGCCACGCGGAAGCCGACGAATGAGAACACCCAAAAAGCTGCCAATAAACGGTGCAATGGCCAGAAGAAGGAAGCGCATGCGGTATTTTGTGCCGGAGGTTCTGATGGCCTGCAAGCATCAGGTCTACCCAGATCTCAGAAAAAGGTTTGCGTAGGATGAGCGTTTCCATTCTTCCCGCCCCGGGAACACGAGCACAGGCAGAAACTCGGCTGGCAGATACCCTGATGCAGGCAGGCACGTGTGACGCCGCTGTGCTGGAAAGGGCGCGACGGGTTGCAACGGAAAACCGGCAGGCACTGCCCACCATTCTGCTTCAGCTCGGTCTGGTCAGCGAGGCTGCGTTGGCTACTGCCTATGCCACATTGACAGGTCACTCGGTGGTTTCTGCCACCGCGCTGGCGGCCCTGGAAGAGCCGGTTTTCCCTGATATTCTTGCCGCCCCTTTTTTGCGGCAGGCGTCTGCCGTACCGCTGGCGTGTGAGAATGGAATATTGCTATTGGCTATGGCGGACCCGCTGGATGATTTTGTTGTGCAAGCTGTTTCTCTGGCTGTTTCTTTGCCAGTGCGCCCAATGGCAGCACTGCCGGTTGATCTGGAAGCCGCTTTAAGCCGCCTTTACCCGGCAACACTGGCCGCTGATTCTCCGGATACGGAAGAGGGGACCGCAGAGGGTGATCCGCTTGAAGAGGATGCGGACCGCCTGAAGGATCTGGCGAGTGAAGCACCCGTGATCCGGCTGGTGAACCAGATTATTTTCCGAGCGGTTGAGACCCATGCGTCTGATATCCACTTTGAACCCTTCGAAGACAGGCTAGGGGTACGTTTCAGGTACGATGGCGTTCTTCATGAAATGGAAAGCCAACCTGCACGGCTGATTGCTGCGGTTATCTCCCGTATCAAGATTATGGCACGCCTGGATATTGCTGAACGCCGCCTGCCGCAGGATGGTCGTATCAAACTGGCTGTGCGCGGGCGTGCGGTGGATTTCCGTGTCTCCACCATTCCGGCATTGCACGGAGAGTCTGTGGTCATGCGTGTACTGGACCGAGGCTCTGTTAAATTTGAATATGGGCGCCTGGGCCTCTCTCCGGGTGTAATTGCGCAATTCCGTGCAGCACTGGAGGAGCCAAACGGCATTGTGCTGGTTACCGGGCCAACGGGAAGCGGTAAAACCACAACGCTTTATACGGGTTTAGCGCAGTTAAATGTCACTGAGCGCAAGGTAGTAACGATTGAAGATCCAATCGAATATCAGTTGGCCGGGATCAATCAGATTCAAATTCGACCGCAAATCGGCCTGACCTTTGCAACACTCCTGCGCGCCATTCTGCGCCAGGATCCGGATGTCATTATGGTGGGTGAGATCCGTGATCTGGAAACAGCCCAGATTGCTGCGCAGGCAGCGCTTACCGGCCATCTTGTTCTTTCTACCTTGCACACGAACTCAGCCGCCGCCGCCATTACCCGCCTGCGGGATATGGGGTTGGAGGACTATCTACAAACAGCCGTGTTGCGGGGTGTCCTGGCGCAGCGGCTCGTGCGCGGGCTCTGCCATAGCTGCCGTACCCCGCTACAGCTTGACGCTGTGGTGGCAGAGCGACTGGGTGTGCCAGCAGAGCGGGCCGCATCACTCTGGCAGGCGGTTGGGTGTCCGGAGTGCCGTCACACCGGGTATCGCGGACGTATTGCCATTGCGGAATATCTGGTGCCATCACCTGCTATTGTGCGGCTGATCCTTGCGCGGGCTGATCACACGGCTATTGAGCGGCAGGCTGCGGAAGAAGGTATGAAGACCCTTTTTCAGGCAGGGATAGACGCCGCCTGTGAAGGGGAAACGACAGTTGAGGAAGTCATGCGGATTATCCGCGCTGAGACTGAAACGCGGCCTGATATGGCTCCTGTGAGCGGGGCCGCGAACGAGTGAGTATCACATGGCATTATAGTGCACTCACAGTAGAGGGGCAGCTCCAGCGTGGACAGGCACAGGGGCCGGATGAGGCCCATGTGGTGGCATATTTACGGCGCAGCGGCCTGACACCTGTGCGCGTGACAGCACAGTCTGAACGAGGCAGGCTCGCGGGCCTTCAGATCTCATTTACCCTACGCCGCACAGGTCTGAGGCGCTCGCAGGTTGCTGACATTACGCGGGAACTGGCGCTGATGCTGGGGGCAGGGCTGGATCTGGACCGCGCTTTGCGGTTTTTGATTGAAACCTTGCCGGAAACAGGGCGTGCAGGCCTACGCGCCCGCACAGTGCTGATAGAATTACGTGACGCCATGCGGAATGGTGGATCCTTTGCAACGGCGCTTGCCACCCGTTCTGATAGTTTTACACCACTCTATATCAATCTGGTGAAGGCTGGGGAGGCTGGGGGCGCTCTAGGGGAGGCTCTCGACCGACTGGCAACGCTAATGGAGCGGGAGCGTAAACTCACAACCTCCATTCAATCCGCACTGATTTACCCAGCCATTCTGGTGGTGGCCTCCATTGGCTCGGTCGTATTGCTCCTTACAGGTGTGCTTCCTCAGTTTGTTCCCCTGTTTGCCGAGGCAGGAGCTCAACTTCCGTTTCTAACGCGATGTGTGATTGCCGCCGGAGATTTTTTGACCCGCTGGGGGTTAGGTCTGCTTCTTGGCTGCTTGGCGGCAATGTTTATGCTGCGAGCTTTACTGGCACAACCTGCCTTCCGCCTACGGTTTGACCAGACTTTGCTCCGTTTGCCGGTGGTCGGTGCGCTTTCACGGAATATCATGGCGGCAAGGCTAACGCGCACGCTGGGAACGCTTTTGCAGAATGGCGTCTCTTTGCTGAGCGCTCTGAAAATTAGTGAGGACGTTATTGGCAACCGCGCCGGGGCGGGGGCCGTGGCAGCAGCGGCTCTTGTAGCGCGGGAGGGAGGAGGCCTCTCACGTCCTTTGGAAAGTACGGGCCTATTCCCGCCGCGTGCTATTCATCTGATGCGCCTGGGTGAGGAAACCGCCCAGCTTGGCCCCTTGTGCCTACGTGCGGCGGAATTACATGAGGACGCGGTGCGGGTGGATCTGCAACGTCTGGTAGCGTTGCTAGTGCCTGCCATTACTGTTGTTATGGGGGCAGTCGTGGCAGGTATTGTCTCAGCGCTGTTGCTGGCCATGTTGGGGCTAAATGACCTGGCGCACTAAACAGGAGCAGGGCTTTACGCTGCTGGAAATGATCATTGTACTGGCGATTGCCGGACTTTTCCTCTCCCTGATGCTGGAGCGCGGCCCTGTGCACAGCACGCTGGCCTCTTTCTTGCAGGCGCGTGAGGCGCTCCTGTCTACCCTGCGCACAGCGCGTCTGGATGCCATGACAAAAGGAGCGCCAATTACAGTCCGGTTTAATTCGGCGCAGAATCAGATACTCGAACTTTCCTCAAAAACTATTATTAAAACAGTTTATCTACCAAAAGAAGCTGCCCTGTTGGCGCCCATGCCCTTTGTTTTCCAACCTGATGGCCTTGGCGCTCCAGTCGCTTGGGTCTTGCATGTGCAGGCCAGAACTCTCAGCGTCTCTGTTAGCCCTCTGACGGGGAGAATTATGGCACATGGCTTCTGAAAGATGCTCCGTGACGGAGGGAGGGTTTACTCTACTGGAAGTGATTGTGGCTATTGCTATTGCTGCGGCAGGTATGGCGGTGCTGGCGGCCATACTCGGCGGTAATCTGGACAGGGTGGTCCGATCCGGCAACCGTGAGGACGCGCTGGCCCGTGCCCGTTCCCGGCTGGATAGTGCATTGGTTCTGACACATCCCGCGATCGGACGTCAGGAAGGGTCTGACCCAGACGGATATCGCTGGGTGATGGAAACCCGCCAGATAGCAGTGCTTCCGTCAGGCCGTGGCATTCCTCTCGCGTTCTATGCGGTGGATGTTGAAGTGCTCTGGGGTAACGGTGCGCGTGTGCACCTGACCGGGCGGCGGTTTGCTTCGCCTTCCGTGCCATGAGAATGCTCGGGCAGGGAAAAAGTATTTCCCCAAGAGAAACCCATGCACAATGCGGTTTTACACTTCTGGAGATGCTCGTAGTTACGGCGTTATTGGGGCTGCTGTTTCTCATGCTGTCTGGAGGTGTGACATTCGGCCTGCGTGGCTGGGCGCGCCAGCACGCTGAACAGGACCGGATTGCTGAACAGGCGGAAACGGACGCAACTCTCCGCAAGCTTCTGAGTGCTGTTATATCCGAAGACGGATCCGTAACAGGCGCTGAGGACCGCCTGGCTCTGACAACTCTGACAAAACTACCCGATGGGAAGGAGCATGAAGTCAGTCTTGGTTTGGGAGTGAACCGTGAAAAACAACTGGTTGTGCGCTGGCGGGCACATCACCGACCGGGCTGCGGCCCGGAGGAAAACGCGCATGAAGAAATTCTTGCCAACGCCATTTCTGCGCTACATTTACGGTACTGGGGAGGCTCTCCGGCAGCATGGCACACCGCATGGACAGGAGGCGCTCCGTTACTGTTTGGCGTCAGGGTTGTGCCAGCACATGCTGCGCCGTGGTCTGAGATCATAATTAAACCGTTCAGAACAGATGGAACTGCTGATGAGCCTTAACTACAGAATATGTGTGCTGGTATGGCTCGGAGCTTTGCAGGGCTTTTGGACTGGAACCTCTCCTGCTTTTTCATCGCCAATTCGTTTGGCAGAGAACACTGCGCCAGAAGATACCGTAAAAACAGTGCTCAGCCGCCCGTTGTTTGCACCTAGTCGACGACCAGATACCGTTGCTGTACAGTCTGATACTTTGCCTGTGCTGACAGGTATTGTTCATTCTGCCGGTCAGGACGGTGCGCTGTTCCGGGGAGAACAGAATTCTGCAGGGCATCTGGTGCACCAAGGGGAGAGTATTGCAGGGTGGCACATTATCGCTGTGACACGGGAGGCGGTCACTCTGGAACGCGGAGGGCATCAGATTGTTCAGCGGCCGGATTTTCAGCACCATCAGGGTGCAGAGGGAGTCACCCAGCCCCGTGTGCCCGATGCGGGAGAATAGGCCCAGTAGCGAATTACATGTCTTTTGAGTAATTTTTATAAAGATCATTTATAATGAAAGAGATTTCTTAATAGCCATGTTTTATGCCTCGATAATCTGTCCTCATGTTTCTGATGAAGTTGGTAGATGTTCAGAACTATTCTTATTTACAGAAAAGCAAGAGTTCCGTTGTCATAAGTTCTTCATGAAATAGTCACACATCAATTTGAAAACAAAGGCTATTGAGCGTTTGGTTTAGCAATTATGCGCTCTGCTTACGGTTTCGCATCCATCACTGTCCAGACCGGCATCTCTCTCTTGGATGCCGGTGTTTTCATGATGGGGCGTGTCGTCAACGGAGGCAGTACAATACGAAAGGTGACCTAACGGTGTTCGCCAGGCCCATGAAAGTCGCATTGTCGGCTCTTCTTTCGCTGTCTATTTCTCTGCCTGCCCTCAGCAACGCTGCTGGTATCCGGGGCTCCAGAACCGTGCATCTGCCGGCATCCAGCTTCGCCACAAAAACGCCCATCAAGCATCTTGTGGTAATTTATCAGGAAAATATTTCCTTCGACCACTATTTTGCAACCTACCCCAAGGCTGCAAACCCGAGTGGCGAGCCTGCTTTTACCGCCGCAGCCGGCACGCCGCAGGTGAATAACCTGCAGAATGCTAACCTGCTGGACCAGAATCCCAACAGCAGCAGTGCAAATGGCAGTGCCGCAGCTCTACCGTTCCGTCTTGACAGGACGCAGGCAGCTACCGCTGACCAAAACCATGCGTACACACCAGAACAGAGAGCGACTAACAACGGCGCCATGGACCTTTTCCCTAAATATACAGGGCGCGGGACATCCGGTGGTGTGGGGGCGTTTGGTACGGCAGGGCAGGTTCTCGGTTATTATGACGGGAACACGGTTACCGCTTACTGGAACTACGCCCAGCATTTTGCCATGAGTGACAATAACTATACAGATACTTATGGTCCCTCCACGCCAGGCGCTTTGGAAGTCGTTGGCGGCCAGACCAACGGCGTGCAGACCATTGTTGGTCCAGCAACGTCCAGCGCCGTTATTGCGGATGGTCAGGGCGGCTACACGATGATTAATGACGTAGACCCGGCATATGACGTCTGCTCTTCCAAATCCAATGCCGTATTGCTGAACGCGAAAAACATTGGTGACCTGCTCAATACCAAGAACATCCCTTGGGGTGGGTTCATGGGCGGGTTTGATCTGACGACGACCAATAGTGACGGCACGACAAGTTGCCAGCGCCGTACCTATTCTGATGTAGTGTCAGAAGATGTCACGGATTACATCCCGCATCACAACTGGTTCCAGTATTTTGCCACCACGTCTAACCCACAGCATACACGCCCATCTTCCATGGCGGCTGTTGGGTACAGCACAATGGCAAACTCGACGGCAGTTGAACCGGCCAACCATCAGTACGATCTGAACGATTTCTACTCCTCACTGAAGGCGGGCAATTTCCCGGCAGTGTCCTACATTAAAATGCCTGCGTATCAGGATGGCCATGCCGGCTATTCCGACCCGCTGGACGAACAGGCTGGTGTGGTGAAACTAGTCAACTTCATCCAGCAGCAGCCGGAATGGAGCAGCACCGCTGTCATCATCGCGTATGATGACTCTGATGGTTGGTATGATCACCAGTATGTGGCTCCTCAGCATGGTTCTTTTGATGCCACTGCGGATCAGGTCAACGGAAGCGGCGTCTGCGGCACGGCTGGTAGCCAGCCTATGGGCGTTGGCGGTCAACCGGTTAACGGGCGTTGTGGTCCAGGCACACGTCTGCCCTTTATCGTCATCTCTCCCTACGCCAAGGCAAACTCTGTCAGCCACACACTCTCAACAGAATCTTCAGTGGTTCGCTTCATTGAGGATAACTGGTTGAACGGTGCGCGTCTGGGCGGCGGGTCTTTTGACGAAACATCTGGCAGCATTGAAGACCTGTTCGACTTTACGCATCAGCGTTCCGGCCAACTTCTACTCGACCCGGCAACAGGTAGTATCCTGACTGACACCATCAGCAATTAAAGAGCCGTTCCTGATGTAGTCTAAAGTAAATAATAACTACATCTTCCATTTTAGATGAGACTTTTGGGCACCCGGCACAGATCTCTGTGCCGAGTGCCTCATTTCTGTAAATATACTGAAAAAAATTTAAAGGTCTGCATCCAGAGCGTTCCGTTATCATAAAGACTTCATGGAAACGTCACACCAATCAGTTCCAAACCTCTTTAGAAGTCTTCGCAGAAAAATATACCTCGCGTGAAGGTGGCGTTCGAAGTGTCTCGGCGATTGTCATCTAGCTCGTTAAATTGAAGAGTTTTTCTTTATGGTGACACGATTTTTCGCCGCAGCGCCCCGCCTCAGAATTATGCTGCTGACAGGACCTACTTTCTGCATTTCAAAAAACCGTGTTTCAGTTTTTCTAAATGCAAAGACTGTAGAAACCGGATGTGACCTGATCCGGGGATAGCTCCAGCAGCAGCACCAGATTCCTCACATATCCCAACAGACTTTGTTCCGCTTCTCCCCCGTGCGCCTCATGGCGTCATACCCGGTATCGAAAGAAAAGAGCATGGATAACGTTACTTCAGGTTCCACACAGACGGAAACCGACACAACCGTGCAATCTGGTGCCGTTGTAAACAACGGTGAAACCCTCGATATTGCCACTGGTGTCAGCTTCTCTTCTGTTGCCGTTAACACTGGTGGTTTGGTTTCTGTCTCAGGCACTCTGTCCGGGGTTACGGTGTCTGGCGGCGAAGTCGATGTGTTCTATGGAGGTATTGTCTCTGCGGCCAGTTTGATGAACAGCGGTTACCTGTTTGTGGAGCAGGG
>NZ_BAMV01000013.1 GCF_000963925.1 Acetobacter cibinongensis
CAGGCTATGGATATGGATGTTAAAGCGGTGCAGAACGGAAGAAACGAAAAAATGTGTCAGCGGGTCAATGGTAATTTAGAGGAAAATGGGCAGGAAACATGACCATTATAAAAAATAAAATAATTAAAGACGACGTGCTTGCACATGAATCGGAAATAACAAGAGAACATATTGTAAATATGGCTCGTCCATTGTTGAAGTGGGCGGGAGGAAAAACGCAGCTTTTAGAAGAAATAATTCCTAAAATTCCAAAAAAATATGGACGATTTATTGAACCTTTTTTCGGTGGCGGTGCAGTGTTTTTTGCCGTGCATCCAACCGGCGGAATCATTGCTGACAGTAACCCGGAATTGATTAATCTTTATCGTTCTGTGGCAGATGATGTTGACGGTGTGATTGCCCAGCTTCGATTTTATGAAAACACCGAAGAGATGTTTTATACCGTCCGCGCATTGGACGTTACCAAGTTGTCGAACACAGAGGCCGCAGCGCGGACAATTTTTTTGAACCGAACCTGTTTTAACGGTCTTTATCGGGTCAATAAATCAGGTAAATTCAATGTACCGTTTGGACGGTACAAGAACCCCAAAATCATAGATGAAGACGCGCTAAAAGCGGCTTCTGCGCTACTCAGGAAAACCACCATAATTTGCGGTGACTATAAGACAGTTTTGCAAGAAAATGCGCGGCCGGGAGACTTTATTTTTCTTGATCCGCCTTATCTTCCTGTTTCTGAGTATGCCGACTTCAAGCGCTACACTAAGGAGCAATTTTACGAAGAGGATCACGTCGAGTTGGCCTCAGAGGTTAAACGTCTACATGAGCTAGGTTGTCATGTGATTTTGACAAACTCAAACCATCCTTTGGTTCATGAGCAGTATCGGAAGTTCGCCGTAGAAGTGGTGCAAACAAAGCGGTACATCTCATGCAACGGCAAAGGCCGAACAGGCGAGGATGTGATTGTTACTGTTCCACCAAAGCAGCGTTTTAATCTGAGACTAGTTCCCGCTCTGTTACCCCAGCAGGCCATGCAATACCCTTCAACTCGTTATATGGGGTCAAAAAATAAACTACTACCAGAAATCTGGGCGGTTGCTTCTCAGTTTGAATTTGACACTGCCCTAGACCTATTTTCGGGGTCTGGCGTGGTGAGCTATATGTTTAAGTCTCACGGTAAGACCGTGATAAGTAACGACTATATGGCGATGTCGGCAACGTTTGCCAAGGCGATGATTGAGAACAACGAAATTACCTTGCGACAAGCCGAGGCATTAGCGTTGCTTGAGCCGAATAGGTCAACAGATCATTTTGTAGAAACCAAGTTTCAAGGGCTGTATTTCAGTGATGACGATAACCGCCTGATCGACATAGTGCGAGCTAACATCAAGACCGTGAAGAACCCGTATAAGCGTGCTATTGCCATGTCGGCTTTGATTCGTGCTTGTCTAAAAAAGCGCCCGCGCGGTATTTTTACCTATGTTGGTCATCGATATGACGACGGACGTAAAGACTTGTTAATGACGTTTCGTAATCAATTTCTTGAGGCTGTCGATATGGTGAATGCTGCCGTATTCAACAACGGCAGACAAAACAAGGCACGCAACGGCGATGCAATGACATTGCAGAACTGCAAACCGGGCTTGGTTTATATCGATCCACCCTATTATTCCCCGTTGTCTGATAACGAGTATGTGCGCCGCTATCACTTTGTTGAAGGCTTGGCCCGTGACTGGCAAGGCGTGGAAATTCAAGAACACACCATCACCAAGAAATTCAAGTCGTACCCCACGCCGTTTTCGTCGCGCAAGGGCGCAGCGGAAGCCTTTGATATGCTTTTTAAGCGGTTCCGCGAAAGCGTGCTTGTGGTGTCCTATTCGTCCAACAGTCAGCCGACCCTTGACGAAATGGTAGCTATCATGGTGAAGCATAAAAGCCACGTCGAAGTCGTGCCAGTTGATTACAAATATTCCATTGGAAACCAAGGTAGCAAGATTGGCGATAACAAAAACGACGTTAAAGAATATATTTTTGTAGGGTATTAATAATGGACACTTCAGATTTTTTGCAAGCCGATGATATTTATAAGGTAATCCTTGTTCCGTCTGCTGTTGATAAGGGATTTAAAACAGATGATGAGATAGAGAAGTTTATTGGGGTAGATTCTGCTGGTAGACAGGGGCGTTATTATAGATTGGCGGCTGAAAAGTTTGGTCTTGTATTTAATGAAAATAACTTGTCAACCTTGACGGTTGAAGGGCAAAATTTTGTTGCATTGGAAGATAATAGTTCAAAGATAAATTTCATTGCTAACATAATGCACAGAACGGAGCTTTTTTCACAAGCTATTAAGTATTTGGGGGGGGCAAACCCAAAGCCAAGCTTAACAGATCTTAAAGATTGGTTTGTTCAGCGCTACCCAGGAAGTGAGAATACAGCGGAGAGGCGATTCAGTACTTTTGAAAAATATCTTCGGGCCACAAGGTTTATTTAAATAATGAGGCCTTGGCATTTAGGAAACACGACCGTCCGCAGCCCTTTTCGGTTACGTGATGGTCTGGTGGCGTTGTCCACGTCATCACTGCAAGGCAATTTGCGAGGAGAAGAACAGGAACGTGCTTTCCGCTGTTTGCTGGGCGAGCATGGCATTGTTGAGCTTGGCGACGATGACACCTACAGTGTAGGGCGTAAATGGCGCTCTGCACTAAATAAGCTGGGTTTCCTTTATCCAGAAGTGCCGCCTGCCTCTGGTATCCCGCAAAGTGAAATCGGTCCTATCGACATGATTACACCGAATGGCTGGCGGCTGATTCGTGCCGATACTGTGCCGGCGATGCAGGAATGTTTTTTGCGGGCTCTGGCCGCGCATTATATCCCGTCAGCATTAGAACGGAAGTTTGATTTTTCGGTGTTCTCACCGCTGCGGCATACGCTAGCCATTATGCTTGAGTTGGAGAAGCAAACTGGGGAAAGTCGTCTCAACTTTGTTGAAATGGCGATTGTTGTGCAGCTCACCAATAGTGACAAACCACTAGCCGACATCGTTGCTCAGGTGCTAGCGTTACGGGCACGACGACTCGTATCCCCCAACAAACGTAAGTTCGACCGACAGGAGCGCGAAGCCGCCGCCGGGCTGTATGGATACGCGGCGGGCACATTCAATGACTACGCTGATACCAATCTACGCTATCTCAAGGCAACAGGGTTGGTGCAAAGTAAAGGACGTGGTCTTTCTCTGGTGCCAGAGAAGCACGTTTTTGTTGAGGAGCTGATTCAGAATGCCGGGATTCCTGACTCCGACCGCTCTTATTTCATCACCTTGTGCAATGGTGCAAAGCTACCGACTGACAACAAGGATTCAGCGCTGGTCGTGCTGGATGATTTGTTGCGACAGCTTGCAAAGCGCGGCATCTCATTTGACGCGACAGGTAAGCCAACAGACACTCCGGCAGACATAGCAGTCATTCGCCACCAGATCGAAGGGATGTTGTCGGAGCGGAACGAAGAAGAATACGCAACTCGACAAGCGGCGGAGTGGGAAGAAATCGCTGCCTACATGGAGCTCATCATTACCAGAAAAGGTAAAAAGACTCTATCAAATGGCGAAGACATCGAAGTGCCAAAGGCCGAAGCACCCGCTTATTTTGAGTGGGTTCTATGGCGTGCTTTCCTTGCTATAAACAGCTTGGAAAACAAGCCGTATGAGGCAAGGCGCTTTAAGATTGACCAAGACTTTTTGCCGGTTGGTACAGCGCCAGGGAATGGCCCTGACTTGATCTTTGAGTTTCATGATTTTGTGATAGTGGTTGAGGTCACATTGACAGACAGCTCACGACAAGAAGCCGCTGAAGGTGAACCTGTACGTCGTCATGTGGCGGATCTGGTGTCTCACTATGGGGCGCAATCCGGCAAGCCTGTGTATGGACTATTCATTGCAAATCGTATTGATTCTAACACCGCCGAAACATTCCGTATCGGCGTTTGGTTCACTCTTACAGATGACAAGATGCGTTTGGATATCATTCCGGTAACTCTCTTGCAGTTCAAAGAATTTTTTGAGGCCATTTTCGTGTCTGGTCGAGTTGAAGTCAGTTTAATCCGTGAGTTGCTCGACTTGTGCGGAGGTTTACGACCAGAACATGAAGCACCAGAATGGAAGCGTAAGATTCAACAGACCTTCAATCACCAGATTGCCGCATTACAAAATTAAGGAATTAAGTAAATGAGTAAGAGCGTGCGAGTCAATCACAGACGCCGATGGCCGTAAACGTCAGGAGGTCGTGAACTATGCCCATGCATCTGTGGGCTGTGAATGGTTAATGAACTTCAGGCTGTTGGGCGTGTGATGCTCTTGCCAGACTCATCTTCACAGATACATAATGCCTGAAACGACGAAGCCCTCGGAGCTACTAACTCCGAGGGCTTCAAAAACTCGCTATTCCGCGGCGAGGTGGATTTGATGCAAAAGGTGGTGGAACACCCGTTGCGTCCGAAGCTATATTCTAAGGATAACCGAAGCCGGTTTCAAGCCTTAGATCAGCAGGAGAGAGGAAGCCTCGCCTTTTTTGAAAGGCTTTTGGTTGTGACCTCTTTTGCTTCTACTCTCTGGACACTCACACAATCTCGTCAGATCACAGGTAAAACGCATCTTGTCTTGCAGGCACTCGCCTGCTTTCAGGGACATCGTGGATTATTCCCTAGTCATGAGAGTATTGCATCTCGTGCGGGATGTAGCGTCAGAACCGTTATCCGGGCCTTAGAGACCGCTTACCGATTAGGCATAGTCGAACGGACGCGGCAACGTCAGAGGGTAGGGTTCTGGCTCCAGCACAGATTGATCTGACGATTCAAGATCGGTTCGGGCACCAAGTGCAGCCGAAAGAATGGTTTTTGGTTCCGATAAATATTGTGTCTCAAATAGTGGAGAAAATATCTGGAGGAAGTATTGAAGGTTTTATTTATGATCCAAAGATGGTTGGTTTAGTAAAATCCTAATATCGTTAGGTTCAGGAATCATTGTTTGAGATAGAGTGATGAATCTTGATTGCAAATATGAATATATGAGCGTAGCAGATATTATCTGGTCGCTTCACATCGCCTGTCTTTCAGATTTGCGAACAAATTTTCGATAAAGTGGCGCTTTTTATACAGGTGCCAGTTGTAAGATGGCTTTGAGTTCCGGTTCTTTTTTGGGGGAATACAGGCAGTGATATTGCGCTTTGCAAACGATAACCTGATCCGGTTGCTGTCATAGCGTCTGTCCCTGATGAATTCTTCTATCTCGTCGGGGAGATCTGCTAGCAGAAGATTTTTTCTTTCAACGGATAATAACACATCAATTATATAGTTAATTTAGAAAATTAGGATATACTATCGTGAATACAAAGCCAACGTTTCCTTACGTTGAACGCAGTTCACCCGAACATGGGGCTCGATTGCTAGCCAGAAGCCTTCGTGAAAAACTCAATTTTTCGACAGAGGGAATAGAAAAACCGAAAAACTATTATGTCGCTTGGCTTGACTTGATGGGAGCTGGTAACATGATGTCGATCTCCATCCATAAAGCGGCGAATGCAATTGCTCGCATTCAGCTTGCAGTTCATTTGGCGCAGCAAGATCACAGGCTCAATTTGCGTACCGTGCCAATTAATGACGGCGTATTTTTCGTTAGTGAGAAAAAGTCTGAAATTGTTAATGTTCTAAGATCATCGATTATATATCTAGTTGGAAATTTTATTGCCAGACGCAATCACCCAGATAGATTTCTTGCTAGAGGGGGAATAGCATATGGACCAGTTTGTTTCGGAACTTCACTTACAACTCAACTGAGCAAAACCCAGAAGGGAGCAAGTGATATTTTTCAACAAGTAATTATTGGATCGCCAATTATTCAAGCTTATAAAACTGAGAGTTTAGCTCCTGTTTATGGGGTCTCTGTACATGAAAGTGCACGAGCGTTTTCACCCGAAACAGAAGAACCATTCCGTTCGACACTTTGGCGCTGGTGGCAAACTAATGATGGGGGTGGGTTTTCAAAATTTACCCCTCAGCCAGTTATTCCATTACGAGATACATTTCTCAAAGAATTAAACGAATATCTAGACTACCTAGATTCTACCTTACCGTTTCACCTTATAGCTGAAGGTAAAGTTTCCCAATGGAAAAAAGATTCACAGAGATATTACCGATAGAAATATAATGTTTGTTTTTGGTATTCGAATTTTTGATATTCGGATCAGGAAAAAATCGCGGAACTATTGCGTTTCTCTTCCGAGCAATAAGTTAGAAGAGAAACGCAGAAAGCTATTCTTACATTCGCTATAGAGAAGAGAATTTAGTGTATCTCAAGATACTCAATATAGCTCTCGTAGTCTTCTTCTTCTTCTGGATCTAGGTCGAATTCGCCATGATGCTCTGAGCAGAGCCCTTTAGCATCTAGTTGCTCTACGGTGTAAATCACGTGGTCTCCACAGCAGTAGCAAGTTCCGTATTGGGTGTCGTCCGCTGAACAAGATGCACAGACCCAGTCAGCATCATCTCCCTGCTCCACGTATCCTATAGGTAAGTTGTCAATATTGTGCTCGCCACATTCGCAGCACGCTGGAGTTAAACCATCCTGAATTATACGGGCAATTTCAGGTGCATGCTCTGGGCGAACACATGCACCTTTCATTCTCAGGATTGTAGCTCGAATGTTTTCAACATGCTTTGCCGTATGGCTCAGCCACTGGTTCTTTGTATACGGGCCTTTGGGGTCATCCAGCATTGCCTTCCGGGAATTATATCCAAGGGCGGCAGCTACGAGCATATGAGCGTGGCTTGACCTTATATTGGAACATAAGCCATCGTCCTTACTTACCTTGCGCAGGTAATCAGCGGCCTGTTTAGTAAAGTCGAAGTTTCCGTCGTTCTGGTCCATGCTTGTCGCTTTCCATCAAAGTGCGCGAGCCGTTTGAGCGTTTAAACCGGGAAATGCGCTTGATCAGAAAAGTCTGAACGGGCCATAAGAAAGTTAGTCTAGTAATCACGCTTTCATTTGTGTTTGAGGTCGCTCAAAACCAAGGCCACAACTACCTATCCCATTCCTACATGAAATTCGCACGCGATGCAAAATTTATCGAGTGCCGGGTGTTTGGTCCTGGGGTTTGATTGAGTAGCCCCTAGTTTTCTGGACGCCTTGGTTCCTAAAAATGAGCACAGAAATTGTCACATGTAGCTGAACGCATGGCTAAAAAGATGTCTGAATGCTCCAAACCGGACCTTCTGCCCCCCACATTTCTTCCATTCAAATTAGTTTGGCCCCAATCAGACTATAGTCATATTGGGACAACCCGGAGCCACGGTGTATCAACGGCTGCATGGTGGTTTTTCCGGGAGGGTTCAAATGGGACAGCGTGCGGTCATCTATTGCCGGGTTTCCACAGCCGATCAGTCCTGCGCGCGCCAGAAGGACGAGTTGAAGCGGTTTGCTGAACGCGCGGGCTATGAAGTGCTGGACGTTTTCATGGAGACCGGCTCTGGCGTCCGGGTGGATCGGGCCGAGCGTCGAAAGGTCATGGTACTGGCCCAGGCCCGTGAAATTGATGCCATCCTGGTGACGGAGCTGTCCCGCTGGGGGCGTTCGACCATTGATCTCATCTCCACGCTTCAGGAGCTGGAGAGCTATCGTGTTTCCCTGATCGCCATAACGGGGATGACGTTCGACCTGGCTACGCCACATGGACGAATGTTGGCGACGGTTCTGGCCGGGATCGCGGAGTTTGAGCGGGATCTGATCAGCGAGCGGGTGAAGTCCGGTCTGGCCGCTGCCAGGGCGCGCGGGAAGGTTCTCGGCCGACAGAAAGGACAGCGGCCGAAGTCTGATCGTCTGGCTCCGAAGGTTCTGGCGCTGGTGGCTGAAAAGCGGAGTTATCGATGGATCGCCCGCGATCTGGGAATCAGCAAGAACACTGTTGCTGCCATTGTGCAGAGGGAAAGGTGAGTTTATCGACCGTTGAATATGGGTTGCTTTCTGTCGTTCTCTATTGCCGGTCTAGTAGGTTATCGCGTATGACCACATGCAAACATGCGGTCATGTAAGGACGTTCACATGCCAACAATAGCGATTATCAGCCAGAAGGGTGGGGCTGGGAAAACCACTCTGGCCTTGCATCTGGCGGCTGCGGCTGAAGATGCTGGCCATACGGCATTGGTGATTGATGTGGACCCGCAGGCGACTGCGAGCCAATGGGCCGCATGGCGTAAGGATGTTCCGCCAGTTGTGATTGACAGTGCTCCGCCGCGCCTCGCGGCTAAGATCGAACAGGCAATGAGTCAGGGGGCTGAGTTCATAGTGATTGATACTCCGCCTCACGCGGATAGTGCGGCGAGTGCTGCCGTTGAAGTTGCTGATTTGGTGTTAATTCCATGTCGGCCGAGTGCATTCGATTTGGCAGCGATTAAAACTACTGCCAGCCTTATAAAAATGCGTGGCAAACCAGCCTTTGTCGTTTTTACAGCAGGAAGTCCGACCGCTCCGCGTATGTATGAGGAGGCCACGCAACTCGTAGAAAGCTACGGGCTGAACGCATGTCGATATATTATCGCTGATCGTGCAGTTTTTCGTCATGCTGCGGCGGAAGGGAAAACAGCAATGGAAATAGAGCCAAAAAGCAAGGCATCTGATGAGGTAAGGCTGCTTTACAAGTGGACATGCAAGCATGTAAACATGCAATCATCAAGAAAGCGGAGAGCTAGTGCATGAGCCGGAAGGGGTCTCTACTGTCGTTGCGGGACCGTGATTCCGCAATATCGCCAGTTGTAGCCACATCAGAAAGCAAGGTTGCTGCCACCAATGTTGTTGGCACACACAGCAAGGAGGTTGCGCCGAGCCGTCAGGGCAAGAAAGCCATGACGGGCTATTTTAGCCCGGAAATGTCATTTGCCATGCATATGACCGCTAGAAAGCATGGGATGAGTTTACAAGATGCGATGGCCGATGCGTTTAACGACTGGCTACGCAAGATGGGAGAAAGTCCTGTGGGCAAGTAAGCATGTGTACATGTTTGCATGCAAGCGCGTACACACATGCTGGCGTGTGCTGGAATCAGCGTATTGGGCTGCGCTCGTGCCGTTTTTTGCAAAAGCCAATAAAGGCTCCGGCAGGGCTTTTAAGCTCGGGTTTCCCCATGTCGTGCCACCATGAAACCCATTCGTCATGGAGAGCATAAATGTCATATCCTGGCGCAACGGTTTTAGCGTCATGCATGGTTTCAGGATCAATGTAGGGAGCATCCCTGACAGGGACGATAACATCGGCCTTTATTTTAAGGCTCAAACGGTTGCGAAACAGAATGATGTCGTCGGCCATTGTGATGGCATAGTCAGGAAAATGAGCATGGCTGGTGTCATGCGCACAAACTTTCTTAACCAAGGATCGAAATACGCGAAGCGGGCTATTTGAGCCACATTTTTTTTGCAGCAGTTCTAATCCGATCTTCCATTCATCTTTCATACCGCAGTGTTTGCGGGCTAGTTCGTACATGCGTCGTTCGAACGGTTTACGAAGTCGGAAATAGTCTCGGTGAAGTGTTAGGACGTTCTTGCTGATGACTGAACGATAGACCCAATCTGACAGGGTGATTTCAAGATCAAGCATTCGGCCATCAAACGTCTTACGAGTGATTCTAGCTTCTTCGATCAAACCGAAAATTCGCGTTTCTTCAATGCCGCCTGTTTGAATGTTTGTTCGCACGGTTGTTCCGCGCAAGCGTGTCAATGCGTCGGTCAGTAGCCTATAGCCTGCTCCGCTGGTTTGACGATTGGTAGCGACCAGCATGTCATAAGCTTGAAGGCGGAGTGTTCGGCCTGGTTGTTCGCCGTGATTCATTTTCGCAACGAGCTGAGAGATGCAGTAAATCAGAATATCCTTGTCATGGATCGTTGCCAGCCCTTTGCCAGACGGGATGATCTCTATGATATTCCCATTGTGTTCATAGCGTCGCATCCGGTTGTCAGGCTTGGTCGAGAGCGAAAAAACAGGATGCTCCATTGACGCCATATCATCTTTGGGAATGGCATCGAGTACGTCACAGATGAATAGATCCTGATTTGGATGGCGGACTGGCAGGAGGGGCGTGCGATCCTCACCTTCCATAGCCAAAGAAGGCGCAATGTCGAACAAGGAAGGAGAAGATTCTATCGTCATTTCAATTACAGATAGCTACTATCGTCACTTCACATACGCAAGCCAATTATCGTCATATTAGATTCAGTCTGAGCTTATCGTCATTTCAATTACGCATACTTTCTATCGTCATATTAGATTCAGTTTATCGTCATAGTGGATTCAGTTTATCGTCATAGTGGATTCACAAGACGATGGAATCTTTCAATAAAATCGTTATTATTCAGTGTGTTGTTTTGGCTCTGAAAAACCGTAACACTACTTAAACACCTATTAAACACTCTTATTCCTGTGGATAACTTTTCATTCTTTGCAATTTCCAGCTAAATTGAACCCAAGCCCCGCCTCTTGGGGGCTACGCCCCCGCCGGCTCGCGGCCTACGGCCGCCCCCATCGTGCTTCGCACGACCTCCCACCCGGCATCCCCCTGCTCGCCCTTTCAGGGCTGCGCTAAACAGATACGCCTACGGCGCAAAGTCATGATCTGACGATGCGTTCCCGCATCGTCTCTCTACCAGCATCCTCCTCCCCCGCGTCGGTGCCTTTGGCACCCTACGGGGCTCCCGCTCCGCGCTCGCCCGACGCCTGCAACACCAGAAGAACCGGGCAAGACCGTAATCTGCTCAAGGCATACCGTAGTTCAGGCGAACATTCAGCAGCTCACGTGTCGCAGTATGCCCGTCAGACGCCACTGGAAGGCCGTACAGACGCTATCAGGTGTGGTGGCGAGTTTGGAGAAGCAGACGCGCTTCATAGAGCGACAGTTCCTCATGCGGTCTCCGCACGGTTAATCCGTGCGCGCCGCGCCCTTCATGTCACGCTCTCCAACGGTGTTGAAATGAGCGTGCCGGTGGATCTGCTACAGGATTTGCACGGCGCTTCCCTGAATGATCTGGCTGAGATCGAGATCACCCCACTGGGGAATGGCCTTCACTGGCCACGTCTTGATGCTGATGTCCTGGTCGAAGGTCTCATCCACGGTATCTACGGTTCCCGAAGCTGGATGGCAGCACAGATGGGACGTGTGGGCGGATCTTCCGCCAGTCCCGCAAAGGCGGCAGCCGCACGTCGGAATGGTACGAAAGGCGGTCGGCCCAGAAACGTCGCGTAAGATACGGTTGCTGATCACTGTGAGTTAGACAGGCCGGTGAGCATGGTAATATAGCTGGAAACGGTCAGGGGCGCGTCATGGGCCATTCTAGGCCATTACCGGAAGTGGGTACGCACCATGTCCCTTTCTGGTCGGTTCTGATCTTGTAGCCTTCGATCTTGCACAGACCGAACGCCTGAATCTGTCCCCCCCCTGTCCATTTCGTAGGCCAAGCGGCCCGATGGTGAGGATAACCACCATCATTCATTGGAACACGATTTACAACCATGGGCTATTGCCAGAGCTTTCTGAGCACAAATTATTCGGTTTTTGAGGAGCGCTTCTTGCCTTCCCACACAGGCAATCTGGCGTATTCAACCGATCCCTGTGCCATACGGATATCCTGACGGGTTGAATTCGCACGCGTCAGAAGCAGGATTTCCAGCACCATAGCCATCAGCTCGTCCGGGATGCCATCCGGCTCCTGTGAGCCGGTCGCGTCCGGTGCTGTGGGTTTGGTAGCAACCTTCCGGTTCAGGTCATCCAGAAGGTCTGTAACCAGCCTCATGTCCTGACGAAGGTCCACCAGTCTTTCATTCATGCTGACCAGTTTGCGGTCACTTTTGGACTGTTTCAAAACGGTGTCCCGAATATAGCCCGACACGTTACCATCAAGAGCAACCTCCTGAAGCCATTCAGATTCATCTTCGGTGAATCTCACCGTGTATTTGCGTTCGCGCATGACGGTTCCTGTCCAATGGATATCATTTTGTCGGACGTATTGTCGCAGAAAATAGCCATAAAATCAATGAAATGCCCGACACGTGTCGGACACACAAACTGTATAGATCGAACAAAGTCTTTTGTTTTCAATGCGTTATGCAGTCCAGCGGACTGCGTCATGTGTATAGCCAGATTAAGGAGCAAAAACTGTCAGAACAGCGCAGAAAAAAGACCTTTCCCACACTCATTTATGCAGAAAACAGCGTCCTCTTTTAGCGAGCGTGAGCGAGCAGACCCGAAAAAAGCGAAAACCACCAAAAAACAACCAGAAAAACACCAGTTTGTAACCAAAAAAGAAGCATTATGGACTAGAAAAAATTCTAGAAAAGAAGCAAAAAAGAAGCGTAAAGAAACCATAAAAATATTGGAAATGAGTCAGGAGGCAGAAAAACACCAATTCGCAACCAAAAAAGAAGCAAATTAGCTGGACAGGTGGCAAAGCATTTTATTAGGTGGGAATGATCAGCGCCGGAGAACGTCAGTCGTGTCAAAATCCCAAAACAAAACAGGTTGTACACTTTCGGGACTTGTACGGACCTCTTTGAAAGAGATCGAAAGTCAGCAGTACGGTGGGCTCTCACGAGAGGATGTGTGGGAATGGTTTTGTGCAAAACATGGTGTGACCGTAACCAAAGCTACCTTCGTCAATCTGCTCTATCGGGCACGAAAGCGGGCCAAAAAAGAGCAGATAAAAAAGGCGCATCTAGCTGGTCTATCGGTCCAACAGGTCGCGTCCTTGGCTTTATCACCTCAGAGAAAATCATCGTCCTCAGTCAATGGAAAAAAAGAGCAGAAATCAGCATCAGAAGAAGCACAAAACGATAAGATTTCTGTATGGCGGGCTCGCAAGGCCGAATTGGAAAAATCCGACCCTATAGAAATCATTAAAAAATTGCAGAAGGCAGGTAAGATCAAAGCATGAAGGTGTCCGGTGCCGCATGAGGCAGGCTATGGATATGGATGTTAAAGCGGTGCAGA
>NZ_BAMV01000012.1 GCF_000963925.1 Acetobacter cibinongensis
TTTTACTCTCCGGTAAACCCGGGGCAGTTCAATATCACCTACATGCTCGCCAACAATACCGGCAAGCAACGGGCGGGCCGCAATGGCGAGGCCCGCCCCGCCAAGACGTGGCGTTCCTCGTTTATCTCCACTGGCGAGGTGACACTTGCGACAAAAATGGGGGAAGCTGGCCGCCGCGCCATGGCGGGACAGGAGGTTCGCCTTGTTAGTGTGCAGGCTGATGCCGGGGCTGGGCTGGGAATGTTTGAAGCCCTGCATGGCTTTTCTTCCGGTGGCGAGCTGGCTGACCATATCCGCAGGGCGGCCCGTACCTACTACGGAACAGCAAGCCGTGCCTATCTGGATGATCTGGTCAAAGACCGGGACGAAGATGAGGCCGGACTGACCGAGAGTATAAAAAGGCTGGTGGATAGTTTTGAAAAAGACTGCCTGCCCTCTTCTGCCCCTGTAGCCGGGCAAGTACGCTCGGTCGTGCGCCGCTTCGGCCTGGTGTCCGCTGCTGGTGAACTGGCCACGGCCTATGGCGTGCTACCATGGGGCCATGGCGAAGCGACACAAGCGGCAAAGACCTGCTTCCAGTCATGGTTGAGCGAGCGCGGGGGAACCGATGCTGCAGAGGACCGGGAAGCGATAGAGCAAGTCCGGGCCTTCATAGAACAGCATGGGGAAAGCCGGTTTACCCTTCTGGGTGGGGAAAGTGGAGATGTGGAAAACCCACACGTCCGCACCAACCTCCGCGCTGGTTTCCGGCGTCTGGCAGACACACCAGAAGGCAATCAGTGGGAATATCTGTTCCTTCCCAAGACGTGGCGGCAAGAGGTTTGCAAAGGGATTGATCCAACCCGCGTGGCCAAGGTTCTTCTTGAGGCTGGGTATCTTTTACCCGGAGACGGAAAAAACCAGTCCGTTGTGCGAAGGATACCCAAAGAAGGGAGGCTCCGCGTGCTGGTTGTCTCTGGGTCCATAATGGAGGGGGAAGCAGCATGAAGCGCCCCTCAAAGGCGGCATTACCCCCAAGTGTCACGACCGTCACGACTTCACTCATGACAGGTCGTGACAGCATGACACCTCAGAAAAGGTTGGGGAACCGCCATTTTTCGTGCCCGTCACGACCGTCACGACTGTCACGACCATTTTTTACAATACCCGGAGGGCCTGAGCATGGTGAGTAAGGCTATATCCACATTGATGGAATGGGCCGAAGACAAGCAGGCAGATGCTTCTGGCTTACCATCAGCACCGAGCAACCATCCATCCGCAGGCATAAATGCCGCCGCTCTGATTAAGGAATTGGAGTGGCTGGAATGCGAGATTGTCTTGAAGGACAGCCAGCCAGTCATACGGGGCAATAAGGCAGCAATCACGCCAGACCTTCTGGAACTGCTGAAAGCTGGCCGTGAGCAGATCATTGAGCATCTGACCGCACAAGCTAGCGCAGACTGCGAGCAGGAAGTAACCTTAGGGCCACCACAACCGGAGTCATTACCTGCCAAGCATTGCGAGCAGTCAGGAATACGGCGCGACCCAGAAACCGGCAAACTGTACATCTTCGGAGACCCAGATCCACGCTGGCTTAAAGAGCGGGGATGGGAATGGAACGAGAAGCAGTGTCGTTTTATGGCGCCATATCCCCATGACCGGAGCGACCCGCACCCGCGTTACTTTGTAAGCGCAAGACCTGCAAAAAAAGACAACCGGATGACAGGCGGCGGCCCCTGCTCCCTGTGCGGCTTCACGCATTGGTGGCGGAAGGTTGGCGACACATCAGAAGGGTGGACGTGCTCAGTCTGTCACCCCGCGCCTAATGGCATAGCTACCATCACACCGCACTCCCAGAACACATTGGACGCCACAGCATGAGCACTCCTTACACCACCGCCTCTGCCATTCCTGGCATCATCGCTGACCCAGCCACGCTGGCCCCACAGGCCGTGCGCTGCCTGTGGATGCGCCCAGTTCTGGACAAAGACAACCAAGCCGCCTTCCTGCCCTCCGTTGTATTTAAGGATGGTACGGATTGCCCGCTTGCGTGTGAAATGTCGGACCTTCACGGCCGCCAGTTCTGCCAGCGCCTATCAGCCATATACGATTGGCCGGTAAAGGATGGGCGCGTGCTGGAGGGTAATGCCGAGGTTGCCGCCGACCGCGCTTATGCCGCTTTGGATGAAGGCGACCGGATGGAGAAAGACGGGCAAGGCTGGGTGAACGTGCCGGGTATGGGCCGCGCGGCCGCCATACTCGCCCATGAGGCGGGACTACCTCTTGGCATTGCCATTGAAGGCGTGACAGGCAGGCTGGCCATGCTATTTGCCAAGATGCGAGAGCAGACAGCAATGCAACCACAGGATGTGAAAAAGCACCTACGCGCAGCCACAGAAGCCGCTTGCGCCAAGCTGACAGAACTTTATGCCGGGGAACAGCGCGGACCCGGAGCATCTGAGGTCACACCCGAGCGCCTAGGCGTGATAGTGGCGGATTACCACAGCGCGAAAGGTAGCACTGACGAAATATTCCAGCGGGGCCTGACCGCAGCCCTTGAGGCCGGAACGGAAGCGTGGACGGAGCAAAAGAGCAGCCCCGCAGAAATAGAGCAGAAGACAGGGGCCGTTCTGGATGCTGGCATACGGCACTGGTTCAGGCTGACGGGCCGGAAAGTCTTGGGAGACTGAATAGAAACCACAACTAAATATGATGGGGTCTTCTCACAAGGAAGGCCCCTTTTTTTTATGTGTCTATGAATAAGAGTGTCCCGACCTAAAAAGGCGATTGGATAGGCGTCCGCATTTATTCGTTTTTTCTATATCAATATAGAGAATATGCGCCAAGTGCCCTTCCCTCCATTCTATCCCCTAAAAGCCTAGCAATAACTTTAAGAGGGGTAATAAGGGGGGTAAGTATTTTATCTTTATAGATAACTAATTGTTTTTATTGGGGAATTTATCACCTGATGGCGGAAGGGGTGGGATTCGAACCCACGGTACGGTTCCCCGCACGCCAGTTTTCAAGACTGGAGCCTTCAACCACTCGGCCACCCTTCCTGCATCAGGTTGAGGCCTTATAACCACGCCTTTTATCGTCTGTCTAGCGGGGCAAGACAGAAAAGTGATTCTCTATTTCCGGCCCGTTGCGCTTGCTCTTGTGGGGTTGGAGTTGTAGAACCCCGGTCTCTAACATCCATCCATTCAGGGACGCGTTATGAAACAGCAGGCAAACCTGATCCGGGCCGGGCAGGTTATCGAGCATGATGGCCGTCGCTGGACGGTGCTGAAACAGCAGATTATCACCCCAGGCAAGGGCGGCGCATTCATTCAAGTTGAAATGCGTGACCTCAAGACCGGCAACAAAACCAACGAGCGGTGGCGTACGGCCGACAGCGTTGAGCGACTGATGACCGAAGACAAGGAATACCTGTATTCCTACACTGACGGTGAGTCCCTTGTGCTGATGGACCCGGAAACGTTTGAACAGCGCATGATCCCTGTTGATCTGTTGGGCGATCAGGCACCGTTCATTCAGGACAACATGACCATCAACCTTCATCTGGTTGAAGGCGACCCGGTAGGCGTGGACCTGCCGCCGCATGTTACCCTGGAAGTTGTTGAGGCTGACCCGGTGGTAAAAGGCCAGACCGCCAGCTCCTCCTACAAGCCAGCAAAGCTCTCCAATGGTGTAAAAACCATGGTGCCCCCGTTTGTTGAAGCGGGCGAACGGATTGTCGTCAGAACAGAAGACGGCTCTTACGTAGAACGCGCCAAAGACTAATTTTTACCAAGCTTTCCAGACAGGACAAAACACAGTGGCCATTCGACTCTCCCCCGTCATGATGGTGATGCAAAGCGCCGCCCAGAAGGCAGCCAAGCGTCTCCTGCGCGATTTTAATGAAGTCGAGCAGCTTCAGGTAAGCATCAAAGGGCCAGGTGACTTTGTCTCTCAGGCAGACCTTCGCGCAGAACAAACCCTGCGTGAAGAACTGGAGCGCGCGCGCCCCGGTTACGCCTTCCTGATGGAAGAGTCCGGTGCCTCTGGGGGCGATAACTGGACCTGGCGCTGGATTGTAGACCCGCTGGACGGCACAACCAACTTCCTGCATGGCATTCCGCACTGGGCCATTTCCATTGGTCTTCAGCGTCGGCTGCCGGATGGCAAGATCGAACTTGCGGCTGCCGTTGTCTATAACCCGGCTGCAGGTGAAATGTTCTGGGCTGAAAAAGGGACCGGCGCATTTCTGAACGAACGCCGTATTCGTGTTTCCGCCCGGCGGGACATGCACGAGTCTGTTTTTGCAACCGGCATTCCGTTTGCAAAAGTTCCGGCCCGTCAGCGCCTGCCCTTCGCCCGCGTTATGGGCAACCTGATGCCCAAGGTTGCTGGCATCCGCCGTTTTGGCTCTGCCGCACTCGATCTGGCTTGGGTTGCTGCTGGCCGTTACGAAGGATACTGGGAATTTGGCATCAAACCGTGGGATTGTGCCGCTGGCATCCTAATCCTGCGTGAAGCAGGTGGTCAGGCAACAGACCCTGACGGCCAGGACCTTGATGATCTGCCAGATGATGTTGTGATTGTTGCCGGGAACGGGCACCAGTACAGCAAGCTGCTGGAAATTGTCGCAGAAAGCAGCAAGGAAGCGTAATTTTACGCCCTTCTGACTGACTATGAAAAAGGCCGCCCCTTTGCACAAAAGGGCGGTCTTTTTTAGTGAAATTTGTTGCCCTTATACGGCCTTGGGCAGGCTCTCCATATCAATCACAAAACGATATTTGACATCTGACCGAAGGACACGTTCGTAAGCCTCGTTAATCTGGTCCATGCGGATCATTTCAATGTCTGCGGTAATATTATGCTCGCCACAGAAATCCAGCATCTCCTGTGTTTCCTTAATACCCCCGATGGCAGACCCAGCAAGGCTGCGCCGCTTGCCAACCAGAGCAAATGCGCCCACTGACATGGGCTTTTCTGGCAAACCGACTAGAACCATGTGCCCATCCTGCCGTAGCAACGCCAGATAGGCATTCACATCATGATCTGCCGAGACAGCATCAAGAATAAAGTCAAAACGGTTGCTTTCCGCCGCCATGGCTTCTGCATTTTTGGAAATAACAACACGATGGGCTCCCAGACGTTTTCCGTCCTCCACCTTGCTGGGGGAGGTTGTAAAGAGTGTGACCTCCGCCCCTAATGCCACCGCAAATTTCACAGCCATATGGCCAAGGCCGCCCAACCCAACCACGCCAACCTTGTGGCCTTTGCCCACCTTCCAATGTGCAAGGGGTGACCATGTTGTAATACCTGCACACAGCAAGGGCGCTGCAGCAGCAGGGTCCAATGTTTCCGGCACTTTAAGAACGAAGTGTTCCGTCACCACTATGCTGCGAGAATAGCCCCCGAATGTGTATGCGCCTTCCTTGGGGAACGCAGCATCCGGGCTATTGTAAGTCCATACTGGATTAGCATCACAATACTGCTCAAGCCCTGCCGTGCAGGAGTCACAGTGGCGGCACGAATCAACCATGCAGCCAACACCCACACAGTCGCCAACCTTGAACCGGGTAACGGCGGCTCCTGTTTTAACCACGCGTCCTATAATTTCGTGCCCCGGCACGCAGGGATACAGGCTTTCCCCCCACTCGCTCCGCACTGTGTGGATGTCAGAATGACAAACCCCGCAATGTGTAATGTCAATCTGCACATCGTCAGGGCCACATTCACGCCGCTCAAATGTGAGTGGTTTGAGAGGGGCTGTAGCACTTGCTGCCCCATAGCCTACGCAAGAAAACATGAAGACTCCTTATATAGCTCTTTGCTCAGGATTTCCTCTTTCGTAACCTGCCCTGCGCGTCAGAACCAATGATGTTTTCTGGCAGCAACCCTTCCCTGCCCGCCAGATTAGCCTCTGGCTCCGGGGCATCAAGTTGCGTAAGGTGATGGTTCAATGCAGTCCACCTTCCCTTCTGCGCATGATGCGCCCGCTCTTACCGCGCATCATCGCGGGTTTTCCCTGCTGACAGAGGACGGTGAATTTCTAACCCTCTCAGCGGCGGATGTGCGTGAGCGCCTGCACACCATGCCAGTCCCGCTGGTGGTTCATGCCCCCGCCTTTGCTCGCCGCCTTGGCCTGTCGCCACCGGGCCAGCCGTGCCCTTGGCTGGATGTGCTGGAACTGTTTGCGTTCGTCTACCCGGCCCGCACGGTCGCCCCTACACCAAGAGGGTTAGCGCTTGCACTTGGGGTTGAAGAAGACCGCATAGGCGCTGCGGAAGCCGACCTGCTGCCCCTGCTTGTCTCGCTTATGTTGGCAGAACTGGCCCGCCAGAAAACTTTACCCCAAGCAGAATTTCTGGCCGCCTTGACCATACGTCTTGGGCAGGCAGGTTGGCCATGGGCAGGCACGGTAGCGGAAACCCTGAGCCTGCATGAAAAGCTCAACCCGCAAGGGAGACTACCGGAGGAGGCCATGCAGCCGGGTGATGCGCTAAGGATATGGCGCATTTTGCCAAAGTGGGAAGATGTGGCGCCGCGCCCGGCCCCGGCCTCTCACCCCATTACAGCAGCGGAAGCGCGTACCCGGCTGACACAAATGTTGGGCGATGGTGCAGAAAGTCGGGCTGGTCAGGCCGATTTTGCCAGTGTGTCCACCGCTGCCTTCGAACCCCGCTCCATGCGCGGCAACCCCGCCATCGTCCTTGCTGAAGCCGGAACCGGAACCGGTAAAACACTGGGCTATATTGCCCCCGCCAGTGTATGGGCGGAGCGCAATGGTGGCAGTGTGTGGGTCAGCACCTATACACGGCACCTGCAACGCCAGATTGAGCAGGAAACTCATAGACTGTTTCCAGATGACGCCATACGCCGCCGCCATGTCGTGCTGCGCAAAGGGCGCGAAAATTACATGTGCCTCCTGAATATGGAGGAGGCCGTCAACACATCAGGCTCCCGCCCCGCAGGGGTTACGATAGCTCTGGCCATGCTTGCCCATTGGGCACGCAGCACCGCTGATGGAGACCTGACTGGCGGAGACCTTCCGGGCTGGTTTGGAGACCTGTTTGGTCAGGGGAATATTGCAGGCGTTGCGGACCGCCGTGGCGAATGTATTCACGGAGCCTGCCCGCATTATCAGCGCTGCTTTGTGGAGCATACCATCCGCAGGGCCCGCGAGGCTGATCTGGTCATTGCCAACCATGCTCTTGTGATGGCTCAGGCCGCCTACGCACAAAGTGCCATGGGCGACACACCTGACGATACAGAGGAAGACAGCACCCCATCCCGTTATGTGTTTGATGAAGGCCACCATCTGGCTGATGCCGCCGATGGGGCATTTTCTGCTGAATTATCCGGGTTGGAAGCGGCGGAACTGCGCCGGTGGCTTTTGGGTGCAGAAGGACGCCGCTCCCGCGCGCGCGGACTGAAACGGCGCTTGGATGATCTGGTTGTGGGGATACCCAAACTGGAAACCCCGCTGGATGCAGCGCTTATGGCGGCGCATGCCTTACCAGCTCCTGGCTGGTCCAGCCGCCTTGCTGCGGAAGAGGAAGAAGAACACGCACCTCCTCCCCCTCCAGATGAGGCCGAAGAGAACGCGTTGTTCCCCCATGTCACACCTGCCATAGAACCGGTCCTGACCAACCCGACCGAAGACTTCCTTAAACTATTGCGCCAACAAATTCTGGCACGCAGTCACGAACGCAGCCGCGCTGACCATGTGTATGGCGCGCTGGAATGTGACCTCCACCCGTTATTGCCGGATCTGCCTGCCTCAGGGCTCGCGCTGGCCCGTGCCCTGCACCGCCTTGCAGACCCATTACGCACATTGGCCGAGCGGCTCCATGCGCGCTTGCAGGACGAAGCCGAAGCGTTGGACAGTGTCACCCGCGGGCGGATTGAAGCCATGGTCCGCGCCTTGCGCCGCCGTGCCATCACCCGTCTGGACGCCTGGATTTCAATGCTGGAAGCGCTGGAGCAGCCCCCGGAACCTGGCACAACCCCAACCCACATTCATTTTCTACGCCTTGACCGACGCGAGCGGCAAAAAATGGGGGAATATGATGTAGGGCTGCACCGGCACTGGCTGGACCCGACCGTCCCCTTTGCAAGCGTTATGGCCATGCCTGCGCAAGGAATGCTGATTACATCCGCCACCCTGCGCGATAGGTCGGACTCGGCGCCCGGACCAGTAAGCCCAGATACAACACAGCAAGAACAGGCGGCTGAAGACTCTGAGCGTGCGTGGGAAGCGGCTGAAGCCCGAACAGGCGTGTGCCATTTTCCCGTGCCAGCACTCAGGGCAAGCCTGACCAGCCCGTTTGACTATGCTAGCCAGACACGCACCTTTATTGTGAATGATCTGGACCATAACAGCATAACGGATCTGGCGGCAGCCTACCGTACCCTGTTTCAGGCATCCGGTGGGGGAGCATTGGGGCTGTTTACTGCTATTTCGCGCCTGCGCGGGGTGCATCAGCGCATTGCTCCCGCCTTGGAGGAGAGCGGCCTGCCCCTGTATGCCCAGCATGTTGATGCCATGGACAACACGACACTGGTCGATATTTTCCGGACAGAGGAACATGCCTGCCTGCTTGGCACAGATGCCATGCGGGATGGTGTGGATGTACCCGGTAATGCGCTTAGACTAGTGGTGTTTGAAAGGGTGCCATGGCCTCGGCCGGACATTCTACACCGGGAGCGGCGCATTCACCTGTCTGGTGGAGATACAACGGGTTATGATGACCGGATAGCACGTCTTAAATTGCGGCAGGCTTTTGGACGCCTGATCCGTAGTCAATCTGACCGGGGCGTTTTTGTGCTGCTGGACCGGCGCACACCATCACGGTTGCTCTCGGCATTTCCACCGGGGGCAGAGGTGCGGCGTCTTGGCTTGGCGGACACAGCAAAAGAAATAGAAAATTTTCTAAGACCACCCGGCACGTCTGAGTAGGTCACACTAAAAAAGAGCGCTAGCCAACCCGTGCATGAGCCAACAGCGCCTTTTTATGCATGAACAGGGCGCTTACAGAACCCTGTTTCCGCAGCAAACCTTACAGAGGTTTGAGTTCTGTAGCGGCAACTTTACCGCGCTCTGTCACGAGCTCGTAAGCAATCTTTTCGTTTTCGTTCAGTCCACGCAGGCCTGCGGCTTGCACAGCTGTGATATGCACGAAAACATCTTTACCACCATCGTCCGGAGCGATGAAACCAAAACCTTTGGTGGCATTAAACCATTTGACTGTACCGGTAGGCATAGGCGGGTAACTTCCCTGATAATCTCCTGCCGGACAACCATATGACCGGCTACAGGACACCCTATCCGGTCACGATGCAGAGTGAATGTCAATCAAAATGCCATCGTGAGGCCGGATTAAAAAATTTCAAACCCGTAAATGGGACTCCAAAAACGCAATGCTGCGCTGCTGCGCAAGAGCATAGGCATCCGGGTTGAAAGACGGCCGGGCAGCACAACCAAATCCGTGCTGGGCGTCATCATACACAAAAATTTCAATACCTGGCTGGGCGTCCCGTATGGCGGTCACGTCCATATGAGGAATACTATGGTCTTCCCCGCCAAAATGCAGCTCTACCGGGCAGTTGGGAGTCTGGTTGCGGGCGGCCGCAATGCCTGCCCCGTACCACCCAACAGCAGCGGTAAATATGTCTAGTTTACATGCAGCTTCCCACGCGAGCGTTCCGCCCCAGCAGTAACCAATAATGCCTATTTTTTTATGCTTCAGGGCCAAGGCTGATGCCGTCAGATCGAGCAAAGTTTTTTCAAGCGGGATCTGGGCGCGGAGGGCAATCCCTGCGTCAACACCGGCTCTATCGTACCCTAAAACGGTATCTGGTGCGGCACGGTCAAAGAGCGCCGGCGCAATGACATGAAAACCCTGCGCAGCAAACTCATCGCACACAGCGCGGATATGGTCATTTACGCCAAATATCTCCTGTAGCACCACAAGAGCGTAGGGGTTTTGCTGCCCTGCTTCATATGCTGAGAAGCGATGACCATCCTGTGCGGTCAGGGTAATAATCTGGCCCATGTTCTGCGACTCCTTCTGCGGAAAAATGACACCTTAAAGAAAGTTTTCCACGTTTCTTGACACTGCGGGAGGACAAACCTATCTCCTATTCTAGCACTCCCGGGGTGGGAGTGCTAACGCAACGCGGCGTTTGTGACGCGCGGTAAAAGCAGGTGGTGTCGCTTCCAATACAAGGGCGCCACCGCAGCAAAAGAAATGTGGAGCGATCCATAATGACGAAGTTTCGTCCTTTACACGACCGAGTAGTCGTTCGTCGTCTCGAAAGCGAAGAAAAGACAATCGGCGGCATCATTATTCCTGACACAGCCAAAGAAAAGCCTATGGAAGGCAAAGTGGTTGCTGTTGGTCCGGGTGCGCGCAACGAACAGGGCCAGATTGTTGCCCTGGACGTTAAAGCTGGCGACACCATCCTGTTCGGCAAATGGTCCGGCACGGAAGTGAAGATCGACGGTGAAGACCTGCTGATCATGAAAGAAAGCGACATTCTGGGCATTATTTCTGCCTGAGTGACGCGCTGATCCGCTTTTCCATACTTAACTGATCCTTTCAGGAGAAATTCCATGGCTGCCAAGGACGTAAAATTTGGTGGTGACGCTCGCCAGCGTATGCTGCGCGGTGTCGACATTCTGGCTGACGCTGTAAAAGTAACGCTCGGCCCTAAAGGCCGTAACGTGGTGCTCGACAAGAGCTTTGGTGCGCCTCGCATCACCAAAGACGGCGTTTCTGTTGCCAAAGAAATCGAACTGGCTGACAAGTTCGAAAACATGGGCGCACAGATGCTGCGCGAAGTGGCTTCCAAAACCAACGATATCGCTGGTGACGGCACGACCACTGCAACCGTTCTGGCTCAGGCTATCGTACGCGAAGGCCACAAGGCCGTTGCTGCTGGCATGAACCCGATGGACCTGAAACGCGGTATCGACAAAGCTGTCGCTGCTGTTGTCGAAGAGCTGAAAAAAAACACCAAAAAGATCACCACACCTGCTGAAACAGCTCAGGTTGGTACGATCTCTGCTAACGGTGAAGCCGAAATCGGCCAGATGATCTCCGAAGCCATGCAGAAAGTTGGCTCCGAAGGCGTAATCACCGTTGAAGAAGCCAAGCACTTCCAGACCGAGCTGGACGTGGTTGAAGGCATGCAGTTCGACCGTGGCTACATCTCTCCTTACTTCGTGACCAACACGGAGAAGATGACGGCTGATCTGGAAAACCCTTACATCCTGATCCATGAAAAGAAGCTGTCTTCTCTTCAGCCCATGCTGCCTCTGCTGGAATCTGTTGTTCAGTCCGGTCGTCCGCTGCTGATCATTGCAGAAGACGTTGATGGCGAAGCGCTGGCAACTCTGGTTGTCAACAAACTGCGCGGTGGCCTGAAAATTGCTGCTGTTAAGGCTCCTGGCTTTGGTGACCGTCGTAAAGCCATGCTGGAAGACATCGCTATCCTGACCGGTGGTCAGGTTATCAGCGAAGATCTGGGCATCAAACTGGAAACCGTTACGCTGCCAATGCTCGGCACGGCTAAAAAAGTCCGTATCGACAAAGAAAACACCACCATTGTTGACGGTGCTGGTGAAGGCGATGACATTAAAGGTCGTTGCAAGCAGATCCGCGCTCAGATCGAAGAAACAACGTCTGACTACGACCGCGAAAAACTGCAGGAACGTCTGGCCAAACTGGCTGGCGGTGTTGCCGTGATCCGCGTTGGTGGTTCTACGGAAGTTGAAGTGAAAGAACGCAAAGACCGCGTTGACGATGCCCTGCACGCTACCCGCGCTGCTGTTGAAGAAGGCATTGTTCCTGGCGGTGGTACGGCTCTTGCCCGCGCTTCTGCAAACCTTAGCGGTCTTGAATTTGCTAACGATGACCAGCGCGTTGGTGGTGACATCATCCGCAAGGCTCTTCAGGCTCCGCTGCGCCAGATTGCACACAATGCTGGTGAAGACGGTGCGGTTATCGCTAACAAGGTTCTTGAATCCAAAGACTATGCATTCGGTTTCGATGCACAGGCTGGCGAATACAAAAACCTGGTTGATGCTGGTATTATCGACCCGACCAAGGTTGTCCGTACGGCTCTGCAGGACGCAGCTTCTGTTGCTGGCCTGCTGATCACGACCGAAGCCATGGTTGCTGAACGTCCTGAAAAGAAAGCAGCTCCTGCTGGTGGCCCAGACATGGGTGGCATGGGCGGCATGGACTTCTAAGTCCATTTCCCTACCCTGCCGGGAGGGGCCATTACGGTGGCCTTTCCTTGCAGGCGGGAAGCGCAAAAAAGGCGAGTGCTCCTTCGGGAGCCTCGCCTTTTTTGTTTGTGGGATAGAACGGCTCTGACAGAATTAAAGAGGAGAGAGCCTCTCTTTCACCCCTTTATTCGTCAAATAATGTAATCTATTGGCGGCAGCATCTGGTCCATGGTCAAAGCGGGCATTCCCGTGTGCCGTGTGCCAACCTTTCGGGCTGGGTTACCGACGACCGTTGTAAAGGGAGGCACGGCTTCCAGCACAATAGAGCCCGCCCCCACTTTAGCGCCCTCGCCCAAGGTAATGTTGCCCAGAACCTTGGCTCCGGCACCAATCAACACCCCTCTGCAAACTTTGGGGTGACGGTCTCCGGTATGCTTGCCTGTCCCGCCCAGGGTAACACCCTGCAGAATGGACACATCATCCTCAATAATACACGTCTCACCCACCACAATGCCGGTCCCGTGGTCAAACAGGATTCTCCGGCCCAACCGGGCTGCGGGGTGAATATCAACGCCAAAGAGTTCTGATGCACGGCTCTGCAAATGCAGGGCCAGGTGTCGCCGTCCGGCTTTCCATAACCAGTGCGCTACGCGGTAGCTTTGCACAGCGTGAAAGCCTTTAAAGAACAAAAACGGCGTAACATAGTCTGGGCAGGCAGGGTCACGCTCACGAATGGCCACCATATCTGCTGCCGAAGCATAGACTATTTCCGGTTGTGCCTCGAACCCTTCAGACACCAGTTCCGTCAGGGCATCTGCCGCCACAGAGCGATCACCAAGTTTGCGGCCGATCAGCGCCGCCAACGCAGATGCAAAGTCAGAATGGCTACGAATACCGGTTGCCAGTAGCCCTTTCACAAGAGGGTCATGACAAACGCAGGCCTGAGTGGCCATTTGCTCCCACAACACGGAAAGTTGTGAGGCGCACAAAGCACTATCTGCATCGAAATGGCGTGATTGCACCGGGAGCGTTTGTGCTTTTTGCATAAGCAACCCTCTTTGAAAAATACGGATTAAAACGGGCCGGTTACAGCCCCATAGCGTGGCGTACAAAGGCTTTGCGCAAAGCAGGTAGACGATGAACACTGGCAATACCCAGATCCCGCGCAAGGCGGATCACGGGGTTATTGTTACTGAATAGTCTATCAAGGGTGTCCGTGGCAGCGAGCATCAACATATTGGCCGGGCGGCACCGGGCCTGATACCGCGCGAGCAGTGCGGGTGACCCGAAATCTTCGCCTTTATGGTGTGCTGCAATCAGGATCTCACTTAACGCAATGATATCCCGAAACCCAAGGTTGAGCCCCTGCCCTGCTATGGGGTGAATACCATGAGCCGCATCCCCAACCAGCAACAGGCGCGTATCGGTGTAGCGCTGGGCATATTGAGCTGAGAGCGGATACGTCCAGCGGCGGCCAACAGGGGTTACTTTACCCAGACGGGTGTTACCCATGCGGCGCTCTATCTCACGCGCAAAAACATCATCTGGCAGCGCGGCAAAACGCTCTGCGGTGCCGTCCTTGTCGCTCCAGACGATAGCAGACAGATAGGGGTGATTCTCCGTGCCTGTCATGGGAAGTTGGGCGAAGGGACCTGCGGGCAAAAAGTGCTCCAGAGCACCGTTATCGTGCGGAAATTCATGAGCAATGGCGCAAACAATGGCAGTCTGGCCATAAGAGAGCTTGGTCAGGGGAATACCAGCCTCTGACCGAAGCTTACTTTTTCTGCCGTCTGCCGCCACAACCAGAGCCGCGTTAAAGACACGGCCATCGTTCAGGCGGATAGTTGCACCCTCTGCTTTGCGCTCCACCTTGGCTTCAGCAGGGGAAAGCACGCTCAGGGTTGGGTACATATGCAGCGCTTCGTTCAAGGCTACACGCAAGGCACGGGCTTCAGCCATCCACCCAAAAGGCTGGCTGGCATCTTCACGGGTAAACTCAAGAAAGAGCGAAGACGCAGGCTCGCCTGGTCGCCCGTCTGTTACCAGAATTTCTTCAATCGGGCAGGACTCCAGCGGGAGCAACTCCCACACCCCTGCTTCTTCCAGAAGGGTTTTTGGGCCTGCTGCAATAGCATAGGCCCTGCCGTCAAAATCCGGATGCTCCATGGGAGCAAGGGGGGCCTTGTCCACAATAGCAACGCGAATACCTTCTCTGGCCAAGCGGCAAGCAAGCGTTGCGCCAACAGGGCCCGCCCCGATAACGCAGACATCAACATCCGGCACCTGCGAGCTTGCAGACATGCTGTCCGACACGGTGGATGCAGGAGAAGCAACCATGGTTTTCATTCCTTTATGCACACGGTCCGGCAGGCGGGATTGTCTGCACTGGGCCAGAAAGAGATGTTCTTTTATCTTATCTCTCCAGAAAGCCCAGAGAAGGAGGCTCGTCAACGCCTGAAAAGTCTGGCATATTGATATCGAAATGAATTACAGTTCATGCGGCTGGTCTCTCTGACCCATGCCGTATGCGACAGGCAGAAGGAACACAGCCCAGATGCAGCTGGTGACCGCTATTATAAAACCCTTCAAGCTTGACGACGTGCGTGAGGCTCTGGCACCGCTTGGTATTCAGGGGCTTACCGTATCCGAGGTCAAAGGTTTTGGTCGTCAGAAAGGGCAGACTGAAATTTACCGTGGCGCAGAATACCGCATCAGCTTTCTCCCTAAAATCAAGGTTGAGGTTGCTGTGTCTGACGCGCTGGTGGATCAGGTCATTGAAGCCATGCTGAACGCCGCACACACGGGCAAAATTGGCGATGGCAAGATTTTTGTGAGCGAACTGACACGCGTTATCCGTATTCGTACGCGCGAGACGGGGGACGAGGCGCTTTAAAGGTAAAGCACCTCTTGTCTCTGCGCTCTATTTCCCATGAGCTTGCAGCTTATTAAAGGCTTTTTTAACTATCTCGATCTATTCAAGGCTTTTCCTTTTAAAAAGAGAGAATTAGCCTTGATATCTGCGCTATTCGGCAAAATCTTTCCTCTATGCTAATCTCACTCCGTATGGATTTGAGGGCATAAAATGACTTTCCGTTCTGCTGCAATTACAATGGTTTATAATGAGAGCGTATTTTTACCAGTATGGTTAGATTATTACGGCAAAAACCTAGGTTATGACAATCTCTACATAATAGACCATGGTTCAGATGACGGATCGACCGTTAGGATCCCGGGAAATATCATAAAAATACCTCGAGATAACTTTGATGATGTTATACGGACTTCTTTTATTAATAACTTACATACGTCACTCTTAAATTATTTTGACTGCGTTATTTACACAGATTGTGATGAATATCTCGTTCCGCGCCCCGACCGCTATAATAGCCTAGCGTCATACCTCAAGCACCAACCTCATGGTAACGTGGTGCGTGCTGTGGGAGTGGACGTCATGCCCCACGCGCTAGGCCTTCCCCCTGTCAATTTTTCACACGACATTCTACCTCAGCGTCCACATGGCTTTATTACTCCATGGGAGTCTAAGCCTCTGGTGGCTAAAACACCCCCGCACTGGACCCCTGGCTTTCACAACTGTGACGCACCCTCTATTCTAGATGAGGACTTGTGGCTTTTTCATCTCAAGCATTGTGATCAGAAGCGCGCCCTCTCCCGCCTTAATTTGACACGTTCAATGACCTGGAGCGAACAAGGTGCGGCCTTTGGACACCATCAGCGCTACCGGGACGAGGATATGTTGCAGCTTATGCAGACGCTTATAGAGCAGCAGGAACGCGATACCCTGGGCACGCTACCTCTTACACATATGCTTGCTCATGGTGAGACCAGTAAACTCAGACGTATTCCAGACATGTTCTTACAATGTCTATGACGGCTTCAAAGGATGCATCCGTGACAATTACCTACCCTGCCCTCCAAGTCGGCCTGACAAATCAGAAGATTGCTTTGATCGGCCTCGTCTTCAAGGCGCAGCGTGAGAACACACCCTTTTCTCTGCCTGACATGGTTTCTTTCCGACCACAGGACGGTCAACACGAAGTCTGCGACTTCGCTCAAGTATACCAGAAATCTGTCTTTGAGGCTCTCCTGAAAGCTTTTTCTATTCCTTACACACCTGGTCCTGCTCAGGCAGACGCAACACTGGTTGATGGGTGGCAATGTTTTTGGGAGGGAGCGGACCGCTGGGGAGAGGCCGGACGAGCGGGCAAGGCATCATGGACCAACCTGACTGCACAGATTATAAGGCATCTGCGCCCGGTACCTATGCTAGCGGATTTTGCGGACCTTTTACGAGCTAAATTAGACAACAACAATATTCGCCACGTGCTGCAGTTACGTATAGAAAACGACTGGCAAGGATACTCGCGTGACGTACTTCCAACTTTTGCAGGGCAGAATGAAGAGTATTGCCCGCCTTTTCTGGACATTGTCAGAAAAGCTCAAACCACATGGGGTGCCGACTTTAAAAAAGCTTATGTTCTGAGTGATGAGACTTGTCTACCTGTTCCTAAAGAGACAATCCGCGAGCATACTTTTAAAGAGCTAGGTGTCGAGCTTTTTTGGAAATCAGATTTTCTCCCACAAGAAACTTTCAAGTCTAATCTTGTGTCTTCCATGCTAGACTTTGAAATTGCCGTGCATGCGCCATTTTTTGCAGGGAACAGCCGCTCCACTTTTGCTGGTTTCGTTTCGTTTGAAAAATTCTGCCGGACTGGCCAGATGCCCAAGCATCATTATATTTATAATATTCCCGGCCAAGGTTTAGGCTTACGCCACGACAACGGTGCCATGATGGTACCTGAACAGGCAACAGACCGCCTTTATGGGCATGAACCGCTTATCCCTGTGCATCGGGGGGATTTACAGTGGCCTCTCAGCCTGACAGCGCACATAGCGTGCCTGGGTGACTTTACGAGTGAAACCCAAATGCTGCACGGCATACCATCTGGAGACCTTGCCTTTGACACAGCAGGGATTGGCGGGAGATGTGTGGAAGGCTTCCAGATCACTAGCGCAGGCCTGCCTCTTCCCTTTGAATACCGAGCAAGAGATGTGGATGGCCACCAAACATCGTGGATGCCACATGATCATTTTTGCGGTTCCAAAGGCCAGAGCCGTCCTTTAACGGGTTTTGCTGTCCGTTTAACCGGGCCTGCTTTTCTTACCACCGACTGTTTTTACGCAGGACGATTTGAAGGGCAGCGGGATGCGCTGACGGCGGAGAACGGAGCTTGGTGTAGCGCTGGATACGGGCAGAAACTAGTTGGAATGCACATACTGTTCCGCCCCAAAGGATTGACCTGACAAAAACCATTATTTGTGAGATCTTGAGATATTCGTTGCGCAAAGGCTACGAACAGAACTGAAAACGTGGTATTCCCTTCCCAATGTAGATGTTTCTGCCACAAAAGCGGCAGTGTAACAGGGGAGAATACGAATCCATGACCTCACGGTCTTGCATGGTTCCGTCTGCAAAGGGCGGTTTGAACAGGCAGGCAGTAGGCGCAGTGCTGGCTGGCACAGTGCTACTTCTGCCGTCCGGACTGGCCCACGCGGCCGATGCCGCCCCCGCCATTGATAGTGGTGACACAGCTTGGATGTTGATGAGCACGGCGCTTGTGCTCATGATGACCATACCTGGCCTTGCCCTGTTTTATGCTGGCATGGTGCGCAAGAAAAACGTTCTTGCAACCCTTATGCAGTCTTTTGCCCTCTGCTGCATCATGTCCATTGTGTGGATGGTTGCGGGCTATTCTCTTGCCTTTACCACTGGGTCTCCCTGGATTGGTGGGCTCTCGCGGCTGTTTTTGAACGGCTTGGGTGCGCATATTCATAATGGGGCGGATATTGGCTTTACGCTGGGGGCAGATTCCCCCAACGCTACGACCATGACTATTCCTGAGAGCATCTTCATGATGTTCCAGATGACCTTTGCCATCATTACGCCTGCACTTATTTCGGGTGCCTATGCTGAACGTATGAAGTTCAGCGCCATGTGCGTTTTTTCCATTATCTGGTCACTGACCGTTTATGCCCCTATTGCCCACTGGGTATGGAGCCCTATCGGCTGGCTGGCAGGTTTGGGTACTGCTGATTTTGCCGGTGGCACCGTTGTGCATATCAATGCAGGTATCGCGGGCTTAGTGTGCGCCTTGGTACTGGGCCGCCGCAAAGGCTTCGGGCAGGATGATCTGGCCCCGTTCAACCTGACATATGCAATTATTGGTGCGTCTCTCCTGTGGGTAGGCTGGTTTGGCTTCAATGCCGGGTCTGCGGTCGGGGCCAATGGCCGTGCTGGCATGGCCATGGCCACAACCCAGATTGCCGCTGCTGGTGCCGGCGTGGCCTGGATGCTGGTTGAGTGGCTACGCTCTGGCAAACCAACCGTACTGGGTGTGATTTCAGGTGCTGTTGGCGGGTTGGTTGCCATAACACCTGCTGCCGGTTTTGTTCTGCCGGGCAGTGCCCTGATTATCGGGTTGATTACCGGCGTCATCTGCTACTGGAGTGCAACGTCTCTCAAACACCTGCTGGGCTATGACGATAGCCTTGATGCCTTCGGGGTGCATGGCGTAGGCGGTATTGTCGGGGCGCTTCTTACTGGTATTTTCGCCTATGGCCCGCTCTCTGCGACAGACGCAAACCCAACCGGCGTTGTCGGGTCGCTTCACCAACTTATGGTGCAGAGTGAAGCCGTGCTGGTGACTATTCTTTGGTGTGGTGCCGTCTCCTTCGTGCTTCTGAAGGTGATCGACATGACAATCGGTCTGCGCGTCACGCAGGATCAGGAACTGGAAGGGCTGGATATGTCCTTGCACGGCGAACGTATTAACTAAGACTATCATTCGCCATATGCCGCTCTTATCTATGAGCGGCATATGGCTCTTGCGTATTACACCCCCAAAATCCAGATAAGTCCTAGTCCCGCTAAAAGCAGCAGAAGAAGGGACAGCAGTACGGTTATGCTCACACGCAAGCCGCACCCGGCAAGGCTTTGTAGGTCTGTGCTCAGCCCCAAACCAGCCATGGACACAACGGTCAGAGCACTACTCACCTGCAAAGCTGGCTGAATGGCAATAAGTGGCACCAGATGCATGGACCGCATGAGCGCCAAGCCCAGAAAACCAAGGATAAACCACGGCACGCACTGATGCAGCAGGAAAGTTTTTGCTGGCAAATCTGCGCTAGTGCGTGAGGCGCTTATGACGTCCGTCCTGTTTTTTGCTGTTGTCTGCACAAGACAGGCAAGAAAAATGACTACAGGCCCTAGCATGAAAACACGTGTCAGTTTGATCAACGTCCCGAACTGAACAGCGCTAGCGCCTGCGGGCGCTGTGGCGGCCAATACTTGTGGTACGGCATACACCGTTAAACCGGCCAATGCCCCATATTGCAGCGCCTGCATATGAAGAAGCGTGACAGACAACGGCAACAGCAGAACCAGTGCTACGCCCAACACGGCCGTAAACGAGATGGACGCGGCGACATCCTCCCCCTCTGCATGAATAACGGGTGCAATGGCCGCAATGGCGGAGTTTCCGCAAATGGCATTCCCACAAGCAATCAGGGTTGCCATACGGGACGGCAGCCCGAAGAGCCTGCCAATAGCGTAAGATGTGGCAATAGCCATAACAACAAACAGAGCAATGCCCAGAGGTAACGCTACCCCTTTGCCAAACAGCATATGTGTGCTGATGGAAAGCCCCAGCACCATAACCGCCACATCCAGCATTTGCTTGGCACAAAAACGAATACCGACCAGCATGGCGGCGGTGGGGGCGTATAGCGCCCGCACCACTATGCCCAGTAGAATTGCCAGCACCAGTTCTTCCAGCCAGACAGTACCAAACGCGGCACGTTGCGCCCACGCTCCCACAACAGCCACCGCCGTCACCCCAAGGCACAACATAATGCCGGGCATAAGCCTTCCAGCATGGCTTGCTATTGTGCGGCTCTGCACCATGACGGGTGTAAAAAACTGGTTGGTGATGTTCATGCTGCCTCGCCTCCTGATACTGGCAGCACACTGAATTTTTGGTATTGATAATTCCAACGGATTATATCTATGGAAACAATCTGATTTTGAGATTGATATTATGACCCTTGAACAACTCCGTATTTTTATTGCCGTTGCGGAGCGAGAGCATGTTACCGCGGCAAGTCAGGCCCTTAACCTCACGCAGTCTGCCGTCAGCAATGCCATTGCGGCATTGGAAGAGCGCTACGGCCTGAAGCTGTTTGACCGCGTGGGAAGAGGTATAGTGCTGAACGAATATGGACGGCTGTTTCTGGCAGAAGCGCGTGCCGTCATGGCGCGAGCAGGTCAGGCAGAGGCTTTGCTTGCCGATCTGGGCACACTCAAAACCGGCCATTTGAGTATTTACGCCAGCCAGACAATTGCCAGCTATTGGCTGCCAGAACGGTTGGCACAGTTCCGTCTGCTCTATCCTGCGATTACGCTGGATGTGCAGATCGGCAACTCGCATGAGGTCGCAGAGGCCGTTATTCAGGGCCAGTGCGAAGTGGGGCTGGTAGAAGGCGTTGTTTCTCACCCGCTACTGCAACAGGAGTGTATAGGGCAAGACCATCTGACAATTATTGCGTATCCCACGCACCCTCTGGTGCATAAAACCTCTATAACAGCAGATGATCTTTCACAGGCAGTCTGGGTGATGCGTGAACAAGGGTCCGGAACCCGCTCGAGCTTTGAAGATGCTCTTATGCAGGCAGGGTGTTGCGCTGCCAGCCTGAACGTTGGCATGACCCTTCCTTCTAACGAGGCTGTTTTGAACGCTACACAGAACGGCGTAGGTCTTGCAGGATTATCGGAATACGTCGTGCGGACAGCTTTGGCTGCCGGACAGGTCGTGGCGCTTGATGTGCCTCTGGCACCCCGTTTTTTTCAAAGCCTCCGCCACCGGGAACGTTACCATACTCGCACAGCTCAGGCTTTTCTGGCCCTTTTACAAACCGGGCGGACAAACGCATGACGCTCCTTTCGCGCCCTCCCCCACGCCTAACGCTTCTGCTGTGGTTGGTGGGCTGTATTCTGGCGGGCGTTATCCTGCGCAAGATACCGCTCGGGCTGCCATTCTTTGTCACAAAGTGGGGTGGTTCTGCGTTATGGGGCGGCATGATCTGGTGCTGTGTCGCGTTCTGTATCCCCGCCAAACCGCGATGGTTTATTGCCGTGACTGCGTGCCTATGTGCCGCGCTGACAGAAGGGCTTAAGCTACTGCACACACCCGCCTTAGACCATGTTCGTATGACCGCTCTGGGCGGTTTTCTGCTCGGCCATCATTTTGCCTGGGCTAATATTGGTGTTTATACAGCCGCAATTCTTGTTTTTTCTTGTCTGTTAGGGCGTCTATAATACTTTAAATCTTAATTTTCTTTCTCCCCTTTTCCATCTACAGGCATAGGCTTATGATTTAAGAACTATGTAGCAGGTTATGGCGGCATGGGGCCGCCCGAATAGCCTGATACGCAACAAGGTATTATGAGTATGACCTCTTCTACTCGCATTATGCTGGCCACTCTGGCCCTTAGCTGTGCAACCGCCCTTTCAGCGCCTGCTGCCCATGCTCTGACATCCAAAGAATGCCACCAGAACTATACCGCTGCACGCAAAGCGGGCACGGTAACTGGCCAGAGCTACAAAGAATACAAAGCTGCAAGCTGTGACGCGGCTGCTGCCACGACTGATGCCGCTACCAAAGCGCCGGCAGCAGACACCCCAGCCACTGCGCCGAAAGCTGAAAAGCCAACAGTTGCCACCACACCTGCTGCTACAGCACCTGCCGCAGCACCTAAATCTGCTGCCCCGGCTGCTTCTACCGCTGGCGTTGTGTTCCCCAGCGCTGTTGCTGACCAGTATTCAAAACTGTCAGCCGGCAAGGCCCGCATGAAAACCTGTCTGGACCAGTATAATGCCAACAAGGAAAAAGGCGGCAACGGGTCTTTGAAATGGATTCAGAAAGGCGGCGGCTACTACAGCCAGTGCAATACACGTCTTAAAGGCGAATAAAATACACTGTGTTTTTCCGGAGTACCTTTACGGGTGCTCCGGTTTTTTCAAACGCACAGCGGATGGCATGACATACAGCTTGCCTGTGCGATAAGAAATCCAGACCCTATGAGCTGCAAACCAGTCTGCCCCCAGCAGCATGTCTGCTGCGTCATGAATACTGACCACAGTCAGAACTGGCTGTTTTTCTTCTTCCAGACCATATTTCAGGGTTTCAAATTTGTGCCAGTGGTACACCTGCCCGCGCCCATCCAGGCCGCTGGTCACACCGCCTGGGTCCGCCGCCAGCGTTGCTGCGGACACCCCAAGCCGTTTTACAGCAGCTTCTGACACAATACGGGAACGCGCACCGCTATCCACAAGGGCTTTGAGCGGGTGCCCATCCAACTCGACCTGAATGGAAACACGGCGGCCATCAAACTGCATGGGCAGAGCGCGATAGATCACATGCCAGTTTTGTGGCCCTGCACACAGAGGTGATGCGGTATCGGGAGCCCAGAAATTGAGCCATCCCTCCGCCACGTTAAATTCCACATCGTAACGGGAGAGCAGATCTCCCCCAACCAGACCTTCAATAGGCGGCTGCACGGGCGGTTTGCTGGGCAGATACCCAACAGGCACTGACACCGGGCCGTTTTCTACGCCCCCCATAACAAACGATCTAACCAGAACATTGGGGACCAATCGCCCATTCCCGCCTGTCCCCTGCACCACTGTGTGCCTTGCAGGGTCTAGCGGCAGGCCAAAGGCATCTGCGCCTTCAGGGGAAATCAGGCTGCCTTCGGACCCGGTATCTATAATCATGCTGGCAGCATGGCCATTCAGCTGGACCGGGCTACTCAAAAACCCTGCATCATTCCGCAGGGGGATATGTGCCAGAAGTTGGCGCTTGCATACGCCCTCCGCTGCATACCCTGCTATGGGCACCATTACAGCACCCGCCAGCAGTCCGACAGCCTGCATCAGGCGTATAAGGCGCATGGCTTACGCTAACTCACGCGCAAAGCGGTCTGTTGTGGCAAGCAGGGCCGCAAGAATACCGGGTTCGAACAGGGCATGGCCTGCGGCATCAATAATGTGAAACTCTGCTTCAGGCCATGCCTTATGCAGGTCCCATGCCGTCCGTACAGGTGTTGCCATATCGTACCGCCCTTGCACGATAACGGTTGGAATATGACGGATACGGTCCACATTCCGGATAAGCTGCCCTTCTTCCAGCCATCCCGCATGGACAAAATAATGGTTTTCAATGCGTGAGAATGCGAGGGCATATCCTGCCTCCTCATGCTGGCTCTCAATTTCCGGAGCAGGCAGCAGAGTCAGGGTACGGCCTTCCCACATACTCCATGCTACCGCTGCCTCATGCTGGACCTCTTTGTCCTCAGACGTCAGGCGTTTGCGGTAGGCTGCCATAAGGTCTCCCCGCTCTTCCACCGGAATGGGGGCCAGAAACTCCTCCCACTTGTCCGGAAAGAGCCACGATGCGCCTTCCTGATAATACCAGAGCAGTTCTGCGCGGCGCAGCGTGAAAATACCACGCAACATAAGGGCAGTCACACGATCAGGATGGGACTGAGCATAAGCCAGTGCCAGAGTGGACCCCCATGACCCACCAAAGACCGCCCATTGCTCTACACCGCGCTGCACCCGCAGTCGCTCAATATCGGCAACCAGATGCCATGTGGTATTGTTTTCCAGAGACGCATGCGGTTTGGAGCGCCCACATCCGCGCTGGTCAAACAGAACAATGCGATACAGAGACGGGTTAAACAGCCGCCGCTGTGCAGGGTTACACCCGCCGCCCGGCCCACCATGCAGAAACACGACTGGAATACCATCCGGGTTGCCACATTCCTCCCAGTAAACCTGGTGTCCTTCTCCGGTATCAAGGTACCCATAGGCGTAAGGCTGAATGGCTGGCCATGGGTCGCGGTAAGGAAAAGACATAGGGCGTGCTCCTTTTTATAGTCACCAGATTAGGGTTTGCTGCCGCTTTGGGCCCGTGGGTGGGCCCGCACCCATACGTCCAGCAAGCGTGCTTCATCCGCCAAGGTATAACGCTGGGTTGTGGACAGACTGGCGTGACCCAATAGTTCCTGAATAACACGCAGGTCTGCGCCACCCTCCATCAAGTGCGTTGCGAAAGAATGGCGGAGGGAATGGGGCGTTGCGGTATCTGGCAACCCGGCCAACGCCCGCCACTCTCGCATGGCTTTTTGGGCTACCCCGGCCTGTAAGCGCTTGCCGCGCACACCGGGAAACAAAGGGTCAGCCGCATGAGGGGACGGATGGTGCTTGAGCCAACCCTCCAGCCCCTGCTGCACCTGCGGCAGAACCGGCACCAGACGCTCCTTGTTGCCTTTTCCTGTAATTCTCAGCACCCCACTCCCGCGCATGGTGGCAAGATCAGCCACGTTCAGGTTCAAGGCCTCAGAAATACGCAGTCCACACCCGTATAAAAGCAGAAACAGGGCGGCATCCCGCCTGCGTGCCATTTCGGTGTGGGCAACATCCCCTATATCCTGCGGCACAGCTTTGGCGTCCGGCACACTCAAAGGCCTTGGGAGCGGCTTTTTGGTCCGTGGTGTGGCCAACAGGCTCACGGCGGCATTTTCCACCCCCTGCCGCCGTGCCAGATACCGGAAAAATGACCGTACAGCAGACACGCGGCGGGAGCGGGTACGGGCTGCGCGGTCCGGTGTGGTTTTACGGACAGTAGTGCTCATGGCCCATGTTTGCTCATGTGCAAGCCATGCCCGCATATCCCGCAGGCTTATCTTGGCCAACCCTGCCATATCCGGGAGGCCGCCCAGATGCTCGCTCATAAACGCCATAAAGCGGGCCAGATCATTCTGATAAGCCTCAATAGTCAGTGGGGAAGCTCTGCGCTCAGCGGTCATCCATGCCAGAAAGGCCTGAACTGCCTGCTCCGCTGTCATGCTCACTTCTCCCACTCACCTTCTGCCGGTCATCTACCACGAACAGCGCTTTAGTTGTTCAGAGTTTTTCTGAATACGCAAGCACTGTTCTTTAAGACCTCACCCGCTTACAAAGAGAGGTATGGAGCCTGCCTCGTTCTCATCTCTCCTGCATGATGATGCGCCCCCGCCGCCCGCCCCAAAGCAGGTGCGGCAACGTGTGGCTGTGCTATTGCCAATGCCTTTCCCCGGCCCGTTTGACTATGCAGCACCTGCTGACATGCCCTTGCAGCCGGGCGATATTGTGGTGGTGCCCCTTGGCCGCAGGCAGGAAACCGGCGTGGTGTGGGAAAGCAGCCCCTCTCTACCGGCTGACTTTGCGCCGCCCCCGCAACGCAGTGTAGACGCCAACCGCCTACGGCCAGTGGCCGAACTGCTGGACCTGCCGCCTCTGCCTGCGGAATTACGGCACTTTATTGACTGGGTGGCAGCCTATACGCTGTCTCCGCCCGGCATGGTGCTGGCCATGACCCTGCGGCTGCACATGCGTGGCGTACCAGTACCCAGTATGGGCTGGCTACTGGCAGACCCTTTACCGGCAACACTCCGCATCACCCCTGCCCGCCAGAAAATTCTTGATCGCTTAAAAGATGGTATTGCCCGCACCACAACAGACCTAGCCTCTGCGGCGGGCGTTGGTCCCGGCGTGGTAAAGGGTCTGGCTGATGCCAAGGCCCTGCAAAGCGTGAAGCTTGGGCCCGAACGGATATTTGCGGCACCAGACCCACACCATAACCCACCCGTTCTGGAAGGCGAGCAGCAGACTGCAACCGCAGCGTTGCGTCAGACCGTGCGCGATGGGGGCTTTTCCGTCACGTTGCTGGAAGGGGTAACAGGCTCCGGCAAAACAGAAATTTATCTGGAAGCCATTGCCGCGTGTCTGGAGCAGGGCAAACAGGCTTTGGTGCTGTTGCCGGAAATTGCTCTTTCCGCCCAATGGATGCAGCGCTTTGTACGCCGCTTTGGGGCAGAACCTGCCGTCTGGCACTCGGAAATCGGCCAGCGGGCCCGCCGTCTGACGTGGCACAGCACGGCCAACGGCAGTGCGACTGTTGTTGTCGGCGCACGCTCTGCTCTCTTTCTACCCTTTGCCAATCTTGGCCTTATTATTGTGGATGAGGAGCACGAAAGCCTGTTCAAGCAGGAAGAAGGTGTCATTTACAACGCACGGGACATGGCCGTGGTACGGGCAAGGCTTTCCGGCTTTCCCATGGCGCTGGTCTCTGCCACGCCCAGCCTGGAAACGCTGGCTAATGCGGAAGCGGGACGTTACCGGCACCTGATACTCCCGTCCCGCCATGGCGGAGCGTCCCTGCCGGACACACAGATTCTGGACATGCGCGAGCACCCTCCACCGCGCGGGCTATTTTTATCTCCTGCTTTGACAGAAGAATTATCAGCCACTTTTGCGCGGCAGGAACAGGCCATGCTGTTCCTGAACAGGAGAGGTTATGCGCCTTTAACCCTTTGCCGCACCTGCGGGCACCGTATGGAGTGCCCACACTGCACCGCATGGCTGGTTGAACATAGGGCCAAAAAGCTTCTCTCCTGCCATTATTGCGACCATACGGAACCCATGCCCGCAGCCTGCCCCACCTGTGGGTCAGACGACAGCCTGACGGCCATTGGCCCCGGCATTGAACGTATTACCGAAGAAGCCAGACAGCTTTTCCCTGATGCCCGTATTCTGGTCATGGCCAGTGATACGCTGGGCGGCCCGGCGACCACGGCAGAAGCCGTGGCCAAAATTTCCCGCCGAGAGGTTGACCTGATTATTGGCACGCAGGTTGTGGCCAAAGGCTGGCATTTTCCGCACCTGACCCTTGTTGGCATTGTGGATGCTGATCTGGGCCTCGGGGGCGCAGACCTGCGCGCAGGGGAGCGCACCATCCAGCTCCTGCATCAGGTTGCAGGCCGTGCGGGGCGGGCCAGCACGCCGGGGCGCGTGTTGCTGCAAAGCTATACCCCCATGCACCCTGTCATGCAGGCCCTTGTTTCAGGTGATTTTGATGCCTTCATGGCGCAGGAGGCCGAACAGCGGCGGCCGGGTTTCTGGCCCCCTTATGGCAGACTGGCTGCCCTGATTATCAGTGCGGATGATGCAAAAGAGGCTGATGCCACAGCCGCAGCGCTAGCCCGCGTGGCCCCTTATGGTGAGGGAATACAAGTTCTCGGCCCTGTTCCTGCCCCCATTGCCGTGCTCCGTAACAGACACCGCCGCCGTCTGTTGTTAAGGACTGTGCGCACCATTGCCGTACAGCCTATTCTTCGGCGGTGGCTTGGCATGGTTAAACCCGGCAGAACCGTGCGCATAGATGTGGATATAGACCCGATCTCGTTCCTGTAACGGCTGGGTTGTGCTGGCATTATAAAAAAGGAGCCAATCTGGCTCCTTCTCTTTGAGTGTTAAACTGGCGGCACAGGAGGCCTGTGGAACAACACTCTTATTTCTTGGCTTTTTCTATATCGTTCGCCGGTTTTGCCGTGCTGGTCAGAACGGTTGTGATGGTGTCACGCAGAACCATGACCCGCACGTTGGGAGCAATTTCCACTTCCACTTCGTTCGTGTCTTCGCGGCTTTTCTGCACCACACCAATAACACCGCCTGCTGTTACAATGCGGTCACCCCGGCGAAGGGATTTCAGCTCGTTCCGCAGTTGCTTCTGGCGCTGCTGCTGCGGACGGATAAGCAGAAAATACATGATGGCGAAAACGCCAACAAATGGCAAAAATGACATAACGTCGGACATGGGAACGGCTTTCAAACTAACACTGGTTGCACCAACAAACGGGCAGACCATAATTTTAGCTACAGGTGCGTCAAGCGCCTGTCTGTTGTCCAGCCCTTTCTTCTGGCTGCCATCTGGTTTAGTTTTCGCGTCCACACCAAGCAAAACAGCCAGCAGGAGCAATGTTTCATGGTAACAGACCCAACAGAACTTTCTGTGCTGGACCGCATTGCCGCAGCCCTTGAACGCCTGTCACCCCCCGCCCCTACCCTGAACGGAGTGGACAAGGCAGACGCTTTTGTGTGGCTACCCGAGCAAGGCCGCCTGCTGCCTGTGCCCCATGTTGCCCATGTAGAAGCCAGCCTGTTGCAAGGTGTAGATCACCAGCGCCAGACCCTGCTGGACAATACGGAGAATTTTGCCCGCGGCCTGCCTGCCAATAATGCCATGCTCTGGGGCGCACGCGGCATGGGCAAGTCGTCCCTGGTCAAAGGGGCGCATGCCCTTGTTAACCAAATTGGCGGCAAAGCCTGCCAACCGGGTCAGGGACGCATTGTTCTCCTCGAAATCCAGCGCGAAGACCTCGCCACTCTGCCGGAACTGCTGGCTCTGCTGCGCGAAAGCCCGCGCCGCTTCATTATCTTCTGTGATGACCTGTCTTTTGAAAAAGAGGACCGGGACTACAAAGCCCTCAAGTCCGTGCTGGATGGTGGCATTGCTGGTCGGCCAGACAATGTGCTGTTTTACGCCACATCCAACCGCAGACACCTGATGCCGCGTGACATGATTGAGAACGAACGCGCCTCAGCCATTAATCCCTCTGAAGCCACAGAAGAAAAAGTCTCTCTTTCAGACCGTTTTGGTCTCTGGCTTGGCTTTCATGCCTGCCCGCAAGACGTATTTCTGGATATGGTCCGCACTTACGCAAAAGAACGCACCCTGCCTCTGGATGATGCAGAGCTGACGGCACGCGCCAATACATGGGCTATTACCCGTGGCAGCCGTTCAGGGCGTGTTGCTTTTCAGTTCATTGAAGACCTGACCGCCCAACTCGCCCAAGGCCGCTCACTGTGATGCCTTCCTCGCTTTAAACACTGACCAAGGACGTCTTGCTTATGGCCCTCCCCATTTTTGGAGGCATTTCTGGTGAACCAGTTGATAGTGTCGCTCACATCATCCAAGTTGCTCTTACGCCCGTTTTTATGCTGTCGGGTATCGGGACGTTATTGAACCTCTTCAACACGCGTCTGGCGCGGGTGTCTGACCATATTGAGCAGGCGAATGCTCTGCTGATCGACGATAATGACGACGTGGAACGCAACAAAACGCTTGAGCGCCACCTTGTCCGCCTGCACCGGCGCACGTTGATGCTTGATGCTGCCATTCTGGCAGGTGGCCTTGGGGGCGCTTCCTCCTGCGGTGCGGCTTTTGTGCTGTTTCTGGGGAGTGTACGCGATTCTTCCGTCGCTACCTGGCTGGTTGTCATGTTTGGTCTGGCGCTTAGCTGCACAGTGGGTGCCTTGGCCCTGTTTTTGGGGGATAGCCTTATTTCCTGGCACGGCCTCAAACGCGAAGGCCCGCTCCCGCGCCCCATGCCCAAGGCGGTCTGAGCACGCATTCCTTTTGCGTGCGCCTTGCCTCTTTCCCTAATATAGGGTTGCATAGCTCCTATTAATGGTGTGCCGGTGTGGCATACCATCAGGCAGGCAGAGCAATCGAGGCGAGATGGACCAGACGCAGACTGACACCCAAGCCCAGACGCACCCGTCAGACGCGGTGCCACCCAAGGTTGACTTGCGGCGCGTCAGATCCAACCCGGACTTCTGGTACCCTGTTGCCTGGTCCAAGGAACTGAAACCCGGCAAGACCATTGGCACCCGTTATGCTGGCCAGCCCATAGCGCTGGTACGCCCGGAAGAAGGGTCTGTTTTTGCGCTGGAAGACCGTTGTGCGCACCGTCAGGTCCCACTGAGTAAAGGCAAGGTAACCGGCCACGCCGTACAGTGCTGCTACCATGGCTGGGCCTATGGTCGCTCCGGCCGTTGCATTGATGTGCCTTATCTGGGCAAGGGAAAGCTGCCTAACGGTGTGCGGACCTATCCGTGCCGCGAACAGGATGGCCTAATTTTCATTTTCCCCGGAGATCCGGACAAGGCTGACACAACGCCACTAGCACCTCGTTTGGCCCGTGTGGGAGACCCTGCTTACAAAACCCGGTCCTTCGGGCAGGAAGTGGGCTGCCATTACAGCTTCATGCATGAGAACCTGATGGATATGAACCATCAGTTCATGCACATGAAGCAAATGGGCCAGATGCGCCCGCGTTTTCTAGGTCAGAAACGGGAAGCCGGACTGGTTGAGGCCCGCTATTCCTTTGCGCGCACAAGCGGCAAGCAGCCACTTGGGGAAGCCCTGATTTTTGGGGAACGCCGAGATGCTTCCGAAAAATTCCAGCATCGGGATGTCATGACCATCCGGACGGAATATCCCTACCAGACCCTCCGCATCCAGACTGGGGATGAAGACCCTGTGATGGATTTATGGATTGTCTATACGCCACAGGATGAAGCAGAACTCACCAACCGCACCTTTGGTCTGCTTTCGGTCAAGCGCCCCAAAATTCCCGGTGTTCTGGAACTGGCATGGCCTTTCCTTGTGGCCTTTACCGAGCGGATTTTTGCCGAAGACCGCGAGATTGTGGAACTTGAGCAGAAAGCATGGCGTGAACTGGGTGGAGACCACAATGTGGAAGTCTTCCCGGTTATTAACGCGCTACGTGGTCTGTTAGCAGAATGTGGCGTGCCGCCTGCTCCTGCCAAAAATGCCTGAACTGACAACGCTGGTTCTGGACGCAGCCCCTTATCGGCTGCGTCCGCTGTTACCCGACGATGCTGCAACCCTCCACAATCTGGTGAACGACTGGGAAGTGGTGCGTATGCTCAGCCGCCTCCCCTTCCCCTACCCGCGTGATCTGGCTGATGACTGGATTGCCGCGACCATCACCATGCATCGGGCCAAACAGGGCTATCATTTTGCCATTCTGGATGCAGAAGGGCAGTTTGTCGGCTGCGTGGGTCTGCGTGTGGAAGATAAACCGCAGATGGGCCGCATTGGCCTGCTCGGCTACTGGGTGGGGCGGGCGTACTGGGGGCAAGGTATTGCCACAAAAGCAGCTTCCCGCCTTGCACGGTGGGCCTTAGCCAACCTGGATATTACCTGCCTGCGCGGGATAGTGGCTGAGGATAACCAGGCTTCCGCCCGTGTGCTGGAGCATGCAGGCTTCAAGCCCATTGGCACAGACCGTCAGATGTTTGTTGCCCGTGGCACAGACCACCCCGTCAAGGTTTTTGAAATGACACGCGCAGAAACGGACTTACCCGCATCCGCCCCCCCTACCCGCAAGCTGGTGCTCGTTTCTGCCGCTGCTCTGGTGGATAAGGATGGCCGTATTCTGCTGGCCCGTCGGCCGGAGGGGAAAAGCCTTGCTGGCTTATGGGAGTTTCCCGGTGGCAAAATTGAACCTGGGGAATCTCCGGAAGCGGCTCTCATTCGGGAATTGGAGGAAGAACTTGGGGTTGATATTTCCCGCTCCTGCCTTGCGCCGTTCACGTTTGCATCGCACAGCTACGCCACCTTTGATCTTTTAATGCCCTTGTACCTGTGCCGCCGCTGGAGCGGCACCCCTACGGGGCGTGAAGGGCAGGAACTGGCGTGGGTGCCAACCAGCGACTTACGCAACTATCCCATGCCAGAGGCGGACCTGCCTTTTGTGCCCCTGTTGCAGGAACTGCTATAAAATAGTTTTGTCACAATATTTTCTGCTTGGCCTCTTTTTATAACACCAGTTCAGACAAGATCTTTTTCATGACTGCATATTATCGTCTTCTCTTACCCCTCCTGCTGCTGAGTGCTTGTAAACTGCCCGACTCAACAGAACGGGCCTTATACGGCAACCAATCCTCAACATGGAATGCGCCCGCTACAATTGCTCCCTATCCACGTGCAAAACTTGAAACCCTGTTTGCGCAGCTTAACCTTCAGCTTCCGCCTGACCTACCTGAAGCAACGGCCATGACGTTTCAGGCAACAGCCTTGCCTTCAGGGTTTGTTGCCGTATCGCGCTACAAACTTTCTGTGTCTGCCATTCATGTGCCGGAAACAGGCGCTGGGCGGGAAAGCGCTATTGCCGTGAACTCCCTTCTCTTTAACCGTCTGGTTCTTTCAGCAACCAACACGGACACACCAGCACGACAAAAAGAAGAGACACTTGCTTTTCTGCCTGCCGGAAAAAATAATAACTCCACTCTTATCTATCCGCCTTTTCCGGCGGCAAACCCTCTGCTTGTTTCTTTTGATGATGGCTATACCCTCGCCAAAAAACCTACCTTCAGTTTCCAGATTACATCTCCGGGGCATGCGCCTTACATCGTCCCCTTTATGACCGAAAGTCTGCGCCAACGCATAAAACTCTTCCGCGCGTGGCTGCTCCAGGCGGAAGCCAAGGACGATGCAGAGTTCTATGGCAAAAACAAACTCGCCTACCCTGTTAAAACAGAGAATATGATGGACTTCCTGCGCGCTCGCGGTAATCAGCATCTCTACCCGTTCGCAGCACTTCAGGATGGACGTGAAGGGCTTGTTTCCGTCTCATGCCAGTTCCTTAATCCCACAGACAAAACGTGGCACTGCAAGGCCACCAAGACCATTGGCGGCCAGGATTTTGCTCTCTCGGTCGTAACGTATTTGGAAAGTGATAAGGTGAAGCCGCCAGCATCGGACGCCTCTCTCCCACCTAATCTGGCTCACATCTTTAAAATGCGCTTCCTATTGGACAACTGACGGCAAGCATCTTGGTCCTGCACACCAAGCGCACCAGATGAGAAACAATCCACTCTTGACGAAACAGGGCCGCTTTCGCATAAACAGTTCAGTTTGGTGCTTTGAATTTTCTGCACCCCGCCCTCGTGATTTGTAAGGCCGGCTTGCGGCGAGGTTAAACAAGCGCGCTAAAGAGGCTTTGGGCAGCGGTATTCTGCCCATTGTTTCCACGGTCAGGTGAGCATAATGACTGAAGCGGAAACACACCCCTCCGTGTCTCTCTTCGGCCCATTATGCGCAGGAAAGAACCGGATATTTCGTTATGAGCGACCATAAAACACCTTCTGCATGGCGCCCCGCCACCCGCCTGCTCCATGCTGGACTGGAACGTACCGAGTTTGGGGAAACCAGCGAGGCCCTCTTTCTGACCTCTGGCTTTGTTTATGACAACGCCGAACAGGCGGCCAAAACCTTTACGGGCGAAGTAGAGCATTACCAGTACAGCCGCTTTGCCAACCCGACCGTCACCGCCCTTGAACGCCGCCTTGCTGACCTTGAAGGGGCAGAAGCGTGCGTTGCAACCTCTACAGGCATGGGCGCTGTGTCCTCCGCACTCCTTTCCCATGTGCGGGCTGGCCAGCGCGTTGTTGCATCCCGCGCGCTTTTTGGCTCCTGCCACTGGATTGTTGCCAACCTGCTCCCGCAATATGGTGTAGAAACCGTATTTGTAGATGGCGGAGACCTGAACGCTTGGGCTGAAGCCCTCTCCCAACCCACCGCAGCGGTACTGCTGGAAAGCCCGTCCAACCCCATGCTGGATGTGCTGGACCTTCAGGCTATTTCTGATCTGGCCCATAAGGCTGGTGCGCTGGTTGTGGTTGATAACGTTTTTGCGTCTCCACTTTATCAGAAGCCATTGGAACTGGGCGCAGACGTTGTTGTGTATTCCTGTACCAAGCACATTGACGGTCAGGGCCGCGTGCTTGGGGGTGCTGTACTGGGCCGGAAAGACTGGATTACGGAAACACTCCAGCCGTTTACCCGCAATACCGGCAATGCGCTCTCCCCCTTCAACGCATGGGTCATGCTGAAAGGGCTTGAAACCCTCTCCCTGCGTGTAGATGCCATGGCCCGCAATGCTGCAACTGTTGCGGATTATCTGGCGGATGCTCCGGGCATTCTCAGCGTGCGGTACCCAGGCCGCAAAGACCACCCGCAATACGCTCTGGCCCAGAAGCAGATGAGCGGTGGCAGCAGCATGATCGCCTTTGAAGTGGCTGGCGGCCAGGAAGGCGCATTTGCCTTTATGAACGCTCTGCAACTGATCGCAATTTCCAATAATCTGGGTGATGCCCGCTCTCTGGTTACCCATCCCGCCACCACCACCCACATGAAAATTGGGGCGGAAGAGCGCGCACGCCTTGGTATTTCCGATGGGGCCATCCGCTTCTCAGTCGGCTTGGAAGATAGCGCTGACCTGATCGACGATCTGGCACGCGGCATTGCGGCACTCCCGCAGGGCTAAACCGTTTTCCGTGCCCTTTCTGCCACGCTCGTAAGGTAGAAAGGGCGCGGACGGCTTTTCTGGCTTTCCACTTCATGATAGGGGCTAGGGTCCAACTGCCCATTGTGTTTGCACACACTGACTTTTCCCTGTGCAGCAACACAGTTTCCATCATGCAGGAGCACGAGCGCCTTATGCCCGATTGGTCGGCTTCTCCGCCCATGTCTCAGGACCCGGAAGATGCACTCAACGAACTGTTTGCCTCCGTTCCGGCGTATGAGGCCGAGACGGATGGTGTGCGCGTTATGGTGCAGGTGTTCTGGCTTCCTGACCAGTCTGAACCTGATGATAATATCTACTGCTGGGTTTACCGCATCCGTATAGAAAATGCGGGGCCTGCCACGGTACAGCTCATGGAGCGGACCTGGCACATTACGGACGCAGGCGGCCGCACAGAATACGTGCATGGTGAAGGCGTGGTGGGTGAACTGCCCGTGATCCGCCCCCAGTCCGGTTTTGACTATACATCGGGCGTCTCCCTCACAACGGCCAGCGGCTTCATGTCCGGTTCTTATCAGATGCGGGACTTCAAGACTGGCCGCCGGTTTGACATTGCTATTCCCGCTTTCAGTCTGGACAGCCCTTTCCAGATCAGACAGATCCACTGAACTACTTGACGATCAGCCCACGCAGGAGAATGGCATGAGCAAAGACCCTCTGCCCGACAACACCGACCGTCCCTCTCGTCAGGACGCAGAACGTGCCGTACGCACCCTGCTCCGCTGGGCAGGTGACAGCCCGGACCGTGAAGGCCTACTGGACACACCCGCACGTGTGGTACGGGCTTACGAAGAGTTTTTTGAAGGGTACAACACAGACCCCCATACCCTGCTGGAACGCACCTTCTCTGAAGTGGAAGGGTATGACGAAATTGTTCTGTTGCGTGACATTCGTTTTGAAAGCCATTGCGAGCACCACCTTGCCCCGATTATTGGGCGTGCCCATGTGGCGTATCTGCCCAACAAACGAGTAGTTGGAATTTCCAAGCTGGCACGCGTGGTAGATGCCTACGCCCGCCGCCTGCAAATTCAGGAACGCCTGACAGCCCAGATTGCCAACACAATTAATGACGTGCTGGAGCCAAAAGGGGTGGCAGTTCTGATTGAGTCTGCCCATGAGTGCATGACCACACGCGGCGTACACCGCCCCGGTGTGTCTATGGTTACAAGCACCATGCTGGGTGTGTTCCGCGATAACTCTGACACACGTCAGGAACTTCTGGCCCTACTTAACCGCCCTTCTGCCTGCGGCGTATAATATAGCTTTGCAGCCGGTGGTCTAACCGGCTGCAAAATACCAGACTATCGCCTTTTAATGCTTTATCTTTCAGGACGCCTTAGTCATTGCGGTGATAAATTCACCTGTCAGCCCGCATGTGCTGCTTAAAATGCTAGTCCGTACACACCAGATTTGGTGTGGAGAATTTGAACCGGGCTCTGCAAAAATAAGACCAAAACATAAAACTATATTTCAAATCATGCTTTTTCCAAAGTTATCCAGCTCTATCCTGTCACATCTTTATTTCAAGAGATAATTTATTGATCGTACCAGAGACCATCTAATCACACACAGAACACCCCACAAAACCAAAGTCTATTTCTGGGAAGTCCTAAAGTGCACTGATGATCTCTATGCCCAGTAAAATCACTCTTCCCTTTTATGGGACAACCACTGACTACAAGAGAATTTTTTATATCAGAAGGCAATTTATACCCTACATTTCTATAGGTAATATGCTCTTCTGATTTAACCTCCAACACTTCTGTTTAAGTAAGAATTTTTACCAGTCCCACCTTAAGCAGTCGTTTTTTTCCTTATGCCGCACACTCTGACCTAACTTCTCTTCAGTCAGGTGCTTTCTCATCCAGATGGTAAATAATTTTTACGCGGTTATCGTGATGGGGATGCGTGACTTCAGGTTTGATGCTGATGCCAATATTCTTCTTGGTGTAGAGTAATTGCATGGCTTTTTCATCTGCAAGCATAGCCACGGGTGTTACTGTCTGACCAGGGCGCAGACGCGTTGCGTCATGAAGTGCAGTTTTAGAAACATGCAAATTCCCGTCAAACGACACACTATCCAGCACAAGCTGTTGCTCAGCCGCATCTGCCGCTGCCTCTTTGATCTGCCATGTTACCTTCACGGACTGACCATTGAGCGATAATTGCTGATGCACATCACCCGTCAGGTGATGCTGTTGATAAACTTTCATGATTGCCTGCAGGCCTTCCGTAATACGGGCCTGCGGCACCTTATCCCCTACTTTGAACGGCACAGCCGCCAGCAGCGTGGCGGTCGGAATGCGCTGGTTACCCGTAAGGGTCAGGCTTTCAATTTTCAAAGGAGCGGAAACGGGCTCAAAGGGTTTGGCAGCAACATTGCCCGGCGTTTGTGTTGGGGCATCAGAAGGTGGAACGGACGTCGGCACTTGTGCATGCGCCGTAACACTGCCCCCTATAAGAGCAAACCCGAGCGCGGCGCAGAAAAGGTGTTGACGCATAAAACGGTTCCATCCTGTTGAACATCATCCGCATGATGCACAACAGGACGCTGAAGGCCAATGCCTTAAATGGAGACGGTTGCCCCCAGAACATTCAAAAACTGCGCCAGCCACGCCGGGTGCGCGGGCCATGCTGGAGCTGTCACCAACTCACCATCGGTTATGGCGGCATCTACTGCAATGTCTGCATAGGTTGCGCCTGCAAGCTCAACTTCCGCCCGACAGGCCGGATACGCTGAGACCTTGCGCCCCTTGATGATATTGGCTGCGGCAAGAAGCTGCGCACCATGACAGATTGCGGCCAGGGGCCGGTCAGCAAACGCCTGCACAATCTCGATCACACGCTTGTGCATGCTCAAATGCTCCGGCGCACGACCACCGGGGATAATCAGGCCGATATAGTCATCCGTATCAATGTCTTCAAACGTGGCATTCAGCGTAAAATTATGACCCCGTTTTTCGCTGTATGTCTGCGCGCCTTCAAAGTCATGAATAGCGGTAATAACCGTATCGCCAGCTTTTTTACCGGGGCTTACAACGTCAATCTTGTATCCCAGCATCAGCAAAGCCTGATACGGCACCATAATTTCGTAATCTTCAACATAATCACCTGCCAGCATCAGCAGTTTGACATCTTCAGTCATGGTGACCTCCTTCCTTCAGCCCTTCACGCAGGCGGGGCATGAGTTCAACAAAATTGCAGGGCCGGTGGCGGCTATCAAGCTGGAAGAGCAAAATGTCGTCCCAGCCGTCTTTTACAGCGCCGGTTGAGCCTGGCAGCGCAAACAGGTAGGTTCCCTGCGCAACACCAGCCAAAGCCCGGGACTGGATTGTGGATGTGCCGATTTTCTTGTAGGACAGCATCCGGAAGAGCTCACCAAAGCCTTCAATCCGTTTTTCTAAAACGGTATCGAATGCTTCAGGGGTCACATCGCGGCCAGTCACCCCGGTTCCGCCACTGGTTATAACAACGTCAACTGTAGGGTCGGCAATCCAGCTCTTCAGCTTGGCGGCAATCTTGGCCACATCATCTGACACAATGGCCCTGTCAGCCAGAATGTGCCCCGCAGCCTCCAGGCGAGACACCAGCGCCTGACCAGACGTATCCGTCTCCAGTGTGCGTGTGTCTGATACAGTCATCACGGCAATACGCACGGGCAGAAAAGGACGGTTTGTATCTATTTTGCTCATGGAACGCTTTTACTACCTCGTTTTCTGATGCTTTGAGGCATCACTCTTTTATTAAAATACAGGGTAAGGCTACAAAATCACTATGAAAACGTCTCTTTACGGAACCAGGTGACATAAAAATGTTTTAATATTTTTATACTCGGCCCCTACACCTTTCCGTTATTCAGATACCACTAGAACCAATACAGAGATCATGCACACATCTTCTCCCGGCTTTTCTTTATTCCGCTCTCTACCTCTTGCCTGCCTACTGGCTGCTGGCTTCTCGACTCAGGCCCATGCCCAGTTACTGGCTGGGGGCAATAGCGCTGCAGGGCTGTGGCCCAGCCTGGAGGCGAATAATGAAGCAAACCCGGTGGAAGATCCCGGCCCGCTATTTTCTGCGCCCTACGGGCACAACCATTTTTTTGGTGACTGGTGGGGTGCCCAGCCGTGGCTGCTGGATCACGGTATTCACATTCTGGCCGACGTTCATGAAGAGCTGGCAGGCAACTTCCGGGGAGGCCGCAGGCAAGGTGTTACCAATGCCGGTCAGGTTGGGGTGGAGCTGGATGTGGATTGGGGCAAGCTGACACGCACCAGCTTCATGCAGGGCTTCTGGAGCCACATGATGGTTGTGAACGGGCATGGCCGCAACCTGAGTACCGACTATATTGGCGACTCACTGGGCGGTGTGCAGCAGATTTACGGCGCCCGCGGCAACGTGGTGGCCCATCTTGTTTACCTGTATGGTGAAAAGGCTCTGCTGAACAACCATGTTGACGTTAGTGCAGGCTGGATTCCGGTAGGAAGCTTCTTTGCGGCATCCCCCCTCTACTGCATGTATATGAACGTAGCCGTGTGCGGTAACCCCGCCCCTAACAAATACACGGAAGGCAACCGCGACTGGCCATCAGGAAACCTCGGGGCTGTTGTGCGGGTCATGCCTACGAACGAGACCTACATCATGGGAGGTCTTTTTGCCGTCTCCCCTCACGCCTTCAACGGCGGTATTTCGGGGTGGGCATGGGCACAGGATGGCTTGGGCAAATTTTCATCCCCCGTTGAAGTGGGGTGGATGCCTTCTTTCGGGAAAAATCACCTCGTAGGCCATTACAAGGCTGGCTACAGCTACGATAACTCCAAATATATTGACCTGTATGCTGACAAGAATGGTGACCCATGGGTGACCAGTGGGCAACCTGCCCGTTACCATGCGGGCCGTTCCAGCGCCTGGGTACATGCTGACCAGATGCTTGCCCGCAATGGTGAGGGACCGACCAATGGCCTGATAGCCCATGCTGGCTATATGTGGACCGATGGCCGCACCACGGCCATGTCTCACCATATCTGGGGTGGTTTTCTGGAAACCGGAGCCGTGTGGGGCCGCCCGCTGGATAGTATTGGTGTCATGTACCAGTGGCTAAAAATGAGCCGTACTGTTGCCTTGCAGCAGGAGGCCTCTCTTGCCGCAGGTCTGCCGTTTCAGGGCAACCAGTGGGGCACGGCCTGGGGTATTCAGACGCATGAGTCCATATACGAATGTTTCTATAATGCTCATGTTGCCAATGGCCTGACACTCCAGCCAGACTTTCAGTACATCAACCGCCCCGGCGCCACCACCACCTTCCATGATGCAGCAGTGATGGCGCTTCAGCTCAACGTAGTTCTGTAAAACTTTCCAGCGATTGCAGGCTTAGGAGGTTACCCCCAAGCGCTGCAAAGCTTTCTGCGTGGCAGGTCAGAACCAGAATCTGGAAACGGCTGGCTGCGTCAGTCAGCACATCAAACAGCCGCTCCAGCCTTTGGGAATCTGAAAAACTCAAGGCATCATCCAGCACAAGCAGGCTGTTGCCAGTCTGGCTTTGCAGCAGTTCCGCAAAGCCCAGCCTGACCAGCACGGCAATCTGCTCACGCGTGCCGTCAGACAGTTTTGAAAACTCTTCTGTCTGCCGCCGCGTAATGGCTTCCACCCCAAACTGCGTGTTCAGGGTCAACGCCCCACCGGGGAACAGACTGCTAAATGCGGGCTGCATGGTTTTGACAAGCGGCGCAAGATAACGCTCCGTTTGTTCCTGCTCTGCCGCACTCACCGTCTGCTGAAGCAAGGCCAGTGCTGCGCGGCTCCGCTCATACCCCTCGCGGTCCTGTTTAAGGCGCTCGACCGTCCGCTCCGTGGCGGCTATCTGTTCATCCAGCCCGTCACCTTCGGCAAAGCGCACATGCGCCTCCCGTTCCCGAATCTCAATCTGCAACTGGCTGATACGGGTACGGCTGGCTTCCAATTTCTGCTCGTACCGGGCAATGCCACTTTCAAGTGTTGCAAGCGGTCTGGCCTCTGCACGGTGCTGCTCAAGCTGCTCCAGTCTGGCCGTGGCAACGGCCAGATCTTCCCGGGCCTGCGTCAGGTCTGCGGCCAAGGCATCATCTGTTTTGTGGCTCAGATAAACGGTTTCCTCACGCTGGGCTTGCTGAAGTGCCTGTCCTACTTCCCGCACAGCAACAAGGGCTGCCTGCTGCTGCGTGTGCGCTGTGCTAAAAACCGTTTGCGCCTCCCGCTCCGCCTGCCTTGCGGCCTCTGCCTGACGCGCAGCCTGATCTTCCGCCTCTGCTGCGGCCTCCGGGCTCACTGCATCCTGCGCCACACCGGAGACTTGAAGTGCGGCTACAGCCTGTTCCGACAGCGCACACTGAGCCTCCTGTTCCGCCACCGCTTTACGCAAGGCAACCAGATGCGCGGCCCCCTGCTCTTTCCCTGCCTGCCCGTGCGGCAAGCTGGCGTGGTAGGTTGCGCGCGCCTCGGTCACCCGCGTTTGTGCCTGCCTGTAGCGGGCATAATGCGTTGCCGCATCTGCCATGGTCTGGCAGCCCATTTGCTGTAACAACAGAGCTCTCTGTGCTGCCGCCTGCTCCCACTTGCCAGCAAGCCCGGTCTGGTCCTGCTGGGCTGGGCTGATGGTTACCGTGCCTACCCCGGCTATTTCCAACACGGTTTCCTGCAAGACCTGCTGGGACGTTTCCTTACAGGCGGCTCCGTTAATCTTAACCTGCTCGGCAGCCTCTGGCAGCAAGGTGAGCGTGAGCGTTGGGGCTTGAGCCTCCCTCTGGGCCTGCAACTGGGCACACAGGCGGTCCGCCTTGTGCAAACGGTCCATACAGGCATCGTCAACGCAGCGCAGAGCAGCCAGCACGGCTTCTGCCTGTTCAAGCTGTGTGTAAGCAGCTTCAACCCGGCGTAAGGAAGCCTGCTCCTGCCCCAAACGCTGCTGTTGGTGTGCAAGCCCTGCTTGCTGGGCAGACAGGGCACGCTGCCTGCGGGCCAACTCCTGAGCTGCCTCCGCAGCCTCCCGCGCCTGACGCGCCTGTTCCACACGCTGCTGGGCCTGTTGCATACGCGGTTCTAGCGCGTCCAACGCCTGTTGCGCTGCTGTCTGGCTTTTAGTCAGCTGTTGTATGCGCTCCCTGTTTTCCTGGCGGCTCTGCTGCTCCTGCTTCAGGTTAGTGGAGTGAACCTGAGCCACATTGACCGTGGCGCGGGCTGCCTGTTCTTCTGCTTCAAGTTTGGTCGCTTTGTCCCGTTCCACGCGGAGGGCGGCCAAAGCGGCCTCGTCCTGCATTTTCCGGTCCGGGTTGGCCTGCTCCTGCAAAAGACGGCGTGCCTGTGCCAGAGCAACAAGGTCTTCTTCCAGCCTGTTTTTGCGGGCTTCAAGCTGCGCCAGCAGGTTTTCCGCTTCGGCTTCCTGCTCCATGGCTTTTTTATAAAGACCTGTTGGACGGCCAGTGGCCGTTTGCAACAAACCAAGCTGCTCCTTAACTCTTCCCAACACGGCTGAGGCCGCAGCGCCCCCGGTTACAACCTCTACCCCTTGTGACAGGCAGGAGCGAATACTGGCGTGTCCGGCCTCACTCAACGCGGGCAATGCAAAACTTTCGCCCTGCCCAACAAGCAGGGCATTCCATAACCCGGCGGCCTCTCCACGGCCTGCTTCCGTCAGCCCCAGCATAAGGCGAAGCTGCTCTTCTGCCTCGTCTCCCTCATAGCGGTCCGGGCCGCGCGTCAGCCGCATACAGCTTCTGGCCAGAAAGCGTTTTTCAAGGGCACACGGTACGCCGTTCCATGTGAAACGTAGCAGAACATGCGGGGCGCTCCCGCCATAACTAGCTAGATCCTTGATCGGTTGGCTTTTGGAGGTATGGCGCAGGGTCAGGGCGGCGCGAAGCGCCATAAGGAGGGTGGATTTTCCGGCCTCGTTCGGGGCGGCCAGCACATTCAGGCCGGGCTTCAGCCCACCCAACGTGACCGGAGCTGTAAAACGGCGGAACCCTTCAACCTGTAATTCGGTCAGAATCATGCTGCCGCTCCTTTCCCGTCATTCCAGAGCAGGAACAGGCGTTGCAGGGCATCTGCTGCAATTGCTCCTTCCTCCCCTCCGCCCTCGGCCTGTTTCAACAACGTTTGCGCGGCACTCCGTATTGCCCCGGAGGAGCCGAAGCGGTCCAGATCATCCAACCCGGCCGAGAGTTGAGGGGAACCCGCAACCCGCAGGCACGCAACGGCTGCACGCAGCCTGCGCGTAATCGTGCTTTCATAGAGTGCCAGATCATCCACACTCAGCAGGCCCGTCACTGTAAGCCACGCCAGTACGGCACCGGGATTATCCGGCGCTATGCTCCGCACGCGGGCTTCCAGCGCCTGAATGTCTTCCGCCGTTGTGAGCGTAACAGCATCCAGCTTTTTCCAGATATAATGCCCGGTACGATGCCGTTGAATGTCTGGCACCGCATGTGCTCCCTGCACGGTCACGACCAGAGCCTCACCGCCTCCACCACCACCGGTTGTAAAACGGTCTGTTTCAGGGGTTCCGGCGTAACAGGTTCGGGCATCAATCTGGCAGAAGCCATGCCAGTCCCCTAGCCCCAGATAAGCCAGCCCCGCCTGCTTTGCGCGGTCCAGTGCCAAAGGGTTATGCTGTGCTTCTTCCCCATTCCCAAAACCCGTAACAGACCCATGCGCCAGACCAATACGGACGGCACCGGGCGGGGTCGGGGCGTCATTCATATAAGCCGTAAGGTCTGTCAGCACATGGCGGCGTTCCAGCACGGCGGGCAGCAACCAGACATTTTCAGCACTATCGATTTGTACCGCGCCGGGCTGGCAATGGACTGTTACGTTCTCAGGCACACCGCCATCCCGCATCAAACGGTGCCACACACCATCGGGGGTATGGGCATCATGATTGCCCGGTATCAGGTGCCAGTGCAGGTCTCCAAAATCACGCATCCGCTCCATAGGCTGGTACAGTGTGCGCTCAGTGGGGGTTTCGTGCTCGTAAATATCACCAGCAACCAGAACATGCGCAGCCCCCTGCGCACGGGCCAGCAGACCGAGCCTGCGGATAACATCCACACGTTGAGCCTGAAGTGCTCCCTGTGTTTCATCATCCACAAAACGGAAAGTACGGCCAATCTGCCAGTCTGAGGTGTGAACGAACTTCATGCCCTGTGTCCTGCTGCTGCCTAAGCCTATCAGGAACATCACATTTTCAGGACAAAGGCCATGCGGCCATGCCCGGAACGGCATAGTGGAAAGCAGGCCGCAGGCCCACTCAACCGCCCTTTGCAAACGATCAGAACAGTGATCCCTTGCAACCATTGCAAGGCTGCCACGCACCAGATACGACACGCAGAACATTATATTTTATTTTAAGAAGTTAAGACCTTTCATGGATTCGGCATCCTTTGCGGAGCAGAAGGCACATGGCAGGCTGTTTTTACAGATCATGCCACTGCAAGCGGTACGGGCGGGGAGAGGATGACAATACGACACCCAGCCGCATCAACAGTCGGCTTCTGGAGTGGTGTGGGCATGCGCCTGCCGCGCGGGGTATTTCCGCCCGGCTGGTTTCAGTTTTGCCTGCGGACATGGCTTTCCGTGGTGCTCGCTCTGGCCACTGCGTTCTGGCTACAGCTTTCCTCGCCCGGCTCCGCTGCTGTAACGGTCATGATTCTGGCGCAACCACTCCGTGGGCAGGTGCTCTCCAAAGCCGTGTATCGGCTGGTTGGCACATTTGTCGGGGCATTTGTCGCGCTGTTTCTGACCGCCTGCTTTAATCAGGAACGAGGAGTGCTGTTGGGTGGCGTGGGGCTATGGCTGGCCTTCTGCACCATTGTGGGCACCTTGGAAAAAGACTTCCGGGCTTACGCTGCCATGCTGTCCGGCTATACGGTTGCCATTGTGGCCATTAGCTGCATAGACAGCCCCCAAAATGCTTTTGACGTCACCATTAACCGTGTGTCCGCCATTGTTGTGGGCATTGCAGCCACTGCTGCCGTGAATGACTTTTTCGGCTCCCCGACCGCATGGGAAAAGCTGGCTGCAAACCTTAACCGCACCGCCAGCATGGTCCGCCGTATTGCGCAGGAGGCCATAGCTGGCCACGGCATACCGGACGAAGCCGCCTGCGCCGGGCTGGCCGGCGAAATTATTGCCCTGACCACTCAGGTCTCCTACGCCAAGACGGAACTGCCGGACGCCAACATAAGGCTTGCGGGTGCCCGCTCCGCCATGGTGGCCCTGCTGGAAATGTTAAGCTGTAGCCGGGCCATTGCCTATGTGCTGCGGGGCGGCGAAATTTCCGGCCCGGTGCTGAACCATATCCGCACGGCGTATGGGGACGGCACGCCTACCACCACCACGCGCCAGGCCGTCAGAGACCTTGAGGATCTGGCACGGGAAGCGCACGCCACTGAAGGCGGCCGTGGCCCCACGCTGGATGAGGCCTGGCTGATTGAACGCTCCATGGCACTCCTGTCTGACACGCGCTGGGCCGTGGATGGCATTGACGCATTTGAAAATGGCCGCCGTGCCCGCACTACCGCCCCTGACCTCAAGATTGAGCAGCATCAGGACGTGATAGCCGGGCTTCTGGCCGGGCTGCGCACCCTGGTTGGCTTTAGTGTTGCCGCAGGCCTATGCATTATTTCCAACATTCCCAGCACCTTCACGGCGCTTTCCCAGGTCGCAATTATCCTCACGCTCGCGGCAACCACCTACAATGCGCGGGGGTATGGCATGGGGGCTCTTATTGGCACCCCGTTGGCAATTGCGGTCGCCGCAGTCCTGAACTTTGCGGTGCTGCCACACGGGGCGGACATGCCGTTTCTGGCCATGGCCATCATCCCCGTTATTTTCGGCGGTTGCCTGTTGATGATGAACCCCAAGACCGCAACGGTAGGCTTTAACGCCGGGGTGTTCTTTTTTGTTATTCTCGGCATTGCCAACGAACAGAATTACGAACCCGCCGGTTTTATTGACCGCAATGTGCTCTATCTGTTTTCAGCCATTGTTATTTTTATTGCTCTCGTGTTGCTGCTGCCCCCCTCCGCCAACAAGCGGCGCTTCCGGGTAGCCATCACAATCGGGCATGATCTGCGCAAACAGTTTGAAGGCCAAGGAGAACAGGCTGGGTCCGCCCTGATCAGCCGCCATTATCATCGCCTCTGCCGTATTCTGGAATGGAACAGCTACCTCCCCTCCAATGCCGCAAAAACCCGCGTCTTCACACGCCTCTCCAGCCTTGATGAGTTGAATGTGGAACTAGCGCGGGCACGCCGACACCTTCAGCGTGCCGCCACCATTCCCGCCATTCGTGCGGACGCGGAGGCTGCGTACCGGTCAACCGTTATCTACAATATTGATGCCGCACTCTACCGTATGCGCCACAAGGCACGGTTACTGCTGGACCACAGTGTTGACCTGCCACATGGGCAGATGGCTACAGCACTTGCTGCCGTATCCGCCATGGTGGGGGCCATTCGTCTGCTGGAACACAATCGCTCGGCCATACACCTGTATGATCTGCTCCCTGTGCCTGATCAACGCTGGAAAGCCTTCTGATGGAAGACAGTCTGAGACCTGTTCTGGATATCGGGGGGCTGCTTGTCTCGTCTTTTGTGGTGCATGCCGGGCTGGCTATTGTCACGCTGCTGGTGCTTAACCCCCTGCTGGCCAAAGTGGGGGCACGGCGGGTGATCTGGAATGTGCCTTTGGCTGAATTCGGGCTGCTTGTGTGCCTGATCGGCTTTTATACGCTTGTCTTGTGAGAGGATTTTCCGACCGTGTTTGAACGCGCCCGCCGCGCCCTGCAATTTGTTACGACCGGGACAATCCTTGCTGTAGCTGCCGTTGTTGGCCTTGTTTTATGGGACTACTATACCGCTGCCCCCTGGACCCGTAACGGGCAGGTGCGCGTACAGGTGGCGGATATTGCCCCGCGTGTGTCCGGCCAGATTATTGCCGTACGCGTGAAGGATAACCAGTTCGTTCACGCGGGTGATATTCTGTATGAAATTGACCCGTTCGACTTCAAAGTAGCCGTTGCCACCGCCACAGCCAAAGTGAATGAGCGGCAGGCAGATATGGTGCTGAAAGACGCCCAGCAGAACCGCCGTGACAGGCTGACGGAAGTTGCTGCCTCCCGCGAGGAAAAGCAGGTTTTTCAAGCCACCGCCGATATGGCCAAGGCCCAATATGCGGATGCCATGGCAGCTTTATCCCAAGCCAAAATCAACCTTGACCGTACGGAAGTGCGCAGCACCGTTACTGGGTATGTGAACAACCTGATTATGCGTGTGGGTGACTTTGCAACCGCTGGCAAACCCAACGTGCAGGTGATTGATGCGTCCTCCTACTGGGTGGATGGCTATTTTGAAGAAACAAAAATACGGGCCATTCATATTGGTGATCGGGTCCGTATGGACCTGATGGGCTACCGCGCTCCCATGTGGGGCCACGTGGTTAGTATCACCCGTGGTATTGCTACACCTAACGCCACGCCCTCTACTCAGGGCTTGCCATCGGTTGACCCTGTGTACACGTGGGTCCGGCTGGCGCAGCGTATTCCTGTGCGTGTGCATATAGACAGCATTCCTCCCGGCACCCAGTTAGCCGCAGGCATGACGACCACCGTGACTGTGGTTGGCAGCAAAGGCAAACGCGCGCACGATACCCTGACCGAAGTCTTTGACCGCCTGCATGACACATTGCTGGGTGGCACCGGAGGCAGCGGTAACAGGAATTAACCCGCTGCTCCATGACATGGCCGCATGACACGTCTTGCAGCCTCTGGACAATGCAGAACGGGGCTGGCACGGAGACTGTCATGATGTGCTCATTTTCGCGTTTCTGGTCAGCCTCATGGGGCTTGTGTGGTGTGGCCATGCTCCTAACGTTCAGCGTCCCCACTCAGGCCGCCACACCCCTTAAGGGGCGGGCGCTGGTCATCACCGCCCCCTGCCTGAGCAAGCTGCATATCACTACGTCCGATACCCTGTCTGGGGCTGTGCTGATTGATCAGCCCCTCCCCCATGGTATCAGTGCGACTGTGGGGCAAGATGGCACAATCACCGTTGCCCAGAATGGCTGCACAGCGACAGCCCCCCTTACCACGGGTCTGACCATCACCACGCGCCCGGACCTCCCCCTAACCATAGCAGAGGCTGGGCGTTCTGCTGTTCTGCTGGACGACCGAACCGGAACCGTTTTTATCCGTGCAGGCTCAGGGCCTGTTGAAATGGGTAAGGCAGGAGAACTGGGGCTGGTGTCAGCCTCCACAGGCCCACTGACCATCCGCACCCTTTCTGACTCCGCCCGCATTCGCTCAGAAAAAGCAGCGCCCGTTACAATCCGGAAAATAACGGCACCCGCCATTGCCCTCTATCTGGGAGGTTCCGCCACATTTGACGGACAGGCAGGCCATCTACAGGCACTGGAAATTACGTCCGACAGCACGGGAGATGCCGTGATGCATGGTGAGACGGATGTTGGCGTGTTCCACATTATGTCCAGCGGCAATATTATTGTGGACAAGGTGGGAGACACACTGGCGACACAACGGGACGGGAGCGGCAAGATTATTCCTGATGCCGCCGCCCCTCCGTCCCCTGCGCGCTCCACGCATGTTACGGTTATTCCTGCATCCCAGTAAGCCATTGGCCATGTGGTGTTTTTAGCACGGCGGCCACGTTTTTATTGTTCCTGAATGACAACATTAGGCAGAGTGTGAGATAAGCGCAGACCTCCCCATATTCTCACATGGGGTGTTTTGTGCTGCGCCTTGTGGGGTGGCTTTTTTTCTATCCAAGGAAACTCAGGCTTGTCTCTTTGCCGGCTTTTCATCATGCGCCCCGTCGGCACCATTCTTATGGCTATGGCCTTTGTATTGGCAGGGGCTTTTGCTTACAGGGCCATGCCGGTTGCTGACCTGCCCAATATTTCCGTGCCGGTTATCTATGTTGTGGCCACCCAGCCCGGCAGTTCTCCGCAGCAAATGGCCAGTTCCCTCACCACACCGCTGGAACGCCACCTTGGCCAGATAGCGGGCCTGAGCAGCATGCGCTCTGAGTCGACAGACAAAGACTCCTTCGTCCTGCTGTTTTTTGATGATAGCCGGGACATTAACGGTGCCGCGCGTGATGTTGAGGCCGCCTTGCAGGCCGCCCGACGGGATATGCCCAACACGTTGCTGATGACGCCGCAATACTTCAAGGCCAACCCGTCTGACAGCCCCATCATGCTGGCCGCCATGACGTCCGACACACGCTCCCCCACAGCCTTGAGAGACCTTGCGGAAACACGGCTGAAACCCCTGTTGGCCGGGGTTAAAGGCGTTGGCTGGGTAGAGCTGGTCGGTGCATCCAAACCCGCCGTGCGCGTGGAAATGAACCCCGCCATGCTGTATAAATACGGTATTGGGTTTGAAGACGTCCGGTCCGCCTTGGCATCTGCCAATGCCAACACGCCCAAAGGGTTTATTGAATCCGGCGGGCAGCGTTTTACGCTGGACACCAATGACCAGGCACGGACAGCCGAGCAGTACCGGGAACTGGTGATTGGTTACCGCAATGCCCGCCCGGTGCGATTGACCGATGTAGCCACAATACGGGATGGCCCGCAGGATGAGCGGAAGGCGGGGTGGTACGATAACAAGCCCGCCATCATTACCGTCATTCGCCCGCAACCCGGCGCGAATGTCATTGAGGTGACAGATGCCATCCGTGCCCGCGCAGCCCTTTTGAGCAATGCCCTGCCAGCCGATGTCAGCTTCAAACTGGTGTCCGACCGATCGGTCTCCATTCGTGGGGCACTGGAGGATACGCAATATACGCTGCTTATCTCCGTCCTGCTGGTGGTTGTGGTGGTGCTGGCGTTCCTCCGCAGTTGGCGTTCCACTCTTATTCCGGCCATTACGGTGCCTATTTCTCTGGCGGGTTCCCTTGCCATCATGCACCTGCTGGGGTTCTCGCTGGATACTCTGTCCCTGATGGCGCTGACCATCGCCACAGGCTTTGTGGTGGATGATGCCATTGTGGTGGTGGAAAATATTGCCCGTCACATGGAGCAGGGCATGGGCCGGATGGAAGCCACGCTTCTTGGCTCGCGCGAGATTGCATTTACCATTCTGTCCATCACCATTTCACTTATTGCGGTCTTTCTGCCGCTCCTGCTGTTGGGAGGGGTGCCGGGGAAAATCTTTTTTGAATTCGCCATGACGCTGACAACGGCTGTGTCTGTGTCTTTTTTTCTGTCCATCTCCCTCACGCCAATGATGTGCGCCTATATGCTCACCGTGCATCATGAGGACGCAGAGGCAGCCGCACAGCCTGCCCGCCCCAACGTTATGGTCCGTGCCGCGCATGGGTTGGCAGATGCTACAGATGCAGGCCTTGAATGGGTCTTGCGCGGCTACAGGTCCTCCCTACGCTGGGCCTTGCGCCACCCATGGATTACGCTTTCCACCCTGCCGCTCAGCTTTTTTGCGACCATTGCCATTCTGGTCATTATGCCAAAAACCCTTCTTCCGGCTGAAGATATCTCGCTGATTGAAAGCTTTTTGAGTACGGACCAGACCAGTTCCTTCACCGCAACATCCGGCAAGGCGCGCAAAGTGATTGACGCCATGATGGTGGACCCGGATGTGGAAGCCGTTCTGGGGTTTGCGGGGGAAGATGCTGCCAACAATGCGCAGGTTTTTGCGCAGCTGACCGATAAGGCCTCCCGCTCTTCCACCCCGGAGCAAATTGCGGCCCGTGTTCGTAACCGCGTTAAGGATGTGCCGGGGCTTACAGCCAGCATCTCCAACTCGGGCGATATCAATGGGGGCGGCCAGCGCCAGCATGAAGGCACATATAGCTATGTGTTTCAGAGCGATAATGATGACGATATTTATACTTGGGTGCCCCGCATTACAGAGGCGCTACGCAAAAACCCTGTGCTTGTTGGGGTAAGCAGCCACCTATCCAGCAAAGGTGCGGCCATGCATGTGCTGATCCAGCGTGATACAGCCGCCCGCTACATGATAACCCCACAGTTGATTGGCAACGCGCTGTATGATGCATACGGCCAGAGAACAGCATCGGCCATCTCCACCCCGCTGACCACATATTATGTGGTCATGGAGGTAGAAAAAGCCTTCCGTGAAAACCCGGAAATTCTCAAAACGCTCTGGGTTTCAACGGCTGGGGGCACAGCGTCCGGGGCAATAGCCTCCAACACCGTGCGGGTAAAAATGCCCACCGGGGCATCTGCATCCCGCGCGACAACGCTGAGCGAGCAGTCTTTCCGCAACTCCATTGCCAACCGGCTGGCTGGCGGCGGTGCTGGTGCCTCTAACGGGTCTGCCGTGTCTTCCTCATCAGAGACAATGGTGCCGCTGCCCACAATTGCCCGGCTGGTTACAACCCCTACCCCGCTGGAAGTCAGCCATGAAAACGGCTTTATTTCCGGCAGTATCTCCTTTGACCTTGCCAACAAAAAAACTGTGGATGAGGCAGAAAAGGAGATCCAGAAGGTCATGGTCTCGCTGCACACGCCACTGGCCTTGCATGGCGGGTTTACCGGCCAGGCCGGTGACATGAAGAAAAACCTGATTAACGAGTTGCTGGTTTTTGTGGCCGCACTGGTCACCATGTATGTTACACTGGGTGTGCTGTACGAAAGCTACATTCAGCCCCTTACCATTCTCTCCACCCTGCCGTCTGCCGCAGTGGGAGCCATGCTGACCCTTTGGGTTTGCGGTCAACCTTTCTCCCTGATCGCCATGATTGGCGTTATTCTTCTGATTGGTATTGTGAAGAAAAACGCCATTCTGATGATCGATTTTGCCCTGCATGTTGAGCGCGACCAGGGTCTGCCGCCGTATGAGGCAATTTACTCCGCCTGCCTGACGCGCTTCCGCCCTATCCTGATGACCACTCTGGCCGCCGCTTTTGGGGCGGTTCCTCTGGTGTTTGGGCACGGGTACGGGGCGGAGTTGCGCCGCCCCTTAGGTATTGCCGTTATTGGCGGGCTGGCTACCAGCCAGTTGCTTACGCTGTATTCCACACCGGTGGTCTATCTGCTCATGCATAGGCTGAGCGCCTGGTTTAGCCGCACACTGCACCGTATTGGGCGGCTTTTTGGGCGTATGACCGGGGCCAAGCCTCTTCCGCGCGCTTAGCCGCCGGGGCATTGGTGTTTCCGTTCAAAAACGGCTAAAGGCAGTGCAGCAGTCCGGCGGGGCATGGTCCATGCCGGACAGTCTGAACACCATATCAAACTGCCCTCAGGCAGTGCAGAGATCAGGAGCCTACCATGTCAGACACCCCAACAATGCCAGACCGTCTGTCCGTTAATCCGGAAAGCCCTTTTTATAATGAAAAGCTGCTGGAACGCGGCATTGGTGTACGCTTCAAAGGCGTAGAAAAAACCAATGTTGAAGAATATTGCATCAGCGAAGGCTGGGTGCGTGTTGCCGTTGGCAAGACTGTTGACCGCAAAGGCAACCCCCTGACCATGAAACTTCAAGGCCCGGTTGAAGTTTGGGTTAAAGACGAAGCCTGATAAACGCAGGGCACCCCATCAATTAACGAATTACATTAACTGATGAGGTGTGTTAGGTTGAATCATTAACTATTAAAGCACCATTCAAGGGAGACCGCACATGGCCCAGCCAGAACCCGGCAAAACGCCGGGCCTCCGCTACACTGTTGTTATTGTAGGGGGTGGTGCCGCTGGCATTGCCGTTGCCGCACGGTTGCTGCATGAGCGCCCCTCCCTTGATGTTGCGCTGATTGAACCCTCAACCACCCATGCCTACCAGCCCGGTTGGACACTGGTTGGTGCGGGTGCCATGTCCCTTAAAAGCACGCTCCGGCAGGAAGGCGGGCTTATTCCCAAAGGGTGCACATGGATCCGTGCGGCAGCAGCCACATTCCAGCCGGACGATAACACCGTAACACTTGCTGATGGCCGTACCGTTGCGTACCACCGCCTTGTTGTCTGCCCCGGCCTGCAACTGGATTGGGACAAGATTGAAGGCCTGAAGGAAACGCTGGGCCGCAATGGCGTGTGCAGCAATTACTCCAAAGATACGGTGGACTATACTTGGACGTGCATCCAGTCCCTCTCTGGTGGTACAGCGCTGTTTACCCAACCGCCCATGCCGATCAAATGCGCTGGTGCTCCCCAGAAAATTGCGTATCTGGCTTCTGATTACTGGCGCAAGCACGGAACGCTGTTCCGCACGAATGTAGAATTCTGCCTTGCGGGTGACGCCCTGTTTGGCGTGGCGTATTTCCGCCCGGCTTTGCAGGAGGCTGTCGATTACTACGGCATCAACCTGCAATATAAGCACACACTGGTTGCCGTGAACGGCCCGGAACGCAAAGCCACATTTGCCGTCACCAACCCCGAAGGCAAGACGGAGCATGTTGTCAAAGACTTTGACATGCTGCACGTGACCCCACCCCAGAGTGCGCCAGACTTTATCAAGCAAAGCCCACTGGCGAACGAGGGCGGATGGCTGGCTGTAGACCCGGCAACGCTCCAGCACACGCAATATCCGCTGGTATTTGGGCTGGGGGACGTTATTGGCACATCCAATGCCAAAACCATGGCCGCCGCCCGTGCCCAGACCCCTATTGTTGTGGCCAACCTGCTGGCGTCCCTTGATGGCAAACCATTCAGCGGTGCTTATGATGGTTACGGCGCCTGCCCGCTTACGGTTGGTTATGGCAAAATTGTTCTGGCTGAATTCCTTTACGGTGGCAAACCAGCCCCCAGCTTCCCCTATGACCAGCGTAAGCCAAGCCGCTTTGCATGGTTCCTGAAGACAACAGTCTTCCCCCGCGTTTATTGGGACATGATGCTGAAAGGCCGGGACATTACCGTGCCACACCACCCGGAATGGTCTAAATCCTGATTTTTCAATACTCTATGGTGAGTAGCGACAATAAAACCCCCAGCCTTTCCGGGCTGGGGGTTTTTGGGTGAGTACGGATGCCTTCTGCCTGTGCGGCAGTGAACCAAGAGTCTCAGAGGGGAAACCTGGATGGGATTTTCTGAGCTGCCTGTGCGGCAGTAAACTGTCG
>NZ_BAMV01000011.1 GCF_000963925.1 Acetobacter cibinongensis
TCCGCATGTCCGACGGATAGGTCACCCGGTCCAGGGCAGGAAAACGGCCAAGTGTGGGGATAGGGGGAGGGGCATTGCCAGAAGTGCGCGGCCCGGAAGCAACGGCGGAAAGAGTGGCCGTTTTTTTAGAAGGAGAACTGTCCATGCGATCGTTTCCATCTTCTTGCTTGTGGCATGCCAGAGGGCGGCCTGTGAGTAGTCAGGCACGTTTCCGGCTGCCGTATGCGTGTCTTACGTCGCGCCAAATGTCTGTGGACATTGCGAACCGTCATTTTGGTTTAATGTTTCTGTCTTTAACGCAAGGCTTTCGTGCAAACTAAGTCGTGATTGTGTCTTTTTTGTCACGCAAGTTTAAAAAGACTTGAGCTTGACAAATAGAGCGACCTATATGCAGGCCAACAGTTCCTGAATGCGTGGTGGTCCACCCCGTGCACGAGCGGTTGCCTCAAAACAGCAGGCTTAGCCGGTCAAGTGGCACAGCCACGTTTTTTGACACACTAACAGTCTCATCCAGTTTACGATACGGGCGTGAGATAAAGCGCCGGAGCGGGGGTTTATGGCCGTACCGATAATGCAGGCCGTCAGGGTCGGTAAATATGTTGTCACACAGCATCTCAAACGGCGCGAGCGCTACCCGCTGGTGCTCATGCTTGAGCCGCTTTTCCGCTGCAATCTGGCCTGCGCCGGGTGCGGTAAGATTGACTATCCTGCGGCTATCCTCAACCAGCGCATGACCGTGCAGGAATGTCTGGATGCGGATGCTGAAGCAGGCGCACCAGTTATTGCCGTGGCCGGGGGTGAACCCCTGCTGCACAAGGAAATGCCGGAAATTATCCGTGGCCTGATCGCCCGGAAAAAATACGTCTATCTCTGCACCAATGCGCTTCTTCTCGAGAAGAAGATGGATGAGTATGAACCCTCACCGTTCTTCTCATGGGACGTGCATCTGGATGGCGACAAAGCCATGCACGACTCCTCCGTCTGTCAGGATGGTGTGTACGAACGTGCGGTTGCGGCCATTAAAAAAGCCAAGGCCCGTGGTTTCCGTCTGTCCATCAACTGCACCCTGTTTGATGGCGCAGACCCCAAGCGTATTGCCTCCTTCTTTGATGAAGTGATGGCAATGGGCGTGGATGGTATCATGACGGCGCCGGGTTACGCTTACGAGCGTGCACCTGATCAGGAACACTTCCTGAACCGCCAGAAAACCAAGCAGTTGTTCCGTGACGTCTTCCGTCTGGGTAAAGGCAAGAAGTGGCGCTTCACGCAGTCACCGCTCTTCCTGAACTTCCTGGCCGGGAACGAGCAGTATCATTGCACCCCGTGGGGTAAGCCGCTGCGTAACGTGTTTGGTTGGCAGCGCCCGTGCTATCTGCTGGGTGAAGGCTATGCCAAGTCTTTCAAAGAGTTGATGGAAGACACGAAGTGGGACGACTACGGCACGGGTAACTACGAAAAATGCGCTGACTGCATGGTGCATTCCGGTTACGAATCTACAGCCGTGATGGATGCCGTCCGTCGCCCCTGGCACATTGCCAAAGTTGCCCTGTTCGGACCGGAAACGGAAAAACCGATGGCACCGGAAATCTCGCTGGCTAACCAGCGTCCGGCCCAGTACGTTTTTGCCCAGCAGGTTGAAGAGCAGATGGCCGATATTGCCGCGCGCAAACCTGCCAAGGCACCTCGCGTGAAGGTTATTCGGACTGAAGCCAAAGGGGACGCTGCCGCAGCAAAACCTGCTGTAGCACCAGTTGAAGCAACAGCTGCAGACTAAACCAGACGGGTTTCCCGACTCGGTTTTTCAAGGAAAGCGGTTCTGGTATCAGAGCCGCTTTTTTTGTGCCTGAGGAAGAAACAGGACCAAATTAGGCTGTTTTATTGGTCTGGCTGACATACTGTGCCTGCATAAGCAGGTATGGTGGCGTATCAGAGCAGATACAGTGTTTTAAGGGGATATTCTGGCCGCACATGTGTCGTGTGGCTGGTTTTGGCGCGCAGGTTCCCGTAGTGTTATGCCTAGACATTCCGTCACGCAGGGCTCCCGCTTTTTCATGACCGTTTCCATCCTCGTTATTTTCCTCCTCATTTTCCTGAACGCCGTTTTCGCCATGGGCGAACTGGCCCTTATTTCTGTCAGAACGCCAAGGCTGGCCATTCTGCGTGAACAGGGGTTGCGCGGGGCAGACCGCGCCATGCGGCTTGCAGAAGATCCACAGATTTTTCTTCCTACCGTTCAGGTGGGTATGACCCTTGTGTCCATTCTGGAAGGGACATTTGGTGGGGTACAGATTGAAGCCCACCTGACCCCCATGCTGGAAAAAATAGACCTGATTCGCCCCTTTGCGAGCCAGGTATCCATGGTGGTTGTGGTACTCGCCATTACAGCGCTTATGCTGGTGCTGGGTGAACTGGTGCCCAAACAGCTTGCCTTGCGCCAGCCAGAAATTATGGCGGCCCGTCTGGCTTTGCCGCTGGAAATTCTGGCGACCGTTTCCCGCCCGATTGTGTCGGTGTTACGAAAGTCTTCCAACCTCGTGCTCAAACTGATGGGGGCAGGGGATGCCGTCAGCCAGACCCTGACGGAAGAGGAACTGAAAGCCTATATTGCCGAAGGTGCCCGGACAGGTGTGCTGGAGCATGAAGAGCGGACAATGATTGAGCGCATGCTCAGGCTGGCCGACAGGCCGGTGCGTGCCATCATGACCCCACGGAACGAGCTGTACTGGATAGACCGGCATGCCGGGCGGGAAGCTCTGGTCAAGGCGCTAAAGGAAACCACCTACGCTCGTATTGTTGTGTGTGAAGGCGGCGTTGATAATCCGGTTGGTGTAGTGCTGGCCAAAGACATGCTGGACCGCACGCTGGATGGTATGCCTGTTTCCATAGAGGCTGGATTACGCCAGATGGTTGTGGTGCCAGACAGTATTTCAGCCTTTGATATGCTGGAGCGTATGCGCGGCATTCAGTTGGGTATTGCCTTCGTGTTTGACGAATATGGATCCTTTGAAGGGATTGTCACCGCGTCTGACCTGTTTGACGCCATTGTTGGGGAGGGGCGGCCGGAAACACAACAGGCTGCCAATAATTCTCGTGAGGCAGCCCAGGATGACGTGCTGATACTGGATGGTACAGATTCTGCAGATGAAGTGAAGGACCGTCTGGGCCTTCGGGCTTTGCCTGATGAGGGAAGCTATCACACGCTGGGTGGGCTATTGCTGGCATTGCTTCGCCGTGTTCCGGCAACAGGCGATAAGGTGGCCTATTCAGGTTGGCTATTTGAAGTGCTGGATATGGAAGGCCGCCGTGTTTCTCGTGTGCGTGCCAGCCGTCAGATCTTGGCGGAAAACTGAGGCAGGCCACCCGGCAGCCCACGGTTGCCGGGTAATTTCAGATAAAATTTTTTATTTCCTGATACTTGTAATTGTGAATTTTCATTCACCCTATAGTCTCTGAATACTAAAATTATATTTAATAAAATATACGGTGTGACAACGCAGTAAAAACATTGATCTTATTTAATTATGCAAATAATTCTCATTTACGATAAGCCCTGCACCTGCGTCCGCAATGAAACATAAGTGAATTCGTAAATGCCCGGCAGCAAGGCTATTTGTTTTAGCGTTCTCTCCCTTTTGTTGGCTTCTCAGGCTTTTGCTGCAGAACAGATCAAATCTTCTGATCTTTCGCATCAGGGGCGTGCTCCGACGAAAAGTCAGAAGAAAGCCAGTAAAAAAGAATTGGAACAGGTTGAGGTCCGCGGGCGTCGCGCCTCAACAACGGCGTCTTCTGCCACCAAGTCAGACACCCCTCTGGTGGAAACGGCTCAATCCGTCACTGTGGTAACCCGGAACCAAATGGATATTCGGGGTGTGCTGAACCTGAATCAGGCTGTGCGGTATGCTGCTGGCATTACGCCAGATCTGCGTGGCGGCGTGGGAACACGCTATGACCAGTTTGCTCTGCGTGGGTTCACTGTCCCGACATTTCTGGATGGCCTGAAGCTGCAAAAAGGTCTGGGTTATGCATCAGCGCAAACCGATACCTCGCGCCTTGACCGGATTGAAATTCTTAAAGGTCCGGCTTCGGCTTTGTACGGGCAGTCCAGCCCAGGGGGGCTGACAGCCCTTTCAAGCAAGCTGCCGACCGCTGAGCGGTTTTATGGTGGGGTGAATGCTACCGGCGGCATGTTTGACTTATACCGTGTTGATGCTGATGTCGGGGGATATGCCACCCAGAACGGCATGGTGCGGTACCGGCTTTATGGAACCATTAACGGCCAGCACACGCAATTGGCGCGTACAGGCAGCCGCCGGTTCAGCATAAGCCCGTCTTTTACATTTGGGGGAGATGGTCCAACAACCCTCACACTGCTTGGCAACTACCAGTACGACCCGGAAAACGGAACATATGGTGGCGTGCCGTTGGTAGGCTCTCTCAAACCGGCTGCCTTTGGGTATTTGCCGCGTAATTTTTATGATGGTGACGTGCCTTTTGAAAAATTCAACCGTCGGCATGGCTCCATTACTTATATTTTCAATCATAAATTCAATGATAAATGGAGCTTCACAACCCGCGGTCGTTACGACGATATCAAGACTATATATCGTAGTATTTATAATGCGGGGTATTATACCAATGAAGCGGCTGGCCTTTTGCCACGCTATGCCTTTGGTACTAACGAGCATGCCAACAATCTTCAGTTTGACAGCCAGTTTAAAGGGCATGTCACGACAGGCCCACTCACGCATAGCCTGATGTTTGGCTTTGACTATATGCAGCAGCACGCCACGGAAACAGCTTTCTCAGGGGCGGCCCCTGTCATGAACGTGTTCCATCCTGATTATCGGATGGTTGTTGCTGATATGTCTCCCTACATCAATTATGTAACAGATTCTCATCAGGCAGGTGTGTATGGTCAGGATGAAATTCGTTTCAAACGCCTGATCATAACAGGAAGTTTGCGGAATGACTGGTACCATTCCCACCAGATGGAACATATAAGGAATTCGCTGACAACGCAGTCCAATAGCCAGATAACATGGCGCGCTTCCGGCTTGTATCATTTTGACTTTGGCTTGGCACCGTACATCAGTTACTCAACGTCCTTTGAGCCTCAAACCGGCATTGTTTCAAACAATGGCGGCCAGACCTTCCGACAGGCAGACCCAAGTATTGGCAAGCAGTTAGAAGGCGGGCTGAAATATCAGGTTCCTGGCACGTCAATTTTGCTGACAGCCGCAGGCTTCCACATTGAAAAAACCAATGTTCTGGTGAGTGTTGCAAACTCTCCTTACAGCATACAAAATGGCTTGGTCCATTCAGATGGTTTTGAATTTGAAGCCCATGCGGAACCTTATAAAAACCTGATGATTACAGCTGCTGTGAGTGTCCAGAAGGTAAAAGACAACACGACAGGCAAACCGCTTATCCAGACAGGCAAGGGGAATGCCTCCCTGTTTGTTTTCTACACCATGTCATCCGGGCCTGTTAAAGGATTGGGGTTTGGGGGTGGTATGCGGTACACAGCCAAAGCATATGGCGGCGAAGCCTCCTACGGCAGCGTGTGGGTGCCAAATTACGCGCTCTTTGATGGCTCTATCCGGTACGACCTGTCCAAGCTGTCCTCCTCCCTGCATGGTTGGAATGTCTCAGCTAGTGTCAGGAATATTTTTGACAAGAAGTTTGTTGCCAACTGCCTTGCCTATGCATCTTACGGGCAGGAGTTCTGTTACTATGGCGAGCGGCGAAATGCGCAGGCGTCCATTGGGTATAGTTGGTAATGTGACAAGCGGCTAAGGGATTTTTCCTCTGCTGCTCAAAAATAAAAACATGGTTGCACGGCCTTACCTTTAATAGGGGGCTGTGCATCATAGTCCCGGCTTCATTCACTAAATTAGTAAGTTCAGTGTTTGGCATCTGCTCTGGCAGTGTCTCAAAACAGCTTCCACCCTGCGGCTAGCAGCTTGCGTAACGCGCGCCACTATACACATGTCGCATTAGTTTATTATTGATATATCGCAACAACATGATACGACTGCAGGAGAGAAATTACAGGAACTCCACGTTTATAAAGGCGCCGGGTACACACGCAAATGGCTACTCTTAAAGATTTTTCCTACCGTTCTAAGCGGCTCCTTCTGTCATGCAGCTCTTGGGTTTGCCTCTCACTGCCGCTTCAAGCTGGCGCGGCAACCAGCTATGTAAGAGAGCCTTCTGTTTCCGGCCAGACCGTTCTGTTCAATGCCGAGCAGTCTATCTGGAGTGCGCCACTTGCTGGCGGTAAGGCCCAGCGCCTGACAAGTGCGCCCCATGCACCCCATGACATTGACCCACACCCTGTTCTTTCACCAGACGGAAGCCAGATAGCATTTCTGGCTAATTTTGATGGCCCGTCAGAAATTTATATCATGCCCACAACCGGAGGAGTGCCGCGCAGGCTTACTTATGAAAATGGGCGGATGCGCCTTATAGCGTGGGACAAAAATGCCGGGATTCTTTTTGCTGCTCCGGCCGCCAAAGGCCCTTATTATTTTTACACTGTTGCAGCGGTTGATCTGCAAACAGGTAAAAAAAGCCTCTACCCTCTAGCAAATGCGAATGATGCTGCTCTGAGTGATGATGGCCGCTGGATTTATTTCACTCGTTTTGGCTTGAGCATGACGCGTGACAATATGCGCGCCTACCGTGGTGGCGGTATGTCCCAGCTCTGGCGATTTGACCTGAAAGAGGGAAAAGAAGCGGAGCGTATTGGGTCGCGGCAGGTCAATCTGATCCGGCCTATGCCGTGGCATGACCGCCTGATTGTCCTCTCGGATGAAAATGAGCGTTATAATCTGTGGAGCCTTGCGGCAGATGGCTCAGATGCAAAGCAGCTCACACACTTTACAGATTACAGTGTTCTGGAAGCCAGCATTTCCGGCGATCATGTTGTCTTCCGGAAAGGTGCTGACCTGTATCAGTACGACCTGACAACAAACGAGACAAAGCCTGTCGCGCTTGATCTGGTGTCCGACAACATACCACGCACACCTTATTGGCTGTCAAAACCGGCTAAATTCTTAACGGACATGGTTCTGTCCGCCAAGGGTGATGCAGCGGTTTTCACCATGCGCGGACATGCGGTGGTTGCTGGCCCTTCTCCCCGCAGGCAGGTGGTTATTGCAACGCCGGATACGGTGCGTTTGCGTCATGCTCAGCTTAGCCCGGATGGAAAATCTGTTATTGCGTTCAGTGATGCCAAAGGGGAATCCAGCATCTGGCGTTTTGCAGCAGATGGGAGTGGTACTGGCGAGCAACTGAATGATGCGGTAGCGGCTGAGCCTGTTGCGCTGTCGGTCTCGCCTGATGGTAAACAGATTGCCCATACAGATCTTGCTGGTCGTTTGTGGCTTCTGGATATCGCCACGAAAAAAGACCAGATCATCGACACAGCTACAACCGATGGCACCAGCAGCTTTGACGGTTTATCCTGGTCAGCAGATGGCAAAATACTGGCTTTTGTCAGAACCCGTGGCTCCAACCTGCGCCGCCAGATTGCTTTTTATGATACTGGTTCCAAGCGGCTGGAGTGGGTGACGGATGGCCGGTATGAATCCTATACGCCCACCTTCTCCCCTGATGGAAAATGGCTGTGGTTTTTGTCAGACCGGAATTTTTCACTCGGCAACAACTCCCCGTGGGGTGACCGTAATCTAGGTCCGGCCTTTGCCCACAGAACGGGAATTTACGCGCTCGCCTTGCAAAAAAAGAGCCATTTCCCGTTCCAGCCTTCAACCGAGCTGGATGAGCCATCTGATCATAAAGAGGATGAAAAAAAGAAAGACGATAAAAGCAAATCGCAGCCCAAAAAACCTCTGCCTGCTATAGAATGGGACGGTCTGGCTGCGCGTCTTTACAAAGTGCCTGTTCCCGCGGCTGATTATCGTGGGCTGGGCGCTACAGATGAGTTCCTGTATACGCTGGATACGTCTGAGGATACCGGGCCGCTCAAGTCCATCCATATTGATAATAATGAACATAAGATCGAGACATTTGCGCCTAAGGTCAGTGATTTTGACGTCACCCCGGATGGTAAGACCATTATGGTTGTGACAAATGATGCCAAAAAAGATGCGCCAGATCTTTTTATCGCACCAACAACTGCCAAAAAGCCTGATGATCTGGCAGGGAAAACACTCGATATTTCAGGCCTGCGCCTGCGCATAGACCCAGTGCAGGAGTGGAATGAAGAATTCCTTGATGCCTGGCGTATTCATCGGGATCATTATTATGACCATGCCCTGCATGGTGTAGACTGGCCGGGTATTCGCAAACATTTTGAACCTTTGCTGGCGCGGGTTGGCGATCGTTCTGATCTTGATGATGTTCTGGCCCAGATGGTTGCGGAAATTGGGGCAATGCATTCCCAGATCATTCCAGCCAAAAGCACGGAAAAACCGGCAACCTCACTCGTTGCCAGCCTGGGTGCTTATCTGGTGCGTGAAGCGGGTACAGGCTTCCGGGTAGAGCATATCTATCAGGGCGATACAGATCTGCCAGATCAGCAGTCTCCGCTGGCCGCACCAGGTGTTGATGCGCAGAATGGTGATGTTATCACTGCTGTGAATGGGCAATCGACCGTTAACGTCCCGGACCTCTCGGTTCTACTAGCAGATCAGGCAAACAAGCAGGTTCTTCTTACCCTTTCCAGAAAGGGCAAAGAGCATAAGGTCATTGTCACAGCCGTGAGCGCTAACGATGAGCGAGACCTGCGTACGCGTGATTGGGAAATTGACCGCGCCAATACGGTAGAGAAAGCCAGCCAGGGCACAATTGGCTACCTGCATCTGGGCGGCATGACGGGCGAAGATATGGAATCCTTCACTCGGGAATTCTATGCCAATATTGATAAAAAAGGCCTTGTTATTGATGTCAGAGGCAACAACGGCGGCAATATTGATAGCTGGGTTCTGACACAACTTATGCGGCGGCCTTGGATGTTCTGGGCACGGTATGGCAACGCCCCGTCTGTCAACTTCCAGCAGGCATTTCAGGGACAGATTGCCGTGATTACCGATGAACGGACCTATTCAGACGGCGAGGCTTTTGCACAGGGTATTGAAGCGCTTCACCTTGCCCCTGTTATTGGTGAACGCACGGCTGGTGCCGGTGTATGGCTTTCTGACGGAACGCGGCTCATGGACATGGGCAGTGCGCGCACGGCTGAAAACCCATATTTTGATATGCAGGGCCACTGGCTTGTTGAAAACAAGGGCGTGACGCCGGACATTGAGGTGGAAAACATGCCTGTTGCCACCTTCAATGGGCAGGACCAGCAGCTTGAGGCGGCGCTGACATATTTGCAGAAGCAAATAACGGAGCACCCGTTGTCTGTTCTGAAGCCCGATGTTTTTGATGCGCCTACAACGACTACGCCATAAGTCGTTCAAGGTTTGGCCAGTTAAGCTCAACTCTCTGAGCTTAACTGGCTTCTTTTTAAAAAACTGCGAAATACAGACCCCTGTTTTCGCAGTTTTGGGTGGTGCAGGTTAGATAAAACCAAAGTGGTCTTGCTGCCGGTAAGCCGTCATAGTAGCTGTCAGGTAAATCAGTTTTTATGTGACGTCGGTAATACGTTTTACTGTTGAACCTGCGTCTGGCTGCTCTCTACCAAGGCAACAGGTGGCCAGAATGCCTGCGCAATATCATTCTGAATGTGCGCTATCTGTGTCTGGATCCATTGCATATATTCATGCAGGCCACGAATGATCATGTCATCTGCGGTCTGGTCCTGAAGGGTGACGCGCAAATACGCCACACGCTCCTGAATAGGGCCACACAGGCGGCGGAGGCTGTTATGCCCTGCCAAGACGGATAAAGTGCTGTCGAACACTTCCAGACACACGGCCAGAGAGCGCGGAAAACCATCGTTTTTAAGCAGAAACCCCACAACATTTGCAGGGGTTGTGGCAATAGGTTGAATCCGCCAGAACGCATGATAGGCAGCGGCTGAACGCAGGATGGAAGCCCACTGTGTACTATCAATTTCCGATCCTGCTTTTTCCCCTGTAGGAAGCAGCGTGTGGTAGCGAATGTCAATCAGGCGGGTAATCTGGTCACTGCGTTCCAACTGTTTGCCTAGCTGGTAAAATAGCCAGGCCTGATCCCGGTAGAGTGTGCCTTCTGTTACGCCGTAATGTGTCTGACAGTCCTGTTTTAGGCGGTTGCAAATACTGGAAAGGCTGTGCTGCCGAATATCTGAAAATTGCAGTTCCAGAACCCAGCGCGTGAACATGTTGAGGTGTGTCCACATCTCCGTTGAAATAAGGGGGCGCACGGCACGGGCATTTTCACGCATGGCATGCGCCATGGACTTGATGGAATTTGGATTGGCCATTTCCGTGACATAAAATGCCACCACGTTCGCTTCTGTCGCCTCTGTATGCAGAGCATAGAAGGGCGTTTCGTCAGAGTTGATCTGAATAATGGAATCCCACCCCGTCTGACCATCAGGGCCACGTACGAAGCCTTCGGTAACTTCCAGAAGGCGGGCAAGGTTTTCAATACGCTCGCTATAACGGGCAAGCCACATCATGCCTTCTGCATACCGAGAGAGCAGATTGTTCAAACCGGGAAGCGTATGGGAAGACTGGACGGAAGTCTGCATCATGATGCGAGCACCCATGTATCTTTGGAACCGCCACCCTGTGACGAATTGACAACCAGAGAGCCTTTGCGAAGGGCCACGCGGGATAATCCTCCGGGCAACACCCATGTCGAGCGGCCTGTCAGCGCGAAGGGGCGCAGGTCAACATGCCGTGCCTCAAGTCCATCCTCACAAAGTGTTGGGGAGACGGAGAGGTTGATGACAGGCTGACTGATATAATTTGCGGGGTTGGCGTGCAGCAGGCTTCTGAACTCATCCAGTTCTGCCTGACTGGCGTGTGGGCCTATCAGAAGCCCGTAACCACCGGACTCACCAACAGGTTTAATGACCAGCTTGTGCATGTTGGCAAGCGTGTAAGCTAGCCCTTCAGGCTCCGCGCAGATATGGGTTTCAACACTGTCCAGAATAGGGTCTTCACCCAGATAATAGCGGATGATGCGCGGCATGTAGGCGTAAACTGCTTTGTCATCTGCAACGCCGGTGCCCAAGGCGTTTGCAAGGGTTACGTTGCCGCGCCTGTAGGCCTCAACAAGGCCCGGCACGCCCAACATGCTGTTAGGGTTGAAGACCAGCGGGTCTAGAAAATCATCGTTCAGGCGGCGGTAAATAGCGTGCACAGGCCTGAGGCCAGCAATGGTGCGCATATAAACACGGTGGTTTTCCACCGTCAGGTCTTTCCCTTCCACTAGGGGGACACCCATCTCCCGCGCCAGAAAAACATGCTCAAAATAGGCAGAGTTGTAGATGCCGGGTGAAAGCAGCACGACCTGTGGGTCCGTCACGCCCTCCGGCGCAACCTGGCACAGGCTTTCACGCAGCTTCTGACCGTAATCATCTACCGAGCGCAGCGGCAGGCCGGAGGCAAGGTCTGGCATCAGACGCAACATCATATGCCGGTTTTCAATAACGTAAGAGACGCCGGATGGTGTGCGGGCGTTGTCTTCCAACACAAGAAAGCGGCCACTCTGGTCGCGTATCAGGTCGGTGCCGTTAATATGGACATACACGCCCCCCGGCACCTTCAGGCCAACCATGGCCTGACAGTAATTGGGGTTGGTGAGCACAAGTTCAGAGGGCACAATACCATCACGCAGAATGGCGCGCTCATGGTAAATATCATGCAGAAACAGGTTCAGGGCTTTGACGCGCTGTTGCACACCCCGTTCGACATGGTCCCACTCTTCCGCCGTGATCACGCGGGGTACGAGATCAAACGGTAGAATGCGGTCTATCGCCTTGCTGTCAGAATAGACGGTGAATGTAATGCCATGTCTGTCAAGCTGTGCTTCTGCTGCGGCAGCGCGGTGGCGCAGTTCAGTCAGGCTATACTGGTCCAGCCGTTTCTGAATATGTGCCAGACGCGGTGGCAAGGGGCCTGTGCGGTTGGTCAGTTCGCAAAAATAGTCAGGCACCTGATAGTCTTCAAAAAGGCTGGCTGCGGAAACAGGTGCCTGTATTTGCGTGTTGGTCATCCCTGCCTCCCGGTTTTTACTGAGAACGGCGCGGTAGAGAAAAGGTGCCATCACGACCCGCGGCGTTATCGTTACGATTGTTTACTAACGGAGCAAGAATTCAGAGCTTTGCCAAGCGGCAAAATGGAAAATCGTTATTTTTTCGAAATTAAACCGCCGGAGGCTTCCTTATCGGCCTGCAATGCTGTTAGCCTAGGTTCCGCATGCACAGAGCGCTGTGTCTGCACTAGAAAAGAACACACGCCACCCCGGCATGTTGGGGCTGAAAAAGGCTTTGGCACGACACCATGAGTTCCTATGTCCGGCTGCATCATCATACACGGTATCGCTATGATCGACCGGTGATGCTTGGCCCGCAGACAATTCGGCTCCGGCCTGTTACGGCAGCGCTCTCTGCCGTGTCAGCTTACGCGTTACGGGTTGCGCCACCTTATTCTGCACAGACATGGCACCATGATGGTTACGGCAACATGGTTGCTCAGGTTGTGTTTGACCAGAAGGTGACGTTTTTTGACATTACAGTTGAACTGCAAACCGACCTTACCCCAAGGGACCCGCTGAATTTTGTTGTGCAGGAGGAGGCCCTGCATTGGATGCATCGGCCCGTACAGGAGCCGGGGTTTATCCAGCCATTTTACGGCCTTGAAGAGCGTGAGCAGGCGTTGAAGCCTTATTTTGCGCCTGTTCAAACCGGGCCACAGCTTCAAAAATTCCTGCAAAGCTGGACAGCGCAGGCCCCTACGGAAACGGTTGCCATGCTCATAGCACTTAACCGGGCGTTGGCTGCTCGTATCCGGTATCAGGTCAGGCTTGTGCCCGGGGTGTGGAGTGCTGAAGAAACATTGGAGCGTGAGACAGGGTCTTGCCGGGACAGCGCATGGCTTCTGGTCGCGCTGCTGCGGGAACTGGGATTTGCGGCGCGTTTTGTCTCCGGCTATCTCATCCAGTCCTGCATGAATGGGGAAGGTGTGGAGGCTTTGACCTGTGACCTTCATGCCTGGGCTGAAGCCTATTTGCCCGGTGCGGGGTGGATTGGTTTTGACACGACCTCCGGCTTGTTGACCGCACAGGCGCATGTTGGGTTGGCAGCAACCGTGATGCCGGAGGAGGCAGCCCCTGTCTCCGGCCTGCTGGATGCATGTCAGGCAGAGATGGATGTGACAATGCAGGCCCAACGCCTGTTTGCCTAAGCCCGTCATACACGACTAGAGTTGGGACTCGATACCTGACTTGATGCCATGAAAAGAGCGCACATATGCGGATATTTACCTGCCAGTCCTGCCAGCAGGTTGTGTTTTTTGAAAACACCTCATGTGAGCGCTGCCACCATACATTAGGATATCTGCCGGGGCTGTTTTCCCTAACGGCTCTGGAGCCGCTGGATAACGGATTGTGGCGGCCCCTGGAGCGCACGGTGCGCCGTGCGGAGGTGGCATTTTGCGCCAACCATGCCCACGATGTGTGTAACTGGCTAACCGCCCCCAATGCGGATGGTTCAGCAGGCTTTTGCCTAGCCTGCCGGTTTAACCGCACAATCCCCAACCTTGCGATACCAGATAATCTGGAGCGCTGGCGCAAGCTGGAAGTAGCCAAGCACAGGTTGTTCTACACGCTACAGCGGCTCAAGCTACCCATCAAAACCCGGCGGGAAGATCCCGAGAACGGGCTGGTATTTGATTTTCTGGATGACGCACCAGATGGGTCAGCACCCGTTTTGACCGGGCATAACAACGGTATCATCACCATTGCCGTCAAGGAGGCGGATGATGAGCGCCGAGAGCGGATGCGCGTTGAAATGGGGGAATATTACCGGACCCTGTTGGGGCATTTCCGCCATGAAATAGGGCACTATTACTGGAATATTCTGGTGCGGGATGGGGGGCGGCTGGAGGCTTGCCGTGCCGTTTTTGGCGATGACCGGCAGGATTATCAGGAGGCGCTGGAGCGCTACTATGCCGCTCCACCGCCGGAGGGGTGGCGAGACCACCATGTCAGTGTTTATGCGACCTCTCACCCATGGGAAGATTTTGCAGAAACATGGGCGCATTACCTGCATATCGTCTCAACGCTGGAGACCGCATGGGCCCATGGTGTGACCATTAGCCCAGATTTTGTGGATGGCCCGACAGTCTGGCCCCAGCGGCAGACAAACCCTTATACTGAGGCCTCGTTTGATGAAATCATTCAGGCGTGGCTCCCGCTGACATATGCGGTGAACAGCCTGAACCGCTCTATGGGCCTGCCAGACTTTTACCCGTTTGTGCTGACACAGGGGGTCATGGATAAGCTGACTTACATTCATACCCTGATCCGGGAAGTGCAGGCCTTACGGTTTTAGAGGGGCGGCTGACCTAATGGATCAGCCGGGGGTTCAGGGTGTGGGTCATGGCCTTTTCATCCGCAAAGTCCGGCCATTCGTTACGGGCCAAGGTGGAGAGGGATGGTGTTGGCAGCTTGAGTTTGCCTGCATAGATCCACAGATAGGACAGGGCACGATGCACATAATCCCGGGTTTCTGTGTTGGGCAGAAGCTCCATAAACAAGAGCGGGTCGTCTGACAGGGCGGCCTCTTTTTCCCAGCGTGCCAGAGCACTTGGGCCAGCATTATAACTTGCCAGAAGCCGGATCATGTCTCCACCGCGCACGGACAGGTGGGAGTTAATGCGGGTGCGCTCGGCCAGATATTGCACATAGCGCTGCCCGATTTCCAGATTGAGGCTGGGGTCGTGCAGGCTGTTGGCAGCGTTTTCAAAACGGCGCGTCACATTGGCCGGGGAGTCGCTAATTACAAAGTCAGCTGTCAGAGGGCGTAGCTGCATCAGCCCGTGTGCCCCAGCGCTCGAGACCGCCTTGGGGTCGAAGTTCGATTCAAGCCGGGTGAGGGCGTAAACCAGAGCCGGGTCCATGGTGAAGCCATGCCGTGGGCGGAGCAGGGGTAAGGGCATGTCATCATGCGCCTGCCCGTGGGCTTCATGGGTTGCCAGAGCATCGGACATCTCGGCGGCAACATCGTGTAGGCCAGCGCTTTCCGCTACAAGCTGAAAGGAGCGTGCCAGTGTGACGTCCCGCAGGTCCGGCCATGCACGGCGGATAGCGTTTTCGGCTCGTTCCTGCTCTCCCACCTGAAGCAGGGCAAAAACACGATGTCCAACCTCTGTTGCTCCAACAGCTTCAATATCAATTTCCGTCAGCACGGGTGCGGAAGGGGTGGAGGAGGGGGCTTCCAGCGGTGCAAAGTTGATCTTGTGCGACGGCTCTTTGCCATGCCCATCCTTGGCAGGATGGTTCATGTGTGCCGCCAGAATACCGTAAAAGGTATTGGGGAAGGCCTCTGCATGTTGGAGCCATAGATGGCGCGTGCGGTCGCGTCCCATTTTGTCATGCGCACGGGCTGCCCAGAAGGCGCATGCGGCGCGCAGATCCTGGGTTGCGTTTCTTGCGTGAGAGGCTTTTTCAAAGAAAGGAGCCGCTTGGGCGTAACGCTCCTGCTGCCATAGAGCCAGCCCAGCAATAAATCCTGCCAGCGCATTTGTCCCGTGAGCATGGTCTACCCCGGAGCGTGCAATATCCAGTGCAAAATCCGTCTCACCCATGCTGAGCATGGCCTGCGCCGTTTCTGCCTGTAACTGCGCTGCGTATGCAGGCGTTATACCGGGTGTGGCTGCAATGAGCTTGAGCGCACTGCGTACACCCTTAAGGCCCCACGTGGTCCGCTCCCGCAGGGTTTTGTCCAGCAACGGGTTGCGCGTGAACTCGTGCGTGAGCGGGTTTTCGGGAATGGTAGGGTGGTTTGGGGCCAGTCGCTCGCCGGTTGGAGCCGGTGGCAGAGGGCCTCCCCGCTGTGGCAGGGCGGCAAGACGGGCCCAGATGGTCGCGGCATCTGCGTAGGATGAATAGTTTTTCAGCCACGCCCGTAGCTCTGTGGCACCCGGATGGTAGGCGGGGTTGAGGTAACGGTCTGCCTCTATCTCGCCCAGCAGGGTGGCATCTGTCAGGCGGGTGCTGCTGCTAATGGCTTCTGCAAAGGCGCCCTGTCGTTGCAGGCGGAAGATGGCCTTGATCTGGGTGCTGACTTCGGGCGGCAGCGGTTTGGGTAAGGGAATGTCATCCCCGTCCGGAAAGGCCTGTCTAGGCAGAACCATCGCCAGCTCTTCGCTGTGCGTGTCCTGCCCGGATTCAGGCGGCTTGGCGTGGGCTCGCGTCGTTACGACGGTTGCGCTAGCCAACAAAGCTGCTCCAGCCAAAAAGGCCTTCGCCGCGATCTGATGAGATATGTGACCTATCGCTCGCATGGCTGGCGGGGTCTATGAGGTTCTGCGGCAAAAAGCAAGTTTGCCTTTTTCTAATGATAAAAAAGCAGGCGTCAGAACACGCAGAGAGAAAGAGGGATGGCCTGATGGATAAAGAGAGGAACTATTTAGAAAATTAAGGAAAATATTTTGTTTGCCATTTGTGATTATTCTTCACACGGCATAAAATTCCTTAGTTTTTCCATGCGTTTCAACCGTTTTGCTGTAGCGTTTGTGCAACAAGCAAAAGTGGATGCCAGATGTCTTTGCGTGCGGTCGGGCTGGTCTGGAGTTGCATCGGGTGACGTATGGCCAGAGCCGGAACCGGTGCGGCCAGACCCGTAATGGGAATGGGGTGCCAGACATGCCGTGCCATCTGTGTGTGCGAGTCTGTCAGAAGGCGGCCTGGCAGGCGGCCGCACAGCAAAAGGCGCTGGGGCGCAAGCAGGCTGATTGCGCGCTCAAGAAAGGGGCGACAAATCCGCAGTTCCGTCTCAGCAGGAGGACGCCCGCCGGGGGGACGCCAGGGAATCGCCGTGGCCAGCAGAAGGTTTTCACGCTTCAGGCCGATAGGGCTAAGCATCTGGTTCAGCAACTCACCCCCAAGGCCAGAGAACACATGCCCACTGCGGTCTTCATCCGCATCTGGCGCTTCACCAATGATCATCAGGGGGGCCCCATGCGGTCCCTGGGGGAAGAGGGTGTGCATAGCTGTCGTGTGGAGTGAGCAGGCCTCGAAAGCCTCCATGGCTTTGCGGAGGGCTTCAAGGCTTGTGGCGGCGGATGCCACAGCGTGGGCCTGTTCTACGCTTGCCGCAGGCAGGGGAGGCGCTGCCGTACTGGGTGTTTTGGCTGCACGCGGAGGGGCCGCAGGTGCGGCGGCTGGCGCGCCGGGCGGCATGTAGGATGTAGCAGAAGCTCCAGCCGCGCGGGCGGGTGCAGGAGGCGTCTGCTGTGCGGGGCGTGCGCCGGGAAGGGGCGTGAGATAGGCCAGACGCTGGTCCAGCGCCTGATCGCCCACCGCACAATCTACGCCCCAGTCACTATAAAGCTGGAGGAGAGCAAGCGCGCCGTCCATCATGCTGGCCTTGTGACGCGGCGTGCGGTTTGGCGCTTGGCTGCGGGCAGGGTAGAGATGTATCCGCCGTTCATGTCATTCTCCCCAGTCGTTACCGGAGCGGGACGGGCCTGAGTGGTTTTTAGGCCTTCGTTGCTCCTGGATAGGGTCATTATGCTATTTTGTCGCCTTCTGCCTACGGGTTTCCTCCTGCTTTCTGCCACAGCACTGCTAACGGCCCAGCCCGCCGGGGCAGCGCTGGCCTCTCAACCCACCCAGAAAGCCGTGCAGGGGCCAACCCAGACGGGCAGAGTCGACTCGGCGGCCTTTCTGGCCGCTGTTGTGGCAACGCATAACGGGGATGACGTACAGGCAGCCCAGTCGTTTCGTGCTGCCTCCGCAGCGGACCCGGCCAACCCGGAACTGATCAGGCAGGCTTTTGTCCGTAGTGTGCTGGCTGGAGACCCTGAGGCCGTGACACTTGCCGCACGGAACGAGAAGCTGCCGGGCGGCCAGACCATTATCTCTTCTCTGGTTCTGGGTAATGACGCCGCCGCACGCGGGGACTGGAAAACTGCCGCCAGTTTTTACCGTAAGGCAGAGGCGGACCCAATGGCGCACCTTATCATGCCACTGCTACAGGCATGGTGTGCTCAGGCCCAGAACCGTATGGATGAAGCCATAAACGGTCTGACCCGCACGCAGGGGTCTGTTCTGGTGCCGTTTTACACAACACACGCGGCTCTAATCGCACAGGTTTCCGGCAATGCGCCCCGGGCGGGGGACCTGTTTGCGCAAGCTGCAAAGCTTATGCCGGGGTATGACCTGCTTCTGACCCGCTCGCATGCCGCATGGTACTGGTCCCAGGGCCAGCAAAGCAAAGCCCGCGACCTGTTGCGCGGCATGATAGAGTCAGACCCCATTCTCGCTCTTGCTGGTAAACAGTTGCAGGCCGAAATCAGCCATTTTCCTGTAACGACGGCCCAGCAGGGCCTTGCGCGGGCCTATGTGCTAACTGCCTTTTTGTTACGGCAGCAGTCCCGTCAACAGGAGCAGGAGCGCACGGCCGCCAACCAGCACGCCCCGACAGACCATCAGTTTGATGAAGCGTCCCGCCTTATGTTGGGTTTCGCCCTTGGGCTGGACCCCCGTCTGGCTGAGGCCCGCCTGATGCTTGCGGATATTCAGGACGATGAAGGGCATCATGATGCCGCGCGTGACACTCTGTTGCGTATTCCCCCGACCTCTCCTTTGGCTCCGGTAGCAGCCTTCAAGCTGGCGCTGGCAGACAACACGACCGATCATCTGGAGGAGGCTCGCATCAAGCTGACACAGCTTGTGCAGGATAATCCGGACCGGCTTCTGCCCGTTCGGGTGCTGGGCAACACGCTGGCAGCACTGAAAGACTGGAAAGGTGCTCTGGCCGCTTACAACAAGGCCATTGAGCTGAATAAGGCCCACAACAAGAAAGATGACTGGTCTTTGCTGTTTTTGCGGGCGGTCACCTACCATGAAATGGATGACTGGCCGCGCGCCAAGGCTGACCTAAAAACAGCTCTGGCGTTGGTGCCCAATGAACCTTTGGTACTGAATTTTCTGGGGTATTCCATGGCAGAGCGCCGGGAAGAGTTACCTGAGGCCGAGCGTATGCTGCGCCACGCTGTGGAACTGGACCCGCATGATGCTGCCATACGTGACAGCCTTGGCTGGGTCAAGGTGGAGCAGGGGGATTTGAAGGAAGGGACCGCCCTTCTGGAACAGGCTGCTGAACAGACGCCCGAGGACCCTGAGGTCAACTACCACCTTGGGGAAGCCTACTGGCGCGCTGGCCGCCATAGTGAAGGTGTTGACCAGTGGAACGTAGCCCTGGGCCTGAAGCCCGAGCCACGTGATGAGGCCCTGATACGCGCTGCACTGGCCCGTGCAGCCGCCGCAGGTGACAAAAAAGCAGAACAGATACAACAGGCTCCCCACCCATCCCCTTCCGAAGTACAGGCCCAAGGAAAGCATACGCCGTAATGTCCGCCACAGTTCTTACAGCCCCCCAGTCCATCTTGACCGAGGAGGCGCACGCCAAAATTAACCTCTATCTGCATGTTACGGGTAAGCGGCCTGATGGGTACCATTTGCTTGACAGTCTTGTTGTCTTTGCGGGAGCAGGCGACCGGCTGACATATTTTCCTGACTCTACACCCCTGACGCTTGAGCTGGGTGGCAGATTTGGGGCCACTCTGGGGGCAGATGCTGCTGGCCCGGACAATCTGGTTATGAAGGCTGCCTCCCTTTTGCGGGCGGCCAGCAAGCCGGGAGCCAGAATACAGGGTGGCAGATTGGTGCTGGAAAAAAACCTGCCTGTTGCCTCTGGTATTGGGGGTGGCTCAGCGGATGCCGCTGCGGCGCTACGGTTGCTGAACCGGGCATGGCACGCGGGGGTGGAGACCAGCACCCTTTTGCAGTTGGCGGAGCAACTTGGGGCGGATGTGCCAGTTTGTCTGGCCAGCCAGACAGCCCGGATGGAAGGCATTGGTGAGCATCTGTCCGCCGGGCCAGTACTGCCTGACTGCGGGATGGTGCTGGTTAATTGTGGGGTGGGGGTCTCTACACCAGAGGTCTTTCGGAAGCGTGAGGGCGCTTTTCATGCCCGCGCAGACCTGCCAACGCGCTGGGCCTCAGCGCAGGACCTGGTCGATAGCCTTGCCCAACAGACAAACAGCCTGGAAGCGCCGGCGTGCCAGATTTGCCCCCCTGTGCAGGATGTTCTGACAACACTGGCACACCTGCCAGAGGCCCTGCTTGCGCGTATGAGCGGGTCCGGGGCGACCTGCTTTGCCTTATTTTCCACGCCTGACCAGGCATATCAGGCAGCCCAGCACCTAGCTGAGCAGCAGCCAGACTGGTGGGTATGGGGTGGCGCTCTGGTGTAGCCACCACTAACAGTCTAAAAAATACTCAAAATTCGATGCTCATGGTTGTAAGTGGAAAGTAAAGCACACATAAATTAAGATATACGTTCTCATGATCTGAAATAAAGAGGAGGTGATGATGTTTTCTAAAATAGATTTTACACTGACCGATGACAAAAAATCCGTCACCATGACGCTCTCATCTGAAGATGATGCGGACAAGCCAGCCGTCATCTCGCTCTCCGCAGAGCAGGTGACGCAGATCATTCAGGTTCTGGGCCGCGTGCGGGAAACCATGCTGGAAGGGCAGGATGTACCGTCCATTGAAGGCGCACGCTTTACTCCGGTAGTGCGCACCCGCTGGGCGTTGCAGCCAGAAGCCAGTACAGATGGGTCCGTGCTGGCCTTCCAGCACCCTGCCTATGGGCCGGTCGGTCTGGTCCTAACGCCGCAGGATTCTGACAAACTCATGCGTGGTTTGCACATGCATCAGGAAATACGGCGCGACAATTACGCCAATCGTGGCAAATTGAACTAACACGCTGCTTCCGGGAAGGCGTGGTGCGCAAGCGCGCTGTTTTCCCGGTCCAAACTCAGTAAAGGCTACATTATGAAACTTAGTGCGCGAAACCAGTTAAAAGGTAAGGTTCTTTCCATCCAGAAAGGGGCGACCACCTCTCATGTCAGCATCGAACTGGTAGGGGGTGCCGTTGTGATGGCCTCTATTACCAACGAAGCCGTAGCTGACCTCGGGCTGGTTGTCGGTCAACCGGCTGTAGCAGTTATAAAAGCCTCTGACGTGATGGTTGGCGTAGAGTGAAAATTAGGCCCGCTCTTTAATGCGGGCTTATTCGGCTTGCTCATAGAACTTTTGCGAGGGGTGCCTTATTACAGAGGGCATCCTTCCGCAGGAAGGCCGAAGGCCGGATTGTGCAGAAAAGTCTGGTCCGTCAGTGTTTGCATAAAGGCGACCAGGGCTTCGCTCTGTCGTGGTGTCAGCGTGATAGCGTGATGGGCCTGTAAGGCGGCCTCCAGCGTAGGGGCGCTCCCATCATGCAAATAGGGAGCCGTGACAGCAACGTTGCGTAGAGACGGCGTCCTTATAGCCGTAGAACTTGCGGAAGTCAGCTTATAGAACTTCTGGTCCGACAGTAAAAACCCACTGTGGCAGGCTGCACATTTTTTCTCTTTAAAAAAAAGACTGGCCCCCTCTTCTGCCTGAAGGGGAAGGGGATGGTGCTCTTTCTGGGCGCGGTCCCATGCGCTGGTGTTGGACACGAGAGTGCGCTCAAAAGCAGAGACTGCCTGTGCAATGGTGTCTGCGGTTATATGGCCTGATTCATCAGGAAAAGCCTGTTTAAAAAGTTTCTGGTAGCAGGCGTCTGATGCCACTCTCTGTTCCAGAACAGCCTTGCTTGTCATACCCATTTCAACAGGGTCATGCCCCATCAAGGGCGTGAAAAACTGATCTTCCAGTCGGGAGATATGCTGCTCCAGCCATGTCAGGGTTGTGAAGTCCTTGATATTGGCCAATGAGGGGACATTGCGAATGCCCTCTTCATTTGTCACGCCCATATGGGTTGCATTGCTCTCTGCAAAAGCATGCTTCTGGTTGTGGCACGTTGCGCAGGACATACTGCCATCAGCCGAGAGGTCTGCATCATAAAACAGCCGTCTGCCCAGTGCAGTCCGTGCCTCCTCTTGTGAAAGAGAACTTGCCTGCACAGTTGAGAATAATGCTGTGCAGGACAGGAAGATCAGAAAGTAAAAGGAAGCTGAGCGCACTCTACTGAACTTTAATAACCATCACTTCAAGGGTAGGGGTTCCGCTACCACTGATCTGAATGGTCTGGCGGCCTGCCGGAAGGGTGAAGTCAACCATTTTGCCAATACCGCTACAGGCAGGCCCATGCTGATGGTGGGTTGAGTCAGTCACCTTGCCCTGTGCAATAACGTCCAACCACGCCCGGCCAGACAGCATGACGCGGTATGTACCAGCGTCAGGTGTGTCAAACGCCAGCAATCCCCCTGAACTGACTTTGCCGCCGGGGGCTTCTGGTCGAACGCTATACTGTATGTCCGTGGTGGGGTGCAGGGTCACCTGTGCGGCCTTGCCAACGGTCAGTAAAGCCACATTTAGGCCATCCGGCTGGGTGGCAGCACTTACCGGGGTAGGGCTTGTCCATGGCGCAAGGGCAGGGGGGAGAGCGGGTGCAGGGTGTTGTGTACACTGGGCTGTATGTTCTGCGGCCCAGCCCGTACCAACAGGGTAAAACCCTGCGCAGGCGAACAGCGCGGTCAGGCGCAGGAACTGTTTCACTCTTGCCATGAGGCTCTCCTATTATCTATATTTATGTATATATAGATAACGGCCGGAATCGTAAATGACTGCACGCCTCTTTGCCAGAACGGCATCACTCTCTTTCATGACTGTCCTGGGAATGGGGAGCCTTGGTGTGGAGGATGCGTGGTCGCAGTCTCAGGATGCCACCTATGTGGCGGACACCAACGAGAACACCAAGACCCGCAAAAGCAAGCCCGCTGCCACGTCTGGCACGAGTAGTGTTTCTGCACCCCAGACCCACACACAGACTCAGGAAGCCGCAGATGTGTATGGGCCGGGGCAGATTACGGTTTACGGGACACGCACGCCACAGGCGTTGGTAGGCAGTTCAACGCTTTCTGCTGCATCTATTTACATGTTTAATAAAAATACGCTGGATGAAGCGGCCAATCTTATCCCCGGCGTTAGTTCAGCAAACACCGGGGGCACCCGGAATGAACGCACACTGACGGTACGTGGGTTTAACCGCTTTCAGGTGCCGTTGCTGGTGGATGGCGTGCGTATTTACCTGCCCGCAGATAACCGACTGGATTATGGGCGCTTTCTGACGTCAGATATTGCTGAAATTCAGGTCGCCAAAGGCTATGCTTCCGTTCTGGATGGTCCGGACGCCATGGGAGGCATGGTCAATCTGGTAACGCGCAAACCCAGTAAAGCGCTGGAAGGAGAGTTACGGGGCGGCACCATGCTGGGGCATGGGGGTGGGTACTCAGGTTATAACGTCTCAGGCCTGATCGGCACGCGGCAAAACAAATGGTATGCTCAGGCCAGTTTTGCGGTCAATAACGTTGACCATACGGATCTGTCTTCTCATTACACACCTACGGCTACGCAGAGGAAAGGCAAAAGGCTGCTCTCTGATTCTGCAGACTGGCGAGTGAACCTTAAGGCGGGTTACACGCCCAACGCAACGGATGAATATACCGTCAACTACACCCGTCAGGGTGGAGAAAAAAGAGCGCCTTATAACGTGAATGACTCTGTGGCGTTGCAGAGAAACTGGACATGGCCTGACTGGAATCTGGACAGTTTGTCCCTGACCAGCCGCACACGCCTTGCGGATAGACTGACGTTACGGACAAAGCTGTACCGCAACACGTTTTACAACTTACTGCGTAGTTTTGATACCTCCAGTCTGGACACACAAACCAAACCCAAAGCGTTTAATAGTGAGTATAATGATACAGCTTGGGGTGGCTCGGCCCGTCTGGATGCCAAGGTCTCGCGGCGCGATACATTTGGTCTGGCCTTTTACGGGCGGCGTGATGAACATGCAGAAATACAGCAGGTTTTTCCCGGCGGCAGTTACCAACCGCGCCTGACTTCTGTTGAGCAGAGTTACAGTATTGCTGCAGAAAACACGTTTGCGCTTCTCAGCACCTTATCTTTTACAGCGGGTGTCAGTTATGACTGGCGCGTGCTGGAGCGGGCGCAGGGCTATTCGGCAGGTATTATCAATTATCCTACCCGTAACAGGGGCGCCCCTAATGGGCAGGCACGGTTGAGCTGGAAGCCTGATGCCGCGTCAGAACTCCATATCAGTTTTTCTGATCGCGTGCGTTTCCCCACGTTGTTTGAACGGTTTAGCACGCGGTTTGGGGGTGCGGTTTCAAGCCCGTGGCTTAAGCCTGAACGCGCACAGAACTATGAATTGGGCGGCTCCCACAATTTTGGAAAAATACAGGTTGCAGGAGCGCTTTTCTATTCGCATTTGAACGACCTGATTGCGTCTTTTCCTACCATTTATAATGGCGTTGCAGTGTCCCAAAGCCGGAATGTGAGTAGTGGAAATTATGCGGGGGCAGAAATTTCCATAGCTATACCGCTTCGTAAAAACCTTTTATTAGGCGGTAACTATACATATATTCATCAAAGCGTGACTGTGCCAGGTACACCCAATTATAAGCCAGGTGATGTGCCAACACATAAAGCCTTTGCTTATGTAGAGTGGGAACCAATAAAAGGGTTGAGGTTTGTTCCCAACGTAGCTGTGGCATCTAACCGTTGGACAACGGATACATCGGGGCTGTTCTATTTCCGAACCGGACATAACGTCAATCTGGCAGCGCGTCTGGATTACCAGATTACGCCTAATGTGCAGGTAGGCGTTAATGCGTCCAACTTGCTGGACCAAAACTACCAGCTTGTCTCAGGTTTTCCTGAGCAAGGGCGCAATTTTTTCGTAAACCTGCGTATTTCTGGTTGAGCTTATAAGGGGTGGCGGTGCGTGTGGGGTAAGCAACCCTGCGCGGATGTAGGGTTGCTTACCCCACACATAGGCTCTCTCAAAACGACACGACCAAACCGGAAGCATGGTGCCCTTTGAAATATCAAGGGTGTGCCATGCTTTTTTTGTGCATGTGTCTTCACTCATTGGCTCTTATCGTGTCGTTCCAGCTAGGGTTTGGCTGTGCGCAGACGGGGCAAAATTCTTAGCCGCTATGCCCGATTCCTGCATTTTGAGACGAAGGGTAGGGGTAGCTCTTCGCGCTACGCATGGCAGAAAACAACAGGTTTGGTCTTTATGTCTCATATCTGAAACAGTTTCTGCTATTTGTACAAAGATCTGTGAGTAAGCTACCTGAAACAGTGGCATTTTCTAGGCAATTGCTGTTCACCAGACAAAATGGCTGGTGGTGAGACGTGGCCCTAATGACCCCTCTGCTCGCTGGCAGCCACTGAAACATTCAGAGAGACACTCAACATGCGAGAGAGTAATAAGGGGTTGTTTTCCATAATAACCTCAGCCTTACTGGCTCTTATCGGACTATTCCTATTTTTCGGTGGTGCCCAACTGCTTATGCTTGGCGGTTCGTGGTTCTACATTGTGGCGGGCGCTGTCATGCTCGCCGCAGCATTTAACGGGTTCAGAAATCCCAAACTGGCAGCGCGCCTCTATGCGGCTTTGTTGCTTGTTGCAACTATCTGGTCCGTTTTTGAAGTTGGCTTTGACATCTGGGGTCTTGAAGTCAGGCTCTTCACGCTGATCGGCCTTGGCGTATGGCTTCTTCTGCCGTGGGTCTGGCGTACCAGTGACAACTGGCTGGCCGACAAGCGGGAAGTTCTCGGCTCTGTCGTGGTGTCAGGCGTGGTTGTGGTTGCAAGCTGCTTCTCGTCTTACTCCATTAACGGCACTGTGCCGTCTGACCGTATGTCTGCCACAGGCCAGTCTGACATGGCATCCAACGGCGTGTCGGACAAAGACTGGTCTGCTTATGGTGGCACAGTCGGCGGGGACCGGTATTCTCCAGTTGGTCAAATCACACCAGCAAACATCAGCCATCTTAAACGGGCCTGGGTCACGCGCACGGGTGACGTTCAGCAGGACGGTGAAGGCACAGTGGCAGGTCCCGATCAGGGGCACGAGTTCAATCTGGAACTCACACCGCTGAAAGTGGGCGATACCCTGTATATGTGCACGCCGCACAGCTGGGTGATGGCGCTGGACGCCAAGACCGGTAAGGTCAAATGGAAGTTTGACCCCAAACCAGCAACGGCTGACCTTGATAAAAACGTTTATCTCGCATGCCGTGGTGTCTCTTACTACCATATCCCGGATGAAATTCAGACAAGCTGCCGCAACCGTATCTATTCTCCGGTTGCTGACGTACGCATGGTGGCAGTTAACGCTGAAACCGGTGAGCCTTGCGATGACTTTGGTGACCATGGGTTTATTTCCCTGCGTCAGTACCTTGGTCACGTTCCGCATGGCTTCCACTTTGTTACGTCTCCACCCATGGTGGCCAAAAACCGTGTCATTACGGGCGGTTGGGTGTTTGACAACCAGGCAAACTTTGAACCGTCTGGCGCGATCCGTGCTTTCAACGCCACCACTGGTGAAATTGAGTGGGCATGGGATGCAGGCCATACGCCTGAAACGTGGAAACCCGGCGCTGAAGACGAGCTGACGCGTGACACCCCGAACGCATGGGGCGTGTACACAGCAGACCTCAACCTGGGCCTGGTTTATATTCCTACGGGTAACTCCCCGCCGGATAACTGGGGTGGTTCACGCCGTCCGTTTGATGACGCAACGTCCTCCGCTACAATCGCTCTGGACATTGAAACAGGCGAACGCCGCTGGACCTACCAGACCGTGCACCATGACTTGTGGGACATGGATATTCCGTCTGGTCCATCCATGGTTGACCTGCCCGGCCCGAATGGTGAGAACATCCCGGCGCTGGTGCAAAGCACCAAACGCGGTGAGTTCTTTGTGCTTGACCGCCGTACCGGCCAGCCAGTTCCGGGCTACCCGGTTGCTGAAAAGCCAGTGCCAACGGCTGGCATAGCGCCAGATGACCGTGTTTCTCCAACACAGCCATACCCAACGGCTATGCCTTCTCTGACGCCGCCGGACCTCAAGGAATCTGACATGTGGGGTGCAACCCTGCTTGACCAGATGATCTGCCGTATCCAGTACCGTCAGTCTGCCTATGAAGGTCAGTTCACGCCGCCGCATGTTGGCCAGACAACCATTGTCTATCCGGCATTCTATGGTGTGGTTGACTGGCAGGGCATTACCATTGACCCGCAGCGCAAACTGCTGCTGGCCAACGCAAGCTACCTGCCGTTCCGTATCCGGCTTGAGCATCGCCACACGCTGGAAAAAGACGGCACGCTGCCAAAGTGGGATGGTAAAGGGGAAGAGCCTGCCGCAAAGGGTGACGCACTCTCCGTCTCTCCTGACTACGGCACGCCTTACATTGCTTACACCAACCCTTGGCTGAACCCACTTCAGATCCCCTGTAAGGGGCCGGTATGGGGCACCATCACGGCAATCGATCTTGTGACCAAGAAGATTGTCTGGCAGCACCCGGTTGGCACCACGCGTGACACAGGGCCTTTCCGCACACACAACAACCTGCCGCTGCCAACAGGCATGTATAACATCGGCGGGAACATTGTGACCAAAGGTGGTGTGGTGTTCATGGGCGCTACCGCCGATGATTACCTGCGCGGCTTTGACCTGGCGACCGGTAAGGTCATCTGGAGTGACCGTCTGCCAGCAGGTGGACAGGCGACCCCAATGTCCTACGAACAGGACGGCAAGCAGTATGTTGTTATTGCTGCTGGTGGCCACGGTGGTCTGGGTACCCGCAGTGGTGACTACATCATTGCCTATACGCTTGATAATGCTCAGGGCGGCAACGCTCAGTAATTAAGCACGATGACGCGGGGCTTTGGGTTTTTGACCTAAAGCCCCGTTTCTCCTTTTACGGAACAACATGATGCATCTGATGAAAAAGGCGGAGCGCCTGCGCTCTCTGCTTGGTTTTGTCATGCCCTGCGTGGCACTGGCTTATGCCCCGGCAGCGTATGCTGCGGACATTACGTTGGGCATTATTGGCCCGCACGAATATGATCTGCCGGTAGATTTCAAACCCTTCAACGTGCTGGTGCAGTACGGTAATGGCAATGCGGCGGGGAACACCTATAACAGCGCCGGGCAGCGCATGGCACGCGGTGGCAGCCATACATGGTCAGGCCTGACCAAATATGTGCATTTCCGCACGTTTGAAGCTATTCCGCATGTCGGGTTTGCCTTTGAAATTATTCAAGGTGAGAGCTACGCTCTGGCTAACGGGACAGATTATGGCGGGCTAGGCCCTACCATTGTAGGCCCCGCAGCGTGGTTTAAACCAAATGCACACAGCACATTTGGTATTCAGACCTTCATGCAGACTCCGGTTGGCACGCGAGATGCCACCTCTCCCAATTACTGGTCCAATATTTCTAGCTTTATTTTTGATTACGAGTGGAAGCATTTCAGTTTTGACGGTGATCTTGGGAGTGTTGTTGGCTCAACCAAGCACATGAAAGGCCAGCATAGTTACCGGCCAGGCACCGTGTTTTTTACAAATTTGCGGTTTAGCTGGAAAGCCACACCAAAAATTGAACCCTTCATGGCGTTCGACTGGCAAAATGTCGCCGGAACGTATGACAATACAATGCGTCAGTACGTTAGTGACACCAACAGCCGGGAAGTGGCTATGGGGCCGGGTGTCATGTTCAATATTTCCAAAAAAGTATCTTTTACAGCGCGTTATTCACACTCGCTGGAAGGGCGGAACACGCCTGAAACCAATGCGTATTACGTTAAATTTGTCTATCTCTGGTAGGGCATGAGGTCTTGCCTTGCCAGAGATCAAGGCGATTTCACTTTAAGTATCCCCCAAAAATAGGTTAACAGAGAGACCCGCTCAAGAAAAAACGTATAGCAGAAATAGGCAGGATGACGACAAGTGAAGGATAGTCCTCCCGAGAGAAAACCCCTGTTGCCGCGTTCCAAAGGGGACGTGCCAAGCGGGTACAAGGCCCGCGCTGCACTCTCCAACGGTATGCCTGCGGTTGAGCATTCGTGGCAACGCTGTGCCTCTGCCTACCATATGGACCCGGCGCAAGGGTGGACGCCTGATATCTTGTCCGGTGCAGAATTTCGCCATATCAGCGGGCGCTCAGCCGTTTTTCTGAAATCTGCTATGGGAGAGATGCACCATTTATTTGAACTGGTGCAGGGCATGGGGCTGATGGTCCTGCTTGCCGACCCCACGGCGACCATTCTTGCCCGTTGTGTGGATGAAACGCACTTATCCGTCTGTCGTCGCCTGCATTTGCGCAAAGGGGCCATCTGGAGCGAGGCTTCAGCCGGGACAAACGGGGTTGGAACCTGCATGCAGGAGAAATGCCCGGTATTTTTAGGGCAGGGGGATCACTGGCGGTTCTGTTTTTCCTTGCTGGCAAGTTATGCCGTCCCGGTGTTTGACGCGCAGGGTCATATTGCGGGTGCCTTGAATATGGCCGCCATGAGCGGTGACACCACCCGCCCTTACGCCAACCTGTTGATGGAAACCCTTAAACTGTCCGGCAGGCGTATTGAGGAAGATCTTTTCCGCAATCGTTATGCAGGGGAAAAAATTCTGGCCCTTGGCCCTGCGGAGGGCTGCTCATCCTTGTTCGTTGCCGTCAATGAAGGGGGCGAGGTAACAGGAGCTACGCACGCTGCCCGTATGTTGATGGGATGGACGGACGACATGATTCATGAGCGCCCGAACCTGCTGACGGAATTGGAAACCAGCACCGAAATCAGCTTCAAGCGGGCAGAGAAATGTGTTGTACGGTCTGCCCTTGCGGCCACACAGGGGAATGTGAGTGCGGCTGCGCGGGGCTTGGGTATTAGCCGGGCAACACTATACCGCAAGCTCAAAGCCCTTAATATTGAGTCGTGATATGCAACACCCCTGAATGCCGGCCCCATTAGCCAGCATTCAGTAGTTAGGCGTCAGTTTTAAAACCCGTAGGAAACACGGCCACCTATAAAGCGTGGCTCACCGGGAATATAGAAATAGGTTGTGGTTGCCTGTCCGCCGCTCTCCGCATAACGGCGGTTGAGGATATTACGTGCATACAAGGTCGCTTCCCACCGGCCAGAAGCAGGGCGGAATGTCACATGCGCACCCAATAGAAAATAAGGGGGAAGGCGATAAAACCCGGTACCACCGGGGGTAATGGCCTGGCTACCGCGATATTGCCAATCCGGCCCAAAGTCCAGAGCATAGGCTTTGGCAATAGGTTGCCGCCAATCTGCCGACCCGTTGAGAGTGAGCTTGGGTTGCCCGTTATCAACGCCTGCAAAATTATCGTTGATGGCTTTCCACTCATGATGTTGTGCATAATAGGCGTTTGTTTTTGCGCGGTTTACGGTCGGGAAATTTTGAAAATTACCGCGCTGCCACCCAATATTCTGCGTCAGGAAAAGGTGGCTGAAGGGGTGCGCTTCTATCGTGCCCTCAAAACCCCAGCTTTCGGACTTCGGGGCATTGGTAATTTCGCTCAAAGGCCCATAGTTGGGGATGAGAACGGTGCCTAAAATCTGCTGATTGTGGAAGTCATTATAAAAAGCAGCACCATTTACCCTTAACCGGTTCGGGATGGGGTCAGCCTTAAATCCGGCTTCATAGGTAAGGACGGTTTCAGGTTGAAAAGGGTCAAGCTGCGCCTGAATCTGGGTGTTGTTTGCTGTAAACCCGCCCGGTTTAAAGCCTTTGCTCATTTTGTAATACACTAAGCTATGGGGCGTCATTTGCCATGAAATACCAACCTGCCCGGCGAATTGGTTGGAGGCTGTGCTCTCTCCATGAAAAGTGTTGGTTGCCCCGCCAAAAATTTCTGACCGCAGGCCAGTAATGGAGCGGTCATCCAGCTCATGCAGCAAGCCCGTCCAGAGAGTTATGTTATGCGGCAGGCGATAGCTGACATGACCCAATTCCGAAACGGCTTCCTGATTAAGCCCAAAATTGGTGGCCATCATATAACGGCGGGCTGAATAGTTGGTGTAATCAAAAAAGAAGCGCTGGTTCATACGGCTTCTTTGATAATAGGCCCCCACCACCCATTGCAGTCTGTCATTGGGGTTGGAGTTATTAAGCCGCACTTCCTGCGTAAAGCTGTTGGCATTAACGGTGCGATAGGTGTCAGCCTCAGAAAGGGCAGTGCCATCCTGGTCTGTATATTCGCCTTCACGCTCGGTCTCAAAAGCACTAATGGCTGTAAAAGTGACAGGCCCGAAATCGTGAATGATGTGAAGGTCTGCGCCCCAGAACTGGTTATGCTCACTGGGCTTGATGCCTGCTTTCCGGCCAAACAGCTTTGCAAATTCTGGTCGGGAAGACCAGTTAGCTTGTTGCCAGGAGGCAAATTTTGGCAAAGCCTGTGTGCCAATCAATCTGTGTACAGGCACACTTGTGACAACCTCACTGTTATCCTGAGTAAAGTGACCACCGAGCAAAATGGTTGTGTGGCTGTCTGGCTTCCATTGCAGCTTGCCGCGTAAGGCCCATAGGTCGGCATCACCCAGATGGTCGCCATTTTGCGGGTTGGTCTGCCAGCCGCCGCCATGCAGTGTCTGGCCAGCAAGGCGGAAGCTGAGGCCTTTTGCGAGCGGGCCAGAAATATAGGCTTCACTGCGGCTACGGGCGTAGGAGGCAATATCCTGTGTTGCGCCAAAGTGCCATGTATCGGTCGGGTTGTTGGTGCGGATATGAACTTCACCGCCGGTATCAGACTGTCCATGCTCCGTGCCGACCGGGCCGGGGGTGACGGAAGCGCCCGCCAGATCAAACATCTGACCGTTTGACATGGTGGAGTACGGGTAAGCAACATCATCAATATAGGTCAGAACCGGCGCCATATTGCTTTGGGTAAAGTCATTAAACCCAACGCCACGCAGGTAGAAATTGGTTGAGGCCGTGCCGTTAATGCTTTGAATGGTCAGATTGGGGGCAACGCGTTCTAACCCCCGCAGCGTGGTAACATCTCTCTCCCGCAGGCGTTCGGCCGTTAATCGGGTTGTGGCATCTGGCTGATGCTGTGCTTCTGGATAGGCAAAATCATGCCGTCTGGCGCTGACATCTATGGTTGTGGAGTGTCCTGCAACACTGCGCGGTGAATGGTGGCGTGATTTTTTGGTTGGGGCAGGGGCAGCGGGCTTGTCTGCGGCCAAAACGGGCGCACTGAGTATGAGAGGCACGCCCAGACCAAGTGTCGTGCTGAGCGCCAGCAGAGCGCGACGAGATGTTGTTATTTGAAAAACTGTTGTGAAGACGGAGTAAAAAATGGTTCTGCTCCCATTATATCAAATTATGAGAGCAACTGCGCCTGCCCACCATATGACACCAAACCAAAAAGCCGTTCAGGCTGATATGTGGGGCGGTATATGCGAGATATGGCGGAAAACAGCAAGATTTTAGCGCTAAGGGCACCATTTTTGCAGGCTGACGTGGGTTATTGCACACAGTTTATGACAGAGGCATGACAAAAAAAAGCGGTGCCCTTGGAGGGGCACCGCTTTCCGGCGTGATGTCAGGTAGAAGGACGCGCGATAAATTTAGTCGTTTTTACCAAAAGCCGGACGCGTGGATTCAAACAGGAACCAGGTGCGGCGCTCCGTTTCATCAATCCAGTTTTCGATCAGGCTTGCTGTCGCAACGTCATTAGCATCGTCACACACTGCATGGACCTGACGCAGGCGTTTGGTCAGAGTCAGGTTATCTTCGCGCAGTTCTGCCAGCATATCTTCCGGCGTGACATATAGCGCATCGTTGTCCTGAATTTTCGTACGGCGGCTGACTTCCCCAACGGAGTGCAGGGTTGTACCACCAATTTTACGGGCGCGTTCTGCCAGCGGATCTGTCATGGCGAAAATCTGGTCGCTCTGTTCGTCCAGCAGCAGGTGGTAGTCGCGGAAGTGGCGACCGCTCATATGCCAATGAAAATTCTTGGTCTTGATATAAAGTGCAAAAACATCAGCCAGCACATCGGCAAGCCCGACAGCAACGGCCTGAACGGCATCTGCTTTCAGGTCTGTTGGTGTACCCAAGTATTCCTTAACGTGTGCGGCTTTGGCATCAGACGGCGCTTTGCTCATAAAACTGTTCCTCGCTGCAAAATGAAATACTGCGTCACTATGGCGCGGCGTTTCTGTTCTAACGATGTTGGGATGGAAAATGTTGCATGCAAGAGGCGACAGGGCAGACATGAATACGCTGCAAGAGAAATTAAGAAAACTGTCACACTGGATATGCGTCTTACTCCGCCTTGAGCGGGCGGTTAAGGAGTGCCTCCTGCGCCTGAGAAAGTGTTAAGGTATTAGCCAGAAACCCTGAGACTGTTTCAATAATTGGCACACTTACGCCGTGGCGGTGTGCCAGCCCCAAAAGGGCGCTCGCTGTTGTGGCACCTTCTGCAACCCCCGGTAAGGCGGCAAGAGCATCTTCAGTCTGCACACCGCGCCCCAAAGCCAGCCCCATCTGATAATTCCGAGACGATGCGCCTGTGCAGGTTAAAAGAAGGTCTCCCATACCCGCTAACCCGGAGAGGGTTGCAGGTGAGCCGCCAAGCGCCGTTGCCAGTCGCGCTGTTTCGGCAAGGCCACGCGTAACAAGGGCCGCACGCGCATTTTCACCTAACTTCGCACCAATGGTTATGCCCGCAGCAATGGCGATAACATTTTTGGCAGCCCCGCCTAATTGCACACCAACACAATCCTGGCTGGCATAAAGCCGGAACACAGATGAGGATAATTGTTCTGCAAGCCTATGGGCTTCGCTCAGTTCTGGTGCCGCCAACACCGCGGCTGCGGGGAGACCTTCGGCAATTTCATGCGCAAAATTGGGCCCAGACAGCACGGCCCCGGCAAGGTCTGGCCGGATGCGGTGCAAGATTTCAAGTGGGAATGACTGTGTAGAGCGCTCAACGCCCTTGCAGCAAAGAATGGTAGGAGCAGTTGGCAACAGGGGTAATACGGATGCGAGTTGCTGCACGGGGATAACGACAAGAGTAGCATCTACTCTGGATGGTATGACCCTGCTAACGGGAATGCTGAAGGGGAGGGGGGTGTCCGGCATATGCGGCATAGCCCCGGAAGCAAGCCTCTTTTCCGGGCCGCGTGCCCAGACATGTACCTGTGCCCCAGTCCGGTGCAAATGAAGTGCTAAAGCACAACCCCATGCTCCAGCCCCCACAACAAGAATATGCTTCGTCATACTCTCAGCCGTGCCAGAAACAGGAGAGTCCGGCAAGCCGGAGTCTTTCCGGCGTTCGGTAGCTGATCAGGCAGAAAGCGGTACGCTGGCCGGAGCGCAGGCTGCCAGATGGGCTGCGTGGCTTTGGGCGATGTGCATTTTTTTCATACGCGCTTCACGCAGCATACACACAACACCGGGAACGCAGTTACCACACTGTGCCTTGCAGCCTTTGGAGGCGTAAATTTCTCTCGGGTGCGTTGCGCCGCTTTCAACAGCAGCTTCGACATCTTTATGCGTCAGGCGGTTACAAGAGCAGATGACCATTCAGATCGTCCCGTTCTTAAAGTGGCGTGCATTCTTCATATAGGGACAATGAGAATTATTCGCAATAGCCTGAAGTGGGGTATGGCCCTCAATTTGATTAAAAACACGTTACAGGCGGGAAGCCTGCACGCTGTCACGGGGCTCACGGCTGGCAAAAGTGGAGGCGCAGTGACCTATGCCACTGTTTTAAGGGGAAGAAACGGGTTCGGAGGCGCGGTGGCGATGGATGGGGAACAGAATATCGTAAGCCAGATTGAAGAAAAAAGCATACACAAGATAAAAAAGGGCAATGGAAAAGCTCATATAAAATGCTTCAACGAGCGAAATTTTTAAATAAAGAGCAATGGCAGGCAAAAGGACAACCTGTAATCCGGCTTCAAAAAGCAATGTATGAACAATGCGAACGAGAAGTGTTTTGACGGTTTTGCCCGTAAAGTGCTGTAACAGATGATCAAAGCCGAGGTTATAGAGGTAGTTCCACACAACTGCTGTCACGGCACTCCCAACGCCAATGACACCCATAGTTTCCGTCTTGAGGCCAAAGAGGTGAGACCCTGTTGGGATGACGAGCGCCAATGCAAGGCATTCAAACAGGAGAGCATGACGGACGCGGTCTGGTGTGGAGCGCATGGGCGGAGGTGTCAGGTCAGAATTAGTCATAGCGGAACTTTAGTCTGCTCGTACGGAAAGAAAACCCATATCCCCTAACCAATTGTATGATAAAAAGAATGAGATTACTGCTTTGGTGAGCGGTTTGGTATTTGGCAAGCAAAAACAATGTTTGCTTGTTTTTAATATTAAGTTAAAAGTTGATTTGTAATCCAGATATAACATGTTGCAATAGTCAACTTCATTTACATTAAAAATCCCTTGTTTTTATTGACTTCAGAAGGCTTTTTGCCCTGATTTTTTGGCTCGTAATGCTTTACAGCGTTTGCGCCACATGCGACTGTGCGGCTGAATGGTTATGGCTCCAGTTTGCTCTGGGTAAATAGATTTTTTGGAACGCACGGACAATTTTATGGCAGCTCTCAAAGAGAACAACACGGTGTTACCAGAAACGTGGAAAGATCAGCGGGTTCTGGTGTGTAGTGGTGGCCGGTATGAATCTCAGGCGAATGCCCAGATTCGTGAGTCCATCATGGACGGCTGGGCCGAGTGCTTTGGCGATGATAACGTGACGGCTGTTCATATTAGTGGTGCAGCCGCCTCCATTGCACGACTCAAGCCAACCATTGTTTTTGCCATTGGTTCCTACCTGCCGGAGAGCACCTATTTTGGTGAAGTCTGCCGCGAAGCCAAAAAAATTGGTGCAACCACTGTTTTCTGGGCCACAGAAGACCCCTACGAGCAGGATGCCAACTACCGCATTGCCGGTGATTTTGATGTCGTGTTTTCCTGTGACCGCTGGGGGCATAATTTTTACCTGCGTGACCGGGTTTTCCATCTTCCCTTGGCTGCCAGCCGCAAGCTGCATTACGCGCCACTGACGGGTGAAGCTGACCGTACGATTGACGTGCTGTTCTGTGGGGTTGCCTTTACAAGCCGTAAGGACATTGTTCGCACGCTGCTGCCAAGCCTGCGTCGGTTGAATGTCCGGATTATCGGGCCGGGTTGGGGTGAATTCGGGGTTGGTTTTTCTGATGCCCGTATTGAAAAAGCTCAACTTGTTGAATTGTATCAGCGCTCCAAACTTGTGCTGAACCTTGGTCGTTCGCTTCATTTTGAAAACAAGCGCTTTATGGTGTCACCTTCAACGCCAGGACCGCGTACGTTTGAAGCTGCGGCAGCCGGTGCGTTTCAGGTCTTCCACGAAGATACGTATGAGCTGCGGCGGTATTATACAGCGGAAGAAATCCCCACTTTCTCCAACAAGCGCGATTTTGACAAATTGATTGAAACCTATTTGCAGGCACCCGAAAAGCGTGCGGAAGCAACCAAGCGTGCACAGGCCCGTACGTTATCTGACCATACCTATGGTAATCGTATTCAGGACGTGGTGAAAATTCTGCAGGAACAGGGCTTTATGGCTGCTTAAGTGAGATGTGCATTTTGGTGAGGTTGCTTGGTCTAACAGCCTCACCCGGTGCATCAAGGCACGGGGAGTGGTGGGGATCTGCCCTGTGTTGGTCAAGCCACGAGAATTCAGGTCTCACTAGTTAACTGCGGGCAGCAAGAATGTCTTTGTCTAAGATGAGTAAGAAGATCGACTGGGCAGCGTTTGATCTTGAATGGTACAAAAAACGGTACCAGCGCGTCCTGTCGTTTTTTAATCTGGTAGAAGACGAAGCTGTTCGTGATTTTTACGATCAAAAAGGGGCCGCTCTTAAGCACTCCCCCAATCCTTTTTTTGACGAAGCCTGGTACCTGATGCGCTACCCTGCGGTGCAGGACCTTATAGCCGCAGGTGAGTTCAAAACGGGGTTTGACCACTACCAGAGGGTTGGATTCTGGGCGCATAATCCTCATTGGTTGTTTGACGAAGACTATTATCGGCGTACGTTTCTGGACTTCTCGCGGGAGAAGCTGGAAGAAAGCGGTATCCGGAACGGGTATGACCATTACCTGAATCAAGGCAGCCGTTTGCTCTGCCCCTCTTCCATGTTTTTTGACCCCTCCTTCTTCTTGCAGGAAGTGCCAGATTTTTCGTTTGATACGGAAGAAGGGCCTTACGTTACCTTGTTGCGGTCCATGCCGGACCGCAGCTTATATTCCAAGCGTCTTTCCTGGTATTTTGACCCGGAATGGTACGTGGAAAACTATCCTGAAGTTCAGACAGATGGCCCACTGTGGTATGGTCCGCTCCATCATTATCTGGCTAATTCTGAGCCTGAAAACTATGATCCGAACGCCTATTTTTCAGAAAAATTTTACGCACAGGCGTACGAAGATGTGGCCGGTGCGGTCAAACACGGTGCGTTCCGGAACTGCTATGAGCATTTCGTAAAATGCGGCCAGTATGAACTGCGCCAGCCTGCTGTTGACGTGAAATTGCGTGCTTATGCGGATAATCCTAAAGTAAAAAGCGAAGTTGCGGCTCAAACATATCCAAGCTTTTTTGTGCATTACATGGCGCATGGCGGTATAGTGGAAGAAACAGGCTACACACCCGAGGAAATAGAATTTATTTCCAAAAATGTTTATCAGAGCATGTGCCGCGTTCGTTTGCCTTTGTTGCTGCGTGCCAATCTGAGCTTTGCTTATGAAAAGCCGGATCTGAGCGTCATCATGGTGGTGCACAACAATTTTGCTATGACCATGACGGCGCTTGGGTCTCTGCGTCAGAATTATACAGGCCAGATTCAGGTCATTCTTGTTGATTCGGGCTCTTCTGATGAAGTGCGGCATATTGAAAACTATGTTCAAGGGCTGGATGTTATCAGAACGCTCGGGAACGTGGGTTTTCTGGCCGGATGTAATGAAGCGCTGGAATTTGTAAAAGCTGACTACACGCTTTACCTCAACAACGATCTTGAGCTGATGCCCCATGCTATTGAGGCCGCTCTCGCACGCTTTGCGAAAGAGCCGCAGACTGGCGCTGTTGGCGCCAAGCTTGTTCGCACAAATGGTCTGCTGCAGGAGGCCGGGTGCTCAGTCTGGCGTGATGGCTCTGTCAGTGGCTATCTGCGTGACCAGTTGCCGGATGTGCCAGAAGCCAATTACGTTCGGTCTGTTGATTTCTGCTCCGGTGCCTTCCTGCTTGTGCAGACCAAATTGTTGAAGGACCTGTCCGGTTTCGATCCCGACTATGCGCCAGCATATTTTGAGGAAACAGACCTATGTGTCCGGATTAACCAACTGGGGTTGGACGTTGTGTATGACCCGGCAGTGGTCGTGCTACACTATGAATATGGCACATCAGGTACGCTGGAAAGCAACCAGATGATGTTAAGAAACCAGCAGAAGTTCATAGAGAAAAACCGCTCTTATCTGGAAAACCGTCCCGTAAGGCAGGCTAACCAAGTCTTGCACGCGCGGTCTGCCTATCCTGCGACAAAGCGCGTGTTAGTGATTGAGGATTTTCTGCCGTTCCGCCATCTGGGGTCAGGCTTTACCCGCTCCAATGATATTATTACGGCAATGGTCAACTGCCTTGGGTGCCATGTAACCGTCTATCCGGTTTTCCGGCCTATGGGCGTTATTGAGGACACTTATACCGGCTTTCCCGACCGTGCAGAGGTCATGTGGAACAAGGGTATGGAAGATCTGGCAGGCTTCCTGAAGTCGCGCCCCGGATATTATGATGTAATCTGGATGGCCCGCACCCATAATGCTGAGCGTCTTGCGCCCATTCTTTCTGAATGTTCCGGGGCTCTGGCGGGATGTTCCGTGGTTCTGGATACAGAAGCCGTTGCAGCCGGACGTGAATTGCAGAAGTGGGCGCTCCGCGGTGAGCAGCCACAGCACACCTTGGAAGAAATGCTCCAGAAGGAATTCCGTGCAGCAGGGGTTGCGCGCAAATTTGTGGCCGTGAACGAGCGAGATGCAGCAACCCTGCGCCGTCTTGGCATGGAGGATGTGAGTGTTCTGGGGCACCTTCAGCAGGCGCATACAGCGGCACCAGGGTACGACGCCCGCAAGGATATTCTGTTTGTGGGGGCTGTGCATGACAAGGATTCACCAAACCTCGACTCTCTGATCTGGTTTGCAAATGAAGTCTTGCCGTTGCTGGATGGTAAATTGCCTGATGCAGTCAAGTTCAGGGTCTGTGGTTTTGTAAATCCCGAGATTGATCTGAAAAAACTTCTGCCGCACCCCCGTGTGGATGTTGTGGGTCGGGTCGACAGCGTAACACCGTATTACGACAGCCATCGGGTTTTTGTAGCACCGACCCGCTTTGCTGGCGGCATTCCCTACAAGCTGCATGAGGCAGCCGCACACGGTGTGCCCATCGTTGCCTCCAGTATCCTGTGTGATCAGGTTGGCTGGCAGAGTGGGCAGGACCTTATGGCAGCAGAAACAGGGCGCGCCGCAGCATTTGCGGACGCCATCCTTCGCCTGTATCAGGATAAAGACCTGTGGGAGATGGTGCAGCAGAACGAGTTGCGCCGTATTGCTCAGGAAAATCAGCCTGAGGCGTATATTAAGACAATACAACACATTCTTGCAGCACCTAAGGGGTCAGCATGGCACTCCTGTTGAGCATCGTCATGCATCGTGACCAGTACTGACGTCATATCATGCCAGTTTATTTTGTGACTGGCACATTGTGGTTTATTCCGTGCCTGAACGTGGCGCGCAACAGGGTTTAGAAGGCAGCAGAAGATCAAATGGCCATAATCTACAACACGAACTATACGCATAATCCCAACTCTTACCTGACATTGGCAGTAGAGCGTGCGGCACGCGCCATTCTGGGGGATGATCAGGTTGTTGTGGCCGATAACCATGATCTGGGCGAGCTGGCTGCCAAAGGCGAGCACCAAACCCTGATCTGCCTTGATGCACAGCGCATTAATGTGCCGCTGCTACAGCGTATGCGTCCTGCTTTCAAAACCATGATTTTGTGGACGTTTGAAGATCCTTTCATGAAGGACTTTAACGCTGCAAATGCTGGCCTGTTTGATTACGTTTTCACAAACGACCCTTCCTGCGCGGATGCTTACGGCCATAAAGGCCATTATCTGCCTTTGGCTGCGTCTCCTTCTCTGCACGATCGTAAAATCAAAACACTGGAAGAGCTGGATTACGACATCTTCTTTGCGGGGACGATGTGGCCTAACCGTGTGGAAACACTCCGTCACGTTATTGCAGCTTTCCCGCAGGCCCGTCTGAAACTCATCTGCCCAGGTAACGAATACCTGCCACCTCTGCCGTCAGATCTGGCTGAACTGGCTATTCAACGCCCGGTCAGCCACGAAGCTTTCGTGGATTTTGCGAACGCCAGTGCTGTTACGCTGACCATGTTCCGTGATTACGCCAGCCATGGTGATACCAGCCAGGCAACAGCGCCGGGTCCGCGTTTCTATGAGCTGGGTCTTGCAGGAACGGCACAGGTTATTGAAGCGCCTGAAGCTATGGACAGCAAATACTTTGACGATGTCAAAGGGATTGCGCTGGCGCGGCATGTAGGGGGCGTTATTGCAGCCATTGACGGCTTTCTGAACAACCCGTCACTGCGCCGCCGTGCAGCTCAGGCTGCCAAAAAATCCGTTCAGGAAAAACACCTGTACGAACACCGCCTGCGCACCATGATTGACATTACAGGGGCTGACTTCGGGCGTCGTCCGGCTCCCGCCCCGGTAGATACTAAGCGCCGCCTGCGTGTGCTGATGTGCACCCATTCCACAAAATATGAAGCAGCCTGGGGTGGTGTTGAAGTTTATCAGGAAACTTTGTGCAACCTGCTGGGCCGTGAAGTTGACTTCTATTACTGGCTGCGTCGCGGGAACCATTGCCGCCTGCTGACAGCCGATGGTGAAGAGGTTGAACGCTTTGATGTGCCAGAAGTAGGCTGGACAGACGCCATGTGCGATGGGCCGGAAGAAATGGCCTTCTCAAACGTTATCAGCCATTACAACATGGACGTGGTGCATTTCCAGCATCTTGGCCACCATGCGCTCTCTCTGCCTATTATTGCCAAAGCGTGTGGTGCCGGGGTTGTTTTCTCAGCACATGATTTCTGGCTGATTTCTTCCCGCTACAACCTGCTGGACCAGAGCTTCCATTATGATGAAGAACTGGTGAAATCTGTTGTTGCCTATGACATCATCCTGAAAAACGCGGAAAATGTGGAATATGGTGGTGAGCAGACGCGTCGTGCGTTTGTGGCCCTCATGCTGCACTCTGTTGATGCGCTGCTGTTTGGCACGGAACATTCCTACAATCTGATCAGCGAGATCTATCCGATTGTAAAAGAGAAGAAATGCGCCATCATGGGCATTCCTTCCCCGGAAAGCACGTTGCCGGTTGCACGGAAAGAGTATGCTCCGCTGGATGGTCGTAAGCTTGGGGTAGCCATTGTTGGCAACTTCCTGCGTACCAAAGGTGCCGACACCATCCTCAACCTGATTGAGATTGCTCACCCGGATCACTTCCAGTTCCATATTTTCGGTGCTGTGCACCCAGAATACAAACAGGTTCTGGCGGATCTTAACCGTCTGAATGTGACCGTCCATGGTCAGTATTCCATGGGCGACACAGATGCCCTGAAAGTGGCAGACGTTGCGCTCAATCTGAGTATCTGGCCGGAAACATATTGTATTTCCCTGTCTGAAGCATGGCAGAATGGCCTACTACCGATTGTAACAGACGTTGGCGCTTTGCATGATCGTGTTGAAGATGGCGTCAATGGCTTTAAAGTGCCCATTAACAGTCCTTCTGTTGTGTTGGCACGTCTGGAACTTCTGCTTGCTTCCGAGCCGCTTCGCCGCACAATGATGAGCAACATCACGCCAGCACTCTGGACGGATGGTCAGGCTTACGGTCAGGAGCTTTTTGAAATCTACAAAGAAACTGCGCCGTACACGCGTCTTGGTTTCTCTGAAATGCAGATTGATGCTGGTCAGGTACACTTGTTGCCGCATGCGTCCTGGCGCCACCAGGCTCCGCCTCGCCACATCTTCGATCCACCAACAGTGCGCGACGTGGCAGTGGAACTGCCCGAGCCAGTTTCCGACTGGTTCGCCATTCAGGATGCCGAATATTATATTGACGATATCTGCCACCACGTTTTCGCGGAAAGCGAACTGTCAGACTTTGAAGAGGCTTACGAATTCCATATTCGTGGCTGGCACATGGTGCCGCGTGTCAGTGCCTCCGGTAACCTTTATACCGTTCTGATTGGTGGTAATGACCAGCCTGTTATTTTCCTGCCTTGTATCCGTGAGTCCCGTCCGGACGTGTTGAGTATTTACCCAGATGCACCGCGCCGCTCCGGGTTTGCCGGGCAAGTTGCATTGCGTGGCAAGTGGTGTGAAGGCACCTTCCGTGTGGGGCTTATCAACGTTATAAATGGTCGTGGCAGCTTTGCCCTGACACCGTTCCAGATTAAGGTGGATGGCGGCAAGATTGTTGAAATCCTGCAAAGCAAGCCTTCCAACCTGCGTGTAATGTCTGACTTCCGCCGTATTGCCCATCAGGATGGGCAGTTGCGTGGTGTTAAGCTGGTGCAGGCTGGTAAACGGGCGCTGGAAATCTACCGTGGTGGTGATCTGGAATATTACATTGATGAATGCACGGGCCTGATTGGCAACCCGCCGCGTGAAGTCAATAAAAATAGCCTGTACCTGAGTGGCTGGGCCTTCCTGCACAATCTGCGTGCTGCCGGACAGCTGTTTGTAGCCTGCGTGGCGGAAGCGGAAGATGAAATCTTCTTCTTCGGTACTGAACGTGGTGTGCGGAGTGACGTAAGCGGAGTATTCTCCGATGCGCCGCTGTGCGTCGGGTTTGAGGCCGATATCATCTTCAAGTCTGGCTTCCCGAAAGCGCTTAAGGGCGATTATCGGATATGCCTTGTTAATACAGTGAATGACCAGATTGGTATTCGACCGCTCGATGTTGTTGTGACGCTGGATAATAACACGGTCAAAACCATCGAAAGCCGTGAAGTCTCTCCGAAAGTGGCAGAGCACATCACAGCAATGTTGGTTGATAGTTTGAAGAAAAGTGCCGCAGCGTAAACATAGAGTGACCAAGGCGTGAAAAAGAGTTCCTATTGTGCTCTACTTGAGTGCAATAGGACTTTTTTCATTTGAACAAATAAGACATCTTTAGACATTTGTGGCATTGTCTGTGAGAGTGATGTAGCAATACTGTAAGCGTCGCAAAATGAGGTTTCATCTCATATTAAGAGCAAGCAGCGGTTGCGAGACGGGATAGTAGTCAGATGCAAGAACACCAAGAGTCAGGCGAGCAGGCAGAAACCGGGGGAAAAACTCTGGACGAACTCGTTTTTGGCAATACGGCAGATATTTACCCGAAAGAACCAACCGCCTTTGAAATGCAATGCATTGAGCGGGACGGGCAGGCTGCCGACTACTGCCGGCACAATGGTGCCACAACGCTTGAACATGCTTTTACAGTTGCCAATATTCTGCATCGCAATCGTATGCCGTTTGAAGCGGCGTGCATTTATGGGCTTGCTTACCGCATTCACTCCAAAAATCAGGGTGAATATCCGCTGCCACAGGCTCTTATGCAGGTGCGGTTGCTGTGCTTCCTGAAAGCGGGGAAAGAGCTGCCAGAACATGACCTGCATGCTCTGTCTGTCCTTTCTCGTCCATATGCTAATTACATTGAAAGCATCCGCGCAGCATGGCGTGGAGGTGACCCAAGGCAGTCATTGCTGCATATGGGGAATGCATTTGAAGAATTCCTGAGCGGCGAAGAAATTGACTGGTTGTATCTGGAAACAGCGCTTCAGGTGCAGCCAAGCCTGTTTAACACGGATGCACCGTCTATTGGGCAATCGGCTGGCATTCCCAAAAAACTCTTTATGTATTGGGACAAAAACCCGCCTGAAGAAATTGTTGAAAATTTATATTTTCATCAGGGTATTCCCGATCTGGACATCAAGCTGTTTAATCAGGAAGAAGCTGCTGAATGGCTTTATCGGTTTTACGGTCCTGAAGCGCGCGAGTTTTTTCTTGCAATGCGTCACCCTGCTGAGGCTGCGGACTTCCTGCGTGTGCATGTTACCAACCTGTATGGTGGCTGGTGGCTGGATGCAGATGCCCGTATAGCAGACGTTTCAGCCCTCAACTTTATGCTGCAGGAGAAGAACGATGTGGCCTTGTTCCTGACGCAAGGGAACGTGGTGCATAACGATTTTTATGGCACGGTTGCAAAAAGCAATATCATGCAGGAATGTCTGCTTGTGTTGTACAACAATTGCTACCGGCATAAGCATTTATACATTGCCTATAAGACTGGTCCGGGCATTTTTAACCGGGCTGCCTCTCGTACGGCGTATCGTGCACTTGAGAACATCAATCAGGGTGAGCGCGTCAAGTTTTACAATCAGGCTAAATTTGAGGAAATCATTACTCAGATTGACGCGCCCTATAAATCTCGCCTGCCGTTGTGGCAGGCTATGGGCTGATAACGCAGCACATTAAAAAGTGTCTGGAAAATGGCTTCACCTTATTTAGGTGGAGCCATTTTTTAACTGTCCAGTGTTAGATAGAGTTCCTATCCAGTAAAAGATTAGCTGAAAAAGACAACACCCTTAATTAGGTTGTCAGTGGAAAATGACAGGCAACGGACCGCGTGGGCGTGAGTGGGCGTAAGGCGGGCTCTTCTTCACGGCAGCGCTGCTGCACGGCCGGGCAGCGCGTATGGAAACGGCATCCTGCAGGGCGTGAAACAGGGCTTGGAATATCTCCTCCAAGGGGTGGTGGGCGCACAGCACCGATCTGCGGGCGTGGCACCGCTTGCATAAGAGCAAAAGTATAAGGGTGTGCCGGCTGGTGCAGCACGGCATCTGTTTCGCCCAACTCTACAATTGCGCCAAGATACATGACCGCAACACGTGTGGAGATCTGGCGGACGACCGCCAGATCGTGGGCGACAAAAACATAGGTCAGACCAAGTTGCGCCTGAAGGTCGGAAAACAGATTGACGATCTGGGCCTGTACGGAAACATCCAGTGCAGAAACGGGTTCATCCGCAACAATCAAGTGGGGAGACAGGGCCAGAGCGCGGGCAATGTTGATCCGTTGCCTTTGCCCACCGGAGAATTCATGCGCGTAGCGGTCCAGAGCCGTTGCGGGCAGGCTGACAAGTTCCATCAGCTCCAGCAGGCGGGCGCGTATGGTGGGTGCTGTCCGTGTGCTGCCATCTGGTGCTGGGTGTACACGCAACGGGTCAGCCAGAAGGTCATCAATACGGCGGCGCGGGTTGAGCGAGGCGTATGAGTCCTGAAACACCATTTGCATACGCGGACGGAAAGGGCGGAGTGCGCGGTCGGAAAGGTGCGTAATGTCCTGACCATCAAACTTGATTTGGCCGGAAGAAACATCCAGCAGGCGCAGCAGGCAGCGGCCTAGAGTGGATTTTCCGCACCCTGACTCCCCAACAAGTCCGAGCACTTCTCCACGATGGACTGTCAGGGAAATACCATCAACAGCCTTCAGTTTTTGCCCGCGAGGCAAGGCATAGGTCTTGTGGAGGTTTGTGACCTCCAGTAACGGATGAGGCGATTGAGCGTGTGGCATTGGCAAGGTGCTCATGACAGGGGGCTTGCAACCGGTTGGTGCTGCGGGAGCGCATGGCCTTCTGCTGGCAACAGGCATGCTGCCTGATGATGCAAGCCCGTGTTAATAAGCGGAGGCGGTGGGTTTGTTTGGCAGGCAGCATGCACAAAAGCGCAGCGTGGCCCGAAGGCGCAGCCCGGCGGACGGTCCTGCGGCGCAGGGGGTGCCCCCGCAATGGCGGGTAGCCGGGCAGGGCGCACGCCATCCAGAGGTGGAATGGAGGCAAGTAAGGCCGCAGTATAAGGGTGGCTCGGCTGTGCAAAAAGAGCCTCTGTCCGGCCTGTTTCTGCAATTCTGCCGGAATAGAGCACCAAGGTGGCATCACAGGTTTCGGCCACCACGCCCATATCATGCGTAATAAACAAGACGGAAGAGCCATAGCGTGAGCGCAGGCCGCGTATCAGGTCAAGAATTTGCGCCTGTACCGTGACATCCAGCGCTGTTGTGGGCTCGTCCGCAATCAGGAGAGAGGGGTTACAGGAGAGGGCCATGGCAATCATGGCGCGTTGGCGGAGGCCACCGGAAAGCTGGTGTGGGTAACGGTCTGCCATGCGGGTGGGATCTGGCACCCCCATCTCTGCCAGCAGTTCTACCGTGCGGGCGCGGGCCTGTTTACGCGACAGGCGCTCATGGGTGCGTATCTGCTCATCAATCTGCCAGCCTACTGTGTAAACGGGTGTAAAGGCTGTCATGGGGTCCTGGAAAATCATGGCGATCTCCCGCCCGCGCAGGCGGCGCATCTGGCGGTCTGGCAGCCCCACCAGTTCCTGCCCCTTGAAACGGGCTGAACCGGTTATGCTGACGCCAGGGCTGTCAATCAGCCCCATGAGCGCCATTGCCGTGACGGATTTGCCAGAACCTGACTCACCAACCAGCCCGACAATATCCTGCGCACCAATGGTAAAGGATACGTTTTCAACCAAGGGCAACACTGTGCCACGGGACTGCACGCTAACACTGAAGTTACGGACTTCAAGCAGCGGTGTTGGGTCAAGTGCCGGAGGAGTGGGGTTAACGGGCATCGCGCACTCGGGGGTCAAGGAACAGATAGAGAATATCCACTACTGCATTGGCCAAGACGACAAATACGGCAGAATACATGACAGTGGCCATGATAAGCGGCAGGTCAAGGTTGGTCAGAGCCTGATAGGTTAGCCGCCCAACACCGGGTAGGCCAAACACAACCTCTGTCAACAGGGCACCCCCTCCAACAAGCTGAGCGAAGTCCAACCCGAAGAGGGAGACAAAGGTAATCATGGAGGTACGCAGCCCGTGGCGTAGCAGTACACGGGTGGGTGAGAGGCCTTTTGCGCGGGCTGTGCGCATGAAGTCTTCCCCTGCAAGCGCAACAAGGTCAGCCCGGAGCACCCGGCTGTAGATGCCAATAAACATGACCGCCAGCACAGCCCACGGAATGATAAGGGCCTTGAACCATCCCCACGGGTTTTCTGTCAGGGGCACATATCCCAACCCCGGCACCCAGGAGAAAAGCCATGTGTCGTGGTAGCGGCTTTGCGTTATCAGGTTAGTAACCTGCCCCAGCCAGAAGACAGGGATGGAAATGCCGACAAGCCCTATCATCATCAGGCTGCGGTCTATCCATGTGCCTTTCAGGGCGGCGGCTATGGTGCCCATGGTGATGGAAAGGGCAATCCAGATCAGAGCTGCACCACCAACCAGAGAGACTGTAACCGGTGCCGCACGGATAATTTCTGGCACCACAAGCTCGCCACGGTCAACGTAGGAGGCAAGGTCCTGCGTGATAAACAGCTTTTTCATCATGGTGGCGTATTGTACGGGCAAGGGGCGGTCAAAACCGTATTCCTTACGGACTTTTTCCATAGTTTGGGGGGAGGCATTACGTCCGGCAATACGGGCAGTGGGGTCTGCGCCCGGCGTGGCAAAAAATACCAGAAACACGAGCGCTGAGATGCCAAACAGTACAAAAGCCGTTTGTCCAAGCCGACGAAGAAGGGGCACGATCATGGAAATTCCCCTTTATCTTAAGAAGACCGGCGAGCGGCGTCCCGCACATCCAGCGCGTCCCGCAGGCCATCGCCCAGAATGTTGAGGGCCAGAACCACAATCACAATGGCCAGACCGGGGGCAATGGCAACCATGGGGCGGGTATAAATCAAGCCTTCCCCGTCCTGAATGATGGTGCCCCACGATGCCGCAGGGGCCTGCACGCCAATGGACAAGAAGGACAAAGCGCTTTCCGCCAGCAGGGCAAGGGCCATCAGCAGAGGGCCCATCACAACCAGCGTCGTCATGACATTGGGCAGAATATCGTACAGCACAATGCGCCATTGCGGCACACCCAGACAGCGTGAGGCTGTAACGAATTCTGCCTGCCGCAAGGCCAGCACGCGGCCCCGGATAGGCCGCGCGGCATAGGGCACATAAACCAACGCAATAATGACAATGGGAATAAGCAGATTATCAGCCTCAATCACGAAGGGGCCAATATGCAGGCCCTGACTGACCGTGACGATGGAGAGCGAAATTGCAAACAGATAGACAGGTACTGCCCACATAATGTCCATCATCCGGGAGAGGATACTATCAACAAGCCCGCCAAAAAAACCTGCGGCTATGCCTGCTATGGCCGCCAACACAAGGCAGATAACAGCCGCACTGGCTGAAATGAGCAGTGAGTTCCGCCCCCCGTATAAAAGGCGAGCAGCAACATCCCGCCCTTGACTGTCTGCCCCTAACAGATAGGCCGCGTGACCTGTTGGCCCGATAGGGCTGAGACCCAGATGCAGCGGGTTATCGTTAGGCTGCATGATGTCAACGGCTTGCCCATTAACCAGAATGCTTCCTGCTACGTTGGACGTGAACGGGTCAACCTTGGCAATGTGGTGTGCGTAAACCGGGGCAAGCAGGCTGGCCAACACCATGAAGGCAAGCACGGCCAGAGCCACAAGGGCGGACGGGTTGCGCAACAGGGCACGCCATGCCTGCTGCCATGGACCTACGGAAAGGGGCTTAGCGGTCATTGGATCTGGAGTTGAGAGAGGAGAATTTCATCATTGAGTGTTACGATGACGTTACGCACACGTTTTGACAACAGGGTAACGCGTCGTATTTGTACCAATGGTACTGACGGGGCCTGTGCCATCAGCGCTCTGTCCACTCCGGCCCAGAGCTGTAGGCTGCCTGCCGGGTCCGTTATGGCACGGGTTGTGGCCTGATGCATGAGTTGCTCAATATCCTGCTGGCAGAAGGCTGACACGTTGAGCGAGTTATCGGAATGTGGGTGGATGCTGTCGCACGAATAAAGGGTGTGCAGAAAAGAATCGGCGGAAGGATAGTCAGCTTGCCAGCCGGTTAGGGCCAGTTGCACGTGGTTGTCACTGTTCTGAATGTAGGGGAACTGTACGGCTTGGGTCATGCTGCGGACAGTGGCATCATACCCTAGTTGTGCAAGCGTGCTGCGGAGTTCCAGCGCCATGGCGCCATACCGTCCATCCAGCGGGGCAACGAGCGTTATTTTTTGACCCGCAGTACCGCTTTCCTGCACAAGCTGACGGGCTTTGGCGAGGTCAGGCGCACGCCACTGGTCTGCCGGGTGCTCCGGAGAAGCCCCTTTGGTGTAAGCGCAGGAGGGTTCGTATCCCGGAGAGCCTTTGGGTAAAAGCTGGCAGAGTGGAAGAGCTATGGCCGGTCCGCCGTGGTAGATGACCATGGCATGACGGTTTACGGCATAGTTGAGCGCTTGCCGTACTTTCAGGGAGTTGAAAGGCGGGAGTGTGGTGTTGAGTGCGGCATAATAATAGAGCAGTTGCGTGTAAATTTGTACCTGCTGTGGATAGCGGGAGCCAACCTCGCCCAGACGATCAAGCGGGACATCTTCATACATCCAGTCAAACTGGCCGTTTTCTACAGCCGTGACCTCTGCTTCCTGATCCAGCCCGAACGTCATGTGGAGTGTATCAGGGTAGCCCGCAGGTTGGGTGGCGTGTGACCATTCTTGAAAATAGGGGTTGCGTTCAAGCAGAATGTAACGTGTTGGGTCGTAGCCGGTGATACGGTAGGGGCCTGTGCCGGGAGGTGCCGTATTGCCCATATCATGAGCAGGTGTATCGGCTGGCAGGATGGTGGAATGAACCCATGCCAGATGAGCAAGAAATTCCGGGTCTGGTGTGCTGAGATGGAAAACTATGCTGCGGGTTGCGGCGTTTGTTTCAATACCGCCGTCGAGCGTACAGGTTTCCGGCTTTTTCAGGCAGGCCTCTGCGCCAATAATATGACTGTAATACGGGCCAGCGGTGGGGCTTCCTACTTTGAATAAACGCCTGAAAGATGCAGCAACATCGTCAACGCCCAGCACTTGCCCGTTAGAAAAATGAATGCCCTGACGGAGTGTGAAGCGATATGTCAGCCCGCCATCTTCAGGAAGGGGAATAGCCTCGACCAGATTGGCTACAACGGGTACAGCACCCGCTCCTGAAAATTTAGGGTAGGAGAGAAGTGTGTCATACACAGGCAGTTCAAGCTGCTTGGTCAGGGCCATATAGGCCACTTGTGGGTCCAGCGTGCCGCCTGAACTTTGCCCCGTCAGGCGTAATGCTCCCCCCATATGTGCGGAGGCGGGAACGCTGACGGATGTTTCAGCCTGTGCGGGTGCGCTACCAATTACAAGACAAAAAGCAACCAGATACGGCAAAGCACATGCGCGGGAAGTGTTGTTTGAAAAAAAGAGCATTAAATGCCTAAAGCTTTTTTGCCAGCCATGGCCAGAGCGGTGTCTGCCTGCGGTGTATGAATGCGGGCGCAAAGAATATTGCGCAAATGCCGCTCAAGCGGGTTGGTGCGGCTGAGAGCCGGATTACCAATGGCAGCCACAGCTTTTTGCACGCTGTTAATAGCGTTTTCTGTCACCAGATGTTTGACAAGATTGGCATCTGTAGGAGTGGCGTGCCCAGCATCATAGCTGTGCAGCCAGTTGGCTATCAGGGCACGATTGGCCGTAAGGAGCCCTTCAATTTCTCCCATCAGTAAATGGAAGCGGGGTAGTGTTGCCAGAGAAGCCCCAAGGTTTGCTGGTTTGCGCTCATGCAGGAAATCGACAAGCCAGTTTTTCGCACTCAGCGCCACACCGTTGTAGAGACTGGCAATGCAGAGGGCGTGCCACATTATGGTGTCCGTTCCCTGATTTTTCCAGTCAGACGGTGAACGGATATCGACAATATAGTTTTCTGCGACAACAACATTTTGGAAGTGGACTGTGTGACTGGCCGTGGCGCGCATGCCCATCTGGTCCCATGTGTGCTCCACGCGTATGCCGGGCGCATCCAGTGGCACAAGAACATGCCCTACACGTGGTTCAGCCTCATCAGTAGCAGCCCAGACAAGGCCCCAGCGGAGCGCAGTGGAGCCTGTAGAATAGATTTTACATCCGTTTAAAACCCATTGCCCATTTTTCCGAGCAAGCTTGGTGGCGGGTATGCCGCCACGGGAGGGTGTGCCAAGTTCTGGTTCAACCCGGAGGGCATTCAGTAAGGCACCGTCCTGAACCGCGGCAGTAGAGACCATCTGACGGGTGGCTTCAGGCCATTGGCTGGAGGTTGCAATGTCATGATGATGCAGGCACTGCATGGCGAAAATGAGAGCGGTGGAGGGATCCCCTTGTGCCACCTGCTCAAGAAGTGGCAGGATATCGCGCAGATTTTTCCCACCGCCACCATAGGTAGGAGAGACAGTCAGGCACAGCAGCCCGGCGGATTTCAGATCTTGCAGGTTTTCCAGAGCAATCTCCCCGGACACGTCATGGGCCGCAGCGCGTGCCGCAAAGCGTGTTACCAGAGCTGTCAGATCTTCAGGAGAAAGCATTAGGCCTCCTCCTGCGGTGCCGGAGGGGGTGCAGGAACTGGTGCAGCGTCAAGGTTGTCGAGGGCGTTTTGGAGTTTGGCAGATGTAAGGGTTTCTGTGTGCAGGTTAAAAACGCAATAGCGGGCACGGCGTTTTTGAGCGATCAGATCAAAACAGTTTCGTAAATGGGGCTGGCCGTCCAATTGTCTGTTAAGTTCTATCACCTTAACACCCGGTTGTATAAAAACCAGATTGGCAAGCCCTGCACCATGGGGCGCAATAATGGCCTCTGCCTGCCTGAAAAGGGCAAGCTGGCTTTCAAAATCAAGCTTTTCCAGAAAAACTTTTTCAAATCCGTTTGCTGTCAGGACAGGATCTATCTGTGCCTGTTCTTCTGGTGTAATGCGCCTGTCATGCCCACCTTCGCGCGAAATATAAATACGTTTTGGAAGGTCGGGTTGTGGTGGAGCCTTCATGCCGTCAAACAGGGCATAAGGCTCGTTCAGGTTCATATACAGCTCCGGCATTGTAGGAGCATGCCAGAAGAAATGGAGCGTGCGTGCCCGGTGCAAGCCTTCGTCCAGATAGGCTACACGGTCAGAGAGGCCTGACAGTGCAAGAGATTTTTCAAAAATATCAGAGGAATAAGCAGGGTTCCGCCGCGCAAAAGTCAAGCCTTGCTCAGGCATGGCCAGTGTAACAGAAGGGGGGAGAAGTGTATTGGCCAGTTGTGTTTTGGAAATGCCGTATAAAAGCCAGTGATAGTAATTCCGGAAGGCATTATCAAACCCGATAAAAACTTCATCCAGTTCTTCATGCACAGGCATATCGGGCAGTGTGTGCGTATGACGATAGATATCGTGCTGGCAGAAGCAGGACGGTTCGCTCACCATCCTGTTGCGCTGGTCTATAATCATGCCATCAAGACCGGGGTTTATAACAAAACGTGCATTATGCAGGGTAAACAGCATCAGCCCGGTATGGGGTAGGCTGATCACGCTGTCCTGTGCAGACCTGCGGGCTTGGTAAAGCTGGAGGCCTAAATCAAATTCCGTAAGAGGTTGGTCCTGGTAGGCTGGTACGGGGCCGGGGGCGTGGGCCTCGTTCTGTACGCAAACCCGCTTCCAGCCGCCTGCACTGAAGGCTGAAACATAGCCTGTTACGGCAAAGAGGTCAGATGCGTTTTCCGGCATGAGCCTACAAGTCCCCTTGTCTTAAGGTCTTTAATCTGCAGTGTTCATAAGGGTTGCGAGTTGTTTTTGCATGGCCTCTGCGCTCTGGTTTGCGCTGATCATACCTTTGTACCGCGTGTCTGGGTTCATTACCACAAAGCTGGGGGACATGCGCATGGTATAAGACCATTCAGGGTCAGACACTTTTTCAACCGGGGCATGGTATTCTTTTGCAAGGTCTGCCAGAGCCTGTGGGGCTGCGGTACCTGCTACAATACGCGGGCCAAGGGTCGCGGCGTATTGGTGCAGGCGTTCCGCATCATCCCGGTCAGGGTCCAGGCTTACAAAAATAATAACAGCCTTGCGCTTGCTGGGGTCCAGCTTGTCCAGCGCGTCTGACATTGCACGCAGAGCAGGTTCGCAGGCATCCTGCGTGCAGTGGGTTGCGCCAAACAAGACCAGCATCCAGCGCCCGTGAAAAGTCTGGTCGGTCATGGTGCCTGTTGTGGCATCCATCAGGCGAAACGCGCCTCCAACCTCATTCCCATAGGTATTGAGGGTAATGGTGTGGTGCAGGGCAAGAGTTGTGCCCAGATAGGTTGCAAGGCCACCTGCTGCCAGAATGGCTGTTGCGGTCAAAAGAATACGTTTGCCGGTCGGGGTCATGTTTAGTGTGCCTCTGCCCAGTTGTTGCCAATGCCAGTTTCTACTACCAGCGGCACAGAAAGGTCTGCCGCAGATTCCATAACGGTTTTCACAAGCTGTGCTACAGCCTCGGCTTCCGCTTCGTCTGCTTCAAACAGAAGTTCGTCATGCACTTGCAGGAGCATACGAGCGGAGAAGCCCCCTTCTGCCAAGGCATGAGGCAGCCTGACCATGGCGCGTTTGATGATGTCCGCAGCGCCGCCCTGTAAGGGGGCGTTAATGGCCTGCCGTTCAGCATATTGCCGCCTTACAGCACTTTTTTCCTGAATGCCGGGTACATAGCACCGGCGCCCGAACGGTGTGAGCACATAACCCTGCGCGCGTGCTTCTTCACGCATACGCTCCATATAGTCCCGAATTTCCGGATACCGTGCAAAATAGGCATCAATGTAGGAGCGTGCTTCTCCGGCAGGGATACCGAGCTGGCGGGCAAGGCCAAAAGCGGAAATGCCATAAATAATACCAAAGTTGATGGCCTTGGCGCGCCGGCGTGTTAGGCTATCCATACCTTCTAGCGGAACACCAAAAACTTCGGATGCCGTGCGGGCGTGAATGTCCTGTTTGAGTTCAAACGCCTCCCGCAGGGCGGGAATATTAGCAACCGCAGCCAGTAGCCGGAGTTCGATTTGTGAATAGTCAGCAGAGATCAGCTTTTTGCCTTTGGGGGCAATAAAGGTTTGCCGGATACGGCTGCCTTCTTCCGTGCGAATGGGGATGTTCTGAAGGTTGGGGTCATTGGAAGACAGGCGGCCTGTGGTGGTAATGGCCATCTGGAACGAGGTGTGTACCCGGTCTTCCGTGGTAGTCTGGCGTAATAACGCGTCTGTGTAAGTGCTTTTCAGCTTTGCCAGTTGCCGCCATGCCAAAACTTTTTCCGGCAGTTCATGCCCTTGGTCTGCAAGATCTTGTAGCACGGAGGAATCTGTCCCCCATGCACCTGCCTTGCCGCGTTTTCCGCCTGGCAACCCCATTTCATCAAACAGGATTTCCCCGAGCTGCCGAGGGGAGGCCACGTTAAAATCCCGGCCTGCGGCAGCATGGATTTCTTTTTCCATAACAGCCATACGGGTTTCAAAATCTTTTGACAGGTGGCCGAGTTCTGCGCGGTCAACGGCAATGCCCGCTTTCTCCATACCCGCCAGAACAGGTGAAAGCGGGCGCTCTATCTGTTCATAGAGAGCAAGTGCCTTGTTAGTGCGCAGGGTAGGGCGGAGCACATGCCAGAGCCGGAGTGTGACATCTGCATCTTCCGCCGCATAGTCCGTGGCGCGTTTGACGGGCACTTGTGCAAACGGGATACGATTACGGCCCGTGCCGGTGACCGTATCATAACTGATGGGGGTATGGCCCAGATGCCGGGTGGAGAGTTCATCCATACCCTGCCCATGCAGCCCGGCAGACTGGGCGTAGGACATCAGCATGGTGTCATCCACCGCCGTTATGGTGGTGTAATCAAGCCCTGCATGATCAAAGACCAGAAGATCGAACTTGGCGTTTTGAAAAACCTTGAGCGTGGTGTCATCTGTCAGCAGAGGCCGGATAATGTCCAGAGCGGCCTGCACACTCAGTTGTTCACCTGCGGGTTCTTCCAGAGTGCCTTCATGGCGCAGGGGAACGTAACAGGCTTTGCCCGGTGCCGTGGCCAGAGAGAGGCCAACCATGTTGGCGCTTAGCGGGTCCAGTCCATCGGTTTCTGTGTCCACCGCGCAGACACTGGCTTCCTGTGCAGCACTTACCCATTTTTGCAGGTCCTGCGCTGTCCGCACAGTCTCATACGCACCGTAGGGTGCTGCAAGGGTAGCTTTGGTCAGGTCATCTTGGTCTGGGGTGGTGGTAGGCGCTTCAGCAACCGCACCGCTAATGGAGGCATGGGCAGCGGCTCGTGCGGCACGGTGAGCGTGCGCGCCGGATGGGTGGCCCACGCCCAGACGTGTCAGGACAGACCGGAAGCCCATGCTTTCCAGCCAGTCAGCCAGTGTCAGTTTGTCCATCTCGCGCACGGCCAGATCAGCAATGGGCACGGGCAGGGGAACATCACACGCCAGTTCAACCAGTTGGCGGGAAATACGGGCGGCATCCGCATGTTCAATCAGCATGTCGCGCCGTTTGGACTTCTTCATGTCCGGTGCGGCGGCCAATACAGCTTCAAGGGTGCCGAATTCGTTAATCAGGGCAGACGCCGTTTTGGGGCCAATACCTGGCACACCGGGTACGTTGTCCGTGGGGTCTCCCATAAGGGCCTGCACGTCCACCACTTTTTCAGGCAGGACGCCAAACTTCTTTTCAACCTCAGGCAGGCTGATGGGGGTTTGCTTCATGGGGTCCAGCATACAAACGCCGGGGCCAATAAGCTGCATCAGGTCCTTGTCGGATGAGACAATGGTGCAGGTGCCACCTACCTTCCGCACGGCGCGGGCGTAAGAGGCAATCAGGTCATCCGCTTCCCAGCCTGCCAGTTCCACGCTGGCGACATTGAAGGCCCGTGTTGCATCCCGAATGAGCGAGAACTGAGGGCGCAGGTCTTCCGGCGGTTCAGGCCGGTGGGCCTTGTATTGCGGGTAAATGTCTGAGCGGAAGGTGTGGCGTCCGGCATCAAAAATAACGGCCAGGTGGGTGCCCACATGCTCACGCAGCATACGCGCAAGCATGTTGGTAAACCCGTACACGGCATTAACCGGCACGCCATCCGGGCTGGTCATGGGCGGTAGGGCATGGAAGGCGCGGAAAATAAACCCGCTGCCATCAACCAGAACAAGATGGGGTGCGTCAGAATGGGTCATGATTGGGCTACCGGCTGAAGGGCTGCCGGACGCAGCCGTGCAGGGAAGAAAAGCATAGCTTTGGGATATGCGCCCTTTGGCCGTATGTCCAGCATTCAAGCCCGTATAACAGGGTCTATGCCCAGTTTATGCCCGTGCGAAACGGACAGGCAGTCGCCCGCTAGAAGCCAGTAGAGAGCGAGACTATGCCTGCAAATCCACCGCCCACAAAGTAGGAGGGAGCTCGCCCGGCTATGCGCGTGCCATAAACGCCTGTGGTGGGTTTGGCGTTAAAAGACACACTATTGACCCCGGACAGATAGCCCGGCTGGCCCAGATTCATCAGGTTCAACTGAATTTGTGGAGACTTGGCAAACCCGACCTTTTTAAGCCGGTACCCCATGCTGAGGTTGGCTGTTGTAAAACCGGGAATACGCTCGTCGTTCATGAAGGTTGAATAGGTCGGGCCAACATAGTTTACTGTTGCCATGCCAAAAAAATGCTCATCATCATAAGACAGGCCAATGCTGCCGGAGAATGTTGGTGTGCGGATGGCTTTTTTGCCGCGCGTGGGCAGATAGTCGTCCCCTGATTTCAAATTATTATCAATGGTGGCGTGGATATACTGCCCGGACAGATAAGGGCTGAAATGGTGCCAGCGTTTCAGGCTGACTTCCAACTGTGCGCCGCGTGCGGTCTGGCCGCCTCCGTTAATGGATTCTGAAACCTGAGCCCCATTCAGGGTGCTGGTTGTGCTGATTTGGCGGTTAGTGAAATTGTAATTGAACACCGATGCAGAAATGTTCACGTCCCCTGTGTGGCGGTAGCCCAGTTCTTCCCCAATGGAATATTCTGGCCGGGTGTCACTGGTGGCACTCCGGTTTTGCTTGCCGGTCGCGACACTGAAGCGGTCATTATAGTTTGAAATACCGGAAGGGGCACGAAAGCCGGTTGTGCCATTGATGAAAAGCTGATCATGCGCAGTTATGTCATAACTGGCAGAAACTTGCGGTTGGGGTGAAAAATAGCTGGAGCCGTTTCTGTAGCGTGCGCCCGGAAGGGCGTTGCTAATGGTGCGCGTAACCATAATAGCCCGGAAGGCAGCAGAGACCGTTAATTTATTGGAAAGTGCTTTAAAACTGTCCTGCACAAAAAGTGCATTCACCTGTTGCACGAGGTGAGAGTTGTAGGATGACAACGGCTCCCCGGATGCCGTGAGAATAGGCTGGTGGCCCAGCATGTTGGAGGCACCCCCATTGGCATACACGGCAGCATAGCGGGACGGGTTTGAAAAGTCGTAATAAGAATACCATGTGCCTGCTGTCAGGCTGTTTCGTCCTGCTTTCCACTCGAGAGACGCAGTTATGCCTGAATGAGCCTGTTTGAATGTGTCTGTGGCAACAGCAGTGATTTTTCCATTAGCGCCAATCACGCCCCCCTGAAGCGGCCCTGCGGGTTGGTTGCCTTGATAACTGGTTTTGGGGTCGAGGGATGTTCCAAATCCGTCATACCCGCTGACATAAATAAAATAGGGTGTGAGGGAGAGTTGCAGATGGCGGTTGAGGTGTAAATTTACTGGCGCTGCTAGAAAAGTTTGCGCTCGGGCGTTTTCCTGCAACAGATAATAGGATGTATCGCCATCAGTGTAAGTGCGGGAATAATTGAAGTGTGTGCCCTGTGCTTTCCACTGCGCTTTGCTGGGAGCGCGCAAATAATATTGTCGTTGCCGGTTGAAGGAAAAAATGAGGGATGCCGAGCTTCCCTTGCCCCATTCTTTAAGTAGCCGACTATCAACATGAAAACGCGGGCTATCTCCGGCGCCCCGCCATTGGGACGCATTACGGTAGGAAAAGGATGCAAACCCCGTTACGCCGGTATGTCCGATCTCTCCACTATCAAGGCGTAGAAACTCGCGGTTGAGGGCGTAGGAACCGTAAGAGAGGTCCATAAAACCACTAGCCGTGCGTTTGGGCTTAGAGAGATGCACGCTTAATTGCCCACCAACCGCATTGTAAAGCGGCGATGCGGCATCGGAAGATCCCTGTGTGAGCGTGACGGAACTGATGTTTTCTGTATCCGCTGTGGCGGATGTATAAGGCATGAGAAAGAGCGGGGGAGCGGCGGGAACGCCTTCAAATAAATACCCTATTTCCGTCTGGTCCAAACCCCGTACGGACAGGCCTTGCTGATCATCATTGGTGCCAAGTGGGTCATTGGCGGAGTAAATGACACCCGGCAAATTGGCGATAAGCGCAACCGGGCTTTCTGTCGGGCTTTGGCGGGCAATATAATCCCGTGTCAGCCCGCTTTGTGCCCGCGGAGCCTTCTGGTGCGGCATCAGGCCACCGCCGGGCGTGCGGCCAGTTGAGCCATCGGCAGTGGTGCGGCTTTTTACCGTTACATATTCGGGGTGCGCGGAGGTGGCGCGTGTGTCATCTGCCTCCTTATCCTGCGTTTCCATTTGGGTATCGGTCGTTTCTGCTGCGGCATCAGCATCGGGGGCGGCCCCAAAGCTGGAAAGTGCCGCAGCAAGAATCAACACAGGGAGGAAGGGGGTGTCAGGAGTAAAGGAGGAAGCCTTTGGCACGGTATGGAATTCCGGTCTTTTTCTATTGCTTCCCAATAGTCTAATAAAATTTATCCAGAAAAGAAATAATATAACATAACATTTTTGAGGGGTGGCTCTTCGAGAGGTTCAGTGTGCCATCGTGTTATGCAGAATTAAGCAGAAAACTGACACGTTCTGGCTCAAGGGGTGAGCGAACGTGCCAGTGTGTTTTGGGGTGCGGACTCAGGGAGTAATGGTCTGAAGCACCAGGCCGGGGGTCAGAATTTGTGGAAGTGTTACTTCCGGGCCATGAGCCGGGCTGTAGATGTAAAGCGGCACACCATCGCGTTTCCGGGCTTTGAGGAAGGCACTGATTGCTGGGTCATGGTTGGTCCAGTCGCCTCTCAGGATGATAATGCCCTGTTTGGCAAATGCCTCTTGAGTGCTGGGGATATCAAGAGCAACACGTTCATTGACCAGGCAGGTAATGCACCATGCGGCCGTCATATCCACAAAGACAGGTTTGCCTTCGGCCTTCAGGGCATCAAAACGTGCTTGCGTGAAGGGTTCAACCCCTTTTGGTAGGCCAGACCCTGCGTTGGTGGCGTTTGCCTGGGGCGCTGCATGGTGCAGGGCGGGTGCAAGGGCCAGAGCCAGCAGCAGCCCTAGTAAAGCAAGGCCATGGAGGGCTGTTGTGCCGCGCGTATGGCCGTTTTGCATAAGGCGTGTTTGGGCAACGCCGTAAAGCCAAGCGGAAAAAGCCAGAAGCACCAACCCACTGGCCAGAAGAAGCACCACAAACGCGCCGCCTTCCAGCGTGGCAACCCAAAGCAGCCACACGCAGGAGGCCAGAAGCGGAAAAGCCAGAAACTGCCGCAAATATTGCATCCACGCACCGGGGCGCGGCATGCGTGCCGCCAAGCCGGGTGCAAGGGTAAGGAGCAGGTAGGGTGCTGCAAGCCCCAGCCCCATTGCGGCAAAAACACCCAGCCCGGCCACAGGTGGGCCAGAGAGTGCCCCTGCAATGGCAACCCCCATGAAGGGAGCCGTGCACGGAGTTGCAACAACAACAGCCAGAACGCCTGTCAGGACATCATGCAAATGGCCATGCTTGTGCGGGTTGGTTCCACTGCCAACGGCCACAGGCAGGAATTCAAACACCCCAAGTAGGTTAAGCGCCATGACAAACAGGAGCCACGTTACCAAGGTGACAAACAGGGGGGATTGAAACTGAAAACCCCATCCGGCTGTGCTGCCTGCCATACGCAGGCCAAGCATCAAACCGCCAAGGCCCAGAAATGTGACCATGACGCCCAGCGTATAACAGACTGCGCTGATGGTCTGGGTACGACGTTCTGCTTTGCCCAGACGGGCAACGGATAGAGCCTTCATGGCCAGAATGGGGAAAACACAAGGCATAAGGTTAAGAATAAGGCCACCCAGAAAGGCAAAGGCGATCAGCTTTAAAAAGCCTGTTGCGGGGGTGTCCGTACCATCTGAACCATTTTTTGCTACAGCCACTTTTTGGGCCAAAGCATGTTGGTTGCCAGCAGCATCCTGCAACACCACAATGCCGGAAAGTGCCTGATCTGCGCCAAACTCCGGCAAACGTTTCAGGTCAAGGGTAAGCGCGCCATTTTCAACTTTCAGCGGCTGTGGAGCGGCCTGATCTATCAGGCCGGGCTGGTCCGGCATGAACCATGCGTCTTTAACGGCCTGCGGTGACAGATCAGAGCCTGTCAGGCGTAATACGCCACCCGGTGTAATGCTGGCCTGATAAGGGGAGGGTACGGGGCTATTTTGTGTGGCGTGGTCAAATAACGCAGCCTGTACAGACGGTGTTGGGGCAGCATAAGGGAGCGTCAGGCTGAGGTCTGCTTCTTCCGGCACACAAACGCTGGCGCACACCAGCCAGTTGGCATGGGCGGTCAGCGTGGTCTGGCGTGAGGTTTCAGGTTGGGATGTTGCTCCGCTTACAGGCTGTAACGTGACAGTAAGGGGCAGTACGACATCCCCAGTATAGGCGTAGGACATGAGCGAAGCATCACGGATGCGATGGGGTGTTGGCCATGCCACCATGTCGCTCTGGCCGCTGGTGGCACCCTGTGCTGTCACCTTTACCGTAACCGGTTCTCCGGCATCGCCGGGGTTTTGCCCGTATGTGTGCCAGCCGGGCTGGAGTTGCAGACGGAGGGCAACATGCAGCGGGCTGCTGCCATCGGTTGTATCCGTACTGGTGATGAGCGTGGCCTTGCTATGCTCCGTACTGACCGCAGGGCTTTCGGCTGCGTGGCTGGCAGTCAGCATGGCAACGGACTGCGTCATGCTCAAAAAAGCCACAGCACCATAAAAAGCAGTTCTGGAGCATGTGGATCTGCGATTTTCTGCCACAGTATCTGGGTGTCGGTCTAGCTGTGATGCCGTGTCACCTGTGCGTTTGGTGCGTAAGCCTGCGGGAAGCAGCAAAGAGAAGAAACGCATGGAGCAAGATCTTTCAGGCAGAATGCGGAGAGGTTTTGCGGTCAAGGAGGACGCTACAAGACATACAGGGTGAGAGCCTGTGCGGGAAAGCCCTCATCAATCTCGTTTTTATCGGTTTTGGAGGTGTTTGCCGGGCTTACACGCAAGATGGAAGCAGGCAGAGAGTGTATATCCTGCTGATGTGGTCGCGGAGCACTTAGGCTGGGTACCTCTGCCACACGTCTGACAAGAGCGTGGCAGAGGGGCGACCGTCAGGAGCGCAATAGTTTGCAAGCTCCCGGGCGGGTTAGCAGGTTTATTCTTTAAAATTCAGGACCGCTTCAGCCACTCGTTCAGCTTGTCCACTACGGCCTGAGCGGACATGGTGCGGGCATTGCCCAGTTCCAGCGTGGCATCCGGGTTCAGTACTTTGCCATCGGGCGTTACCACCAGAGCAACCGGGATGGCTTTGATGGTGATGCCGTATTTTTTGGCAATGTCCATATTGTGGTTGAAGTGATCCACGTTGATGGAGGCCACAACAAAGTTTTCCTGCACCCATGGAGCAATGGCCGGGTCATCCAGCACACCAGAGAGCACGCGGCAATCCGGGCACCAGTTGGCACCAAAGTCTAGTAAGACCTTACGGCCTGTCTTGCGTGCTGTTGCAAAGGCTTCTTCCACCGTTTTTGGCGCGGCATCCGGTGTGTCGTAGGGCTGAGCCACAGCTTTGACGTTTAGCGTACCCACTTGCGGCACTGGTGTTTGTGCATGGGCAAGAAGAGGTGCGGCAAAAGTGCAGGACAACAGTGCTGCGGCAAACAGGCCTTTTTTGGCAGATGGCGCGGAATGTTTGGAAAAGCGGAGAAAAGCGGAAAGTGTCATGAGCTGATCCGTTACATTGGGTGTATAGATAATTCCCTTATCATATCGGATATAAAATAATAAATACAGATTAATGATCGTTATTTTGCGCGGTGTCCGGATTAAGCACGAACAGACGTGAGCAGTAAGGGCAAACGGCCTGATGCCCTGCAATTTTCAGCCAGACGCGAGGGTGCCCAAGGGGGCCAAGCCCTCCATCACACGCGACTTTGGCGCTATCCACCACAATTGTTTCCACATGGCCTAGCTTGGGGCATGGGGTAGGATGTGTGAGGTGCTGGCTCATGGTGGAGATCCTGTTTGACAAAGCAGGGAAGGGCGGCAAAACCGGCTCTGGTTTTGAATTATCGGGCATGATAGCGGCCAAAAGCCTTGGTTTCCATTGCTCTCATCATCCCATAAGCGTGAGCAGGTGTGCGTTATGCGTGTAAAACAGACCGTGGTGGCTCTTGCTGGTCTTCTGGCTTTGGCGGCATGTTCAACTACACTGCCACCAGCACCACACCCGCCAAAGCGCTGGCAAAATGCTGCCCGCCTGACGCCCCCGCAGCGCTCTTTCAAGTTGTCAGACGGCGTAATGCTCCCTGCACGCATATGGCCTGCCCCCAACACACCGCACGCCATAGTATTGGCCCTTCACGGTTTTAATGACAGCCGCGATGCGTGGGAGGTGTCTGCTCCCTTTTTTGCAGAGCATGGCATGACCGTAGTGGCCCCAGACCAATGTGGCTTCGGGCAAGCCCCAGACCGTAGTGACTGGGCAGGCACCAGACGCATGGTGGCGGATATCAAGGAGCTTATAGCCCAACTACAACGCGAAAACCCGGACATGCCCCTTTATACGGTGGGGGAAAGTATGGGTGGCGCGCTTCTGATGGTCATGATGGCCCAGCCCGATGCACCACAGACAGCAGGGACCATTTTGCTAGCGCCAGCCGTCTGGGATGTGGGGGTTGAAGCAAGCATCCCCTTACAGCTTATGAAGAGCTTAGCCCCTTACGCACTTGTTCCTCAGCAGAGTGTGCCCGTGCATGTTGTGGCTACTGACAACATGGCAGCGCTTATCCGGCTTTATTATGACCCGCTGACCCTCCATGCAACGCGTTGGAAAGCACTGGCGGGCTTGGTCGAATTAATGAAAGAGGCGGCAGCCAGCACGCCTTCTGTGCGCGGGCCGGTCCTTTGTGTTTATGGAGATAAGGACCAGCTTGTTCCTGCGTCTGCCATAGCTAAAGTCTGGCAGACAATGCGGCAGATGCACCTGACGGTCCGGCAGGACCTGATAACAGGGGGACACCATCTTTTACTGCGCGACCGACAGGGGGCATTGGTCATGCAGGATATTGTCAGTTGGATTTCCGCCCCTCAAACGTGGCTACCCTCCGGCGGTGATAGCGCAGCGGGCGTGTGGTTCTCACAGCAGGAAGGGCGCTTGGGGGCGGGGAAAAGTGGCGTTTTGCCTCTCTTGCCAGCAGGGCTTGAAAATCTTGTGAAAAGATAATTGGCCCTACGCGTTATTGGCTCCAAAATAGTCGGGGTCAATTTATTGCTGAACGACCAATTCGTGTATGGGACAAGGTGTCTTTACACGGCCTTCTAAGTGCCTAAGCGACATTAATTTATGGCTGGTGGACCCGAAAGGATTCGAACCTTCGACCTTCGCCTTCGGAGGGCGACGCTCTATCCAGCTGAGCTACGGGTCCATTGGCCTCTCCCTAGCGCAAAGGCGGCGGGCTGCCAAGGGGCTAAAATACCGCTCCAGCAAGAAAGCCCCCAAACGGATGAGTGGTATTATGCGGCTGGCGTCTATTCCAAGCCATGCACAGTTCAACGGATGTTGCGCCAAACGCGGCACAGCCGAGAGGGAGATAAAACACCATAAACAAGATCCCGCAGCGCACTGGTCGCGCAGCCTGCCTGAAAGGCTGCTATGGGGTGCGAGCCCTTGCTGGCAGGGGTAAACTGTTCCTATGCTGGACCGGAATGAAGTGTAGGAGTGCAAGACATGTCTGGAAACCGATCAGCATTTAAACTGGTAGCAACCTTGGCGTTCTCAGGGTGTGTGGCCATGCTGGGCACCGCAGGGGCCGCTATGGCGCAAACGCCGTTTCATGGTCCGGTGTTGAAAGTGCCAGCAGTACCACCGCCGATGACGGCGGTGAATGTTGCGCCGGGTGTTCTGGATTACGATGGTATTCCCACCGTTGAACACGCGTCCCCCGCCAATGTGGCAGGCCTGATGGCATATTGTTATAAGCATAAACTGGTAAGGGACACTACCGTACGCTCTCTGGGCCGCAAACTTGCAGCACGGGATGGCGTGAGTACGGACCCGGCTTATGCGTGGGGTGGGGTTGGCCGGTTGATGCTGGACCATCATGCCATGTTTGATATTACCACGCTCAAACCTAATCTTCAGTCTGCCGTATGCAGCCGGTCTGCATTGCGCGGGCCGGACTTGCTGAAAAGCCGCTGATAATTTCTCAGGAAGGCCGTTTTTATGAGTGCACCAGCCCAGAATTTGACTCCGCAGGATCTGTTGTCCGCCGTGCAGGGCGTGACGGAGAGCGAGACGGACCTGATAGCCACTTTGGCTAACGTGGCAGCGCTGGTTTTTGAAGCATTGCCACAGGTCAACTGGGCTGGGTTTTACCTGTTCCGGCAAGGGCAGCTTGTGCTTGGCCCTTTTCAAGGGCGGGTAGCCTGCACCCGTATTCCGTTAGGCAAGGGGGTATGTGGTACGGCTGCTCAAAGCCGGACAACGCAATGCGTGGCAGATGTGCATAGTTTCCCCGGTCATATTGCGTGCGATGCCGCCTCTGCCTCTGAGATTGTTGTACCTCTGATCGTGGATGACCTGCTGCTGGGCGTTTTGGATATAGACAGCCCTGTTAAGGCGCGTTTTGGAGTAGAGGAGCAGGCGCTCCTTGAGGCCGTGGCAGCCTGTGTTGTCAAAGCTGTGCGTGCAGGCAACGTGCCTTTGCCTCTGGCGTTTTAGGGGCACCTAGACTGCTGAGTTACAGTCAAGTCGGGCATCCGGGAGGCATCATGCGTTTACAAAAAATTTTCGGCACAGTCTGTTTGCTTTTAACCCTGAGTGCAGCAGGGTGTGGTTGGCATAATCCGGGCCCACATTGTGAGGGACCACACCCCCATGGTGGTATGGCACAGGGGCCGGGTATGACCGGGCCTAACGGGAGTGGCGGGTTGGCTGGCACCAGCACAAGCGAATACGGTGCCCGCCCGCATGACAAAAGGCGTTGCTAATCTTTCCCGTATTTCTATGCAGACCGGGGCATAGTCTTGCCATAAGATAAGGCTATCAAGAACGAAGCACACGGATTTCATGCGTGTGTTTAAAAAGGATTTTAAAAACTATGCGTCAAATCACATTGCTTGCAGCAGCGGCTGTTGTTGCGCTGACAACAGGCACCGTGGCACAGGCCGAACCCGGTGGTTGCATAAAATATGGTGCGGCTGGTGCCGTTGGTGGCCACCTGGTGAAGCATGGCGTGTTGGGAGCCGTGGGTGGGTGTGTCACTGGTATGTATCGTCGTCATGAGTATCGTAAGGAAGCCAAACAAAAGGCCGCCCTGTACGATCAGGAACATCCTGGCGCCAAAGGCACCTATCAGGAGAAAGCCACCGCTTATGACGTGGAACACTCTACGCAGCCGGGCAAAATGACATCCGGCACCCCGGCACCTGCCGCAGGTACACCATCCGCTACAGGGCAGCAGGACACGCACTTCTAATTTTATAGTGTGAAAAGTGCTGAACGGACCATCAGGCGTCTTCTGGTAAAAGGAAGGCGCCTGATACGCTTGGCAGAGTGCTATTTTCTAAAAAATTCCAGCTTAGACCTAAGAGGCGTTAGGGAGATGGCGGCGCAAAGTCAGCCTCTACTGGGTTAGTTGCGCTTTGACTTCTCCATTGGGGTAAGCTGGGGTTTGCAGGTTGAGGTACACCTTGCCATTGCGCAGCATTTCCTCCTGCTGAGGCGTGAGGAGCAGGCTACCGCTCATGCTGGTTGGTGTTGTCTGATGCACCGTTGCAAATGGAACCGCTTTCTTGTTCTCGGCTGCAGGGCCATGAAAATGAGCAACTTTCATCGGGCCGCTCAGGTCTTTCCAGCTCGCGGTGTAGCGTAGAACATGAGCCGCCGGATAAAAGAGTGTATCGACTTTGCCGCTGGCTTTTGTGGGCGCATTGCGTTCAGGCGCGAATGTGCCGCTATAATGTTCACTCCGTTCTGCGTGGGCAGAAGTGGCCAGCGCTGTGATGCAAGCAGCGGTCAAAACAGTTTTTAAAAAGCTGGAATAATAAGATCTCATGCTTTTGCTCCACTCTCTACCTTTACCAAACGGTATGGAGAGATGGTGTCAGGAGCAAGGCAGTTTTTATTCAAAATCCCTCAAGGTCCCTTCTTCATCCACAGGCCGCCGGGGGCTGCGTTGAAAATGTACACGCGGTTGTGTTGAGGCATTTTCCATTTTCTGGCGAATGGTTTTAAGCCACCGCTCCGTTGCGCCATCCTGCATGGCAGGGACCTGTTGTGCGGAATGAGACGGACGAGATGAAAAAGCCATCGGATTGCTCATGCATAAACTGCCATAAAACGAAGCAGACTGATGTTGCCTGCACGGTAAGGGTAAGCAGACCAGAGAATGCCTGAGCACAAGGTTATACAAGCGCAGTGCAAAATAGGTGTGACGTTTTCTTGAAATTCGGCACGCGCTTTGCCAGCCTGAAACTCTTAAAGTCCTAGTAAAGTAAGTTCTTTTTGCAAAGCGGGCGGCAGTGCCGCGTGGGTGCTCCCGCTTTCCAGGTCAGGCGGGGCATCCTTGGCTTCCAGATACCGCCAGCCCTGAAAAGGCCGTAAGGCTCTGGGCTCAACCCGAATGATTTTTGGCTCTAGCAGGATCAGGGTGCCTTGGGTGCCATCGGGGCGGGTTTCGGTCTGGATATCCAGTACCCGCTGACGGCAGAGAATAAGGCCGCTGATCACACGGTACAGGGAACCACCCGCCAGTATCTCATCACTTCGTTTGGGGAAGGAGCGCGTATGCACAACCGGTAGCGCGCCATACTCAGGGTGCATACGGCAGTTCTGGGCGGATTTCTGGCGTTCGGCCAGTTCTTCCAGAGAGGAGACGCCAACAACCAGCTTGATGAGATTAAGCATACCCCCAGATTAGAACAAAATGGGCACAACGCCTACAGTGTTTTGTAAGGTGTTTCTGAAAAAACGGGGAGGCGTGTGCCTGCAAGCGTCCCGCTTTTTCAGAGCAAGGCAGACGTTAGAGAGACTGCGCCTGCTGCACAAAATTGTTCAGGAAACGCTGCACATCAACCTTCTGCACCAGCGTGACCTCTCTGACATGCTGGCTGCGGGGGGCCATGTCTTTGGCCCAGACGCGGGCATGGCCATAGTGGCTCCCTTGGCTGGTATCAATATCCATATACGCTTTTACGGAGTGTTGTACGAGGGATGGGTCAGCCGCAATGGCGGCCGTCAACTCATCCCACATGGGCAACGGGGAATAGTATTTGCTGAGATAGGCCGTCACAGGCGTGTTTTTCTTGGCAATGCGGGCCATGTACTCTTTGCTCATGGCAATATCATTGGAAATATTGCCCACAACGGTAATGGCGGGCCATGGTGCGGTCAGGGTAATATGGGCGGCTTCCGGGTCAAAAATCATGTTGAAGTCTGAGGCAAAGTTCGCGTTGCCGGTTACGGACATCAGGTCCGTATCCAACAGACCGCCCATAAAGACCAGTTGCTTGGCTGTAGCGGCAAAAGTGGGGTCAAGCCGTATGGCCAGCGCCAAATTGGTAAGGGGGCCAGCCGCCAGAATGGTGACCTGATGGGGGTGCTGGTGCACGGCCCGGATCATGAAAAGAGCCGCATTTTCAGGCGAGGCCGCAGTGCTGGGCAGGCCTTCTGCCAGCTTGGGGAGGGCAGGCTGGACTTCAGAGGCTTTTGCACTATCACCCAGCCCGCCCCATGCGCCTTTCCATGGAATACGGCCAAACTCCTGCTCATGCAGGCGCATTAACGCCACGGTGTTGAGCAACGGATAGACCGCGCCGTCAGAGACAGGAATATCCGCTCTGTTGGCGATTTCCAGAAAGCGGCGCAGATGCGCTGACTCGGCGTTCTCCCAGTCATCGCCTGTTGTTACGGTAAAGCCCAGGACCTTGACGTGCGGGTCAGCCAGAAGAGGAATGGTGGACTGAATGTCAGACCCACCCGGCCCTAGAAAATCATTATCCTCAATAATCAGGGTTGGTTCCTGCGTACCTTCTGCCCGTGCGGGCTGAGCTGTCAGGCTCCATGCAAGCACCAGAGTGCAGGCTGCGGTCAGACCAAGGCGGGTAAAGCGGGACAGGGTGGATGGATGCATGGGGAAAGCCTCGAACTCAGAAAAATCCCCGCAGGCTGGTATCAGCCAAGGCCTGATGGGCGGTTGCAGCAGTATAGAGAAGGCTTTAAGGCCAAAAAAAGAGCTTTATGTCTGTGGCCTGTAAAAAACAGGCCAACTTTTTTAGGAAAGCTTCAAGGTGGCTATGGGCGACCTTGTTTTATACCACCAGCGCGTGCAGCAAAGCCTCAAGGCGCAGGCGGCCTTCAGGGGTGGCAGACAGCGTTGTTGCTGTGCGGTGCAGATAATTTTCTTCCAGCGCGGCTTGCAGAATGGTGGCGTCAGTCGCCTGTTCCAGTGTCAGGCCGGTGCGGGCGACAAAACGAGGCAGGGAGATCCCTTCCTTCACCCGTAATCCCATAAGCAGCATTTCACGGGCGCGTTCCTGCGGGTCCAGCCTGTCCTGTGATGTCTGGCCGGTACCCGTGCGTTCCACTAGGTCGGCCCAGGGTTCAGGTGCACGGTGGCGGCGCGTGGCAAAAAGGGCATCGCCCTCTGTCACGCGGCCATGAGCACCGGGGCCAAGGCCCAGATAATCTCCGTAACGCCAGTATGTCAGGTTATGGCGGCTCTCACTCCCCGGTCGGGCGTAGTTTGAGACCTCATAATCCGCCAGCCCGTGGCGTGCGGTAATCTCGGCGGTTTCCTCATACAGGGCTGCTGCTTCCTCCTCGTCGGGCAGGGTGAAGGTCCCTGTGCGGTAGAGCGCCTCAAACTTGGTACCGGGTTCAATGGTCAACTGGTAGAGGGACACATGGTCCGCCACCAGACGCAGTGCGGTGTCCAGCTCCTGCCGCCAGTCTGTCAAGGATTGGCCCGGCCTAGCGTAAATCAGGTCAAACGTAATGCGTGGAAAGAGCTTACGGGCAGTTTCAAGGGCTGCCAGCGCCTGTGGGGCAGAATGTTCGCGCCCCAGAAATTTCAGGGCGGCATCATCAAGGGCCTGAATACCCAGTGACACCCGGTTGACACCCGCCTGCCGGAAGCCTGCTAACCGCCCGGCTTCAACACTGGTGGGGTTGGCCTCCAGCGTTATTTCCAGATCTGGCAGCGGCTCGAACAGGGAGGTCGCGTCTTCAATAAGAGCGGCCACACTTTCTGGGGTCATGAGGGAGGGTGTGCCTCCCCCAAAGAAGATCGATCCCAGCTTACGGCGGCCCAGACGCGCAGCATCATGGGCAAGTTCTGTCCGAAGGGCACGGGCAAAACGTGCTTCAGGGATTTGAGCCCGTACGTGGGAGTTGAAATCACAGTACGGGCATTTGGCCAGACAAAAAGGCCAGTGAATGTAAAGCGCCAGAGGCTCGGTAGGCTGGGTCAGATTGCCACCTTCACGCCCAACTGCACCACGCGGTCTGGCGGGATGCGGAAGAACTCCATGCTGGAGGTCGAGTTACGCGCCATGAACAGGAACAGGGACATCCGCCAGTGTGACAGGCGCGGCACAGAAGAGCGGGTGATCAGTTCACGGGATGTAAAATAGGACGCTTGCAGCGCATCAAAATCCACGCCGTTGGCTTTCAGGTCTTCCAGTGCGCGGGGGATGTTGGGCATTTCCATAAAGCCGTAGCGCAGGATGATGCGGTAGATGTTGGGAGCCAGTTCTTCAACGGACACACGGTGCCCACGGTCAGCTTCAGGCTGATCAAGGTTCTGCACGGTTACGAACAGAACATGGTCATGCAGGATCTTGTTATGGCGCAAGTTGTGCAACAGGCACGGCGGCACAAAGTCTGGCGTACCGGTCATGAACACGGCCATGCCGGGCACACGGATGATACGAGACTGTGGCAGACGGGCAATGAAAGACCCCATTGGCAGGCTGTCCTGCCGCTGGCGGCCCACAATCAGGCCACGGCCTTTTTTCCAGGTGGTCATCATCAGGGTCAGCACACAGCCCAGCAGAACCGGTACCCAGCCGCCATCCGGTATTTTCAGGGCGTTGGCTGAAAAGAAGATCAGATCCAGCAGGAAGAAGCTGCCAAACACCGCAGCCACCTTGGTGGTTGACCATTTGAAGTGGTGACGGAACACCACAATGGCCAAAATGGAGGTGCAGATGAAGGTGCCGGTTACAGCAATACCGTAGGCGGACGCCAAGGCATCGGAACTGCGGAAGGCAACTACCAGCAGTACGGCCCCTACGGCCAGAAAGCGGTTGAAGTCTGGCAGATAGATCTGCCCTTCTTCATCCGCATTGGTGTGGGTAATGCGCAGGCGCGGCATGTAACCAAGCTGGATAAGCTGACGGCAGATGGAAAACCCGCCAGAAATACCGGCCTGACTGGCAATGACGGTAGCAAGGGTTGAAAGCACAACCATAGGCACCTGCATCCAGTGCGGGCAGAGCAGAAAGAACGGATTGGCGAGCGCCTTGGGGTCTGCAATGACCAGAGCGGCCTGACCGAAATAGTTGAGCACCAGCATAGGCAGCACAAAAAACAGCCACGCATACCGAATAGGCGCGCGGCCAAAGTGCCCCATGTCAGCATAAAGCGCTTCTGCCCCGGTGACGCACAGTACCACTGAACCTAACGCCAAAAACGACAGTTTGCCGTGGTAGAACACGAATTCCAGCGCATAGGTGGGAGAGAGCGCCATAAGAATGGCAGGGTGATGGAGCACTTCCAAAAGCCCCATAACCCCCAATGTGCCAAACCAGAGCAGCATGACCGGGCCAAAAATGGTCCCAACACGCCCTGTACCCACCCACTGTACGCTGAACAGGCTGATGATAACCAGAATGGCAACGGGAATAACAAAGTCATGCGCTGCCGGGACGGTCACCTCCACCCCTTCAATGGCGGACAGCACAGAGATAGCCGGGGTAATAATTCCGTCCCCAAAAAACAGGCAAGCCCCCACAATACCCACAAGGCCGAGGCCTATGCGCGTTTTAGGGCTGGAGGCTACGCGCTGAGCCAGAGAGGTAATGGCAAGAATGCCGCCCTCTCCATTATGGTCAGCGCGCATGATCAGCAGCACGTACTTGACGGTCACAACCAGAATGAGAGTCCAGAAGATCAGGCTTGCAACCCCCATGATCTCCCACGGTTCTACTGAGTGATGGCCGGAGATGACCTCAACCGTAGAGCGGAAGGCATAAAGCGGGCTGGTCCCGATATCCCCATAAACAACACCCAGAACACCCAGCAGTGCTGCAAACCCTACGGGTGCGGCAGTATGCTGGGGTTGGTCGGCATCAAAGTCCGTAATATGGCGCGGGTTGTGCGACCCCGTGGCCCCGGCTGCGCCCGCAGCGGTTGCATCAGGCTTGTGCGCATCGGGAGATGTGCTGGCTTGATCGGTCATGTCAGTTCAGGCTCCACAATGCACAGGGAAAGAGGTTTCCGGCGGCCTCAATAAGGCCGGGACAGAGGGTGGCGCAAGTCATGATTAAGCGCCCTTGTCAGGCTGTGGCAGGGCGGGGGCCAAAAATGGCGGTCCCGACACGTACCAGTGTAGCGCCCTGAGCAATGGCTTGTGGATAGTCAGCTGACATGCCCATGGACAGCACAGAAAGCCCATGAACCTGCGCCATGCTCCGCAAAAGCTGGAAGTGGGGCACAGGGTTCTGCTCTGCCGGTGGAATACACATCAGCCCTTTCAGGCGGTCCCCAAACCGGGCGCGGCTGGCGCGGATAAAGGCATCTGCCTGCTCGCGCGGTACACCAAACTTTTGGGGTTCGTCACCCGTATTCACTTCTATCAACAGGTCAGGCATCCGCCCTTCCATGTCCGCTGCCTTGGCCAGTGCGTCTGAAAGGGCAGGGCGGTCAAGGCTTTCAATCATGTCTGCAAGCCGCACGGCGTCTCGCGCCTTGTTGGTTTGCAGGCCACCAATCAGGTGCAAGCGAATATCCGGGTGGGTCGCCCGCAGCGCGGGGAATTTGGCAGCAGCTTCCTGCACCCTGTTTTCACCAAATACGCGCTGGCCAGCCTGTATGGCCTCCTGCACGCTGGTGGCCGGGTGGAATTTGGAGACGGCCACCAATGTAATTTCAGCGGGGTCTCTGGCTGCGGCATGGGCAGCGGTATCAATCTGGGCGCGCACATGCGCGAGTCTGTCTGCCAGAAGGAGGGGAGTGACCATAAAATTACAGAGCTTCTCACATTCATGAATACAGGCACACCGCGCTGGGGCGGTGTGGTGTCTGTGATACTCTAGCTCATATTACGCCTGAAAGGCACCCTGCTTGCGCAGAGGCAGACTTCAGCCCTGTGCAGATGCGCCATACGGGGTGATGAGAACAATTTTGCCGCTATGGTTACCCTCCTCCAGCGCCTGATGCGCCGCCGCGGCATCGGCCAGAGGATATGTTGCATGGATAAGCGGGCGGATTTGCCCTGCGGCGAGCAGAGGCCAGACGTGCTCCTGCAACTGCCGCGCAATCAGGGTCTTGGCGGTGGCATCCCGTGCACGGAGGGTACTGCCAGTTACAATCAGGCGTCTGGTCATAATGCGTGCCAGATCGGCTTTTTCCGCCTTTGCGCCACCTTGTAAGGCGATGATGACCAGTCGTCCGTCCTGCGAAAGGCTCTTGAGGTTTCGCTCAAGATAAGCACCGCCAATCATGTCGAGAATAAAGTTCACCCCTTTCCCGTCGGTCAGGGTTTTAATCTGTTCGGCAAAATCTTCTTCGCGGTAGTTGATGGCTTTGGCCCCGAGCTGTGTGCACAGGGCACATTTTTCAGCACTGCCTGCGGTGACAAAAGCCTGACCGCCAAAGGCTTTGACAAGCTGGATGGCGGTTGTGCCTATGCCACTTGCCCCGCCATGTATCAGCACCCTACTGCCAGTGGCAGGCAGGTTGGGCATGAACAGGTTGGACCAGACGGTAAAATAGGTTTCCGGCAGGGCGGCTGCCTGCACGGCCGTAAAGTCTTTTGGCCATGGCAGGCACTGGCCTGCGGGCACAAGGCAGTATTCCGCATAGCCACCGCCATTGGCCAGGGCGCACACGCGGCTTCCTATGGCTGGCATGGTCTGGCCTGCGAGCGGTGCACCACAGGCGGCAACTTCGCCAGCAATCTCCAGCCCTAGCCGGGGGTTGGCACCGGGTGGTGGCGGGTAGAGGCCCTGCCGTTGCATAAGGTCGGGTCTGTTCACCCCTGCGGCCATAACCCGCACCAGTACTTCACCCCGGCCCGGTTGCGGGATGGGGAGAGTGGCAAGGTGCAGCACGTCTGGCCCACCCGGCGCATCAAAGCATACGGCCTGTAATGTGGAGGGAACTGGGTGGGCGGACGCAGGGGTCATGATGTGCTCTTGTGCTGTGTAAGCAGGCAAGCGCATCAAGCCGCATTTTGTTTCAAACCAAAAGAGTGTGCGGCTTCACGTCTTGGATAGGCCTTGGAGCCCTGAGCTTTAAAACAGAATAAGTGTACAGAGTCCGCCAGTCAGAATCATGCTCCAGAAGGTCAGCAAAATCATGCGATGGCGGATGGTAGCCCGGGCCAGAAGCTGCATCAGGGGGTCAGGCGCAGATGTGTCTTCCTCCGCCTGTGGTGCTGGGTGCAAAGGGTGGACGGCTGTGCGCTCAGCGGTCGGTTGGTAGGGGCTATTGCTATAGCCCACCCCTACGGTACGCATCAGGCTGGTTTTAAACTGCTCCAGCTCTTCCGTGCGGTACACCAGACGGCCGTCCAGCATACGGGCGGCGGGAGCACAGCGGAGTGTGCGCAAAGCCCAGAAGGTTGTGGCACTTACCCCCAGATACCGCACGGCATCCTGCCTTGACAGAACCGGCCTGCCCGGAAAGCTGATCAGACGCCCGGTGGAAGAGCCTGCACTGTGCATAACATCTCCTTTTTCAGGGTTTCGGAAAACGTGCGGGGTAGAAAAACCGTTATGTGTGAGTCTGGCCTAGACAATAGCAGCAGGACGCCGGGGTTAGAGTGGCGGGAAGCTTTCTACCAGATCAAGGAAAATCTGGTCACTTTGTGCCATGTGGTGGGCTGCGGAGGCACCGGGGCGGGCGGGTAGCTCTCCGGGGCGTGACAGTTCATCACGTATCAGGCTCTCGAGCGCAGGCAGGCGGGTGGTGTTGCCCAGTTCATGTGTGCGGGCTTTCGCTGCAACCAGACCGTTAATGTCGTTTTTCAGGCTTTCGGAAAGGTCTGCGTGGGCCATCAATGCCTGCAAGTTCATCGGAGGTCTCTGCTCGGGTGCCAGCCGGAGGCAGCGGATGGCAAGGGCTGGGCGCAGGGCATAGAAATATTTCTTAACTGGAACCGGGCCGTCAGAAGACAACCAGCGTTCCGCAGCGTTGCGACCAAGGCTTGCGTAATGGTGGGCAAGGGCGCGGGCATCCAGTACATCGTCAGCCAGCAGGGCCAGTCGGCTAATAATCGGATGATCCGTCCTGTAGCGAATGGGCGAGCCTATCCATTCACTGATAACAGCATTGGATTTAAGCAAAAGCAGAAGCGCTTTGCGGATATCCCAGCCATTAAGGTCGATCTCCCCTTCAATCGGGGTTTCAACAACATCCCGCCCGGCCTGTAGCTTCAGGTACCAGTTGCGTGGGCGTATGTAGAGAAAGCGGATATCGTAATCGCTGTCTGGCGAAGGGAAGCCCCATGCGCGCGAGCCAGACTCAACAGCCAGAAGAATATGAATATTTTCCTGCTGTTCCAGCGCTGCCAACCGCTGCGTAATTTCGGTTCTGATAGAGGGGGCAATCGGGTCTAAAATCATGAAAACGCTTAGCCTTTGTGTTTTTCCCCAGCCAGTTCGCGGCGGGTGCGCTCCAGTTCCTCAGCGTAACGGCGCAGTACGTATCGTTCGCTCAAAAGACCCATCACCATACCGTCCTCGTTCACAACAGCTAAAGCCGGACGTGTGGTGCGTTCAAAGGAATCCAGCGCGACAGACAGGGAGGTACAGGGCGGCAACGTAATATCTCCCTCCTGCACAAGCTCCACCACAGGCGTGGTGTCATTATAGCGGCGGGAGTGGAGGGACACGTTTTCTATCACGCCCACATACCGGCGCTGCGCGTCCCGCAGCACAATATAGCGCGGGGTTGCACCGGGGTAGGCATCCCGTGCTTCTCCCACATTGGTTGTCGCGGGGAGTGTTGGCACCTCTGTGCGCATCATGCGCTCAACGGTCAGGTTACGCATCCAGCCGACATCAACGCCAGACCGAATATTTTCGCCACGTAAATGGAAACGCCATGTGGCGAAGGAATAACCAAACGTGCGCCGGACTGTCAGGGAAGACAGAATGGCGGACACCATGACAGCGCTGGTCAAGGGAAGGCTGCCGGTGGTTTCAAGCGCCAGAAAAATCATGGTCATAGGCCCACCAATGACCGCAACCGCTAATCCGCACATGCCCACTATGGCACAGACAGAGACCGGTAACGCCATGAGCGGGGACAGCACACCGGCAAATACAGCGCCCGTGAGCACGCCAAGATACAGGGAGGCAAAAAATAGCCCGCCCCGGAACCCTGACCCAATGGAAATAGCAGAGGCCAGAGCCTTCAACCCCAGTAACCCCAAAGCCAGCAGGAGAGGGGGGGTGCTCAGTAACCCGGCCCGCATGGCCATATGCCCGGAAGACAAAACGGATGGGGAAACAAGCGCCAGAAGCCCAACCAGAACACCGCCGAGCGCAGGTTTTGACCAGACAGGCAAAGGGATTTTTGTAAAGATACGTTCCGTAAGCGTTACGCCTTTCATGAGCGCAACGCCAACCAGTGCGGTAACGATACCCAACCCGGCAATGGGCAGAAAAGCGAGTGGCGGGATGCTCTCTGGCGCAGGAACCTGCACAGGCGGCAGCACCATGCCGGTTGTATGCACGACACCGAGGGCAACCACCGATGCTAACGCAATGGGGGCAAGTGCCGTAAGGGTATAAGTGCCGATAATCAGTTCAAAAGCGTAGAATGCGCCAGCCAAGGGAGCATCAAAGGCTGCCCCGATGGCTCCAGCGGCTCCGCAGCCCACAAGCAGCCGTACATCTGCCCGGTGCATGCGTAATTGTCGCCCAATGCGGGAGCCTAGTGCTGCCCCTAACTGACTAAACCCGGCTTCAAGCCCCAGAGACGCGCCGCACCCGTTTGACAATATGGTTTGGCAGGCAACCAGCGCACTATCACGGAGGGACATACGGCCTCCATGCAGGGCATTGGCTTCTACCGGGTCAACGGGCCTGAAGCGTTTGCTGCGCACCAAAGCGTAGCTGAAAAGACCAAGCAGAAGGCCCCCCAAAGAGGGAACGAGCAGCGCCCGCATAGGCTCCACAGTTGCCAGACCGGATAAGCGGCCTGTTGCGGGGGAGAGTAGATGATGGGCAAAAAGAGTGGTGCTCGTCATGATACTGACGACAGACCCGGCAAGAATGCCTGTCAGAGCGGCAAGGGCAATCAGCCACAGGCTATTGGTACGCACCAAGGCCCGCAAAGCCGCCAGAAAACGCGGCGGCGTGGTGTGGGTGCGCATATGCTCCAGCAGGCCTGTCATGGGCGCGCTGGCACGGGCATGGGAAAGGCTACGCGGTGCATCACTACACCATCATGCCTGTTCCCATCTGCCGGAGCAAAGGTATTCTTTCCTAAAAAAGCCTAGGCTGGGGGCTGTGCGGCAAGAATACGCGCCGCATCGTCAGCGCTGAGCGTGTAGTTGAAGAAGGTTTTATAAAAGTCCTGCACTTTCTGCGTCATGTTGACATCCTGAAAAAGGCTGGGGTGCAGCTGCTTTGCTGCCCACTGTATCTGGAGCAGTTCCTCAAACCCATACCGGTCCCATGCAAATACACCTTGCGGGCTGACAGCCCATTTGCCGTCCTGAAAAGCCTTAAGGGTGCGGAGGGGAGATGTGGCGTCCGGCGCGCCGCTGGATGGGTCCAGAATAATGAAATCTGGGTTCCAGGCAGCAATTTGTTCAAAGGTGGTGGGGCGATGGTTGCCGGTTACAGTGGCGGCGTTGCGGCCACCTGCGGTGGTAATCCAGCTATCAATCAGTGTGTCTGTGCCATCCACCTGCAAAGGGGTGAGTTTTGCAATATGCAGCACGCGGGGGCGTTGCGCAGCGTCAAGCGGAGCCAGACGCTCTTGAATGAACTGCAACGTATTTTCCATGCTTTTGCGATACAGGGCCCCCGTGTCCCGCGCGTAGGGGGTGCCCAGTGCCTGTGCCGTCATGTCCAGAGACCGAAGCATATCCGGCCAGGTCACATAATGTGCGTTCAGCACGGTCAGGCCTTTGTGGCGGAGGGTTTCTGCCTGCCCCTGATCGGACACAAAAACGAGATCAATCTTACGGTTCAACAGGTCTTCAGGGTCTGCCGTGTTAGGGCGTACACCTGTTTTTGCTTGAAGCAGGGCAGGAGCAATCTTGAAAAGCCATGGGCGATCTTTCGGGTTTTCCGCCGTAACCTTTATTTTGCTGGCAGCGCCTAGCATGACAAGGCTTTCATTATGGGCAAACCATAAATCGGCAATGGCTGAGGGGGCATCCGGCACTTGCACAACCGTTCCGCCCATATCCGTTACCGGGCGGGCAAAGGCGCTGGTGTTGGCCAGAGCAGCACTCAGGCCCGCCACCAACCCGAGGGCCAGACTGGCCTTGCGTGTCGTGACAGCGCGTTGACAGATACCAAGCCAGAAAGATGAATATACCCGCATAACAGGCCCCTCATGACATTATAGCCGTATAGCATAAAATATAGAGAGGGGCTGGGCAACGGGCCGTCAGGCAATAACCGTGCGGTTACGGCGCCATGTGTCTTCCAGTGCGTCTGCTGGGTCCTGATGGCTGCCACTCCATGCCCCTTCCTGCTTAGGGGAATGTGCCAGAGCTTTCCATGCACCAGTCCCTGCCTGCCGCTCCAGCGTAACAGCCCATGCCGGTGGAATACGGGTGAGCAGGCGCTCCATTTTTTGCCCGGAAGTCAGCGGTTTTGCGTAGTTATGCCCCATCTGATTTATCTCCTCACGTCCGACCTTCCAGAAGGATAAGGTCTCTCTTCAAGCTTAGTTTATATGGGGAGGTATGGGGCACAACCGCAACAGGGGCGCATTACTAAAACGGGTGATGAGTGCCGTTTTGCCAACCGGAACACGTTAGAGTGTGGCAGCATACGCTTTATTGGAACTATTTGACCTAACAGTCAGGCTGGAGCAGACCGTAGGCGTGTAGTCAGCGCACGATTCTGATTTTTAGCGTCATAAGAGTATTTAAAGAGCCTTCAGATTACTCAGTATTTTTGCAATAACGTCCGCCGCTGGTGCTGTGGCATCAACTTCAAGCGCCCGCTCATTCGCCTCGGGTGGCTCCAGAGTGTTAATCTGGCTGGGGAGCAGGCTGGCGGGCATATAATGGCCCGACCTGCCAGTTACGCGCTTGAGCAAAGTGTTGTGGTCGGTCGTGAGATGAATGAAAATGAGGTCCAGACCTGAGGCCCGCAGCACGTCACGGTAAGAGCGTTTCAGAGCCGAGCAGGTCAGGATTGCCCCGCTACCCGCCTGTGCACACTGGTCCAGCCATGCGCGGCACTGATTTAGCCAAGGTAAGCGGTCTTCATCAGTCAGCGGTATGCCAGCGGCCATTTTCTGCACATTGTGCTGGGGGTGCAAAGCATCCCCTTCCTGAAAAGGCCAGCCAAGCTCTTTGTGTAAGCCTTGAGCAATGGTGGTTTTGCCACTGCCTGAAACACCCATCACAACCAGAAGGCTTTTCCGCACATCCTGCACTGAGGGCTGGCCCGGCTGCATTTAGAGAGCGCCTTGTGTTGCCTGCTTACGTGCTGGCTCAAGAATTTTTATACCTTCAGGGCCAGCAGTGATGGTTTGGGTAGCCATGTGCAAAAACAGCCCGTGCTCAATAACCCCAACAATACCGTAAATGCTCTGGCTCAGGGTGTCCGGGTCTTCTATGGGGCCAAAAACACAATCCATGATCAGGTTTTTTTCATCTGTTAGATAAAAAGACCCGTCCCGGTGTTTACGGGGGGCCACATGAGCGCCCAGACGTGCCAGACGGGTGGCGGCACTTTCCCAGCCAAAGGGGACAACTTCCACAGGCACGGGGCAGAGCATACCCAGATGCTCTACATATTTGCTGGCATCAGCAACAATGACCAACTGCTTTGCCGCAGCCGCAACTATCTTCTCACGCAGCAATGCGCCACCGCGACCTTTGACCAGATTAAGTGTGCCCGGCTCAATTTCGTCTGCACCATCAATGGCAATATCCAGGTCAGGGTGTTCGCCAAAGCTGGTCAGGGGGATGCCTTCCTCCCGTGCCTGTGCCTCGGTGGCATCGGAGGTTGGAATTGCGCAGATACGCAGCCCTTCCTCCCGTATGCGGCGGCCCAGCTCAGCCACCACAAATGTTGCGGTGGAACCCGTCCCAAGCCCTACGGCCATACCGTCTTTTACCAGTGTGGCAGCCTGTATGGCGGCCTGTTGTTTGAACAGAGCGGCTGGGTCGAGCGGTTGGCCTGTCATGGTTCTGGTTCCTTAAAGTCTTTTTGTTCGTTTCAGGCAGAGGGGGCGGCTGCGGCATCCAGCAGCCAGCGGACCTCGCCCATAGCGGTAATCTGGCTGGCCGGGCAGGATGGGTCTTGGGCACGTACTTTGGCAACGGTCTCTTTTTTGCCAGAGCCTTCCACCAGAAACACCACATATTTGCTGGCATGAATGGCGGGATAGGTGAGCGTAATGCGTGTATAGGGTGCGACCGGGGGAATGCACGGTGCCACCCATGCCGTTTTTTCCTGCAACACCGGCTGGCCGGGGAAAAGGGAGGCCGTATGCCCATCAGCCCCAAGGCCGAGGAGGTTGACATCAAACAGAGGTTTGTCCGCCTCAAAGCGGTCAGCCCCATAAAACTGTTTCAGTTGGGCTTCATAGCTATGGGCGGCTTCTTCCGCAGTGCCTGTGCCGGCGATGGGGTAAATGTTGGCAGCGGGTATGGGGGCTTTGGAAAAAAGGAGCCGCTGCAACATGCCAAAATTACTGTCTTTATGGTCATGTGGCAAAAAGCGGTCATCACCCAGAAAGAAATGCATCCGGGTCCAAGGGAAGCGGCTGATGTACGGTTCGGTCGCCATCAGGCTGTAGAGTGCCTGCGGCGTACTGCCACCTGACAGGGCAAGCGCAAAGGGACCGCTGGTTTTGTTGAGTGCCTGCTCCAGCAACCAGTCTGCCAGATGCCGGGTTGCGGCGGTGCGGTCTGCAAATACCTCGACTGCTGCTGTACGGGTGTCATGTCCAGTCATGGTGTAGGGGTCTCCCTCTTCTCATACAAAACGCTCAAGGCAGCGCGCAGCATGCTGCCTTTGTTGGCATGTGGTTGTACGATGTCAACAGAACAGAGGCGGGAAAGTGCCGTAAAATCACTTTCTCAGCCCTCTTTCTCTCAGAGTTGTGCTCTGGAGGAGTGTTTGCTTGGCTGGCCGAAACCACACGCGCAAACAAAACCCCTTGTTGCAGGCAAGCTATGCAAGCCTTGAAAGAAACAAGGGGTGAGAGAGTTCAGCATAACAGTGTCCAGCTTGGCCTGGTGGGAAGCTGGTTTGGCGAATAGGTCGTAATTAGTCGGCTCTCGTGGCACGCGGTAAAATGACGGTTTCTATAGCCTTGGACCAGCCTTCCTGCTCATTGGTGCTGGTAATGAAATGAGCATGTGCCTTCACGGAGGCATCAGCCTGCCCCATGGCAATGGTCAGTCCGGCAGCCTTGAACATTGGCAGGTCATTATTCATGTCCCCAATGCACGCTACTTCCTGCGGGGAAATACCGTAAAAATCTGCCAGCTGGCGCAAAGCATAGCCTTTGTTGGCATTAAGCGGGGTGATGTCCAGATACCACTGGGCAGAGCGTGCAACGCTGGCGCGCCCGTCCAATAAAGCCCCGATTTCCATTTCCTGCCGGGTCAGGGCTTCGTAGTCAGCCGTTGATCCTGTTATTTTGCCAACACCATCCAAGTAATTGTCAAAGGATGGCACAACGGTGGGGTCCTGCCGCAGGGCGCGGCGCTCTGGCTCAACATAGGCCTCGCCAATATCCGTGATCAGCCAGTCCCGACCGCGGAACAGCCAGGCGTCAATATCATGAACCTTTAGCATATCCAGCGTGTCACGCATCACATCCGGCGTCAGGCTAAGCTGGGAACGTATGGAGTGATCGGGGTTGAAAATGCTGCCGCCATTCAGGGCACCGTAAGGAGTGTCCAGTTTCGTGGCCTCAAGATACATCTCGATACCGGAAGCGGGGCGACTACTGACCAGACACACCGGCACACCAGCCTGCCGCAGAGCGTCAATGGCGGCCAGAGTGTGGTGGGTAACCTGTTTTTCGGGGGTGAGGAGCGTGCCGTCCATGTCGGACACAACCAGCTTGATTTTTGAAGCTGGAGCCGGGAGTGCAGCCAGAGTGGCGCTTTCGTTAACCATCATGAGGGCTGTACGCTCCTAAAAATCTGTAAGGGGTAGCCTGCCGCCTTGCATCTGCATTCGGCAGGCTACCCATGTTTCATGTAACATGAGGTTACATGAAACGTGGCCTTATACCAAAGGTTTACTCTTTGCTTTCAATGTGGCCACCAAAGCCATACCGCATGGCGGAGAGCACTTTTTCAGCATATGTGTTGTCAGAGCGGGAGCGGAAGCGTGTGAACAGCGCAGCCGTCATGACGGGTACAGGCACAGCTTCTTCAATGGCGGCCTCAATGGTCCAGCGCCCTTCACCGGAGTCATTAACTTCCCCCGAAAACTCGGACAGGTCGCCATTTTTGGTCATGGCCTGAGCTGTCAGGTCCAGCAGCCAGGATGAAACCACACTGCCACGGCGCCAAACTTCGGCAATATCCGCCATGTTCAGGGAGAAGCGTTCTTCTTCTGCCAGCAGAGGGGAGTCCTTGCGGTACATCACGTCAAAGCCTTCCGCGAAGGCCTGCATCATGCCGTATTCAATGCCGTTATGAACCATTTTAACAAAATGGCCTGACCCGGCAGGGCCGCAATACAGGTAGCCCTGCTCCGCACGGGGGTCCAGATCCTTGCCTGTGTCACGCCCCGGTGTACGGGGAATGTCGCCCATGCCGGGGGCCAAAGCCGCCAGAATAGGGTCTATATGCTCAGCAGCGGCTTTTGTGCCGCCGTACATCATGCAGTAGCCGCGCTCCAGCCCCCAGACCCCGCCTGATGTACCGACATCAACGTAATCAATGCCTTTTTCAGCCAGAAGTTTGGCGCGGCGGATATCGTCTTTGTAGTAGGTGTTGCCGCCGTCAATAACGATGTCACCAGCCTGCATCAGCCCTGCCAGAGACATCACGGTTTCTTCCGTAATGTTGCCCGCAGGCAGCATGGACCAGACAATCTTTTTAGGGCCAGACAGTTTGGCAACAACGTCTGCCAGACTGGTGGCGCCTGTTGCGCGGCCAGACTCTGCGCGTTCAACAACTTTGGTCACGGCAGCGCTGTCGCGGTCATAGACCACCACATCGTGCCCATGTCGTGTCAGGCGGACGGCAATATTGCCGCCCATTCTACCAAGCCCGACGATGCCGATCTGCATCTTATTATCCTTCTTGTCTGGTTATCACACTGCGGCGTGTATGGCCTGAGCCAGAGCAGCAAGCCCGGCTTTCAGCTCACCGCGAATGTGCACGCGCAGGGCGCGGCGGCCACGTTCGGCCAGTACGTCAAAGTCTCCGCGTGCCTGTGCGGCCTTCACTACCCCGAAGGAGTAGTTGGCACCCGGCACAGGCAGGTCGTGCGCATCATCTGCCGTAATTTGCAGGAAAACACCACTATCCGGACCGCCCTTATAGGCCTGACCTGTGGAGTGGAGGAAGCGCGGCCCAAATTCCGCTGCCGTGGCAATGGTTTTGGCATCCCGAATTTTCAGGCGGGTATGTTGGATCCATTCGCGGGTTGCGGTATCGCGCTCAATATAGGCCAGCAGGCCTACATAATCGCCGGCTTTAACACGGTCAAAATGCGCCTTGAGCACAGCTTCAGCGCTATCCCCTTTCAGAGCCGCAGCGTTTTTCTTGTCTGCAAAAAATGCAAACGGGCCAAATTCCGCAAAAGGAGTTTCCGCTGGCAGGCTACCGGTTGTGTTGTAGGCGTCCGTCAGTTTGCGGGTTTCGATCTTGCTGGCTTCAACGTCAGGCTGATCAAACGGGTCAATCCCAAGGAAGGCACCAGCTACGGCAGTTGCCAGTTCCCAGCGGAAGAATTCCTGCGCAATCTGGCGTGTGGTGTGCAGCGTAATGGTCACGACAGGCTGGCCAGCCTCAATGAGTGTGGAAACAGCTTCATCCTGCTCGTGCCGATGTTCAGGAGCCAGACGCAGGTAAACGAACAGACGGTCCGCGCCATAGCGCTTAGGCCCACCCAGCGTTTCATCATCAATCGGGATGATGCCTTTGCCGTGCTTGCCTGTGGATTCCGCCACAAGCTGCTCCATCCAGGCACCAAAGTCGGCAATCTGGGGAGTGGCAATAACAGTCAGTTTGTCACGGCCGAACTGGGTGGCTGCAACGCCCATGATGGTGCCCAGCAGAACGGCAGGGTTTTCTGCTGGCGGTACACTGGCATCCGCAGCCCGAACGCCACGCAGGGCATCTTCAAGGAAGGGCTTGAGGGCAATGCCAGAGGCAGCAGCAGGGACCAGACCAAAGTTGGACAGAACGGAGAAGCGGCCACCAATTTCAGGTTCGCCAGCAAAAATTTTCCAGAAACCGCTCTTTTTAGCGTGGGCTTCCAGCTTGGAGCCGGGGTCCGTAATGGCCACAAAATGAGAGCCAGCTTGCTCGCCCAGCGCCTTTTGCGCGAGGTCATGGAAATAGGCCAGCATGATGTTTGGCTCAAGTGTGCCGCCAGATTTTGACGCCACGATAAAGAGCGTGTGTGCCGGGTCTATCTTCTTGGCGTAAGTTGCAACCTGCTGTGGGTCCGTGCTGTCCAGCACATACAGGTGGCCAAAGCCTTCATGCTTGCCAAAGGTTTCTGCCAGCACTTCCGGGCCAAGGCTGGACCCCCCCATGCCCATAAGCAGAACCTGCTTGAAGCCACGGGCTTTGACGTCTGCCTGAAAGCTTTCAAGCTCGGCCAGATGGGTCATACGGTCGTCAACGATGTCCAGCCATTTTAGCCATTTGGCTTCTGGCCCATTGGTCCAGACAGAGGCATCTTTTGCCCAGAGTTTACGGATGGTGCCGACTTTACGCCATTCTTCCAGCCCTTTCTGGACGGCAGCGTCAAGGTCTGCAGGCAGGGCGGTTTTGGTGCTGGTCAGCTTGTTGCCCAGCAGTGCTGTCTGTTTCGCGGCAACGGACCCAAGCAGTGTATCAAAGGCCTGCTCAAACGAGGTAACACCCTCGTCCAGCAATATGTTGGTAACACCCTCAAGGTTCAGGCCAAGGCGTTCTGCTTCAGCCAGAACATGACGGGCTTCGTCCACACCGGCAGTCAGGGTTTCAGCAACTGTACCGTGGTCACGGAACGCATCCAGCGTTGCGGGGGGCACCGTGTTGACGGTGTGTGGGCCAATCAGGCTGTCAACATACAGCACATCGCTATAGGCTTTGTCCTTGGTGCCGGTGGAGGCCCAAAGCAGGCGCTGGGGCTGTGCACCTGCGGCTTCAAGGGCTTTCCAGCGGGGGGTCTGAATAACGTCCTGCCAATAAACATAAGCCAGCTTGGCATTGGCAATGGCCACCTTGCCCCGCACGGCGGCAAGGGCTTTTGCGTCCTTGTCACCAGCCTGGATGCGACGGTCAATTTCAGCGTCAATTTTGCCATCTATGCGGCTGACGAAAAAAGAGGCCACGGACGCAACGCGGGAGAGGTCACCGCCTTTTTTGTGCAGGTCTTCCAACCCGGACAGCCACGCTTCCACCACCGCTTTGTAGGCGGAGAGCGCAAAAATCAGCGTGACGTTGACGTTAATGCCCGCAGCAAGGGTCTGGCGGATGGCGGGAATGCTTTCCGGTGTGGCCGGAATTTTAATCATCAGGTTAGGTTCGGCTACATCGGCCCACAGGCGTGCTGCCTCGTGTGCCGTGCCTTTTTCGTCCCGCGCCAGATAGGGAGAAACTTCAAGGCTTACGAAGCCGTCTTTTGCATCGGTGGCCTTGTACACAGGGGCCAGAACATGAGCGGCTTTTTGAATGTCATGCACCGCCAGTTTTTCATACAGCGTGCCGGGGGATACAATTTCATGCGCCAGAATGGACGTCATCTGTGCGTCATATTCAGTGCCTTCACCCATGGCTTTCTGAAAAATGGCGGGGTTGGAGGTCACGCCGCGTACGTCATCTTCCGCAACAAGGCGTGCCAGAGACCCATCTTCAACAAAGGAGCGACGAATGAAATCAAGCCACGGAGACTGCTGGACTGAAGCAAGAGCCTGTACCGGGTTAGCCCCTTTGCTGTGTGACGCGGTCATACATGATGTCCTTTTTAGTGTGGAGCCGCCCCGGAGTAAGGGGCGGCTGTGCTCTATTAGGGTAAGTGCAAAAACAACCAGTGAGATACCGTACCGTAAACTCAGCCAGCCTGGCGGCGGGCTGCTTCCAGTACGGCTTCTGGTGTAAAGCCAAATTTTGTCATCAGCTTGGCTGCTGGCGCAGAGGCACCAAAACCACGCATGGCAATAATGTCGCCTGTCAGGCCAGCATAGCGGTCCCAGCCAATGGCGGAGGCAGCTTCAATAACAACACGGCCTGTAATGGCAGGGGGCAGCACATTGTCACGGTAGGACTGGGGCTGTGCTTCAAACAGTTCCCAACTTGGCATGGACACAACGCGGGCGGGAATGCCGTCAGCGCTCAGGGCTTCGTAAGCGGAGACAGCCAGAGACAGTTCACTGCCGGAGGCAATGAGGATAACCTTGGGGGTCTCTTTGCTATCTGCCAGAACGTAGGCCCCTTTTGCCACGCCAGATGCAGGAGCATAGCGGTTGCGGTCCAGCGTAGGCAGGTTCTGGCGGCTGAGCGCCAGTGCTACAGGGCCGTCCTGCTTGGCAATAAGGAAGCGCCACGCTTCAGCAACTTCGTTGGCGTCACCGGGGCGTATGGTTGTCATGCCCGGTGTGGCCCGCAACTGCACCAGCTGTTCGATTGGCTGATGGGTTGGGCCGTCTTCACCTACGCCAATGGAGTCATGCGTAAAGATGTACGTTACTGGCTGCTGCATAAGGGCTGCCAGACGGATGGGCGCCTTCATGTAATCAGAAAAGATCAGGAAGCCAGCGCAGAATGGGCGTAGGCCATACAGCGCCATGCCGTTAACAATGGCCCCCATGGCGTGTTCGCGCACACCAAAGTGGAAGTTACGACCAGCGTAAGAGCCGTTCCATTCCTTCGGCTGGAAGCTTTCTTCGCCTTTCAGCAGGGTTTTGGTGGACGGGGCAAGGTCAGCAGAGCCGCCCAGAAGCCAAGGCAACTTGCTGGCGACCGCATTCAGCACTTCACCTGAGCTTGCGCGGGACGCAATGCCTTTTTCGCTGGCTTCATAGGTCGGGATAGCTGAATCCCAACCTTCTGGCAGCGTGCCACTGAATATGGCGTCCAGTTCAGCCGCCTGCTCAGGGTACTGCGCCCGGTAGGATGCAAACAGCTTTTCCCACTCAGCACGGGCTTTGGCGCCGCGGGCACCAAGGCCGTCCTGCATGTGGGCCTGTACGCCTTCCGGCACATAAAAGCTTTTGTCTTCCGGCCAGCCATAGGCTTTTTTGGTGGCCTGAATTTCAGCATCGCCCAAAGGTTCACCGTGGGCGGCAGCAGTGCCAGCCTTGGTGGGTGCACCCCACGCAATCACGGAACGGACCAGAATAAAGGTGGGGCGTGTTGTGTCCGCCTTGGCCTGAGCCAGAAGGTCTTTCAGGGCTGCTGTGTCGTTGGCATCTGCCAGTTCCAGCACCTGCCAGCCATAGGCAGCAAAACGCTCGGCCACGTTTTCTGTCAGGGCAATATCGGTGGAACCTTCAATGGAGATGCGGTTTGCATCATACATCCAGACAAGGTTGCCCAGTTTGAGGTGCCCGGCGGTAGAGGCAGCTTCACCAGAGATACCTTCCATCATGTCACCGTCCCCGCACAGGGTGTAAACATGGTGGTTGAACAGCTCAAAACCCGGTTTGTTGTAGCGTGCGGCTAGCCATTTTTCGGCCATGGCCATGCCTACTGAATTGCCACAGCCCTGACCCAGTGGGCCGGTTGTGGTTTCAACGCCTGTGGTGTGCCCATATTCCGGGTGGCCGGGGGTTTTGGAGTCAAACTGGCGGAACTGCTGGAGGTCTTCCAGTGTCAGGGCAGGAGCGTTTGTCACCTTGCCCTGTGTAACCTGACGCACACCAGCCAGATAAATCAGGGAATAGATCAGCATGGAGGCATGACCGATGGACAGCACAAACCGGTCACGATTAGGCCAGAGCGGGTCTGCCGGGTCGTAATTCAGCACATCCTGCCACAGCGTATAGGCAACCGGTGCCAGCGCCATGGCGGTGCCGGGGTGGCCGGAGTTGGCTTTCTGCACGCCATCCATGGAAAGGGTGCGGATGGTATTGATACACAGGGTATCGAGAGTGGCCGTCCCGCCAGCTTCCGCACCGTGCGGTGCGCGGAGAGGGGTGGGAAATAAGGCGCGCATACTGACCTGTCCTCCAAAATGGGCGTTAAGTGGCCCGCAAAAATAGCCAAAGGCACGGCAAACAGGGCTGTTTTTGCCCAAATACCCTGTAAGCTCCGCCGCAAGCGCACAATCACACGCTCAGGGACTACTCGGCAAGAGAAGACGGCGCCGCAGGCGCGGGATCTTTTATAACAAGGGCATAATGCTGCCATCAGCCTTTGTCCCGCAGCACTCCCGTCCTGCCCTTAGGCCTTTATAATGTGTTTGTGGTCATACGAACGTTTGGTGGCGGGAAGGGAGCGTAATCCACCCTTTCACATACCCGTGATGTGGTTCCCTGGCGGACATGTTGCCTGTGGTCGGCTGGAAAAGAGAGAAACGCTGCACAGTCTGCTGCGTTTGCGCTATGACAGACATAACGGGACGAGGAGGGCGCAGACTAAGCCCCATAGACCGTGCCGTGCCAGTAACCCACCAGATGCCCGGAGTGTGGCCCTATGACAGTAAACCCCAATCAGGACACAACACAGGCACCTGCTGGCGATTTTACGCCACAGCAGATTGAAGCCTTGTTCATGAATGCCGCCCGTGACGGGGAGGCAGATCTACTCACCAGTTTTCTGGAAGCAGGAATGAGCCCGGATCTGCGCGCTGAAAAAGGTTATACCCCCCTCATTCTGGCCTCTTATAATGGGCATGTTGAAGCCGTTGCTACCTTGCTGAAGCATGGCGCAAACCCGGATTTGCAGGATGATAAAGGGGCTACTGCTCTGGCCGGGGTGGCTTTTAAGGGCTTCCTGCCCATCGCGCATGTTCTGCTGGAAGCTGGGGCAGGGGTGGATGTCGCCAATGGCGTAGGCCGCACCCCGCTTATGTTTGCTGTCATGTTCGGGCGTGATGATATGGCACGCTTTCTTCTTAAAGCCGGTGCCAATCCCACCCGGCGGGATGGAGAGGGGCTGAGTGCGCTTGATCTGGCACAGCGCCAAGGCAACACGGTTTTAGCGGCCGCCATGCAGGATATGGCCGCAAGCTGAAGGCGGCCAGTCAGAAATATAGACTCAAGGGTGGCTGGGCTTTTTCCGACTAGTGCCTTACGCTAAGGGAACAAAGGCGGCCAACCGTGTTGTGCCGCCTGTTTTTTTCTGCGCGGATAGTCACATGAGCCGTTTCTGGAGCCCCCTCGTTCACCGTCTTACCCCCTACGTGCCAGGGGAGCAGCCCAAGATGGCGGACCTTATCAAGCTCAATACGAACGAGTTTCCCTACGGTCCGTCCCCCCGCGCGCTGGACGCCATGCGTGCCGCTGCGGATGACACACTGCGCCTCTATCCGGACCCAACCGCGCTTGCCCTGCGCACCGCACTGGCAGAGCGTGTTGGGCTGACGGCTGAGAACGTCTTTGTTGGCAATGGGTCAGATGAAGTGCTGGCACATGCCTTTCAGGCTTTCTTCAACCACGGTGACCCGCTGCTGTTCTCTGATGTCACTTACAGTTTTTATAAAGTTTATTGCGGCCTGTATGACCTGCCGTACCGGCTGGTGCCCCTGACAGAAAATATGGCTGTGCAGGTGGAAGATTTCACAGCCCCCTGTAGCGGCGTAGTGATAGCCAACCCCAATGCCCCGACAGGTACAGCCGTAGGGCTGGATGCCATCAAACGTCTGCTTGCCATGCACCCTGACCGCGTGGTGCTGGTGGATGAGGCCTATGTCGATTTTGGAGCCGAAAGCGTCGTGTCTTTGGTGAAAGACCACTCTAACCTGCTGGTCGTGCAAACTTTCTCCAAGTCCCGCGCCTTGGCTGGCGCACGCGTGGGCTTTGCGTACGCCCAGCCTGAGCTGATTGAAGGCCTTGTGCGGGTAAAGGACAGCTTCAATTCCTACCCGCTGGATCGTATCGCGCAGGCAGGGGCTACGGCTGCCGTGCAGGATGAAGCCTGGTTCCGTCAAGGCATTGAAAAAGTTATCTCTTCCCGCACCATGCTGTCCGCTGGCTTAACGGGGCTGGGTTTCGAGGTATTGCCATCTCAGGCCAATTTTGTATATGCTCGGCACGCTGACCGCGATGCAGCACAACTGGCCGCCAGCCTGCGGGAGCGCGCCATTATTGTTCGGCATCTGCGGGGTGAGCGTACGTCTTCATGGCTGCGTATAACGGTCGGAACCGACCCGCAGTGCAACATGCTGCTCTCAGCCCTGCGGGACATCCTGCACCGCAACAGCTGAACCTCCACGCTCTTCCACCCAGTGTTTTGCCGGGTGGGGAAAGTGCGTGGACTTTGCATCAATATTCAGGGTGACACTTGTCCCTTGCCTGCCACGCAGACAGGGGGCCTATTTTTATGTGCTTTCTGGCAAGTGCTGCTGCATTGCCGAAAGTTTTTGAGAGAGGGAGTCAATCTCATGCGGGCATTTCATGGTCAGCTTTCTGACAACCAGCCTATTCGCCGCAATCTGGCTGAAAAACAGAAGCAATTGCGGGACCTGAAAGAAACTCTGGCTAGCATGAAGTCCCACACATCCCCCGCATTGCGGGACAGTGTGCGGAAACGGATTGCCCAACTGGAAGCAGAAGTTACAGCCGCCCCGGCCCTTAAAAGCGGCCAGAAACCTACTGAAGCACGCACGGGTGCAGCACGTGCAGGGGGAGCACCGGCAGGGCAGGCACGCCGCCCTATGCGTTCACGCTAAGTGCCGCGTGCGCAGGTAGGAGTTTGTAACATCCATCACCCGTGATATGTAGCGGGCGAATCTACAAGGCCTGACAGTGTGGTGCCGCGCCTATGGTAACGCCTGTCAGACCTTTCAATTTTGGGTCGTCATTTCGGACAGCAGGGAGTTGAGTGATGGCCGGAACCACCTCATCCACCATGCCGGATCTTGTTTCTGAAGGCGGCACGCTTTTGCGGGATGGCCTGATCTGGGCCATTTTCTGCCGCACAGGACATGAACCGATTGAACTTGAGCGGGATGTTGTCATGCAACGTCTTGCGACAGGCGTCTTCCCGCAGCCTTATGCTGATATGGAAGGCTGGGCGTGGCTGCACTTTGATATTGTGCACACCCTCTCCCGCGCACAGATTGAAAGCATCCCCTCGCTGCCAGAAGAAGTCCGGCAGGTTCTGACCAATCTGGAACGCAGCATTCGTCTGGATAATGAAGACGAAACGGTATTCGGTGCGCTGCCCGCCTTTGACGACACCACGACCGACGATGACCGCAATGTCAGCACATGGCGCTTTGCCTTGCAGCCTGACCTGCTGGTGACAACCCGCAGGCACCCCATCCCGGCGTTGGGTGTGGTGTTTCACGAGCTTCAGCGCGGCCTTATTCCGCGCTCTCCGGCCAAGCTGGTTGACCGGGCTTTGCTGGAATTTGCGGACACCCTGCGCCGTGACTTTGCCCGTCTGGATGACCAGCTTGATCGGGCTGAAGACGTGCTGCTGATGCTTGACCGGGATACAGATCTTGGCCGCATGAGCAGCTTGCTTGGTGTTGTACGCCGGCGCTCAACGGAATTGCGGCGTGTCTTGGCTCCTGTGGACCGTATCTTCCGGGATGAAGAACTGGAACTGCCTGAATGGGCAGAAGATGACCTGCGTGACCGCTCGCAGCGGCAGGTCCATGCTGCATTGGATGACCTTTTGGCCCTTCAGGACCGCGCGCGGTCCCTGCAGGATGAACTCACGTCCAATCAGGCGGAAGAAACAAACAGACGACTGTATATCGTGTCCGTTGGTACAACTCTTATGCTGCCCGCAACGTTCGTGACCGGTTTTTTCGGTATGAACACGGGGGGCATGTTTCTGACTGATGGATCGTGGGGCACGGTGGAAGCCGGGGGCTTCTGCTTCATCATCATGCTTGGGACATGGTTTGTCCTGAAGTTGACCAAGCTTCTGTAAAACACGATTCTACAGGTGTTGGGCTCTTGGCCGCTCCTGGGTAAGTGCGCCCACTGGCTTTGGTAGCCTGGCGCCAAACAGAAGTTTCAAAACAGGTAATTAGAAGAAAGTCTTCTGCTCGCGAAGAGCGTGCACGAAGAAAAGTTGCGCAGACCAAGCGTTAATCTTTTATGAAATACCTTTTGCGGCTGATGATTTTTGCCAGCTTACGCGCTTAATACGGGGGTCTTAACTTTTGTTATGGTCCCACATGCTGCATTTTGCTCCTTATTCAGCGATGTCTTTGCTCGCGCTGGCCGTCTGCTTTTTGCTGGTATGCGTTTTTGAATTCGTGAATGGTTTTCACGATACCGCTAACGCAGTTGCCACTGTTATTTATACTCATTCCCTCAAGCCCAAAGTTGCCGTGCTGCTGTCCGGCTTCATGAACTTTGTAGGGGTTCTGGCAGGCGGTATCAGCGTGGCATATGGCCTTGTTGAATTGCTGCCAGCGGATGTTCTCTCTCCACCAAACGGGGACCCTGCCGTTCCAATGCTGATAGCCCTGTTTGGCACAGCACTGGCGTGGAACCTGTTTACCTGGTGGTTTGGTATTCCCAATTCCAGCTCACATTGCGTGATCGGGGCCCTTATTGGTGTTGCTGTGGGGGATGCCTTTTTACATACGCGGTCAATCGGGAACAGCGTTGACTGGTCTCAGGTTTGGAAAGTTCTGACCACGCTGGCCATTTCTCCTCTTCTAGGCCTCATTGGTGCAGGGATTCTGTACACCCTGATGAAAATTTTCATCAAAGACCCAGAATTGTATCAGCCGCCACAGGGTGAAAAGCCTCCGCATAAATTTGTACGTGGCCTGCTTATCATGACCTGCACAGGCGTGAGCTTTTCCCACGGCAGTAACGATGGGCAGAAGAGCATCGGCCTGATTATGCTGACCATCATTGGTATTCTTCCGGCAACTTTTGCCCTTAGCCCCAATGCAGCACCCCACATTGCCCAGATTGCACCGCAAGCTGTGATCGCCGCCCCCTTGATCGACAAGTACGATCATGACGGCCTGCGGGACGAAGCTGTGGCATCCGTTGCACGCTTGCAGAGCACAGACCCTACAAAGGTTGTGCCCTCCATGCTGCGCGCTGACATTTACGAAGTCATTGCTGGCCTGAAGGCTGTAGCCTCCAACCCGGAGGCAACGGCTGAAGAAAAGAAGACAGCCAAAACCATCAGCGGCGTCCTTCGCCCGACTGTGGAATATGCACCATGGTGGGTCCGTCTTCTGAGCGCTCTTTGCCTGGGTATTGGTACCATGGTGGGGTATAAGCGTATCGTGCATACGCTGGGTGAAAAGATTGGTAACACCCATCTGACACCCGCTCAGGGTGCATCGGCCGAACTGGTAGGCGCAGGGCTTATTGCAACTGCGGGTTACACGGGTCTGCCTGTGTCCACCACTCACATCATTACCGCAGGTATTGCGGGCACCATGATTGGGTCTGGAAGTGGCATTAATCCGGCCATGCTAACCAAAATCGCACTGGCCTGGGTGTTCACTCTGCCCATTACCGTAACAATTGGCGCATGCCTGTTTTATGTCATGAGCATGTAAAGAAGACTGGCACCCGGAAGGACCGTTTTCAGGGGCTTCTGGGTGCCAGCAGAATAACGAACGCCCCCACAAGGCAAATGGCCGCTCCACAGAGTTCCCACTTATCGGGGGAGCGGCCTTCTACCAGACGCATCCAGAGTAGGGATGCCGTAATATAAACGCCGCCATAGGCAGCGTAAGCCCGGCCAGCGCTATCAGCATCAATGCGGGTCAGCAGCAGGGCAAAGAGTGCAAGACTGCACAGCCCCGGCAGAAGCAACCAGGCTGATTTTCCGTCTTTCAGCCAGAGCCACGCAGCAAAACAGCCTGCTATTTCCGCAAAGCCTGCCAGAATATAAATAACCAGAGGTTTGAGAAGCAGCATAAGCAGTGCTCGTCTGTAAGGGGACTACTCGTCTGTGCCTGTGGCGGCGCGGTAAGCAGCCAGAACCTCATCTGTTGGCCCGTCCATATGCACACGGCCACCTTCCATCCAGATCAACCTGTTGCACCACGTTTCCAGTATGCTGAGCGCGTGGGACGTAATGACCAGAATATCCGTGCCCCCTACGACAGCGTGGAGGCGTTCTGCCGCTCTTTCCTGAAAATGCGCATCGCCAGCCATAAACCACTCATCCATAAGGAGAATTTGTGGGGTGATGGCTGTTGCCAGACCGAAGCCCAGCCGTACTCTCATGCCGCTGGAATAAAGCCTGACGGGTAGGTCCAGAAATTCTTCCAGTTGGGCAAAGGCCTCAACGTCTTTTTCCAGTTGTTCAATCTGGTGTGGGGTTAACCCCTTATGCAGCCCGACAAGAGCAATATTTTCACGCCCTGTCAGCTCTTCGCTCATGCCCGCATTCACATCCAGCAGGGTCGCAACCTGCCCCTGAATATGCACATTGGGGGCATCCGGCATGTAAATGCCCGCCATAACCCGGAGCAGCGTCGATTTACCGGCCCCGTTATGCCCAATCAGCCCCACACGTTCTCCGGTCTCAATATGCAGAGAAATATCGTTAAGGGCCTGAACTTCTACAATGCCGTTTTCTGCTTTGGAGAGTGTAACCTCGCCGCCCGTCCGGTTTTTGTCAGCGGGTGCCAGAAAAGATCGGCCGCGCTTGAGCAGCATCTTCTTGAGGGAGCGTGCCCCCCCATGAAAAATGGGGAAGGAGAGAGAAAAACTCTCAATATCAATGCTGGAGCGGATGTTATGTTCTGCCTGTGCGGGGGGGGGAGAAGACATGCTCATACCCAGAACGCCAGTCTGCTACGGGACCGGGCGAACGACACAAAAGCGATGACACCTAACGTGGCGCTAAACCCCAGAGCGATGGCCCAGGCTGTTCCCGTTGGTACCTGCCCCAGAAAAGGGCGGCGTACAATTTCAAACAAGGAGTAAAACGGGTTGAGGTAGAGCCACCACGCGCCATCTTTCAGCTGCTTTGGTTCCCAGATGATGGGGGTTACGTAAAACAGGATCTGCAAAATACTGCCGACAATAGGCGGTACATCACGGAAACGGGCACAGACAGTTCCCAATAGCAGGCACCATGCCATGCTGTTGAAAAGCCACAGCGCTACGGCGGGCAAGGCAAGAAGCACAACACTTCCTGGCCACAAACCAAAAAGAATAAAAACCACCAGTGGCACAATAACGGTGTACCCCAGAACCAGACTGCACCGGATGGTGGTGCGCAGGGCCTGTACCGTATAGGGCATTGTGACAGAGCGAATACTGTCTGCCGCCCGCGTGAAGGTAGAGCAGCTTTCCTGCACAAGAGAGGAAAGCCCATTCTGCCACAGAATCATCGAAATTGAGAGGTAGGGTAAATAGTCTTTAAGGGCCAGATGAAAAAGCTGCGAATAGATCATGCCCATCGCGGCGACCATGATTGCCGTTGTAAGCGTGAGCCAAAAGGGGCCGAGCGTGGAACCACTGAACTGTAGCCGTACATCCAGCCACCCAAGTCTGGTGGCCAACCGCCAGAGCTTGAACGAGTCCGCAATGTCCTGCACGGCCATTCCGAATCGGGATTTAAGCTTGCGCGCTGTGGCAGGTGGGTTTGGGCCAGCACCGTTTGAGCGTGGTGTTGAAGCCAGCAGAACGCCAGACGTAAAAGTGGGCTCAGCAGCGGGAGTGTTCAGGGTCATGTTCTCTCGCCTATCCGATCAGGCTTTTAGCCGCAACAGTTTGTCTTGCGGAGTAGCAGGAGCAAGCCGGTTCATGTTGCATGGCAAAGGCTGGCGTTATAGATATTTAAAAGATTTTCTTACCACAGACTCTCAGGAGCACTTCCGGTCCGTCCGGTATGGGTACTCCTCGTCTTCAGGGCAGGGCGTATGCAAGCCATGATAAGCGGGCTCAAAATCCAAATTCTGACTGTTTCAGCATCATCAGGGCGTGCGGTGGTGCGTCGTGCCGTGCGTACGACCCCTGTGTTGGGGTTGCTTGGGCTGTTAGCGGCCTGTGCGGGACAACCCCAGACAGGCCCGTCGGTTCCTGTGGCAGAAGAAGCCGCGCAGTACCGTGCCCATGCCCGCTCTTATTATGCACCGCCTGGCCCGCCGGAAGATCCGTGGGGCCCTTACATTCAGGAGGCCGCAAAGCGCTTTGACGTGCCGGAAGTCTGGGTGCGTGCCGTCATGCAGCAGGAATCAGGTGGCAGGCTGTTCCATAATGGCAGCTTTGTCACGTCTGCGCCCGGCGCTATGGGTTTGATGCAGCTTATGCCGCCGACCTATGACGAAATGCGCGCTGCCTACAATCTTGGCTCAGATGCTTACGAGCCGCATGATAACATCATGGCGGGCACCGCGTATCTGCGGCAGATGTATGATACTTACGGCTCTCCCGGTTTTCTGGCGGCTTACAATGCCGGGCCGGGCAGGCTGGAAGACTTTATTACCCGCAACCGTATTCTGCCGCGTGAGACACGTAATTATGTGGCGGCAATTGGCCGCAAGATAGTTGGTATCTCTCCGGCTAACAGGTCACAGGCGGATATCCTGGTAGCCAGCCATGATTCCATGGCACAGTCTTATCAACCCATTCTGACGAACAGCGCTACCAGTGCAGTAAGCACCGCCTGGGCAAACCGTTCAGCAGGGGCCACGGCAACGCAACCTGTGCAGGTGGCCAGCGCCAGTGCAACAGTTGGGGGTGGCAGTTCGACTTATGGTGCTGACTGGCACCCGCTGGCGCGTAATACGGCCACCACAACAGCGCGCAACGATGTCAGTTCTGTTTGGGCCAAACGCCTTGCAGCCGATGGGCAAACAGAGTCTGCCGCTTCCGCTCCTGTACAGGTTGCGCAGGCAGTTGATTCCTCAGACCCCATACCCAACCCGACTGAGGACACCTCGTCTTCTGATGATGCTGTAACGTCCGCCAATGCCCCAGTGCTGCGCGTTGCAGCGGTTACAACGCCGCAACAAACGGCCCCGGTTACGCAGCCAGCCAGCCGTCATTTGCGGTTTGTCTCGCCAGCAATGGCTGAGCCTGCACCGTTGCAGAGCAGCCGGGTGAGAGCCAATACTCCTAAAAACTGGGCCATTCAGGTTGGAGCTTTTGGGTCTGCCTCACTCGCTCAACAGGCGACTGGGCACGCTAAAACAAAAGCAAGTAGTGCATTATCTGGCGCTAAGGCGCAGGTGGCTACCGTGCAGGTTAAAAAGAGCCGCCTGTACAGGGCGCGCCTAACCAATCTGTCTCATGATGATGCAGTTGCCGCATGCCGTAGCCTGAGTGGGTGTGTTGTGGTGTCACCAACCTCTCAGTCCTGATGGTTGGGGATAACACCCTATAAAAAAAGGCGCTTCGAGCGCCTTTTTTTTGTAAATGCAGCCTTTTATTTGGCTTTTGCTTTTTCTGCTGGTGCGGTGCCGTCTGCCAATGGTGCGTTTTCCCGACCGGAATACCGGTCAATAATCTGATCGACCGCCGCCGCTGCTTCCTGCGCTGCTACCACGGCAACATCCCCCCAATAATGGTCGAGCGAATGGGCCTCAATATCATGGAGCTGCGTTGCGGCTCCGGCCTCTTTCCCGGCTTTGTCCGTTACACGCCACACAATCTCAATATGTTCCTGTGGGTGATGGGTGGTGCCAACCGGGCCAGGTGAAAGCTTAACCTTGCCGGTTACGATATAATCTGCGTTTTCAGACGTGTTCTGTATGGCATCTGGTGTTTTGCTGAACCATGTGACAAATGCCCGCGCCAGAGAAATATTGCCGTCCCCCGGTGCGCCCTCAACCCCTGTGAAATAAACGCGTGCGGCCCGGTGCTTCAGGCTCTTGGGGTCTTTTTCCATGTCATCCGCCTGAATACCGGTCAGGACAGACGTAATACGGGGTGCAGCATCCAGCGCTACGGTATGCAGTGTTTGTGCATCTGCGGCTGACCAGAGGGCGGCTGGAACGGGTGTGCCTTCCTGCGTGGCGCGGATGGTGTTTTTGGGGGTCATGACCATGTAAACCGGAATAACCTGATCCCCCTGCATTTTAGCCCGCATCTTCAGCCACCAGTCGCCAGGGCGCACAGGCTGGGCCATGGCAGGAATGGTCTGCTGCAACAATTCCTCCGCCACAGCTTTGGACCAGAGTTGCGCACCTGCCTGTGGGAGCAGGGCCTCCGTTGGGGTTGGGACATCCAGCCGCGCAGGAGGGGCATTACCCGCTAATTCCTTGGCAGCCTTGCCGGGGTTGGAGAAAGGATGTGGCACGTCAATGCAGCCTGCCAGCAGAAAAAGTGCTGAAAACGGGAGGCAGGCGTGGCGTAGGGAACGCAGCATTAGTGGTTCACTCCGGGTGCAATAACTGAAATCTGGTGCCCAATGGGGCCGCCACCGGCCAAGGTGCGTCTGCGGTGGCTGAAAAAGCGTTTGTCGTCCGTAAGGGTATCAACGCCCAGAGCCGCAGCCCGCCCTACACCTGCGTGCTGGAGGCGAAATACACACCAGCCAGCAAGATCAAACTGAAAATGGCCGGGCCGTTGGCCGGGGGCAAAAAATTGTGCAGCCTGTGGGTAGGCAGATGTAATGGCAGACCGCATGTCTTCGCCGGTTTCGTAGCTTTCCTGTGCAATGCAGGGGCCTACGACAGCCTGTATGTCTTTGGTTTCTGCGCCAAGTGCCTGCATGGCCTGTAGGGTTGCTTCAAGAACACCGGCCAAAGCCCCCCGCCAACCCGCATGCGCAGCACCAACCACACGCCCATCTGTGGAGGCAAAAAGAACAGGCGCGCAATCTGCGGTAATGGTGCCAAGGGCAATATCCGGATTGGTTGTAACCATGGCATCTGCCTCACCGCCGCTCCCGGCTGGCCAAGGGGTCTGGGCTGTGATGACGTGGGCACCATGCACCTGCGTGACCCCCAGTAAAGACGAGGCTGAAACGCCCATCCACTGTGCAACGCGGGCACGGTTTTCGGTCAGGTTTTCAGGGGTGTCACCGGACCGGGTTGAACAGTTCAGGCTTGCATAAGGACCAGTGGACACGCCGCCTTCCCGCGTAAAAAAGCCGTGCCGTGCCTGCGTGAGCAGCGGGCTGGTCAACGGGGAGAGCAGGGAGCCATTTTTACCTGTGTCGAGAGTCATGCCGCGGGTCCTTTCATAAAGCTGGTGGCGTTGGGAGAGAGGGCGATGTCAGGGCCATAACCCGGAAAAGATGCCCCATTCTCTCTGGCGCAGCCAGACGGTCCGCGGCCTGACGCAAGGCAACGGCTGCTTCTGGGTGAGCCTTGCGTGCAAGTTGCTCAGTGCGTTCCATTAACCCAAGAGCACATAAAAATGCTCCTTGTGTGACAGCGCCACAGACTTTTGCTCCTGCCTTGCGCGCGGCTGCGGCAAAGGCTGTAAAATCCACATGGGCTGTCAGGTCTGCCTCACCTGGAGTGTCAAGCGGGGGTGTTGGCTGCCCCTTTCGCAGAGCCTGAAGGGAATCCCCTGTTAACTGTGAGAAATGGCCGTAGTCCAAAAACAGGGCCGCACCGGGGGAATGGGTGAAGCGCTGGCCTAATGAGCGGGCTATCGCAAGCGCTGGCTCGCAGAGTTCAACAACCACCGTGTCCTCAAACGTGCGTCCATCTGGCAGGCTTGGGGTGCTACAGGGCACGGTATGGAACGCGCCATTTGCCACATAACGCTCCTGCCAGCCTGCGGCCGGACTATGCTCAAACTGCCGGATGGGTAAGGCGTCCAGAAACTCGTTGGCCAGCAGAATCATTGGCCCGGCTGGCAGGTCTTCAATGCGGTTGTGCCAGAGGGGAGTGGTGTAAGGGTGCAGGGCATCTGCCTGTGTCCGCCGCATGAGGGGCGATGTTTCAACCAGATGCACACGGGCGGCATCGGCCATGTCTGGTACCAGGCGGGTTATCAGGCGCAGTGCATCCGCCATGAGTGTACCGCGCCCTGGCCCGGCTTCTGCAAAAATGAAGGGGGAAGGGCAACCCATGCTTTGCCAGACAGCAACGGCCCAGGCGCCTATCAACTCCCCAAACACCTGAGACAGTTCCGGCGCCGTCACAAAGTCCGAAAGGAGCGGATGGGTGGCGTAATACTGTGCGTTGGCGCGGGCCATGAAAATGTCCAGCCGCTCAGCGCCATCCGGCAGAACGGCTGGATCAGTTTTATGATGCAGGGGCTGGTGTGACATCGGGTTCAGGCAGGCCTGCATAGGTCGGTTTGCTGCGTGCATGCACCATAAGGGCTACACCCGCTATAATCATGGGAACACACAGAAGTTGCCCCATGGTTATGCCTCCAGGCAGAAAGCCCAGAAAGGAGTCCGGCTCACGGAAGAATTCGCAAAAACTACGCGCACACCCGTAGCCCGCCAGGAAAAGGCCCGCCAGAAAGCCGGGCCGCTCCCGTATGCTCTGCTTGCGGGAGGCAATGAACATGATGGTAAAAAGCAGCACGCCTTCCGTCAAAGCTTCGTAAAGCTGGGAGGGGTGCCGGGGTATGCTGCCCGCATCCGGGAAAATCATGGCCCATGGCAGGCTGGCGGGCGCTTCCCGCCCCCATAGCTCTCCATTAATGAAGTTTGCCGTGCGCCCCAGTGCCAACCCGATGGGAACAGCTACAGTGCCACGATCTGCAAAGGCCAGAAAATTGAGCTTATTGCGCCAAGAGAACAGCGCCATGGCGATAATGACACCAAGTGCGCCGCCATGAAACGACATCCCTCCATGCCAGACTTCCAGCATACTGAGCGGGTGTGTCAGGTAATATCCGGGTTGGTAGAACAGCACATAGCCCAGGCGGCCCCCAAGCAGCACGCCCATTGTAACCCACCCCAAAAAGTCATCCGCCTGCTCCGGGCTGCATACGCGGGGGGCCAGCACAACCAGCCTGCGTAACAGGGCAATGCCCAACACAATGCCGACAATATAGGAGAGGGCATACCAGCGGAAGACCAAAGGCCCCAGATGCACCAGCACCGGGTCAAACTGAGGGAAAAGAAGAACGGGCAGCATGGGGCGGGGTATCCGGTCAGGCAGGAGACAGAGAAGGATTAGACGTAGGGATTAGGCGTTGCCAAATAGTCCTGCACATAGTGGCGTATGCCGTCTTCGAGTGAAGTAAAAGGTTTGGAATAGCCGGCTGCCCGCAGACGCGTCAGGTCCGCCTGTGTGTAGGACTGGTACTGGCCACGCAGGCTTTCCGGCATATCAATAAATTCCACCTGACGCGGCATGCCTGCTGCATCGCACACGGCATGGGCCAGGTCGAGGTAGGAGCGGGCAGTGCCGCTGCCACAGTTGAACAGGCCGGAAACTGTAGGGGTATCATAAAGCCACAGCATGACATCCACCACATCCCCGACCCACACGAAGTCACGGGACTGCTGGCCATCTGCAATATCCGGGCGGTCAGAACGGAACAGGCGGGCGGGTTTGCCAGCCTTGACCTCGTCATACTTGACCTTAACCACAGAGATCATTTTTCCTTTGTGGTATTCATTGGGGCCGTAGACGTTAAAGAACTTCAACCCGGCCCATTGCGGCGGGCTTGGCGCACGCTGCTTGAGCATTTTCATAACCTGCTGGTCAAAAACATGCTTGGACCACCCGTATAGGTTAAGGGGTTCAAGTGTGCTCAGGCGTGCCGGATTGTCAGAAAACAGGTCAGGCTTGTCCGCAGCACCGTAAGTGGCGGCGGAAGAGGCGTAAATGAAACGCACCTTGTTGCGGGTGCACCAGTTCCACAATTTGTGGGACAGCGCCACATTGGTACGCCACACAAGGTCTGCATCACGGGCGGTGGTCTCGCTAATGGCCCCCATGTGAAAAACAGCTTCCACTTTGGGGTTAGTCAGCAGGAAGGCGTCCAGATCTTCCGGCGCAACAATGCGCGCAGGCGGGTGGGCTGCAAGGTTCCGCCATTTCAGGTCAGAGCCGAGCCAGTCCACAATAAGTGTTTCAAGCCCGCGCTTGGCGAGGGCTGCCTGAAGATACGAGCCGATAAAGCCGGCGCCACCGGTAATGATAATCATACCCCGGACTATAAAGCGGTGCTCCGTTTGCTCCAAGATGCCAAGCGCACTTCCGGCGTGCTTTTTATTTTAAGATATTGCTTTGAAGTTTTTAGGGTAAAAGAGCAGCAGGAAAGGTGTTGAGGGAACCCAGACTGGTATTGCCCCAATAGCCTTAGATGATGACTATAGGGATTTCTTGATGAAGAAGCTTCTTATACCGGCAATCATTCTTGTCGGTCTTATTTTTATCGCCGGGTCCAGCTATAACCGTTTTATGGGCGTAGACCAGAACGTGCAGGAACAGATGGGCCAGTTGCAGAACGAAGTGCAGCGCCAGTCTGACCTCATTCCTAATCTGGTCAACACTGTCAAAGGCTATGCAACACATGAGCACGACACGCTGACAGATTACGCCAATGCCCGCTCTGGTGAGGCAGCCCTGAACAAGATTGATCCGACCAAACTGGATGATGCTGCCCTCCAGCAGAAAATTCTGGAAGCACAAACCCGCAACGCGCAGCAGATCAAGGCTATCAATGCGGTGGTTGAGCAGTCCCCACAGTTGCAGGCCAATGAAAACTTCAAAAGCCTGATGGTTCAGCTTGAAGGGTCACAGAACCGTATTACCGTTGCCCGCCAGCGCCTGCAAAAATCCATTCTGGCGTATAACCAGACCGTTGCGCACTTTCCCGGCAACCTGATTGCCAACATGCTGGGCTTCCATAAGCGGGTTTATTACGAAGCTTCTCCAGAAGCACAGACCCCCCCTGTGGTGGACTTCTCCAAACACTAAAACAGAGTTGCGGGTTCCGGTTTGGAGGGCAGGGTTTGATGAAACTTTTTTCTGGCTTTGAGCGCGTCTCTTCGCGTCTGTCATATTGGGTTGGTCTGGGATTGGCGGTCTGCTGCGTGCTGGCCCTTGGTGGCAGCATGGCATGTGCCCAGACTGCTGCGCCCACGTTGCAACGCTGGGTGACAGACCCTCAGCATGTATTGAGTGCAGATGAAGAAGCGGCCTTGAGCCAGAAACTCTTTACACTCTCCCAAACCCTGCCCGGTAACCCGCAGATTGCCATTGATCTGCCCGGTCATGTTGACGACATTGACGCTTACGCCAACGAGACATTTCAGAACACCGGCCTAGGCCGCAAAGGCCATGATAATGGTGTGCTGATTATTCTGGCGGTGGAAAGCAGGCAGTCTCGCATTGAAGTCGGGTATGGGCTTGAAGGCGTTCTGACAGACCTGCAAAGCAATGACCTGCTGCGGGCGGCACGGCCCGCTCTGAAAGCAGGGCAGTATGCAAATGCCCTGAACGGTATACTGGATGGTATGGCCGTACTTCTCAAAAATGCAGAGGATACATCTCCACAACCTCCGGTTGATGCCACTACAGATGCGTGGGAAGGCCTCACGGGTTTGGTGGTGGTTATTCTGCTGTTTGTGGTGCTGCCTCTCTACCTCATCCGCCGTGCCCGGCGGCAGAAGCTGCAAAACCCCGGTTTTGTTGACCCACAGGCTCAGCAGGCACGTAGTGCGACCTGGAGCTTCTGGCTCAACCTTATTCTCAATATTCTCTCAGCTTTTCTGCAAGGCGGAGGGCGTGGAGGCGGTGGTAGCGGCGGCAGTTCCGGTGGTGGGTCTTTCCGTGCCGGTGGCGGTAGTTCAGGCGGCGGTGGTTCACGGGATAGCTGGTAAGCATAGCCTGTCAGCACAGTTTGCCTTAAAGTGCCGGTTTTCAGCCTTCAGTCAGAAATGGACGCGTCATGTCACAGGAAATTACAGTAGTGGCTCGGGTTAAAGCCAAGCCGGGTGCGGAAAAAGAAGTGGCTGCCGCCATGGTAGCCTGTGTGCCAGAATCCCGCGCTGAAGCGACCAATTTGCAGTATGTGCCGAACAGAGATCTGGATGATGCCCAGACCTTTGTTTTCATTGAACGCTGGAGCAGCCGTGAGGCCTTGCAGGCCCATATGGAAACGCCCCATTTCAAAACTCTGGTTGAAAGCCTGAAAGATAAGGTGGCAGAACCTCTTTCATTACATATCCTTCAGCCACTTGTAGCCTGAGTGCATTTACGAGGGCCTGTTTGAGACTAGGAACAGATTCACTATAAAAAAGGCGGAGCCAGTTTGGCTCCGCCTTTTTTTGTGTGTGGTGGGGTAAAGCGTTATCTCAGAACATATTGCTGAAACACGACCACCAGCCCCATCAGCAGCGTCAGGAAAATACTGTGCTTGAATGTGCGGGCCAGCACGACACCTTCCTGCCCTTTAAGGGACGTAACGGCCACCCCAGTGGTGATGTTCTGAGGGGAAATCATTTTCCCCATAACACCACCGGCGGAGTTGGCGGAGGCAAACAACACAGGGTCCAGTGAAAGCTGGTGCGCGGCGGCAACTTGCAGGTTACCAAACAGCGCATTGCCTGAGGTATCGCTCCCGGTCAGGAAGACGGCAATCCATCCCAGGAAGACAGAAACCAGTGGGAACAGCACGCCGGTGGAGGCAACGCCATAACCCAGAGTATAGGTCATGCCGGAATAGTTCATCAGGAAAGCCAGACCGATTGTAAGGGCCACGGTAATAACCGCAAGCCACCCCTGTTTGGCGGTTGTGACTAAAGCTGCACTGAACTGTTTTGCGGAAGCCCCGGTTAGCAAGGCAGTCAGAATGGCAGAAACAAAAATGGCTGTGCCTGTGCCCAACGGCTCAAAGTTCCAGATCGCAGCATACGGCTTTTGATAGAGGGAGATGAACACCTGTTTGTCCAGGCCGGGCCAATGGACAGGCGTTGCGCCAATTTTAGAAAGGTGCAGGGTATCCCAGACAATAACCACCAGAATAACCACAATCCATGGAATCCAGCCCTGCCAGTGTGGGCCCTGCCACGCACCGGCCTTTGCCGGTGCTTGTGTCAGGTGGGCGGCATCAATGGCATAAGCGGCATCAGGCGCGGGAGACCAAACTTTAAGGAACAGAATGGTAACAACCAGAGACACGCTGGAAGACAGCACGTTGCTTAGGTTGTAGCTAATGTAGGTTGAAACCAGCACCATGGTCAGGGCAAAACTGCCGCCAGCTACAAGCAAGACGGGCCAAAGCTGCTTGATAGAACGCCAGCCCGCATACAGTGCCACCACATAAAATGGAATAAGGCAGGCAAACGGCGCTAATTGCAGCCCAATCGTGCTGCCAAGCACAGGTGCAGGAAGGCCTGTAATGGAGGAAAGCACTGTGATGGGAATACCCAGACCACCAAAAGCCACGGGTGCTGAATTGAAAATCAACACATAGGTCAGTGCTTCAAGGGCCGGGAAGCCAAGCATAATCAGCAAGGCGCTGGTAATGGCAACAGGTGTACCAAACCCGGCAACACCTTCCAGCGCGGCGCTAAAGCAGAAGCCTAACACCACCAGCATGACGCGGCGGTCATTGGGGAGGTGTTTGATAATCCACATACGGAATGCATCAAACCGGCCTGTCTGGGTTGCAATGTTGAACAGAAACAGGGCGCTAAGCGCAATCCACATAACGGGTAGGAAAGAGAAAACCATACCGTTTGTAATGCTGGCAAAGGCCAAGGAAACCGGAAGTTTCCAGACCGTTACCGCCATGACAAGACCGATAATCAGGCCGCCCAGCGTTGCCTGCCATGCAGGACGGCGCAAAACCCCCATCATGATAAGCGTTACAAAAATGGGAGATGCGGCGAGAAGGAAAGAGAGAACAAGGCTGTTCCCAAAAGGCACAAGAGGCTGAGCAAACATGGCAGGCTCTTTTAAATAAAGACAATGTTGCTTCCTGCAGAGGGAAGGTCGGATGTATAATGGCTGTTATGCAAAATTAGGCACGTCACGTTTCTGTGTAACACTTCGTGAGCATGCAGTGCGCTGTGCTTACAACGCCTGGACGGTCAGTGTTTGGTCTAGGATTGCCTTGAAAAGCACATCCGCCATCGTTGAGCAGAGAGTTCACAAAAAACATAACAGTCGAGCCGCCGAAAAATTGCCGGAATGTCATGTCAGTCACGCTATGGTTTATAAAAGCGTTAGGCGTGGAGTATGCAAACCAAGGGCAGGGACGGAAGACCGAAAACACAGGCGTCCTTCAGCAGGGATGTCCGGTATGGGGCTGTGCCATTCTCCGGCGTGCTGAAGCACTGCTGTGCGGCCACGTTCTGGACTGCCATGGTTGTAAGCATGGCTCCCGTGAATAAAGCAGAGGCGGAGTCTTACCGTTTATACCGGGAAGTTTCACAGGCGTGGGCCGCGCGTGGGTTTGCAGCACGGCCGTCCTCGCCCTCCTACGTTGCTCCGGGCACGGCTAGCGACCCGTGGGGGCCTTACATCAAGCAGTCCGCCAAACGCTTTGCCATTCCTGAAACATGGATACGTGCTGTCATGCATCAGGAGTCCGGGGGGAAGCAGTATCTTGGCGGTCAGCTTACAACATCCGGTGCTGGCGCTATGGGGTTGATGCAGCTTATGCCCGCTACCTACGCGGACATGCAAAGCCAGTATAACCTTGGCTCTGACCCATATGACCCGCATGATAACATTATAGCAGGCGCGGCCTATATTCGCCTTATGTATGATAAATACGGCGCGCCGGGTTTTCTGGCTGCCTATAATGCTGGCCCTAGTCGGGTAGATGACTATTTGAGCAATGGTCGGCCCCTGCCGGATGAAACTGTAAATTATGTGGCTGCCATTACGCCTAATCTTGGTGGTGGCGTTGCGGTACGGGGTGACTGGGCACCTGTGCCTGTGCAGCAGACAGGGGCGACCAGCACAGCGCCAGACTCCTACTATACCCGTACAGACCTTACGCGCACTGCTGACGGCTGCCTGCGCGACCCTAACGCCGAATATGATCCAACAGGCGCTTGCCTGATGGACCGGGACACTCCGCATCCAGACCCAGTGCCTGAAACGCCAGCACCAGTAACGGCCATTGCGCAGGCCGACAGTGCGAGTGGAGCAGTTGGAGAGAGTGAGTCAGAGGCAGGCAATAGGTATGGTGTGCCGCAACCGGCCCAAGCCGTTCAGGTTGCAGCACTCGCAGCGCCGCATCCTGCACCGTATAAAACCAGTGCGGTGCCGCTCGCCTCTAATACAGTGGCTACATCGCTCCCCCGCGGTGTAAAGCCCCTCACATTACAGCCGAGGCAGGCCGTAGCTGCTGTAACGCCTGCTATTGGTTTTTCTAGCCACCAGCTTGGGGCCGCGCCCCACAATGGTCAGCAGGGAACCGTGCAGGTTGGAGCGTTTTCAACCTATGCGGAAGCAAAGCGTGTTGCGGAGAAAAGCACACGGGTTCTGGCATCACGCTCCCTCCATGCAACGCCCGCAGTCAGCTCTGTGCAGGTTTCAGGAAAATCCTTTTATCGGGCACAGCTTGTTGCGGAGAACCGGACGCAGATTTCCGGTGTGTGTCAAATCCTGCATGCAAGCTCTGTACCCTGTATTCCTGTAAAAAATGGGTAAATAGTGGTGTTGTTTTTGAAGGAAAACTATTTACGGTAAGGGGTTAATAAAGCAGGAACTGCTGGCGCACAGCCCGGAAAGCAGTAAGGTCTTTTTCCCACGAACCCGCCAGAGTGGCTATGTCTGCGCCACGTTCCAAGAGAGGGCGGAGTTTGGAGGAGCCACAAAGCTGGTCGAAAAAGTGCCCATCACCACGCCAGATTGATGTTTGAGAAAGCGCCTGCGCACTTCTTAAAAAAGTAAGACCGGCAGTTATGGGGTCAAAACAGCTACGGTCTGTTACTGTGCAATGAATACCGTGTAGCAGGGTATTGCTAAAAGGCCCGGCCAGAGGGGTAAACCAGACATCCCGCACTGCTGTGCCGGGGGCGCTGTGTTGATGGATGTGGTCAGCCCACTTGCTCCCGTCAGGCTGATCTGCCCCCAGATATTGGAACGGGAGTGCTGTGCCTCGCCCGACCGAAAAGCGTGTCCCTTCAAATAGACAGGTGCCGGGGTACAGTAGGGCCGTGAGCGGTGTGGGCATGTTGGGGCTTGGGGGGCACCATGGCAGACCTGTCTCTTCAAAAAATTGAGACCGTTGCCACCCTGAAAGAGGAATAACCTCAAGCGGTGCGGGTCGCCTCGCGCGTGTGGGCATGAACTGCGCATTAAAAAGTTTGGCGAGTTCAGCCACCGTCATGCCATGCCGGAGCGCAATAGGGGCACGGCCTACAAAGGAGGCCAGAGAAGGCTCCAGAACGGGACCAGTAGCATCCTGCCCGGAAAGGGGGTTGGGGCGGTCAAGCACAATAAGCGGGAGTTGTAGCTGGGCGCAGGCCTCAAGGCAGTCAAACAACGTCCAGATGTACGTATAAAACCGAGCGCCAACGTCCTGAATATCAAAAACAAGACAGGTTATGCCGGAATTTTTCAAAATATCCTGAAGTTTTTTCCCGGTCTTCATGTAGATATCATACACGGTGCACCCAGTGCGGGCATCTACGCTCTGGGGTTCTGCATATCCTTCTCTGGCGCTACCTCTAAAACCATGTTCAGGCCCAAAGATGGCTTGAAGATGCACGGCAGGGCTTTGGTGCAGGCAGTCAACAACGGACTGCAAATTGGCATCGACACTGGCTGTGTTGGCTACAATACCAACCTTGTGGCCTTTCAACGGTGTGTAGTGGTCTTGCCTGAGGGTCTCAAAGCCCGTTTGGACTGTGGTGAGCGTTTTGGATGAACACTGTGCAAAGGCGTGTCTGGGCAGAATGCCGCCAGCAGAAAGCTGAATGCCTGTCTGTAAGACAGAACGCCGGGAAAAAGAACGCATGACTTGGCACCTGCCGTTTGAATGAGGACGCCTAACGGGAAGGAGAGTATGCCAAATACACTCGGTTTCGGGAAGGAAATGATTCTCGCGTGGCCCCGAGATCATGAGACAGGAACAATTGATGTCATGGAATAGAAAAAAAGAAGACACTGTCTCCTCTTTTTTAGGTGCTTAACATCGTAATATGATCTGCCAGAATTTTTACTGGGCCAGATAACCCCCATCCACCGGAAGCACAGCGCCCGTAATGAACGAGGCTTCGTCTGATGCAAGAAAGAGGATGGCGTTTGCAACTTCCTCTGGTTTTCCCATGCGGCCTAGGGGGTGCATGGAAACAACTTTCTCAATCCCCTTTTTGCCCAACCCAGCAACGGCAGGCGTATCAATGGTGCCGGGTGCAACAGCGTTTACCCGTATGCCCTTGTCGGCCAGATCAATTGCCAGATGTTTTGTAAGCCCAGAGGCCACAAACTTTGCAGGCCCATACACAGCCTGCCCCCTCTGGCCAGCAAAAGCAGAAATGGAGGACAGGCATACAATGGCGCCCCGGCCCGCCTTGACCATCTCCGCCGCAGCATATTTGCAGGACAGAAACATGCCGCGACCATCTACCGCCATTGTGTGGTCCCACAGGTCAACAGTGGCAGAGGCCAGGTCTGATTCGGGAATAACCCCGGCATTGGCAACCAGAATATCAATGCCCCCAAAAGCACTGACAGCCTCTGCCATAAGACGCTTGATATCGGCCTCACTCGCAACATCTCCGGCCACGGCAATAACCTCGGTACCATGGGCCTTCAACTGGTTGGCCAGTTCATCCAGAGGGGCCTGATCGCGATCATTGAGAACAAGTTTTGCTCCTTCCTGAGCAAAGCGTTCTGCCGTAGCGCGCCCCATGCCACGGGCTGCGCCCGTAATGACGGTAACCTTGCCCGCAACCCGACCTGCTGCCTGAATAGTCATGGCCAACCCTTTTTCATACTGTACTGGAAAATAAAGAGATTTGAGGATAGCTCAGCTTTTCAGGAAAGGCTTTCCTTCATGGGCAACCAGCAGATCGTGCATGTCTGTTGCGTGCTCTTCTTCTTCTGCCAGAATATGCTCGAGCATGATGCGTGTTGTCGGGTCTTTGTCGCCAAAATAGCGGATCAATTCACGGTAATGTTCAATGACCAGACGCTCTGCCACCAGGTTCTGGCGCACCATTTCTACAAGAGTACCACCTTTGCCGTATTCGCTGGCAGAACGAGTGGCCAGACCTTCGGGGTCAAAGTTGGGAACGCCGCCTAGTTGGTCAATACGGTTGGCCGCAGCCAGCATATGTGCCCGTTCTTCTTTGGCGTGGGTAGCAAACTCGTTTGCAATGCTTTCGCTGGTCAGGCCCTCAACAGAAATTGAGTGCATGGTATAGCGCAGCACGCACACCAGTTCGGTTGCAACAACCGTTTGCAGCAGGTCAATGGCGGTTTGCACATCGCCTTCATATGTTGGGGTTACGGCCCCTGTTTCAATGGATTTTTTTGCACGTTCACGGAGCGTTTTAACATCCGTCAGGAAGCTGTTGTCAGAAGCTTTGGCCATGGTGGTTTCCTGTTCATGAATGAGCAGTTCTATCCTGTCAGGCAGGATAATCTGCTGGTCAGAACAGATTGTCTGGGGGATGGTTGCATTTTTTCTGGCTGACTAAGTTTTTTTAAAAGCAATGTGCAAAATTTATTTTGAAATATTCTTCTAAAAAAGGAAGTTTTTTGTAGGCGCGTTATTCTTAAAGTTTATTTTAGTGCGCCAATATGATGGACAAAACACCACAATAAACTTTGATGACTGAGGGTCAGTATAACCACGGGAGTATTGTTCCTCCCGCCGTCCTGCTGCGTTTCAGTGTGCTGTCACAGGGCGTAACGTTTCTTCCAGCCACGAAGCCGTGTTGAAAAGACGGTCATCCTCGTTCTGTACCTGCATGGCCATCAGGCCAACAGGGGCGGTTCCTGCTGTATGGCAGGGAAGGCTTATGGCGCAGCCATCCAGAAAGTTTGTGATAGTCGGGTTACGCAGCAAAAGCAGGTTGGTGTGTGTATAAACTGTGTCTTCCGTCAGGTCCGCAATGCGTGGCGCAATAACGGGTACAGTCGGGAAAATAAGTGCGTCATATTCGTGCAGGAGAGTACGTGCATGAGTAATCAGGTTTTGCCGTGCCTGCATGAGGGCAATGTAGTCCACAGCACTTTGTTCCTTGCCGCGTAAAATACGTTTCAAGACGAAGGGGTCATAGAGTGCTGCTTTTTCTGCAATCAGGTCCTGATGCCAGGACAAAGATTCAGGTGCCGGGAAGCCACCAAATCTATTGATATGGGGTAGAGTTTTCAGATCCGGAAACTCTACGTCATGTAGTATGGCGCCAGCCTGCTCCAGACGACGCAACGTTGCCTGATAGGTGGCGCTGACTGTGTTGTCCATCCCGTCCAGAACATAAGTTTGAAGCACACCAAGGCGCGGTGCCGTAACACGGTCTGCCGTGGGGCATTCTGTCCAGAGCGGGGCATTGCCGGAAAGCGCACGATCAGTCGCCCAGCAACACGCCACAGTGCGACCCATGTTGCCAATGGAATCAAGCGTGAAGGAGAGGGGGACGGTGCCTTGTGTGCTGATGCGCCTGGCGGTGGGTTTGTAACCAACCAGGCCTGTCAGCGCTGCGGGAATACGGCAGGAGCCGCCTGTGTCACTCCCAATACCAATAGCGGCCATACCGTCCGTGACGGAAATGGCAGCACCGGAGGACGAGCCACCGGGAATACGGCGTTGGGCACGGTCCCACGGATTGGCGGGTGTTCCGGTATGCGGATTGATGCCAACGCCAGAGAATGCAAATTCCGTCATGGTTGTGCGGCCAATGGAAACAAGGCCAGCTTGTTTGGCATAGGCTATAGCAGGGGCGTCCTGTTGCGCCAAAGGTGCATCTGCCAACACGCGGGAGCCTGCCGTGGTGCGGCCGCCTGCTTCATCAAACAGGTCTTTTACAGACATGGGGATACCCGCCAGAAGCGGCAGGGGGTGGCCAGCCTTGCGGTGCCTGTCAATTGTGTCGGCCTGTTGGCGTGCGGCAGCTGCGTGGGTTTTAATAAAGGTGTTGTGGCCCTCGCCTGCAGGGTCCGCAATGCGTGCCAAAGCCTGTTCAATCAGGGTGCGGCTATTTGTTTGCCCCTGTGCCAGAGCGCGTGCCGTGTCGAGCAAAGGGGGGAAGGGGGTGGACATGGTGGTACTCCGCACAAAAACAGGCTTGCACAGAACTGTGCCCTATAACGGCGAGTTTGCAAAAAATAAAAATTCTGTCGCAGGTGGAGGCTGATGTTTCGATAAGAAACCATCATGGCAGGGAACAGAGACAGTGCTGCCTGTGCGCTTAGGAAATGGTGCCCGCCAAACTGCCATCGGAACGCCGATGGCAAGGCCGAGCAATAAACGGCCCCCTCAGGCAGTAGCCTGAGGGTCGTCCTGCAACGTAATAATCAGCGGGACATGGTCAGAGGGGCGTTCACATGCCCGTTCTGCTTTATCCGGTGAGGCGGTCAGGAGCCGCTCCGCCACAGCGGGGGAGAGGAGGGCATGGTCAATCCGCAACCCGCTATCGCGGTCCCAAGCCCCAGCCTGATAGTCCCAGAACGTGTAGGCCTTGCCGGAGGGCTGCAAAGCTCTCAGGGCGTCTGTCAGGCCCAACCAGAGCAGGCGGTTATAGGCTGCGCGGGTCTCAGGCCGCACCAAGGCATCATCTGGCCCCAAAGCACCGGGGGCGCAGTCTTCAGGCTTCGGGCACACATTGTAATCACCCGCAAAAATGAAGTTTGTATCCGTGCGCAGCAGTTCACGCGCACGGGCGGCAAGAGCATCAAAAAATGCCAGTTTGGTTGCGTAACCTTCAGCGCCGCCTGAATTGCCATTGGGCAGATACAGGTTGCCAAGCGTCAGGCCCTGTGTGCGGATCTCAACATACCGGGCTGCAGGATTATCAAAACCGGGCAGGTGGTCGGTGCAGACTTCAAACGCGCCCCGTACCAGCGTTGCCACACCGTTGTAGGACTTCTGGCCCACGACCGCGCACTCGTAGCCAGCCTCAGCAAACGCCTGTGCGGGAAATTGCGCCGTCTCGCATTTGATTTCCTGCATCATCAAAACATCGGGCTTGTGGCGTTCCAGCCAGTCCAGAATCAGATGTTGGCGTTGACGAACGGAGTTGACGTTCCAGGTGGCCAATTTCATGCGACGGAAAAGCTCGTGCCACACCCGCAGGAGGAAGCTGCGTTAGGGTTGTTAACCGTAAAATGGGCACCCATCAGCTTGTCCGTAAAATCAAGCTCGGCTCCAGCCAGAAGGTCAAGGCTTGTCGGGTCCACCACCACAAGGGCCGTATTTTTTTCAAGGTGGGTATCGTCCGCCTCAATCTCAGCCTGCGGGATAAGTTTGAACTGATATTGAAAGCCATTGCAGCCCCCGGCCTCCACAGCCACGCGGAGTGCGACAGGCGGGGTGGTGTTCTGTTCCGCCGCAGAGCGTTTGCGGCTGGCAAGGACCGAGGCAATGCGCGCGGCGGCTGCATCGGACACGGAGAAGGGCTGTGGCTGGGTCATGGGGTATAGATAGCGTGCAGGCAGGCCGGTTTGAAGGGCTATTGCGGCAAAGATGGTCAATTTTCCCGGAATGTCTTACTGTGCGGCCCGACCATGGCTTTACCCTACCGGTGCAGCCAGACCGGAGCAGGATGCAGTATAGATGCCAATACAGGCCGCCCATACAGACCTAGCCTCCTATGCCGTACAGCCCGCCGAGGGCCGGGGGCGGAGACTGTACCGGGAAGAGGAATCTCCAACCCGTTCCCCGTGGCAGCGGGACCGTGACCGGGTTGTGCACTCCTCTGGCTTCCGGCGGCTGCAATATAAAACTCAGGTGTTCATTAACCATGAGGGGGACTTCTTCCGGACCCGACTGACCCATTCTCTGGAAGTGGCACAGGTTGCGCGTTCTATGGCCCGCTTCCTGCAACTGGATGAAGACCTGACGGAAGCGGTAGCCCTTGCGCATGACCTTGGGCACACCCCGTTTGGCCATGCCGGGGAAGATGCTCTTGCCGCCCAGATGCAGCCCTGGAACGGTTTTGACCACAACACGCAGGCCTTGCGGCAGGTGACGGTGCTGGAGCGCAGATATCTGGCGTTCGATGGCCTGAACCTGACATGGGAAACTCTGGAAGGGCTGGCCAAGCATAATGGTCCGGTCAAAAAGCCAGCACCGTGGTTGCAGGACTTTGATGCCCAGTGGTCCCTCGACCTGCTCAGTTTTGCCTCAACAGAAGCGCAGGTTGCAGCGTTGGCGGATGATATTGCCTATCACGGTCATGACCTTGATGACGGCGTGAAATCTGGCCTGCTTTCACTGGATGACCTTGTGGACGTACCTTTGGTAGGCGAAGTGCTGGCAGATGTGCGCACTCTGGCCGCGCAGTACACGGACACCCCCCGCAAGACCCAGCGTGTGCGGCATGAGATTGTTCGCCGTGTCATTCACGCCTTGGCAACGGATGTGCTGATAACCACCCGCCAGAACCTGCAAGACCTTGCACCCAGAACGGTGGAGGATGTGCGTGCGGCCTCTGCCCCGGTCGTGGCGTTTAGTCCGGGCATGGCTGCGGCAAACAAGGGGATCAGAAAATTTCTGTTTGCAAAGCTTTACCGGCATTGGCGTGTGAACCGCATGACGTATAAAGCGCAGCGTGTCACGGCGGAGCTGTTCACCATTCTTGCGGAGTCGCCTAAACTGCTGCCAGACCGCTGGCAGGAGGCAGCCCTTGCGGGGGATGACGCAACACGGCACCGCGCAGTGGCGGATTATGTGGCATCCATGACCGATCGGTTCGCGATGGAAGAACATCGCCGGTTGACGGATCTCTCAATAGCAGGCTGAAAACGCAGCCTGATTGCTTTTTTGTAGGATTTTTAAGTGCATGTCTGAGTGTTTGTTCCAGCGTTACCGTCACCACGTCCTGGCCGCCGTGCAGGGGCTGTTACCCGACGTGCCGGAAGAAACACTGGCCCGCATAGAAGTAACCCCTACCCGTGACCCGGCCCATGGGGACATGGCAACCAATGCGGCCCTGCTGCTGGCCAAGGCGGCCCGCCGTAAACCAGCCGACATTGCGGCGGATCTGGTTGCTGCACTGGAAAAAGTGGAGGGCGTTGCCAAGGTTGCCGCCGCAGGTCCGGGTTTTGTCAACATCACGCTCAATCCGGATGTGCTGCGTAGCGTGCTGCCGCATGTGCTGACTGCTGGCGAGGCTTATGGCGATTCGCAGGCAGGTCATGGTGTGCGCGCTAACGTGGAATATGTGTCTGCCAACCCCACAGGACCCATGCATGTAGGCCATTGCCGTGGGGCTGTGGTGGGGGATGCGCTGGCCAATCTGCTGGCCAAAGCCGGGTTTGATGTCACCAAGGAATTTTACATCAACGATGCCGGAACCCAGGTTAAGGCGCTGGCATGGGCAACCTACTGGCGTTACCTGCAGGCGCTCGGCACCACGCTGACAGAAGATGAATTTGCCGCCCTGACACCCAATGGTCTGCAATATAAGGGCGAGTACCTTATTCCGGTAGGGGAAGCCCTTGTGGCGGAATTTGGCGGTAAGCTGGCAGAAGATGATGCCAGACCCGCTCCTGAAAAAACATGGCTGGAAACCGTGCGTGGCTTTGCCGTTGCCCACATGATGGCAGCCATTAAACAGGATCTGGCAGCCCTTGGCGTCACGCATGATGTGTTTACATCAGAGGCTCAGGTGCTGCGGGATGGCATGGTGGATGCGGCCATTACGCGCCTTGAAAAAGAAGGCCTGCTGTATGAAGGCGTGCTGGAGCCACCCAAGGGCAAGCTGCCAGATGACTGGGAAGAGCGTGAGCAGCTTCTGTTCCGCTCCACCCAGTTTGGGGATGATGTTGACCGTGCCCTCAAGAAGTCTGATGGCACCAACACCTACTTTGCAAATGACATCGGCTACCATGCAGACAAGGCTGCCCGTGGCGCACAGGTGATGATTGACATCTGGGGTGCAGATCACGGCGGTTACGTTAAACGCATGAAGGCTGCCGTGCGGGCGGTGACCAATGATACTGTGCCGCTGGAAGTTGTGCTGTGCCAGATCGTCCATATTCTGCGTGATGGTCAGCCGGTCAAAATGTCCAAACGTGCGGGCACGTTCGTGACCCTGCGGGACCTGATTGACGAAGTGGGTAAGGATGCCGTCCGCTTCACCATGCTGACCCGCAAGAGCGATGCCCAGATGGAGTTCGACCTCGATCTGGTTGTGGCCCAGCAGCGCGATAACCCCGTATTTTATGTGCAGTATGCTCATGCCCGTTGCCGCTCCGTTCTGCGGGCCGCGGTAGAAGACGGGTCTTACGGCGCTGCTACGGCAGAAGCTCTGGCTGCAACGTCCCTTGCGGCTCTGGAGTCCGATGCAGAAATGGCTCTGGTGCGCCGTATTGCGGAGTGGCCCCGTCTGGTTGAGGCCGCGGCCCATGCGCGGGAACCGCATCGTATTGCCTTCTATCTGGCCGATCTGGCAGGGGACTTCCATTCCCTGTGGAACCGTGGCCGTGATGATGCCTCCCTGCGCTTCCTTCAGCCCGAAGCGCCAGAGGCAAGCCGTGCGCGTCTGGCCCTTGTTGCGGCTACAGCTACGGTTATCCGTTCCGGGCTGGCAGTCATGGGTGTAGCACCTGTGGAGGAAATGCGCTGATGAATGACGAAACACCAAAAGACCCGTTTACCGCTAACGACAAAAACAGCCGCGCCCGCGAGCGCATGAGCGCTGATTACGACGATGCTCCCCGCCGCGCTGCTCCCCCCATTGGGAAGGCGCCGGAAGGGGGCGTGGTGTCTCAGGCGCTGGGTCAGTTTTTGAATAGTGACGCGGGTACGCGCAGGCTTGTCTATGGTGCTGCCGGTCTTGGCACCGTGCTGCTTGTTGGGATTGGTGGCTGGGCTTTGCTGGGCCATCACCAGAGCGGTATTCCCGTGCTGGGGCCACCTGCTGTTTCTATGCGCACCAAACCGGTTGATCCGGGCGGGATGCAGCTTGATGGCGTAACCATGCCAGAAGCGGATGATGGGCAGGCCCACCCCGTACCGGCACCAGAAAAACCTAATCCCAAAGGGCTGGCAGCCCAGTACGGGCAGGAAGCGGCCAAGACCGATGCGGCGGAGAACGCGGCAAAGCCACCGGCTCCAGCTCCGGCCACCCCAACCACGCCCGAGGCAACGCCCGCTACGCAGGGTGAGGACAAAACGGCCTCTTCCACCGCTGCTCCGGCTACCCCGGCGGACGACACTCAACAGCCCACAACCCTGCCGGAAGCCGGGACGGGGAGTGAGGATAATTCTGCCGCTGGGGATAGCGAGGCTGCGTCCACGCCAGCGGCTCCAGCACCGGCAAAGCCTGCGGCCAAGAAGCCAGTGGCAGAAGCACCGGCAAAACCCGCCACGCCTGAAAAACCCGAAGCACCGAGCGCGGTGGCTGGTGGAAAATATCGGGTGCAGTTGGCTGCCCTTCAGTCGGAGGCACAGGCCATGCAGGAATGGAGCCGTCTTAAAACACGGTATCCTACACTGTTTGGAGACCGCACGCCGGTGATTGAAAAAATAGTGCGCGATAACGCCGTGTTCTACCGTTTGCGTGTGGGTGGTTTTGCCTCCATTGCAGATACGCGGGCGTTCTGTGGTGCGGTGCGTGACCGTGGTCTGGCCTGTGCTCAGGTGCATCAGTAAGCTTTACAGCTTGCATGAGAACGCGACAGCTAAGGTAAGACTAATCTTATGGATGGCGAACATCAGGTACTGCCCGCATCAGGGCTGGGAGAAGGGGGCGGCATACCCGCCCCATCCGCTATGATGCCGGACGCCATCCAGCCCGGTGTCCAGCCGCAGAATGGGGGAGGCGGTACCGCAGCAGAGGCTGTGGAACTTCGCGTTCCCTTACTGCAACTGGATGGGTTTGAAGGGCCGCTGGACCTTTTGCTTGATCTGGCCCGCACACAAAAGGTGGACCTCAGCCGTATCTCTATCCTGCAATTGGTGGAGCAATATCTGGCCATTGTTGAGTCAGCCCGCAGGGTAAGGCTTGAGCTTGCGGCAGACTGGCTGGTTATGGCGGCGTGGCTGGCGTGGCTTAAATCCCGCCTGCTCCTGCCGCCGGAAGATGACCTTGCAGAAGAAGGCGAAGATGCAGCCGAACTGTTGCAGGAACGGCTGATAGAACTGGCCTGTATGGGTGAACTGGCCCGGTGGTTGGACGCCAGACCCCGTCTTGGGCGGGACGTATGGGCACGTGGTGAGGCCGAAAATCTGATTGAGATTGATCGGTCAGGGTTGGTGCTGGATATGCCACAGCTTATGCGGGCTTATATGGCGGCCATGCGGCGCACGGCCCGCAAACGTACTTACGCGCCACGTACCATCCGGTTCTGGACCGTGCAGGATGCCTTGTCCCGGCTGACGCGCCTGCTGGGTGAAACACCGCCCGGCTGGAGTAGTCTGGATGCCTTCATGCCACAGACCCTCCCCGGTGCCGCTGTAGGTGAGGACGCCGTGCGCCAGCGGCGTGCTGCAATGGCAGGAACCCTTATTGCAGGTCTGGAGCTTGCCAAAAGTGGGCAACTACAACTGAGGCAGGATGAAACATTCGGCCAGATTCTTCTGCGTTCCCACCATCCGGCAGAGAATGATGACGACACGGCTGAACAGGAAGAAAAGCCGGTAGAAGCAACGGGGCAAACATCACCATGACCATTCTCCCTTCCGCCCCTGTTGATGCAGCAGACCTACCAAACCAAGAGGACGTAACCCTGAAAGCAGCCGCTCCTCCGCCAGCCGATAGCATGGCGGTGCCAGATGAAGCCGTGCGCCTTACGGAAGCCCTCCTGTTTGCAAATACGGAGCCTGTCAGCCTGCGCCGTATTGCGGAACTGCTTGAAGGGCGGCAGCTTGTGCCGCGTAGCGTGGAGAATCTGAGCGCGTTTGTGCAGGCTGTTCTGGCGGCTGTTATCCGGCGCTATGAGGGCCGGGGCGTGGTGCCGGTGGAGGTCGGGGGCGGCTGGCAGTTCCGCACCGCGCCAGATCTGGCACCCGCACTTACCCGTGTGCTGGACCGGCCCCGCCGCTTGCCACGCGCCACCATGGAAACACTGGCGATTATCGCCTACCACCAGCCATGCACCCGCGTGGAAGTAGAGGAAATTCGCGGTGTCAGCCTTGGGCAGACCGTGCTGGACACGCTGATAGAAGCGGCGCTCGTTGCGCCCAAAGGCCGGAAGGAAGTGCCTGGCAGGCCGGTATTGTGGGGCACAACCCCTGAATTTTTACGCTGCTTCGGGCTGCGCAGCCTGTCTGACCTGCCACGCAGGGAGGAGCTGTTGGTTGATGTGCCAGACCTCATGCCGCCCGCCCGCAAGCCGGAGCAACAGTCCGCGCCCCCCGCTGATGCGGCCACAGAGGCAGAGCCAGCGGAGGGCGATGCTCCCACTCCGGCAGAACCGGCCACAGCGCCGGATGTTTGCGCAGCAGACGGGGCGTGATAAACCATACCCTCACTCAGCCAGTTAGCCGCGCAGCCTATGCCCAGAGACCGGGCGCGCCTGAAGACAAGAGCACGGTAGATGTTTGATTTTGCATGGTCTGAAATTGCGCTGATTGGTGCTGTGGCCCTTGTGGTCATTGGCCCGAAGGATCTGCCTGTTGCCATCCGCGGGCTTGCAAAAGCGGTTAAAAAAGCCCGCGCCATGGCCAGTGAGTTTCAATCCCATGTTGATGAAATGGTGCGTGAGGCTGATCTATCGGAAGTGCGGGACCATGTGAGGGACTTCAGGAACCTCAACGTGCGCGGCCGCATCATGAAGGCTATTGATGCGGATGGTACGCTGGCCAGCACGTTTCAGTCTTCACCGTTGGAAGGGCCGGTTATGCGTCCTCCGGCAGGGCCACGGGCGCTGGATGCACCATCCCCCTCCGCAGGGCATTCCACACCCATGCTGGAAGAGCGCAGCGTGGGCCTGCCCAGCCTTCCTCCGGCTTCAAGCTGGCAGACAGACCAGCATGAAGACCCGAATGTGGAAGCCGAGGTTATTGACGCGCCACCGGAACTGCCCCCCTCTGTGGTGCGCCGTATTGTACGGGAGCGGGAGCACCTGCATCCGCCCGCCATTCTGCCGCCAGTGAGGATTATGCACGGCGCACAGCGTGTTATGCCGGGGCCGGGGCGTATGGAACAGTCTGATATGGCGGCAGTCAGCCCTGACGTAGCTGCACCGGAACAGGCGGCCCCCCAGCCATGACGGAGACGGAAACCCTGCACGAAGACCCCATTCACGATCAGCCCATGCCGCTGATCGACCATCTGCTTGAATTACGCCGCCGTCTGCTTTGGTCCGGGCTGGCTTTTCTGCTGTGCTTCGGGCTGTGCTACCATTATGCGGGCAGCATCTATTTCTTTCTGGCGCGTCCGCTGGGTGAAATTATGCGGCAGCAGGGTGAGCAGCCACATCTGATTTACACGGCTCTGTATGAAGCATTTTTCACCTACATTCGGGTGGCGTTTTTTGGGGCGGCGTTTCTCTCGTTCCCCGTTGTGGCCATACAGGCATGGATCTTTGTGGCACCCGGCCTGTATCGTTCAGAAAAACGGGCTTTTGCGCCGTTTTTAATTGCCACACCGCTGCTGTTTCTGCTCGGAGCGGCGTTGGCGTATTACTTCATTTTCCCCATTGCATGGCGGTTCTTTCTGTCCTTTCAATCCCCAAGCGGGACGGATGGGATGCAGATAGAGCTTCAGGCCAAAGTGTCCGAATATCTGTCGCTGGTTATGAAGCTGATTATGGCCTTTGGCGTGGCGTTTGAGCTGCCAGTGGTTCTGACCCTTCTGGCCCGCGTTGGTATTGTGACCTCGGCCATGCTCAAGCGCTTCAGGCGCTATGCCATTGTGGGGGCCTTTATCATTGCGGCCATTGTCATGCCGCCTGATGTTATTACCCAGTTTGGGCTGGCCGTGCCGCTGGTCATCCTTTACGAAATTTCCATTCTTTCAGCACGGCTGGTTGAACCCAAGCAGCATGTTGAGACAGAAACAGAACCATCCGATACCGTATCCTAACGCAACAGAGGCCCTGCTAACTCATGCATGATATTCGCGCCCTTCGCGCAGACCCAGCCGCATTTGATGCTGACCTTGCCCGCCGTGGGCTGGAACCTGTGGCGCAGAAAATTCTCTCATGGGATGAAGAGCGCCGGGCTGCCCAGACGGCGTTGCAGGAGAAGCAGACCCGCCGCAAGGCTCTGGCGCGGGAAATTGGTCCCCTCAAGCGGGATGGGGGTGACACGTCCGCACTGGAAGCGGAAGCAGTAGCCCTGCGGACTGATATGGAAACGCTGGAAGCCACGGTGGCAGCGCTTGAAGGCAATACAACAGCCCTGCTGGAAACCCTGCCAAACAGGCTGGACCCAAGCGTGCCAGATGGCGCGGATGAGACCGCCAACGTGGTTCAGCATGAATGGGGTACACGCCCAACTTTTGCGTTTACGCCCCGCCAGCATTTTGAACTGGGTGAAGCTCTGGGCCAGATGGATTTTGGCACAGCCGCCAAGCTGTCCGGGGCCCGTTTTGTAGTGTTGCGTGGGGCTCTGGCCCGTCTGGCCCGTGCACTGGGGCAGTTCATGCTCGACCTGCATGTAGACCAGCATGGTTATACGGAAACACAGGTGCCCGTGCTGGTGAATGACGCCGCCATGTATGGTACGGATAAACTCCCGAAGTTTTCTGACCAGTCTTTCCGGACGGAAGATGGTCGTTGGTTGATTCCTACGGCGGAAGTGCCGCTGACCGCGTCTGTGGCGGGAGAGATTCTGGATGCTGACAGCCTGCCACGGCGCATGACGGCCCTGAGCCAGTGTTTCCGGAGTGAGGCCGGGTCTGCCGGGCGCGATGTGCGGGGGATGCTGCGCCAGCACCAGTTTGAAAAAGTGGAGATGGTGTCCGTCACCACGCCGGAAGAGAGTGATGCCGAGCATGAGCGTATGACGCGGTGTGCAGAAGCAGTGTTGGAAAAACTGGGTATTCCGTACCGGCGCGTGCTGCTGTGTACAGGCGATACAGGCTTTGGCGCTGCCAAAACATTTGACCTTGAAGCCTGGCTGCCGGGGCAAGATGCCTGGCGTGAAATTTCCTCCTGCTCCAACACGCAGGATTTTCAGGCACGCCGCATGAATGCCCGGTTCCGTCCACAAGGGGGTGGCGCACCGCTTTTCCCCCATACGCTTAACGGGTCTGGCCTTGCCGTGGGCCGTACCCTGATTGCAGTGATGGAAAACAACCAGCATGAAGATGGCTCCATTTCCATCCCTGCCGTGCTGCGCCCTTATATGGGTGGTTTAGAGAAAATTAGCGCCTGAACACACGAGTTCTCACGCATGGCGTGTCAGGAAAGCGGCCTGTAAAGGGCCGCTTTTTTGTTTTTGAGCCGTGCAATACACAACCTTGACTTGCTGTATGTGCCAGCCAAAACTGCGCATACGAATGTAAACCGGGTCCTGTAGTTTGCGCAGGTCTGAAAAAGCCAAAAAGGAAGCTGTCCCTTATGCCTCGTTTTCATGTGAAGAATCCTGCTCCTATACACGGCGGCATGAGGGGGTCTGTTAAGGCACTGCGTGCCATGCTGTGTGCAGCCGTGGCAGGTATTGCCCTATCCGGCACGGCAGGGGCGGCAGACAGCGTTGACCATGCGTCTTTAGGCACAGGCAACGTCACGGTTGCAGATCGCTTCACCGTTGCGCAGCCTTCTGGTATTGCGCGCTTGCCAGATGGACGCATTGTGCTGTCTCTGCCAACCAGTGCGCAGGACCATGAAGGCCCTGTGTTGGCAGTCTGGACGGAGGGGAAACTCACGCCATTCCCAAGCCGCAGCGCACAGAGCGCCCTGATTTCTCCCCTTGGCATGACGGTGGATGCCAACGGCCAGTTGTGGCTGCTGGATGAAGGCGTGAAAGCGGGTAGCAAGGCCAAGGCAAAGCCCACGCTTATTCACATTGACCCCAAAAAGAACAAAATTGTTCAGCGTTTTCCTTTTACCGCACCAGCCGTTTTGCCGGATAGTCATGTCAATGACGTGCGGATTGACCTGACTCATGGCAGTGAAGGGACGGCGTATGTCAGTGATACATCACAGACCACACACCCGGCCTTGATTATTGTAAACCTGACAACAGGCCTGATGCGCCGTGTGCTGGCAGATACGGTTTCTGTCAGTGCGGTACCGGGTCTTGTCATGCAGTCCGACTTGAAACTGGGCCGCTACACCACGCTTAACCCTATTGTGGCACAGGGTGGGGTAGATGGCCTAGCGCTGAGCGCGGATTCATCACGGTTGTATTGGTCTCCGCTGTCCTCCCGCCGCCTGTATAGTGCGCCCACAACGCTTCTGGCCAACTTCAATACACCTGAAAAAACTCTTGAAGCTGCGGTCAGGGATGAAGGTGAGGTCGGGATTATGGATGGTATGGCCACGGCACCTGACGGCAGCCTGTATCTGACGGATATTGAACGTCATGCTGTTATACGTCGTGCGCCAGATGGTACCTTGTCACTGGTGGCGCAGGATGCGCGCCTGATTGCGCCGGACAGTATTGCACAGGATGGTAATAGCCTGTTGTTGACGGTAGGCCAGTGGTCAAGGCTGCCAGTATTTAATGGCGGGCAGGACAAACAGGAAATGCCCTATATTCTGGCGCGCATTGCCCTGCCACAGGTTGCTGCGGCACCACAGAACTAAGTGTGTTTTTTATAGCCCGGCCCAGAGATGGGTTGGGCTTCTTCATGGCTTTCGTAACGATCAATTTGAAAAAACAACCGGACCATAAACCCAGTTTTTTGGTTGGGAATGGGCGAGTAAATTTGCATGGGAATGTGCATCTGCGTGCTGATTGTGCGGGCAATGGCCAGACCCAGCCCACTGCCTTCTGCCTGAGACCCACCGCGTACAAAGGGGTCTGTCAGGGCAGATAGTGTCGCATCAGGCAAGGGCGGGGCGTCATTTTCCAGTGTGAGTTGTGCAGAAAACGATGGTTCAGACCCCGCATCTGTTTTCATCAAAGTGTCTAATGTTACGGCAACGCGTACGCACGAGCCATCCGGACTGTGGCGAAGCGCATTTTCCAGTAAATTCCGTAATAAAATGCCCGTTGCGTCCATATCTCCCAGCACCACCAAACGGGTATAAGGTTCGGTCTCTACAAGCAGGCGTTGGGGGGCGGCCCCATGTGGGGGGTCGAGTTCATCGGCTATTGTATTGAGCACTTCCAACATATCAAAGGGTTGCCGCTGGAAGCCCGTTCCCGCAACAGCACGAGATAATTGCAGGAGTTTTTCAGTAATTCGGCTCAGTCTCTGGATCTGGCTGATCATGGTATCTACCCGGTGCCGTGCTGTAGTGCCGGGGGTGTCAGCAGGTGTTTCAGCCGGGAGAGTGCTGCGGAGCATCTGTGTCTGAGCGAGCAATGCGGCAATAGGGTTACGGAGTTCATGTGCGGCATTGGCTGCAAAAGCACGTTCAGCAGCCAAGGCTTTGTGCAAACGCTCCAGAAGTAAATTAACAGCGGTTTGAATTGTTGCCAGTTCATGAGGCAGGGCGAGATCAGGCACCGGGTTAAGGTTGCCGCTGCCTCGTTCCCTAATTTCATGCTGTAAATGCACAAGAGGTTTCAGGCTGCGGCGTACCTGCCACATAACCAGCAACCAGATGCAGGGTATGGCCCCCAGAATAGGCAGAACGGCAATAAGAATGGCGTGGTGCGTGGCCTGTGAGCGGTGCACACGCGGTTCAGCAACCATAATAAAGCGGTTTTTCTGCGCGGCTGGGGTAACATACACCCTGAAATGGGGCTGCATGTAAAACCCGGCATCATGGGGCAGAACAAAAGCCAGCTCAGGTGCGTTGGGTGAGCGTAGTAATACCTGCCCCTGCGCATCGGTAATCTGATAGGCTAGGGATGTCGGGGTAATGTTGGATAAATGGGCAATGTCGTGCCCGCTTCCCTGCTGGTTGAGCACCAGCACGGCAAATTGGAGCCGCTCGGCAACCTCTTGCAAGGAATCATCGAGGCGTTCTGTAATTTCAAATTTTGTAAAAGCGACGGTAAGAAGGCTAACAATAATAAGGCAGCCGATAACAACAGCGGTGACTCCCCGCAGTAAGCGGGTGGACAGCCGCCACGGCCGCATGGTTTTAGGGGGTGTTGGCGGTGTGTGCGCCATGCTGGAGGCCGGGTTAGGGGGCAATTGCGTCATGCTGTCTGGGGTTGTTGCAGGTAATACCCGCGACCACGGACGGTACGAATAACATCGGCTCCCAGTTTTTTACGAACACGGCTGACAAAAACCTCAACAGTGTTGCTGCCAACCTCTTCTTCAAGATTGTAGAGCGCTTCTTCAATTTTTTGGCGGGAGCATATAGCCCCCGGACGCCGTGCCAGAAGTTCAACCAGAGTCCATTCACGGGCGGTCAGGTCAATAATCTCCCCGTTTCGGGTCAGGCGTTTGCGCTCAAGGTCTATTTCACTTTCGCCCACAACAAGGCGGTTATCAATCAGGGGGCGGTAGCGTCGGCCCACGGCCGCTATGCGGGCAATCAGTTCGTCCAGATCATAGGGCTTGGCCAGATAATCGTCAGCGCCGTCAGACAGGCCCGCTATGCGGTCGCTAATCTGGTCTTCAGCCGTTGTAATGAGAATGGAGAGCGGAGAACTGGTCTGGCGTATTTCCCGCAACAGAGTGCGGCCGCTGCCATCTGGTAAGCCAAGGTCCAGCACCAGGCACTCATACTGCACGGCGGCAAGGGCGGCGCGTGCGTCCTCCAGCGTTGTAAACCAGTCCACCGTATGTCCGGCGTGTTGCACCCGCTCCTGCACGGCGGCACCAAGCAGTGGCTCATCTTCAATAACCAGAATACGCATGGGCTGGCTCCTTCGTATTCTGGCAGAGTAGTCGGATATGCGGTTTTTATGAAGCCTGATCTGTATTCGCGACAGTTGAGGGTGCTCTGGGGGCAAACCGGCCATAAAGCAGAGGCAGGACCAGCAGGGTTAACAGGGTGGACGTCATCAATCCGCCAATGACAACACTGGCCAGTGGGCGCTCAACTTCCGCCCCCGCAGACGTTGAAAACGCCATTGGGAAAAACCCCAGACTGGCAACCAGTGCTGTGGCCATGACTGGCCGTAAGCGCTCATGGGCTGCGGTTAACCCAGCTCTTAAGGGGGAAACACCCCGTTTGCGGATATGGTCCGCTGTGCTGACCAGCACAACACCATTCAGCACCGCTACCCCAAATAGCGCAATAAAGCCGATGCCTGCGGAAATACTGAATGGCAGCCCCCGCACGGCCAGCGCAAAAATACCACCGGATGCAGCAAGAGGCAGATTGCAGAACACAAGCCCCGCAAGACGTGCTGACCCAAGGGCTGCAACAAGAAGGATAAAGATAAGGGCCAGAGCAATAGGCACAACAATGCCCAACCGTTTGGAGGCTGATTCAAGGTTACGAAACTGGCCATCCCATTTCATGGTATACCCACGGGGGAGGGGAACCGCTTTTTTCACGGTATTTTGGGCTTCGGCCACAAAAGAAGCGCTGTCCCGACCCCGCACGTTGGCTTCAATAACAATACGTCGGCGGATGCTGTCCCGGCTGATGCGGGGTGTGCTGTCCTGCACGGTAACATCAGCAACCTGTGAGAGCAGAACAGAGCCTTTACCATCTGCCTGCCGGACACGTAGGTTTTTTATAGCGTCAGCAGATGCCGTGTAAGCCGGAGCAAAACGCACCTGTGTTGCGATAATACTGCTGCCTTGCGTAACAGGGCGACCAATATGGCCGCCTATGGCTTCCACCGTGTCCAGAATATCCTGCTCACGCACCGTCAGGCGGGCCGCATTGTCACGGTTTACTGTAATTTGCAGGAAGGGGACGGTGCCATCATCAGCAGACATCACATCCGCAGCGCCCCGAATACCTTGCATGGTTTTAACAACCTGCTGGCTTAGCCGGGACAGCGTTGCAAGATCATCCCCATAAATGGAAATGGCAATTTGGGTCCGCACGCCCGAGAGTAGGTCATCCATACGCATCTGGACGGGTTGGCTCCAGGAATAAAGCGCGTCCGGCAGGGCGGTATGGAGGGCCGTGTTCATGGCCTCCACCAGTTCAGACTGTGAGCGTCCATGCCCATCGTTCTTGAGCATGATGAAGCTGTCAGTTTCGTTCTGGCCCATCGGGTCTGTCGGGATGGCGGCTGTGCCTGTGTTGCTGATGACGGTTTCAACTTCAGGAAAGCTTTTTAAAATTTTCTCTTCCTGCGTTATGTCTTCTAAGGATACGGCAAGAGAAATGCTGGGCAGATGCATGCTGTGCACAACCAACGCTCCTTCTTCCAGCTGCGGCACGAACTCGCTGCCCAGAGACCAGCCCAGAAACAAGGACAGACCAAATATGGTGGCAACACACCCCAAAACGAGACGCGGCCTGCGGTAGCACTGTTGAAGAAGGGGAACGTAAAAAGTTCTTATTTTTGCAATCAGGCGTGTTTCTGCCGGCACCGTTGTCCGGGAGAGAACCAGCACACTCAGGACAGGCACCCACAGCAGGCAGAACAGTAAGGATGCCGCCAGTGCCATGATGACGGTTTGCGCCATAGGCCGGAACATATACCCTTCAATACCTTGCAGTGTTAAAATAGGCAGATACACCATTATGATAACCAGAATGGCAAAGCTTACCGGCCTGATAACCTGCAAGGTTGAAGACACAACAAGCTCTGTAAAGGCAATATGCCCCTCCCGTTTGCGGCGTGTGAGAATATGCTCCACAACGACCAGAGAACTATCAACAATCATTCCAAAGTCGATTGCCCCAAGGCTGAGCAGATTGGCGGAAATGCCAAACAGCCGCATGCCTGTCATGGCGCACAGCAGGGCAAAGGGAATGACCGAGGCAATAAGCAGTGCAGCCCGCAAGCTGCCCAGAACGCAGAGCAGCACAATCACAACAAGTGCTGCACCCAGAAGCAGGTTTTCCTTTACCGTGGCAATTGTACGCTGGGTAAGGGATGCACGGGTGTAGAAGGGGTCCAGGCTCACGCCTTTGGGGAGGGCGTGTGCAATGGCAGGAAGGGCGGCGTGCAGCGCTTCCAGTGTTGCATTGGAGCTGGCACCGCGTTCCATCATGACAACGCCAGTCACAATCTCGCCTTTCCCATCCCGTGTTACAGCGCCAAGACGGGTACGGGGCTGCGTTGAAATTTGCCCGAGATCACGCAAAGTAATGGGCGTGCCGCCAGCACGGGTTTTAACAGCAATGGTGCCAAAATCCTGCAAATTGCGGAGCAGGCCACGCCCTACAACAATCTGCTGCTCTGCATGATGTTCTATCCAGCCCCCGCCAGAGGCAGCATTACTGGCATCAATCGCCTGATACACATCCCCCACCGAGAGGCCATATGCCAGCAGTCTGGCGGGGTCGAGTGTCACAGCCCATGTTTCTTCCGCACCGCCACCTATGTTCACATCCACCACGCCGGGAACCAGCTTGAGCTGGGGGGCTACAGTCCATGTCATGAGGCGGTTTAGCTCCATAAGGCTGTAACCGGGGCCTTTGAGCTGAAACTGAAAAATTTCCCCCAGACCGGTACTGAGCGGTCCCATGGTCAGACTGACATTTGGGACGCTGATAAGGGCTTTGGCTTGCGCCATGCGCTCTGTTACGCGGGCGCGATCCAGATTGATGTCTGTACTATCTTCAAACTGGATATACACGACAGAGACACCAGAGCGTGAGATGGAGCGCAGGTCTTTAATACCGGGCAGCCCTGCCATGCTGCTTTCGACAGGAAAAGTGATGAAATGCTCTACTTCCTGCGTGGCAAGCCCCGGTGCAATGGCTGTCACCAGAACCTGCTGTGGGGAAATATCCGGCACGGCCTCAACCGGTAAATCGAGTGTGGTGGCCACACCCCCAATCAGGATAAGCCCCAGCAGGCTGAGAAGCAGAAAGCGTGCGGATACCAGTTTTTGGAAAATAGAGGCCACGGCGTTACTCCGCATCCATTGCGGGCAGAACCGTCATGGCCTTAAGGGCCAGGCTTCCGTGCTGCACAACCTGTGCCCCGGCTTTCAGGCCGGACAGCACAATAACAGAGTTCTGGTCTTCCAGCCCCAGTGTGACCGGTACAGGTTGCAGTTTTGTGTCAGACTGTTTTGTAAAAACCAATGTCTGACCATCAATAGTCTGTACGGACTCTGAAGGTATGACCAGTCCGCTTTGCTGTTGCGTGGTTTGTAGAAGGCTGTTCAGAACCATGCCCGGGCGTAACTGGTTTTTACTGTTTTCAACCCGACTGATAATGCGGACCAAGCCGGTCACGGGGTCTGCGACTGTGTTTATGGTGTCCATATGGCACATAAGGGGTGAGGCTGCGGCATCTGGTAAGGTGAGGGTCTGGACGCCGCCCGGTGCCAGTAAAGCTGCATCCTGCGGGGCTACGTCTGACACAACCCATACATGCTGTGTGTCACTGACCGTAAGAAGGTTTTGCGCTGGCTCAATATCCGCCGCTACAGCAGTATTGAGCTGTGTTACGGTGCCAGAAAACGGCGCTATGATGGTGGAGGTCTCATCTGCTTCGGCATGGGTTTCAGTGGGGGAGGTGTATTCTTCTTCAAATCGGTGCTTCAGCATGCCCAGTTCGGCCTCACGCGCTGCAACGGTTTCCTTGGCCTGTTGTAAAATCGCAAGCCGTTTTTGCGCTTCACCGACAGAGACGGTTTGCCCCGCCAGAGCATGTGCGCGTGTGTAAGACTGCGCGGCCTCCTGTTCTGTGGCTTTGGCCGCAGCCAAGGCTGTGCGGGTTTGGGCCTGTTGCAGGCGAGCAATATGCAGTGCGTGGTTCTGGTAGCGTAAAAGTGGCTGCCCCTGCCTGACGGATTGTCCCGGCAAAACCAGAATAGTCATAACCTTGCCGCTGCCAGCAGGTTGAATGGTCACGATATGGGTGGTGTCGGGCTGCACGCGGGCCATGACGGGCAGCATACGGGCCACTGTACCGGGCACCACTGTTGCATAGGTCAGGGCCTCAGCGCGGCTGGCTTCTGGCGTGAGAGTGAGCGGGGCTAATCCGCAGTCAGCCGCAAGGCTTGCCACAGGCAGGCACCCAAGGCCCATAGACCATGCAGTAACATGTAAAAAAACGACGAATTGTCTGAGGAAAGCAGGCGGCATGTTTGGGGCGTTCTTGAAAAAAGAGGGGGGCTTGTCTCTGGTTCGCTGCATCGGTTTGGCAAAAACGCCCATCAGGGATCCCCAGTGTCGAGAGAGGCCGGAATGGTTAGGGCCGTATTGCCAGAGCTATTACTGGTGGCCCATGCCGCAGAGGTACTGGTTGGGTCAGCAACACCAGTGGTCAGACCCGGCAGCGTGTGGGAGGCAATAAGTGCGCGTACAATGGCAGCATGCCAGACTATTTCCGCCCGGTCTCGTGCAAGGGCCGCGCCATAGGCTGCCTGACGTGCCCGCATGACGTCATCAAGTGGTGTTTCGCGGAGTTTCCATGAACGTTCCAGTAAGGCGGCGCGGTTTTGCAAATGCGTTGCGGCGGAAGAGGCATTATTCAGGCTTGTCGTGGCGGAGACGAGACGGGCCCGAATCTGCGCGGCCTCCTGACGGACCATGCGGTGGGCCAGTGCGTCCTGCCGGTCTGCTGCCGCTGCGCGGTCCTTGGCGGCGGCAAGCAGGGGCGCATTATGCACGCTACTGGGGAGTGGTACGCTGAATGTTACGCCCACCCGGTTATCCCAAGGGCTGGCATATTGTTTTTCATGAATAGCGCCGACCCCAATTTCCGGATTGGGCATGAAGGAACGCCTCGCAAGTTTTAAGGCCGCCTGTGCTGCGTCCACTTCCTTTCGGGCGGCTTGTATGCGGGGGTCATGTGCTTCTACGCTGGTGAGAGCACTTATCCGGCTCAGCGCACTATCGGTTGCCGTGTAGGTCTGAATATCGGGGATGGACGTACTCCCCAACAGGGCATTCAGGCCAGCCAAGGCTGTCTGCACTTCTTCCTGCGCTGCTGTGCTGTCCAGTCTGGCAGTGTCCAGCGCGGCATCAGCCTGATGCTGGTCTGACAGGGTCATCTCCCCCGCGCGCGTGGCTTGGGCTACATCCCTGCTGATCTGTGCTGCGCTGGCTGTGTAGGCTTGTGCAGTGGCCAGGTGCTTCTGCGCCAGCAGGGCGGCGGCTGTTGCATCCAGCAGCCGGACGGCCAAAGACATATGGGCCACCATGCTGCGTTTTTCGGCACTCTCTGCTTCCGCCTGCGCTACGGAGCGCGTGGCGCTTCCTTGCCCCGGTAACCAAAGCGGTATGCTGACCTCACCTTGATAGGTGGTGTAGCCTTGGTTGCTACCAATGGCATGATCGTCAAAATAATTCCCGGTTACGGTGGGGCCGCCTGCAAACCAGGAGTCTGCGGCTCTGGCGCGTGCTTGTGCGCCTTTCCGGTTTGTTTGCAGTTCACGCTGTGAGGGGTCAAGCTGCCATGCCTGTTCCAATGCGGTGGTAAAAGGCAGACGCTCGGTTAAAGGCCTAGCTGATAAAGTGCTTTGGCTCTGCCATGAGTGTTCCGCACACGCAGGGGTAGCACAGCCCATAAGCAGGGAAACAGCCAAAACAAAGCGGGCGGAAGGCCACATTTCCAGCATAAACCTTTCCAGTAAAACAGGCAGCGATAGCGGGGAAATAGCACACTCCCGTTGCTCTATCCCTGTGCAGACAGAGGAGACATACCGCACCAACCTGACAGGAAGCTGAACACCACATTGCTATTATGCGTTAAGGTGACCAGCAAAGCAGGGTAAGCAGGCGCAGGTGATGGACGAGAGCGTGGGACGTAAGGGTGGCGAATAACAAACGCAGAAAGAGCAAGGGCACCGTAAAGCGTTATGCCTTGCTGGGCTTGTGCTGTGTGGGCAGTAAGGTTGGGCTGGCCATGCCTGCACAGGCGCAGGAACAGCCCGTTACACAGCCTGTTCCTGCTGGTATTCCCGCCAAAATGCTCGCCCCGCGCGCAGATCACCGCATGGTTGTGATTGATCAGGAATGGTTGGGGGACTCTGGCCCCGCCGTGCAGCGGATTGGCCCTGCTTCCATGCGTATGCCGCGCAAGCCGCGTTTTGCAGGTGCGCAACGCGGGGTTGGGCTTGCTCCCGGCAGAGCCACGGACGGGCGTATTGGGCGCGGCGCCAAAGCACAGCCTGTTCCCCATGCCCCTCCGCACAAGCCGGATACAGATGATGATGTCACGACGGACACGGACTCTGATACCGATGACAACCTGCTTGGGAATATGGGGGGGATTCGTCCATGGCTGGACAGATACGGTATTACATTTGACTTGCAGGAAGTGGATGAACTGTGGGGCAACCTGACAGGGGGTATTCCCCCCAATGGTGGCAACAGGGCCGGGACAGGGCCAGCCTATAACGGCGTGACTATGCCCACCCTGACCGTTGATCTGGAAAAACTGATCGGGCTGAAAGACGGCGTTTTTAATATTAGCGCCCTGCAAATTCATGGCCGGTCTATCACGGCTGACAGGTTGGCCAATTATAACCCTGTCAGCGGGATTGAGGCTGACCGATCCACGCGGTTGTTTGAACTGTGGTACGAGCAGGCGTTCTGGGATGACAGGCTGGATATCAAACTTGGCCAGCAGGATCTGGACTCAGAATTTATTATCAGCACGTATGGTGCCCTGTATCTGAATTCCAATTTTAGCTGGCCAATGGGGCCGTCCGCCAATCTTTATGCAGGTGGGCCATCGTGGCCGTTGGCGTCTCCTGCGGTCAGGTTGCGGTATCGGGCGGCATCAAATGTCACGCTCATGTTTGCGGCTGCCAACGATAACCCGCCCGGTAACCGGTTTAACTCTTTTCCCGTACAGAATGGCGGGCAAGGCAATATAGCGGACCCGACAAGCCAGACAACGCATGATGCCTGTGGATGCCACTTTAACATGAACACCGGAGCCATGCTGATTGGCGAGGTGCAATATGCCCTTAATCCGGAGGGGGGGAGTGAGCACCCGGACCTCAAAGGCAAAGGGAATGGTTTGCCCGGAGTGTATAAGCTGGGTGGCTACTATGACACAGGTCGTTTTCCAGACTGGCGCTATGCCAGTAACGGGCAAAGTCTGGGGGCCGCCTATGCCCGTGGGGAGCAGGTGCAACCCCGTATGGTGCGGGGTAACTGGCTGCTTTATGGGATTGTGGACCAGATGGTCTGGCGGCCTTACCGTAAATCTCCCACGTCCTTAGGCGTGTTTGCGCGTGCAACAGGAAACGGGGGAGACCGCAACATGATCAGTTATGCCGTTGATGCGGGTGTGAATCTAAAAGCCCCTTTTGCCAGCAGGGAAAATGACACGCTAGGGTTTGGGTGGGGCATTGGCCGCGCAAGCTCTGGTGCGCGCAACTATTACCGCACACAGGGCTTTCATGCCCCCGGCACGGAGAACCATATTGAACTGACATATCAGGCAGAAGTGCAACCGTGGTTTGTTCTTCAACCTGATTTTCAATATATTTTTAACCCGTCAGGAGGTTTGGAGAGTGACCAATGGCGCGGGCACAAAATTGCAGATGAACTGGTCTTTGGCCTGCATTCCCGTATTTCTTTTTAAAGGCAGCCTGACATGTTAGCTGACAAAACCTATCTTTGGCTCCTGGGGGCTATTGTAAGTGAGGTAATAGCCACGTCATGCCTGAAGGCAAGTAATGGGTTAACCCGTGTGGGGCCATCTATCGGGAGTGTTGTTGGGTATTGCTGTGCGTTCTACCTGTTGTCGCTGACCATGCGGACAATGCCGACAGGTGTGGTGTATGCCATCTGGTCGGGTGTGGGTATTATTCTTGTCTCAGTAATAGGATTTGTATTTTTTAAGCAGACTCTGGATTGGGCTGCTCTTATTGGTATTGCCCTGATTATGGCTGGTGTGCTGGTGATCAATCTGTTCTCACGCAGCGCCTGACGGATGGGGATGTCCACCCGTCAGGCTGATGTGCTTAGAAAGATGACTCATCTTCCGTCTGGTCACCCTGTTTTTCTGCGGGCGTAGGATGATCGGGTTGGTCAGGCGTTGATGTCCCGTCAGGCACGGAAATACTGCCTGCACCGTTAATCTGTTTGCTGAACTGTGTTGGGCGTCTGGTCAGTTTAACAGCACCTGCACCATCAATACTGACGTTTGCTTTAGCGGTGGGTCCTGCCTTGACGGACCCGGCACCATTCATTTCTATCTCAAGCTCGTGCATCTCCATGGCAGACAGATCGACTGAGCCAGCACCATCAATCACCAGTTTGGCGCGTTCAACAGACCCGGTGCCCTTAACACTGGCTGCCCCATTAATGGTGAGGTCGAGCGTTTTCTGGGTGTAGTTCTGCAAGTCAACAACCCCAAAACTGTTTAGTGTAAGGGTGTCGAGCGCAGGGGCGGTAATGGTCACAACAACTTTTCTGCGGCGCAGGGTCCGGTGGGGTGTTGAGAAGCCCAGAGAGTTAGAATTTAACTCGACATCATCTACCGTTTTCTGGGGGCCTGTAACCGTGATGCTGGGTGTGTCCCCCTGTTTTATGATGAATGTTCCGGCAATATTGACGGTAAGGTCATGGCTGCCCTCCCATGGCAGTGTGCGCGTTATTTGAGGGCCTTTCGCGGCGTTAGGGGATTCAGAACCCCATTCTATATTGGCAAGGGTAAAGTCCATCGGGCCGCGAGAACTTGCAACACCAAAGCACAGGGCTGAGGCAAGGGCAGTGCCAACGGCAATAAAGACAAGGCCACGGATCATGGTCTGTGTTTCCTGTAATCAGAGGGGTTGCGAAGGGGCAATAAGCCGATAATGCGCACGGCCATAGCGCACGAGCAGGTTGAAAATGCCAATGGTGATCAGAACACAGAACGAGGTGATGGAGATACCTGCTGTGACCAAGCCTAGGCAGATCATTACATTTTGGAGCCAGTCACTTCCGGCATCAGGGTGAATACCCAGCACGCCGAAGGGAAGCAGAAGGCACCCGCCTAAGCAAAGGGCTGCACCCGCCGCAATAAACGCCAGAAGACAAACACCAACCAGAAAAAGAATTGGCAGAACAATCAGCAGGTCAATGGCAGCAAGCCCAAGAATACCAACAATGGCCCCCAGGGCACTCCCAAGGCTACGTTCGTCTTCCCACCGGCGCACACCGGCCTCTGCCCGGATTTCCCGTGCCAGACGTGCGGGGTCTCCCAGCCTTTGGGCGATATCAGCCTCTGTGCGGCCAGCAGCGCGGCCCGCTTCAAAATGTGCCTCATAATCTGCCACAGCTTCCTCAATTACGGTGCGGGGCAGCCCCTTCAGGCCTGTCCGAAGGCGGGTGAGAAAGAGCAGTCTGCTATCTTCGGGAGCCTGTCTCATGCGGGCGTTTTCCTGATGGGTTTATGCACGGTCAGGGGGCTGTGGCCACCTGCGGGGGCGGAGGGTTGGTCTGTCTGCTGTTGGGGCGGAGTGGCGGCGCTGTCCTGTATATCCAGCAGGGAGGAGACGGCTTTGGTAAACCCGATCCATGCTGTTTTTTGGGCTTGCAGGCTGACCTCTCCATTGGGGGTAAGAGTATAGTATTTGCGCGGTGGCCCTGAAGGCGATTCAACAAAATATGTTGAAACAAGACCATCTTTCTGCATTCGGCGCATGAGGGGGTAAATGGTGCCTTCCCCCATGTCTATGGCATCAGACAAGCGGCTGGCGATGTCGTAACCGTAAGAATCTGAGTGTGACAGCAAAGCCAGCACACACAGCTCCAGCACGCCTTTCTTGAATTGTACAAGGTTGGGTTCCACGGCTGTTCCCGGTTCTGTCATGCGCTGTAGCGCAGCGCGACTCTGGATAAAAGTTGGTAACAGGTACTGAATACACACCGGAACCATTCAATGCAAGGTACCTATTTAAGCATTTTCCACACGGCTTTGTGGCTATGCTGCTTTGGTTACAGTTTTCTTACAAAGATGGTGTGCGGCGGAGGCAGCCGTTAAATTGACCAAACGGGAGCAGACCGTAAGCCAAGAGGTGAATTAAGAACCATGTTTTTGAAAAAACTGTTTTGTCTGTCTGTCGCAAGTGTGACCAGCCTTGGTGTGGGTGGCATGGTTGCACATGCCGAGAGCCCCATTGTGCAAAAGACAGCACCAACCAAGCAGCAGCCCGCACCTTATTATGCTCCCGGCACAGCGCCTGACCCCACGGTTTATCTGCCACCACCACCGGAAGCCGGAAGTGTGCGCCAGCAGTCGGACGATAAAGCGTTTGCCAGCACACGCAGCCTGAAGGGCAGTGCCCGGTGGGCTTTGGCCCAAACAGACGCCGATTTGCATCTGCCTGTTCTGCTCAACAGTTTTTCCTGCTCAGCAGGGTTCGTGATTGATGCCGCGAAGGCACCGCACCTCGTGTCTCTGGTGCAGAAGATATTACAGTCGGAAACCGGGGATATGTGGAAAGGCAAAGACCACTGGCACCGTCTGCGCCCCTTTGTGGGCACCGCCCACCCGATCTGTACTGAGGAAGGGCGGCAGAAAATTGCTGAAACCGGGGCTTATCCCTCAGGCCACACTATGCTGGGCTGGAGCACGGCTCTTATTTTGGCAGAACTCTTGCCAGACCGTAGTACCGCTATTTTGCAGCGTGGCCGTGTTTTTGGGGAAAGCCGTATTGTATGCGGCGTGCATTGGGAAAGCGATGTGCAGGAAGGGTATGTTATGGGAGCGGGTGAAATTGCGGCCATGCATGGTAATGCTGAGTTCCGTGCAGATATGGATGCAGCCCGTGCTGAACTGGCAGCCTTACGCACCACGGCTCCTAAACCTAACTCTCAAATTTGCACCATAGAGCAGGACGCTGCCACGCATTCACCTCTCTAAACAAAAGAACCACCCCAACACAGAGTATGGGGCGGTTCTTCGGGGAGGACGCGTAAGACCTCCTCCCTACGATCGTGGGGCGCGTTAACCTACGCGGTGCATCCAGCCATGCGGGTCTTCTGCCCGGCCAAACTGAATATCGCACAGCGTTTTGCGGAGAGACGCTGTAACCTCGCCCGTCTGACCACTGATAAGATGGTCGCCCTCAGCGCTTTTCAGGGTGCCAATGGGGGTAACAACGGCGGCGGTGCCACAGGCAAACAATTCACGCAGGCGACCAGAGGCGGCATCAGCGTAGAGTTGTTCAATGGCGTAAGGTTCTTCCTTAACCGTCATTCCCTTATCCCGCGCCAGCGTTAGCAGGGAGTCACGGGTAATGCCCGGCAGGATGGTGCCGCCCAGAGGGGGTGTTTTCAGGGTGCCATCTTCCATGACGGCCATGACATTCATGCCGCCCATTTCCTCAATCCATTTCCGCTCATTGGCGTCCAGAAAGAGAACCTGATGGCAGCCGTTGGCTTTGGCTTCCTGCTGGGCTGTCAGGCTTGCCGCATAGTTGCCGCCGCATTTTGCTTCACCCGTACCACCGCGGGAGGCACGGACAGTTCGTTCTTCCACCCACACCGTTACCGGGCCAGCATCTTTGGAGAAATAGTCACCAGCAGCACAGGCAATGACAATGAACTTGTATTCAGCCGAGGGTTTGACGCCTAAAGCCGTTTCTGTCGCAATCATGAAGGGGCGCAGATACAGCGTGCCTACTTCCGGGTCAGGGATCCAGCCAGCATCCAGTTTTACAAGCTGGTTGACGGCATCCAGGAACAGTTCTTCAGGCAGCTGGGCCATCGCCATACGTTCGGCAGATTTGCGGAAGCGCCGTGCATTGGCTTCCGGGCGGAACAGCAGCGCATCTCCATTGGGGGCGCGGTAAGCCTTCATGCCTTCAAAAATTTCCTGCGCGTAGTGCAGGACAGAGGCCGCAGGGTCCAGCATTAGGGGCTGGCGTGGCATAATTTCAGGCGTGTGCCAGCCTTTGCCTTCAGTGTAGGTCACGACGGCCATATGATCAGAAAAGACGCGACCAAAACCGGGGTTTGCCAGCAGAGCTGCGCGCTCGGCAGCAGAAATGGCATCGGTCTTGGGGGTGATTGTAAAGGCTGTCTCTCTCGTCGTGCTCATAACGTGTGGCGTCTCCGGGGCCTTAGTGGCTGGACCTATGTCCGGGTTTAGGCGTTTTGCGCCATGAAAAAAGCGCAGCAGGCCGCGCCTTTCTATGGGGCCGGGACCGTAACATGTTCACTCAGGCAGGGCCAGAGCCGCAGTGCTGCGTTATGGCCGGGTACGCCATGCTGTGCGTCCTGCGCACGGAGGCGGAAGGGTTTGTGAGTTTCTTCTGGGCCTCAGCAGCGTTAGGGTACACATGTTTTGCATCCCGGCAGCACGGGACTGTTTGCTCAAGCGGGACCATATTTCATGACAGGCTTTTCCCTTAACCAGATGTATACGGACCTGCCAGAGCGTTTTTACGCCCCGGTAACGCCCGCGCCCGTAACAGCGGCCCCTCGGCTTATCGCGTTGAATACGCGGCTGGCGCAGTCTTTAGGGTTGGATGCAGCATGGCTTGCCAGCCCTGAGGGTGTCGCCATGCTGGCGGGGCAAGTTATGCCCGCAGGAGTTACGCCTGTAGCGCTGGCCTATGCTGGGCATCAGTTTGGCCAGTTTGTACCGCAGTTGGGCGATGGCCGGGCGCTTTTGCTGGGGGATGTGACTGACGCCAGTGGTAGGGTGCGGGAAATACAGTTGAAGGGCTCAGGCCGTACAGCCTTCTCCCGCAGGGGGGATGGTCGCGCAGCCCTTGGCCCGGTTTTGCGCGAATATGTGGTGAGTGAAGCCATGGCAGCTCTGGGTGTGCCGACCACGCGGGCCCTTGCCGCTGTGCGAACAGGGGAGACTGTTTACCGTGAAACAGCTTTGCCCGGTGCCGTGATAACGCGCGTGGCAGCAAGCCATATCCGGGTTGGGACATTCCAGTTTTTTGCTGCCCGGCAAGATCACGCAGGTCTTAAACTGCTGGCAGATTACGCCATACATCGCCATCACCCGCAGGCGGCCCAAGCTGATGCACCGTATGGTGCGTTGCTTGAGTGCATCATTACAGCACAGGCCACGCTGATAGCCCGCTGGATGCATCTTGGTTTTATTCATGGTGTCATGAATACGGACAACATGGCGGTTTCAGGCGAAACACTGGATTACGGCCCTTGCGCCTTCATGGAGCAATATGATCCTGCCACGGTTTTCAGCTTTATTGATGAAAAAGGCCGTTACGCCTATGCCCGCCAGCCGACCATGGCTTTGTGGAACCTGACCCGTCTGGCCGAGGCAATGCTGCCTCTGCTGGCGGAAGATGAGGATAAAGCCGTTGAGCGTGCACAGGAAGCGCTGGCACGGTTTGAACCTGAATTTCAGGCCCTCTACCTGAAAGGCCTGCGGGGCAAACTTGGCCTGAGTACAGAGCAGGCGGAGGACGCAGCCCTCATTCGTGGGCTTTTGGAGGGAATGCAGGCGCATAAACTGGACTTTACCCAGACGTTCCGCAGCCTGAGCCACCAGGACGCCATGCATCCTGAGAGCGTGCAGCAGGAGGGTACACCCCTTCAAATGCTCTCAGACTGGTTGCCTGCGTGGCGCCAGCGTCTGGCGCAGGAGCCGGAACAGAGTTCACAGGCGCGGGTCGTAACAATGCAGCAGGTCAACCCACTCTATATTCCGCGCAACCATCTGGTGGAGGAAATGATTGTGCAGGCGGTCACGCAGGACGATTACAGCGCGTTTGAAGCTCTGTTAGCTGTTACGGCCCACCCCTATGACGACCAGCCGGGGCGCGAGCGCTATGCAGAACCCGCACAACCACACCAGCAGGTCCGGCATACATTCTGCGGCACGTGACGGAGAGGATCAGGCTATGCCGTCAACACTGACAAAATGGCGGCCATCAGCACCCTGTTCTACGCGGGCATGGACCCGATAAACCTCTCGCAGCAAAGCGGGGGTCAATACGCAGGTTGGCGCGCCTGAAGCTTTGACAACACCATTGTGCAACACCACCACATGGTCGGTCATATTCAGGGCGGCGTTCAGGTCATGCAATACCAGAACGGTAATGAGGTGATGGGCGATTGTCTCGCGCCTGAGTAAGGCCATGACGGCAAACTGATGGTGCAGATCAAGCGCGCTAAGGGGTTCGTCCAGTAGCAGGGCGTCCGGCTGGCGGCTCAGAGCTTGCGCCAGCCCCACAAGTTGCCGTTGGCCACCAGACAGGGCGCTCATGTTTTTGAGCGCCAGATCCCGGATTGTGAATTTTTCAAGCCAGTGCAGGGCAGACTCAATATCGTCTTCCTGTGTGTGGCTGGGGTGCAGGCGCCCGGTATGGCGTGCGGCAATCAGGGCTTCCAGCACAGGTAAATCCACAGGGGCAGGCAAAGCCTGCGGTAAATACAGGCAGCGTTGTGTACGCTGCGCCAAGGGGAGGGCAGAGAGCGCGTCCTGCCCTAACGTAACCGTTGCGGAGCAGGGGAGCAGCCCGGCCATGGCGCGCATGAGGGTAGATTTGCCGCTGCCATTGGGCCCCAGAAGTGCACAGATTTTTCCGGGCTGGAATGGTCCAGCCGTAACATCCTGCAAAACGGTATGGCGGCCAAAACGGACGGTTACATGCCGGGCTAGGAGGCTGGGTGCGTCAGGGGGTAGCATGTCAGGCCTCTCCTTCCCGCCGCAAGACAATGGCAAGAAAAAACGGGATCCCGACAAGGGAGGTCACAATACCGGTTGGTACAACAACGCCGGGCACCAAGATGCGTGCCGCCACGGCGGACAGGGAAAGAATAAGTGCCCCAGCCGCCATACTACCGGGAAGGTAGAAGCGGTGGTCTTCTCCCAACAGGCGGCGGGCAATATGGGGGGCAACCAGCCCTACAAACCCAATAACACCCACAAAAGCTACAGCCAGAGCGGAGAGAAGGCTGATGCGCAATAGCGCTGCACGGCGCACACGCTGCACATCCACCCCCAGACTTGCTGCCCGTTCTTCCCCCATGCGCAGGGTTGTCAGGTTCCAGGCTGCCCGGAGGGAAAACACGCTGACCACACAGCCAACACCTGCCAGTAAGGCTACTTTTGGCCAAGAGGCCCGAACAAGGCTGCCTAACGTCCAGAAGACAAGCTGTTGCAAGGCATCTTCTGTCGCCATGAACTGCATGAGGGAGACAAGGGCCTGAAAGCTGAAAACCAGCGCAATACCAAACAGCACGACAGTGCCCGTCGTGGCCTGCCGCCGCCTGCTTACGCCATCCAGAAGCAGAACGGAGGCAAGGGCAAAGGTGAACGCACACAGTGCCACCATGCCGCTTTCCGGAATGCCACTCACACTCAGCCCGAGCACCAGCACGAGAGAAGCCCCAAAAGCTGATGCAGCGGAGATCCCCAACGTGAAGGGGCTTGCCAGAGGGTTTGCCAGAATGGTCTGCATTTCCGCCCCGGCAAGGCCCAATGCGGCCCCCACACAAACCGCCATGAGCGAATAAGGCAGCCGTATATCCCACACAATAATCCGTTGGGTTACAGGGGCCGTATCCGGGTGCAGCAGAATGTGGAAAAGGGTTGCGGGGGATAGTCCGGCAGGGCCAATGGCAAAATCTGCCAGACAGGAAAGGGCAATGGCGCAGACCAGAAGGCTGAGGCGTTGCACGCGCTTTCTTACTGTTGCGCTATAGGCTGCCCGGATGACGTTGGATGTAAGCGGGGTGTCAGACGCGGGACCGGAAGCAGGCAGATGCGGCATGGATGATCCATTTATCTTTGGACCCGCCCTGAAGGCTGGTACGCGTTCTTAACGACTGCTCTGGGTAGCACACTCTGTGTGCAGGGTGGAAATAAGGCCGTGTACAACTTGACTGCCGCCAACCGAGCAGGCTTTGTGCCCAAAGACGCGCGATTGACAAAAGGCAGGACCAGACGTGACACACCCCAGCATACCGCATGACCAGACTCAGGGTTTGCCAGCGTCCGGGGTGACATTGTTTTTTGATGTCCAGCCCGATCAGGCGGGGGAGCGGGTGGACCGTTTTCTGGCAGCCCGCTCTGGGGATCTGTCACGGTCCCGCGTCAAAAGCCTGATAGAAGACGGCCACCTGACCTGCGGCACAAAAACCGTGACCGAACCGGCCGAGCTTGTAAAAACAGGCCAGCATTATGTGCTGCATATTCCTCCCGCAACGCCTGCTGTGCCGGAGGGAGAAAACGTAGCCTTTGATGTGTTTTATGAAGATGATGACCTGATTGTGCTGAACAAGCCTGCCGGTCTGGTGGTGCATCCTGCGCCGGGGAACGAGACCGGGACTTTGGTCAACGGTCTTATTGCCCATTGTGGCAGCAGTCTTAAAGGTATTGGTGGTGAGCGCAGGCCGGGTATTGTGCATCGGCTGGATAAAGACACATCAGGCCTGATGGTGGCCGCCAAAACGGAAAAAGCCCATCTGGCGCTGTCCGATGATTTTGCAGCCCGCCGGATAGACCGGGCGTATCTTGCCGTATGCTGGGGGTGCCCCAACCCTGCGGAAGGGGATTACGAGGGCGATATTGGCCGGGACAAGCGGGACCGTAAACGGATGGCCATAGTCACCCATAATGGGAAATGGGCTTTAACCCACTACCGCACCCTGCAAGCGTTTGAGATGGGCGCGGCGCTTGTCACCTGCAAACTGGCAACAGGGCGCACACACCAGATCCGCGTGCATTTTTCTGCCAACGGACACCCGTTGATTGGAGACCCTGTCTATTTGCGCCGTATTCCGGCTGCCGCCAAGGGTCTCTCACCGGATGCACGGGCTGCCGCGCTGGATTTCCCCCGGCAGGCCCTTCATGCCACCCGTTTGGGCTTTACCCACCCACGAACAGGGGAGGCTTTGGTGTTTGAAGCCCCAATGCCAGAGGACATGCAGGAGCTTGTTAGCGCATTGGCTGGCGGAAACCCGTGAAGACGTGCCAGAAGCTGTAAGTTAGAACAGGCGGCCCCCGTTTGGTACAGGCCGCTCTGGCATAACCAGCACGACATTCCCTTGAGCATCAGGAAAACCCAAGGTCAGAACTTCAGAAATGAATGGCCCGATTTGCCGTGGGCCCAGGTTCACAACACACGCGACCTGTCTGCCCAGCAAGTCCCCTTGTGTGTAAAGGGTTGTAATCTGGGCGCTGGAGCGCTTGAGCCCAATCTCGGGGCCGAGGTCAATGGTGAGCTTCCAGGCAGGCTTGCGAGCCTCCGGGAAAGGCTGCACATCGACAATACTGCCGACACGAATATCCGTTTTCAAAAAATCATCAAAAGTAATTTGGGTCATATTTCGGCGCTCTGTTGGCTAGAGGTGGCATGGCGATGAACGTTTTTTGGCCGATGAGCGGACAGGCATGTCAGCACACTGAGAACCAGAAAGAAGAAAGCAGCTAATTCAGAGGAATGCGGTAAACGCCAATCCCATAAGAAACCATAGATAAGGGCAAAAAGCGTTTCAAACAGGATCATTTGTCCCGTCATGGTTAAGGGCAGCAGACGGCTCATTTGGTACCATAAGGCATTTCCACTAAAAGATGCGATGATGGCGACAGCAGCAGAAACAGCCACAAAAGTTTCCCATTGTGGGGTGGTATGACCGGGCTGCCCCCACATAAAAGCAAACGGCACCAGAGCCATGGCCTGTGCGCCTGTGGCAAGGCCCATCAGAAGGTTCCAGTCATGCAGGGAAACACCGCGTAACTGCTTGATGCGGCGACTATTGCCCACAGTATAAATAGTCCATGAGGCAAGGGCGGCTAGGGCATAGAAGACGGCGAGGGGAGACTGCTGTGCGGAGCCGGGAGCGGTCAGAGCTTGCCACCCAATACTGATGGCGCCGGCCAGGCAAAAGAAAAGCGACGGAGCAAGTGCCTTGAGCGACAACGCTTCTTTTTCACGGCTTCCAATAAGCGTAACGGCAACGGGTAAGAACCCAATGATAAGAGCCGTCAGGGCTACGCCCCCCAAAAGGATGGCTTGAGAAAGAAAGATGAAAAAGAGTGTGTTACCAAAAAGCGAGAGCCAGAAAAGAGCTAACCAATCCCGTTGGTGGATATGCCTTTTAAGGTCTGGCCAGCGCGGTACGATCAGGATGCTGGCGAGCGCGCCGTAAACCAGATAACGCCCGACCGCGAGTTGGAGCGCGGTAAAGTCATGCACAAATTCCGGGGCCAGAAACACCAATCCCCACAGGGCACCTGCTCCGGCACCGCAAAGGAAACCCAAAGGAATAGTGTGAGTCGTTGCAGTATGAGGGGCGGAGTGGTCAATGGCCATACTGAGGTTCTCCTTACCTACTGAGATATATCATCGGTAAAGTGAGTTTTGCGCTCTTGATTGCATGGCAAAATGCAACAAAAACTCGTTCTATGAAAAAACCATCCACCTCCCGCCCCTTGGACGACTTTGATAAAGCCATTTTGCGATTGGTGCAGCGCGACAACCGCATGCCGCAAAGGCAGATTGCGGATCGCGTGAACCTCTCGGCTGCGGCGGTGCAGCGGCGCATTGCCAGTATGGAAAAGGCAGGCATTATTGTCGCCAATAGTGCTGAGGTGGATGTTCATGCAGTAAACATGAGCATTACAGCCATTGTTGAAATTACAATGAAAGATGAGCGGCTGGAGACGGTTGATAATGCCAAGGCATTATTCCGGGCCGCACCAGAAGTTCAGCAATGTTATTATGTGACGGGTGGAACCAGTTTTTTACTGGTTATTGTGACCAAGGATGTGATGACTTACGAAGATATAACGCGGCGACTTTTTGCAACAAATGAATCTGTTGAAAGCTACCGGTCTCTTATTGCGCTTGATCGTGTAAAAACAGGAAGCGCGATAACTATTCCGTAACGGCTTTTCCTACGGTCGCTGTTCCAGACTATGGTTTTGAACCGGTGTTAGAGAACGGATCATAACTTTAAAACAGACTCAACAGTGTGTGCGGTTATGTTCGTTGCTCGTAAAGACCAGCTTATGAGAGGCAGGCTGCTTTTTTACATTGCCTGTCAGCGCGTCTGAAAGATTCGTTTTGTAATCAGGGCGCCAGCCTTCTCTTGCGTTCCAGAGAAGGCTGGCGGGCAGGATCAGGCTTTTGCCAGAGCGGCCTCACGGGCGGCGCGTTTTTCTTCTTCCGTCCAGACTTTACGCTCGCGCTTTTGTTGTGGTGGCTTAGGCTGCTTGACCGGGCCACCTCCGAGCACAGGAGCGGGCAGGGTAGAATGGCGTGCCTGTTCGCAATGCCATTCGTGCTCATCATCCACGGTTAAGGTGCGGCCAATTTCACGCTCTACTGCGTGCAGCCATGCCCGCTGTTCAGCATCGCAAAGGGTTACGGCAAAACCGCTACGGCCTGCGCGGCCTGTGCGGCCAATGCGGTGCACATAGCTTTCCGGCTGATGTGGAAGGTCGTGATTGAAGACATGCGTGACGGTATCAACATCTATGCCGCGTGCAGCAATATCTGTAGCAACCAGAACCTGCACGGTTCCTGCCCGGAAGGCTTCGAGTGCTCGTTCGCGCTGGCCTTGTGATTTGTTACCATGCAGGGCTTCTGCCGTAATGCCAGCTTCTGTCAAAAAGGAGCAGACCTCGTTGGCAATGTTTTTCTGCAAGGCAAAAACAACGGCCTGACCAATCTCTGGGTTTTGTAATTGTGCCAGCAGTGCTGCTTTTTTGTTGGCGGCATTCAAAAACATGACCGACTGCTCAATGCGGTCCACAGTGGTTGAAGGCGGCGCAATTTCCACCTTTGCCGGGTTGCGCAACATGCTTTCAGCCAAAGCGGTGATAGATTTTGGCATGGTGGCAGAAAAGAGCAGCGTGTGCCGGTCTTCAGGCAACATGGCGACAATACGTTCTATAGGCTTGGCAAAACCCATATCCAGCATCTGGTCTGCCTCATCCAGCACCAGAGCTTCGAGCTGAGACAGATCACAAAGGCCCTGTGTCACCAAGTCCAGCAACCGCCCCGGTGTTGCGACAATAAAATCCACCCCGGCTGCCAGAGCGTTAATCTGATGGAACTGGCTTACACCGCCGAAAATGCTGGTGACGCTGAAGTTCAGGTGCCGACCAAATTTTTCCAGCCCATCCGCAATCTGGGAGACCAGTTCACGCGTGGGAGCCAGTATGAGCGCACGGGCTCCACCTTTGGGGGCAGGGCGACGGTTTACGGACAGACGGTGCAACAGGGGGAGTGAGAAGGCAGCACTTTTTCCAGTGCCGGTCTGGGCCATACCCAGCAGATCACGGCCTTCCAGCAGGAAGGGGATAGACTGCGCCTGAATAGGGGTCGGGTGCGTGTAGCCTTCTTCTGCCAGAGCCTGCAGGAGAGGCGGGGTCAGAGAAAGATCAGCAAAGGTGATGGACATGGTCAAGCAGCGCCTCCGGCGCTTCATAAGGCTGCGCCTGGTAGGGCTTGGCTGTTTTACAGGAAGCGGCGTTTTACGTGTGATGCTGACAGGCGTCAACGCGCAAAGCAGGCGCAGACTGGCAGTTTTCCTGAAGCTGCCAGTGGCAAACGTAAAACTTTGGTTTTGAGGTAAAGACGTGTCTGGCGAGCAGAAGCAAAACATCGTGCTCGCCAGAGTCGGGGGGAGGCACATGAGGTGCCTCCGACAGATTCCTGCCTAGATAGTTTAATGCTGCGCCGCGTCTGGCAGGGCGTAGGCAACAATGTAGTCGCCCAGTTTAGTGCCAAAGGAACCGTGGCCACCATCTACCGTAACAACAAACTGGCGACCATTGGCCTCGTAGCTCATAGGCGTGGACTGACCACCCGCTGGCAGGCGGTCCTGCCAGAGCTGCTTGCCGGTCGTCACGTCATAAGCGCGGATATAATAGTCTGCCGTAGATGTCAGGAAGGCTACGCCGCCCGCAGTGGTAAGCGGCCCACCCAATGACGGAATACCTACCTTGAAGGGCAGGGGCAGGGGAGAACTGTCACGCACAGTGCCGTTACGGTGCATCCATTTGATGGTGTTTGTTTTCAGGTCAATCCCCGCAACATAGCCCCAACCCGGCTGTTTGCACGGAATCCCCAGAGGTGACAGAAACGCGTGCAGGTCTACTCCGTAAGGTGTGCCGTATTGGGGTTGCACACCGCTTTCTGACCCGGACGGGCCTGCGTTAGGATCTGGCTGTGCTGGATTTTTTGGCCTGCGCGGAATGAGGGTAGAAACAAACGGAATGGCAATGGGGTTGGCAAACGCCACCTGACGTGCCGGGTCAACCGCAAGGCCGCCCCATTCAAACATGCCAAGATTGCCGGGGAAAACCAGCGTGCCTTGGAGGGACGGTGGTGTAAACGGCCCGTCATAACGCAGTTTTTTGAACATGATACGGCACACCATCTGGTCCAGCATGGTGCCGCCCCACATGTCCGCATCGGTCAGGTTCTTCTTGGGCCGGAACGTTAAGGCCGAGTAAGGCTGCGTTGCGGCAACGTGATCACCAGGTGCAGCACCCTGTGGCACAGGTGTTTCTGGTGCAGGGACAATCAGATGTCCGTTCCGGCGGTCCAGCACAAAGATATTGCCGGTTTTTGCTGGTGCGTACAGGGCCGGAATAATGGTGCCGTCTTTCTGGCGGATATCAACCAGACTGGGCTGGGAGGGAATATCCATGTCCCACAGGTCGTGATGCACGGTCTGGTAGAACCATACTTTTTCGCCCGTATCAGCGTTGAGCGCCAGAATGCCAGAGGCATAGCGTTCCTGATCTTCAGAGCGGTGGCCACCCCAGATATCCGGCGTTGCAACCCCTGTAGGAATGTAAATCAGGTTCAGCTTGGCGTCATAAGATGACGTAATCCAGGAATTTGGGGAGTTGGCAACGTAATGGTGTGTGTCGGACGGCAGTTCGTTCGGGTTGGGGTTACCCGTATCAAACGCCCAGACCAAGCGACCCGTGTACAGGTCGTAGGCGCGGGTTACACCGGAAGGTTCGTGCGTTGAGTAATTATCGGTAACAGCCCCGGAAGTAATGACAACCTTGCTGGTGACAACCGGCGGAGATGTTGGTTCATAAAACCCTGCTTCACGCATGGGCATACCGGCAGACAGGTCAACTGTACCGTTGGTGCCAAAACTTGGGCAGGTGGCTCCTGTTTCAGCATTCAGGGCAATCAGGCGGCCATCATTGGTGGGCAGAAAAATGCGGCGTGTGCAGTCTTCCGTTGGCGCGGGGGAGCCATCGGTCGTGGTATCGCCCTCATGCACTTCAGCATAGGACACACCCCGACAGGTCATGTGTTGGAAGCTTGGGTTATAGGCAAGCTTGGGATCAAACTTCCATTTCTGTTTGCCGGTTGCGGCATCCAGCGCAAAGACCATCTGATGTGGGGAGCATAGGTAAAGCGTGTCCCGTATTTTGATAGGGGTCGCTTCATCCGTAAATTCGCCGGGGTCATTTGGCGTTTTCAGGTCGTGCGTCTGAAAAACCCATGCCACCTTAAGCTTGTTGACGTTGGCTGGTGTAATTTGTGCAACCGGAGAGTAGCGGTCACCAAACTGGGTGCGGCCATAAGCGGGCCAGTCAGATGCTGGTGCTTCTGCGGAGTCAGCAGGGGTTAATGCGCCACCCTGTTGTGCAACTGTGGGCAGGGCTCCCGGCTGGTCTTGTGGGTCCTGTGTGAGCGCATAGCCGTACACGCCAAGCCCAGCCACAATAGCTACGGCAAGAGGCACACGGTTGATGTTGCTGGCAGGAAGAAGCTGGCGAGAGACAAACGGCAGGAGCAGCCAGAGCCCTAGGGGCAAAATAACGTCTCCACGCGGCGCGAGTGCCCAGAAGTCAAACCCGGCTTCCCATACGGACCACAGAAGAGTGGCAAACACGAGCGCAGCGTACAGCCAGAGTGCTTCACGCCACCGTTTGAGCAGCAGCACGGCAGTGACCAGCAGCACAACACCACTGAAGAGATAGAATATTGACCCACCCAAAGCAGCGAGCCAGCCGCCGCCGAGAGTAAGGAAGAGCCCAAGACACAGGAAAAGAATAACTGTTAAGGTCACAGGCAACCCGGAGCGGGGAGGTGATGTTGTCATGCAGATAACCATCAATGTTATAAGGAATGTACGACAAGCATACGCTATTTTATAAAAAAAATGAAAGAATATATCTTTCCAAGTATAAATGAAAAAATTCATGGGGAATAAAGTAAAATAGGAATACGCAATGAATTTATTTGTATTTCATAATTTAAAAAAATATATTGGCAGGGATATGTTGGCTCAAATATTTTTTGAATAATATTTTTTAAATGTACCTAAGTGATTTTGGAAAGCTAATCAAAACACATGAAGTTGCATTATCTGCTGAGAGATATTTATGAGTGTAAGAAAGGTTAGTAAAAACCGTTTCCTTCTCTTGAGAATAAGGGGTTTTTCTAATGTGTAACTGAGAATAAAAGTCACACAAACTGGGATTTTTTAGAATAATCTATAAATTATACTTAATTTTATTTAGGGAAAAACATATTGTATTTATGTTTCATACGCTCTGAGTATACAGCCGGCAATAGAATAGTAAGTCGGCAAATACACACCAACTAAAAACATAATAAATTTTCAAATGATGAATGGCTGGGGCGAACGACGGGGATCGAACCCGCGACAACCGGTACCACAAACCGGCGCTCTACCAACTGAGCTACGTCCGCCACACAGCTAGGGGTCATATAAGAAAGCGCACTTCATCCGTCAATCCATAGTTTGCCAGATGAAGTGATTTTTTTCAGGTGCGTTCGCGCCATGCGCGGATCCGGCCAATAGCCTCTTGCAGGACGGCTTCTTGCTTACAAAAGGCAAAGCGCAGCAGGTGGATGGGTGGAGCGCCATTGCTGGCGTCATAAAAGGCGGAGGCCGGAATGGTCGTAACCCCAGCTTCCCGTGTCAGGCGTTGTGCAAAGGCCATGTCGTCCTCCCCTTGTGCGAGGGGAGAGATGTCAGCCATGACGAAGTAGCTGCCGTGACAAGGCAGAACCTCCAGCCCTACGCTGCGGAGGCCGTCAGATAAAATAGTACGTTTATGGGCAAGGTCTGCGGCCAGACCCTGAAAATAATGTGTGTCCTTGTTTAATCCATAGGCCACGGCGCGTTGCAGGTTGGGGGCTGTGGCAAACACTAGGTTCTGGTGGGCTTTCGCAATCACAGCTGCCAGTGGTGCCGGTGCGGTAACGTAGCCGACCTTCCATCCTGTCAGAGAAAAGCTTTTGCCAGCGCTGCCAATGCGTATGCAACGCTCCCGCATGTCTGGGAGCGCCATAAGGGAGATGTGGGGCGCGCCAAAGGTCAAATGCTCATACACTTCATCACATACGGCATAGGCATCGTATTGTTTCAGTAAGCCTGCAATGACTGTCAGTTCTTCCTGCGTGAAAACCTTTCCGGTCGGGTTCATGGGGGTGTTCAGCAGGATGGCCTTTGTGCGGGTCGAAAACGCGTTGGCCAGAGCATCCAGCGGGAGGGTCCAGTCAGGGTGTTCCAGCCTGACCAGTTTGGGGACGCCACCAAGCTGGCGGACCATTGGCAGGTAGGTGTCATATAGCGGCTCAATCAGAACGACTTCATCTCCCGGTTCAATGAGCGCCATGAGAGAGATGGCAAGGGCTTCTGTAGCCCCAGATGTGACGATTACTTCAGAATCGGGGTTGATGGTCAGGCCCTGAAATCGAGCGTTGGAGTCGGCCACAGCCTGCCGCAGTTCTGGCAGCCCGGTGAGGGGGGCATACTGGTTTTGGCCATCCAGGAGCGCGTCTGCCGCAACGCGCACCATGTCGTGTGGACCTTCCGTGTCTGGAAAACCCTGACCGAGATTTACAGCATCATGCTGGCGCGCCAGAGCGGACATGACAGTGAAAATAGTGGTGGGCTGCGCCTCCAACAGGCGATTGAGCGGTTTTGTCATGTCAGGCCTCCTTTTCTGGCGGGGTGGAGAGTGCCAGCAAAAACAGCCAAAATCCATGCGTCAGGATACTGGGTCAGTGCTTTATCGATACTATTTCGCATATGCCCGATTGCTCATGCGGCCAACCCGTGCAAGTTTGTGGGGGTTCGGCTTGGGTACTCATGCCTTAAGGGCATGGCTGCACAAAAGACGGACCCCTCAAACAGGGTGCAGCAGTAATATATTGATGATGTGACATGAGAAAGATCGAGGCCATCATAAAGCCCTTCAAGCTGGACGAGGTGAAGGAAGCCCTTCACGAACTCGGCCTGCAAGGGATTACCGTAATCGAGGCAAAAGGCTTCGGGCGGCAGAAGGGGCACACGGAACTGTATCGTGGCGCAGAGTATATTGTTGATTTTCTGCCCAAAATGAAAATTGAGGTTGTCTGTCCGGCCAATCTGGTTGAACGGGCGGTTGAGGCTATATCGGCCGCAGCCCGCACGGGACGAATCGGAGACGGAAAGATCTTTATTCTTCCGGTGGAGGACGTGGTCCGAATCCGCACGGGGGAAAGAGGAGAAGACGCCATCTGAGGTGCTGCCATACATGGCCAGCCTGTTGGGCATGGCCGGGTAGCCGTGCCACAGGGCGCACATTTGATAATCCTAGCCGTGCCGGAAGCGTTCCGGTGCGCAACAGGTTGTAGGTGAAGAGAGAATGGTTAAGAAAACGACGTCTGCGGGTGATGCCAAGGCCGCAGCTATTGCCAAGGTTTTTGAGCTCATTCAGGAACATTCGGTTGAGCTGGTTGACCTGCGCTTTACCGACCCGCGCGGCAAGTGGCATCACACGGCACAGTATATTACGACCATTGAAGAAGATACCTTCACCGAAGGCTTCATGTTCGATGGGTCCTCCATTGCTGGCTGGAAAGCCATTAATGAAAGCGACATGGTGCTGCTGCCCGACCCTGAAACAGCCGTCATGGACCCGTTCTCTGCTCGTCCGCAGCTGATCCTGTTCTGCGATATTATCGAGCCTTCAACCGGTCAGCCCTACAACCGTGACCCACGCTCTACCGCCAAGCTGGCTGAGCAGTATCTGAAGTCTTCCGGTCTGGGTGACACAGCCTTCTTTGGTCCGGAAGCTGAATTCTTCATCTTCGATAACGTCCGCTTTGGTACAGGCCCCAACTTTGGCACCTACCAGCTTGACAGCATTGAAGGCCCTGGTGCGTCCATGAAGGACTATCCGGAAGGCAACATGGGCCATCGCCCTGGTGTTAAAGGCGGCTACTTCCCTGTTGCCCCTGTTGATAGCGAATCTGACCTGCGTGCAGAAATGCTGGCAACCATGGGTGAAATGGGCCTGCCGATTGAAAAGCACCACCACGAAGTTGCACAGTCCCAGCACGAATTGGGTACCAAGTTCGACACACTGGTGCGTTCTGCTGACTTCATGCAGATCTACAAATACTGTATCCACAACGTGGCACAGTCTTACGGCAAGACAGCAACCTTCATGCCAAAGCCAATTTATGGCGATAACGGCTCAGGCATGCATGTTCACCAGTCCATCTGGAAAGACGGCAAGCCTACATTTGCTGGGAACGGCTATGCTGACCTGTCTGATTCCGCACTGTATTACATCGGCGGTATCATCAAGCATGCAAAGGCTCTGAATGCCTTTACCAACCCGTCCACCAACTCCTACAAACGCCTGATTCCGGGTTTTGAAGCACCTGTGCTGCTGGCTTACTCTGCCCGTAACCGCTCTGCTTCCTGCCGTATTCCATACGCAACCAACCCCAAGGCAAAGCGCGTTGAAGTTCGCTTCCCGGACCCAACAGCTAACCCTTATCTGGCATTCTCTGCCATGCTGATGGCTGGTCTGGACGGTATCAAGAACAAGATCCACCCTGGCGATGCCATGGACAAAGATCTGTACGACCTGCCTCCGGAAGAACTGAAGCAGATCCCGACCGTTGCAGGCTCCCTGCGTGAAGCTCTGGAAGCCCTCCAGGCTGACCACGAGTTCCTGCTGGCTGGTGGCGTGTTCACCAAAGACCAGATTGAAAGCTACATCAACATCAAGTGGGAAGATGTGTATCGCTTTGAACACACGCCACACCCGGTTGAGTTTGAAATGTACTACTCAGTCTAATCTTTCCGTCGGGAAGACCAGACAAAAGGCGCGGCTCTCTCTGAGGGCCGCGTTTTTTTATGGTCTCTGTTCGGGAGAGGGGAGAGGCGGGGCTGCTTAGAAGGAGGGCGGTGTTGCCGCGGTGACAAGATGGCAGGGCTGTGACCCAATGTTGCGGAAACGGTGAGGGCGAGAGCTGTCAAAGTAAAACGCATCCCCCGGCCCCAGAACGGTGGTATGGTCGCCAACCGTCACTTCTATTTCACCGCTGACAACAACGCCGCCCTCTTCTCCTTCATGCCGGAGGGGTTCCGGGCCTGTGTCTGTTTGGGGTTGGTACACTTCATTGAGGATCTGAAGGGCACGGCCGTGCAGGCTATTCCCGATCTGGCGGTAAGAGATGCCGTTGGTGCCAATCTCGCTCAGATCTTGAGCACGATAGAAAAGTTTGCGCTCCTCACTTTGCTCAAACGCAAAGAAGTCAGACAAGCTCATGGGTAGTGCATCAACAATCTGGCGCAGCAGACCAACCGACGGGTTAATGGCGTTTGCCTCAATCAGAGAGATTGTGCCGTTTGCCACGCCACAGCGTCGGGCCAGCTCTCTTTGGGAAAAACCGCGTTGCGTGCGTAATGCATAGAGTGTGCTCCCTACATCCATGATGTGCTGGCCCCTTGGTACGCTAACTTTATATTCTCTTATCGTAATGATATAACCAATAATGCTATTAAGCCAAATGTGAATTCTGGTCAGAGTGGAGAAGAAGGATGCAGGCGGCTTGCCGGGAGTGGGTTGATTTTGCGCCTTATAACCTCTTGAATGTTCAGCTTATCTCAATGATGCACCAAAACCCTGCCAGTTTGTCTTCACGGTGTGGTTTTGCCTGGCAGCGCTGAGCCGGAACGATATGCACGCAAAAGGCGCGGGTCATGACGCACAACCAGTCCTCTCATAACACCAGCGCCATGGCTGTGCATGACCAGCAGGAACCCAAAAAAGGGTTGAAGACGCGCCACGTCAGTATGATCTCGTTAGGAGGGGTCATAGGGGCGGGGTTATTTGTCGGGTCTTCAGGGGCAATACTGACAGCTGGCCCCAGTGTAATCCTGTCTTACCTGATTGCCGGGGCCATGATGTTTCTGGTCAATATCTCCCTACGCGATATTGCCCGTGCTGCGCCGGGTCATGGGTCTTTTATCAGCCAGATTACCTATGCCCTGGGGGCACTGCCCGGCTTTGTGGCGGGATGGGTGTATTGGCTGATTTGGATTACGGTGCTGGGGGTGGAAGTTATTGCCTCCGCATCGCTCATGGCGCCGTATATCCCCTTGCCGTTTGCTGCGATTGAGTTTCTCATTCTTGCCTTCATGACCGGCATAAACCTGCTTTCCGTGCGTCATTATGGAGAGTTTGAATACTGGTTTGCCATGATCAAGGTTGTGGCGATTGTCGGCTTTATTGCTATTTCGGTTTATCTGTTGGGCACGCATACGGTGCCTGTGCAGGAGAACCTGTTTGGGCATGGCGGTTTTCTGCCGCAAGGTCTGTTAGCATTTATGGCCGCCATTCCAACGGCTCTGTTTTCCATGACCGGCAGCGAGGTTGCGACAATTGCCGCGCTGGAAACGGATGAACCAGACCGAAACATTGCCCGCGTGACCCGCACGGTGGCTGTCAGGTTGCTGGTATTTTACCTGACGTCCATCATACTCATTCTATGCCTCATGCCGTGGTCGGATCAGGAGCAGGGGGTTTCACCCTTTCTGGCCGTGCTGAACCGGTTTCAGGTTCCGTATGCGGCAACCGCTATGGGGCTGGTTATTCTTTCTGCCACGCTCTCCACCCTCAATTCCGGGGTTTATGCCACATCGCGCGTGGTATTCGAGATGGCGCAGCGCGGTGACATGCCCCGCTTTTTCTGTAAGCTCAGCGGCAGGGCCGGTGTGCCACAAAGGGCCATTCTGGCCAGTGCTATGGCGGCTTTACTAGTGTCGGGGTGTGCGGCGTTTTCACCACACCTCATTTTTGCGTTTCTCGTGTCCATCGTTGGCACGTTTGTGATGTTCTATAATACGTTGATCGTGTGCAGCCGTATCCGGTTATGCACCGCGCAAGCTTGGAAGGGCTGGCTAGCGCTGGGGCTACTGGCCACAGCACTTGCCGCCATGGTGAGTGTTGCTGAAACCCGGTATCAGCTCGGCATAGGGGTGGCAGCACTGTGCTGTATGGCATTTGGGGGTTGGGTGCGCCTCAGGGGAGGCCCTATGCCTCAGTAGCAGAACTGAGAGACTCGTGCCTGTGCCATGAAGCAATCATCTGGTTGTTTGTCAGGAAGTTTAGAAAATGCGGGAACTCTTGCAGGACTGCTCGCGTTAGAGCCGCACAAAGCCTGACTTTCTTGACAGCATAGAGATTCAGGCGCACCCTGCCTTACCAAACTGGTGCGCTCTTAAACAGGCCATCATGATTGGACGCTTCCTCCCCCGCGCTGCCCAGAAGGGGGGTGGAGGAGGAGAGCGTAAGTCCTACCACTTTTGGCTGGAGCTTGCCTCTTTTTCAGCACTGCACCACCTAGCGAAACGTCTGGTGCAAGGCAGGGAGCTTTTCAGTTCAGAGGAGTGCTGACCTATGGTGTCTTCTGTTATCAATGTTGGTCCTGAAAATAATCTGTCAAGGTATCTTCAGGACATTCGCAAATACCCGCTCCTGACACCGGAGGAAGAACTGCGTCTTTCCCATTTGTGGAAAGACAAAGGCGATGTTCAGGCTGCCCATAAACTCGTGACATCTCACCTGCGTCTGGTGGCAAAAATTGCCATGGGCTACCGTGGCTACGGCTTGCCGGTGAATGAGCTGATTAGCGAAGGCAATGTGGGGATGATGCAGGCCGTCCGCCGCTTTGACCCCGATAAAGGCTTCCGTCTGGCAACTTATGCCATGTGGTGGATCCGCGCAGCTATTCAGGAATACATCCTGCACAGTTGGTCTCTGGTTAAAATGGGTACGACCGCAGCCCAGAAAAAACTGTTCTTCAACCTGCGCCGTCTGAAGGGGCAGATGCAGGCTATTGAAGATGGTGACTTGCAGCCGGAACAGGTGAACAAAATTGCCACAACGCTTGGCGTGCCTGAGCAGGATGTGGTGAACATGAACCGCCGTATGGCGGCACCAGACCACAGCCTGAATGCGCCCATGCGCACTGATGAAAGCAGTGAGTGGCAGGACCGCCTGGTTGATGACCAACATAACCAGGAAGAAGTTTACGCTGAGAACGAAGAGCTCTCCGGTCGTAAAGCTCTGTTGACCTCCGCGTTGGATACGCTGAACGAGCGTGAAAAACATATCTTCACGCAACGCCGTCTCATGGATGAGCCGTCCACACTGGAAGATTTGGCACACGAATACGGTATCTCCCGTGAGCGTGTACGCCAGATTGAAGTGCGCGCTTTTGAGAAGGTACAGGCAGCCATGAAGAAAGAAGTGGATGCCCGGCGTAACGAAGTGCTTGGTAAATAACGCAACCTGCTTGCGGCTGGAAATCAGGCCGCATTGCAAACTGTGCTGAAAAAGGGAGGGCTTTGCCTTCCTTTTTTGTTTGATATGAGAGTGATATGTCCAAAATTCCTGCCACGCCGCCCATGCTGAGTGGTGCTACCGTGCGCCTTGAGCCCCTCCAGCATACTCATTGTGCTGCGTTGGCTGAGGCCGTGCAGGATGGTCAGTTATGGACTGTCTGGTGCACCACAGTGCCACGCCCTGAGCAAATGCAGGCGGAAATCGACCGCCGGTTGGCATTGCAGGATGCAGGAAGCATGTTGCCCTATACGGTCATTAATACAGCGGACAACCGTGTCGTGGGTATGACAAGTTACATGAACATAGACCGCAACGTGCCGCGGGTGGAAATAGGCTCCACATGGTACGCGGCCAGTGCTCAACGGACCGGGTTGAACACAGAGGCCAAGACTTTGTTGCTAACCCATGCATTTGAAACCATGGGGTGTTCTGTCGTTGAATTAAGAACCCATTTTCTGAACCAGCGCAGCCGGAAAGCTATTGAGCGGCTGGGGGCGAAGTTGGATGGTGTTTTGCGCAGCCACATGCGTATGGCGGACGGGTCTTTACGCGACACATGCGTGTACAGCATTATTGCTACTGAATGGCCCGCCGTAAAAATGCACTTGCAGCATGGTTTGCGCCGCGTCTGAACCCCATGCACAACAGACTATGGCTGAGTATTTAGGCTTTTGCGTACGCTACGCGGCGGGCGCAAAGGGGAACACAGCACAGCAGGCCTGCCAGCAGCCAGAACGCACCCTTTAAGGTGACAAGGCTTGCGGCAAAACCAATGCCAGCAGGGCCAAGCAACACACCGGTATATCCAATGGTGGTCAGGGCTGAAACCGCAAGCCCGGCAGGCATGACGGTTTGTTCCGCCGCCCTGCGAAAGAGAATGGGGGCAATATTGGCAATGCCTAGCCCAATGAAAACGAACCCGGATAAAGCCAATGGTTTAAAGGGTGAGAGCAGAAGGCAGGCTATGCCGAGAATAGCCAGAACCGCGCCCCCGCTGAGGACGGTGGCAGCCCCCAAGCGGGTGGTTACTCTGTCACCCAACAGCCTGCATACAGTCATGGCAATAGAAAACAGCATGTAGCCCATGCCGCCCTTGGCAACCGGTAATAGCCCCGCACTGGTAATCAGGAGCGCGCCCCAATCCAGCATGGCGCCCTCAGCCAGAAATGCGATGGCGGCCAGTAGGGAGAGCAGCAGCACAATACCACGCGGCATGGCAAAGAGCGGTTCATCCTCTCCCTGCCTTGTGCTGACAAAGCGGGGGAAAGCATAGATCAGGACGACGAGCATCAAGGCGGAGCAGATAATCGTGCTGTGCAAGGGCGTTAGATGGCAGGACAACAGGAAGGTCATGAAAGCCGCGCCAGCAAAGCCCCCAATGCTGAAAAGAGCATGAAACCCAGCCATCAGAGGGCGCTTGGCCAAGCGTTCCACTTCGGTGCCCTGAATGTTCATTGCAACATCCAACACGCCCAGACTCGCCCCAAAAAATAGAAGGACGACCGCTAAAAATAACGCTGTATGGGCTAGGGCAAGGCCAGGTAAGGTAACGGCCAAGCCAAGAGCACCTGTAATAATAAGGGGCTTGCTGCCAAATCTACTATTCAGGGCTCCTGTGCCTAGCATGGCCAGAACAGACCCCGTGCCCAGACACAGCAGCAAAGAGCCAATAGCACCTGAGTCTGTGTGTAGGCGCTCCTGAGCGAAAGGGACCAAAGGCGCCCAGCAGGCCAGCCCAAAACCCCCTAATAAAAAGGCCAGGCGGGTCGCAAGGCAGGCTGCGCGGGGCGTAACGGGCATGTTCCAGTGTTCCCTGTTTATGCCAGTGCAGCATCCTGAATGAAGAACGTAACGTCTGTTCGGCCATTCCAGCTCTCTGCGCGCAGGTAACCGGCTAAATGGAGGGGCGGGCGTGTTGTATCTTCTAAAGTGGGGGCCAGCGGGCTGTTTTCCACCCGGAAGACCAGCGCTTTCAGGCGGCCCCCGTCCGCACCTTTTAACAACAGACGTAGCGTATTTCCGTCCCGGCCAATACGGTCTGCCTTCACCACCTGTACGTGGGATAGGGCTATGAGAGGTTCGGCATTGCCCGCGCCAAACGGCGCAAGCGTGGCAAGGTTCTGGGCCAGATCAACCGTAGCCCCGCCGACAGAGACAGCTGCATCAATATCAAGGTCTACTGCGTTGGGCAGTTCCGCAGCGCCAGCCAGCCTTTCATCCAGAAAGGCATGAAATTCTGCTACGTTGCTGACCGGGAGCGAAAACCCTGCCGCCATGGCGTGTCCACCCCCAGTTGTCAGCAGCCCGGCCTGTCGTGCTGCGATGATAACAGTGCCAAGGTCCAGCCCCGGCACGGAGCGGCCAGAGCCTTTGACAGACCCGTCTTCTTGCTCAGCTCCAACCAGCGCAGGCCGGTTGAACTGCTCCTTGATGCGCCCTGCGACAATACCCACCACGCCGGGGTGCCAGTTTTTGCCTGCCAGAAAAATAACGGCATGCCCTGCTTCACGCTGTTCCGTGGCCTGCTGCATGGCAAGGTCCAGAATTTCAGCTTCAACACCTTGGCGTTTGCGGTTAACGGCATCCAGCCGTTCCGCCATAATCTTGGCTTCGTGCGGGTCTTCGCACCGTAAGAGGCGCAGGCCCAGGGCGGCTTCCGCAATACGGCCGCCTGCATTAATGCGGGGGCCAAGAGCGAAGCCACAGGAAAACGCATCTGGGGCTTTGGTAACGCTGGCTATCTCAAGCAAGGCAGACAGACCAACCCGCTGCCGGCGTGCCATAACCTTGAGGCCCTGGGCCACAAAAGCCCTGTTCAGGCCTTGCAGCGGCATGACATCACACACTGTAGCCAGAGCGACAAGATCAAGCTGGCGGAGCAGGTCTGGTGCGGGATTTGCGTCAAACCACCCCAGAGCTCTTAAGTCTCGTGCTGTGGCGACGGCGGCCAGAAATGCCAAAGCCGCGGCGCAAATATGATTGAGGCGGGAGGGGCAGTCTGGTCTATTGGGGTTTACCGTGGCCAGAATGGCGGGCAGGGCATCTTCTGACTTATGGTGGTCTAGAACAATCAGGTCGGCTTTGTCTGCCATCTGGTTCAGGATATCTGCGGCGGCTGTTCCGCAGTCCACACAGATGATGAGTTTGGCCCCCTGTGCTGCAAGGTTTTCCAGCGCGGGCAGGTTAGGACCGTAGCCCTCTGTCATCCGGTCAGGAATATGAGTGTGGACTGTGCTGCCCAGCTCTTCAAAAAACGAGGCCAGAATGCCGGAGGCACACGCGCCATCAACGTCATAATCGCCAAAAATGCCAATGGTCTCGCCTTGCTGCACAGCGCGCGCCATGCGGGCTGCGGCTATATCCATATCCTGCAAGGTGGACGGGTTGGGCATAAGCGCCCGTAGTTTTGGGTCCAGAAAATCTGCGGCATTCTCTAACGAAAGCCCGCGCAATGCCAGTAGGCGGCCTACAATTTCCGGCAGGCCAGCCCGTTGGGCAATGGCAGCCCCCAACCTTTGACAGTCCGGATTATCCGCCCCGGTCCGCCATAACCAGCGGCGGCCAGACAGGCTGGTCTCTACCCCCAGAGCCACATGCGTTTGAGTGAGTGTGGCTGGTGCGGTGGGGGAGAGAACAGTCATGACGTCCAAAGGTGCTGGGTGCTAACCCCGCGTTATTGCGGGGTCCATGTTTTGGTGTTGAAGTTATGGTGCCCCTCAATAAACCGAACTGTGCCGGACTTGGAGCGCATAACCAGAGAATGTGTCACGGCATGTGTAGGGTGGCGATGAATACCCCGCAAGAGCGTGCCGGATGTAACGCCTGTGGCTGAGAACAGTACGGAACCCGCTGCCATATCATGCAGACCCAGTTTGCGGTCCGGATCTTTGCCGGGGTTCATTTTCTGGGCACGGGCGCGCTGTGTTTCATCTTCAAACAACAGGCGGCCCTGCATCTGGCCATTGACGCAACGCACGGCAGCGGCTGCCAGAACCCCTTCAGGCGCACCGCCAGAACCAGCATAAATATCTACTTGGCTGTCGCCCATACAGGCGGCAATGGCTGCGGCAACGTCGCCATCGCTCAGCAGGCGCACACGGGCTCCGGCTTCACGGGTTTTGGCAATCAGTTCTTCATGGCGGTCGCGCTCAAGGGTGCAGAGCACGATGTCTTCAATCGCCTTGCCTTTGGCGCGGGCCAGATTGCGCAAATTGTTTTCAATGGAGGCATCAAGGTCCACCACGCCGTCCGGCAGGTTGGGGCCAACCACAATTTTGTCCATATAAACGTCTGGTGCGTGCAGGAAATTACCTTTTTCTGCCAGTGCAACCACCGTAATGGCGTTTGGCATGTCCTTTGCGCACAGGTTGGTGCCTTCAAGCGGGTCGACGGCAATGTCCATGGCCGGACCGCCAGCGCCCACTTTTTCGCCAATATAGAGCATTGGCGCTTCGTCCATTTCGCCTTCGCCAATGACCACGGTGCCGTCAATGGCGACCGTATCGAACGCAATACGCATGGCTTCTACAGCGGCACCATCGGCATCGTTTTTCTTGCCACGGCCTGTCCAGTGAGAGGAGGCAAGAGCCGCCGCTTCCGTAACACGTACCAGTTCAAGTGCCAGGTTGCGGTCAGAAACTACAAACTGCTTTGGCTCACGATTGTCAGACATCAGGCAATATTTCCTCTTACATAAGGCATGGACAGGCTTTTTCTTGGTGAAAGCTCAGTCCGTTTCAATGCGGATGACCACCGGTGCGTCCGCCACAACATCAAGCGCGTCAATACGCGCTACGGCGTCCTGCATGGCGGCTTCTGATGTCTGGTGTGTGACCAGAACCAGCGGCACATACGGGGCTGTATCATTCCGTGCAGGCGTGGGTTGCAGCATACTGCGCAGCGACACACCGCAGTCACGCAGCACGGCTGTAATATCTGCAATCACACCGGGACGGTCTTCTACCCGCAGGCGCAGATAAAACGCGCCCTTTCCGGCAGAAAGAGGGCAGGCCTGCAAGGCCTCTGCCTGCGTGGTCTGCACGCCCCATACGGGAATGGTGTTGCCACGGGCAATATCAATCAGGTCTGCGGTCACGGCGCTGGCGGTTGGGCCTGCACCTGCGCCACGGCCTTCAATCATCAGGCGGCCCGCAAACGCGCCTTCCGCCACAACGGCATTAAACACGCCATCAACCTGTGCAATGGGGGCATCTTCCGGCACAAGGCAGGGGGTTACGCGGGCTTCAAGCCCGGCGTCTCCCATACGGGCCAGACCAAGCAGCTTGATGCGGTAGCCAAGCTTACGGGCAAAATCGAGGTCTGCTGCGCCAATATGGCGAATACCCTGCACATGCACCGTGCTGAAATCTACAGGCCGACCAAAAGCCAGGCCAGCAAGAATGGCCAGCTTGTGGGCTGCGTCCCAGCCATCAATGTCAGTGGAGGGGTCGGCTTCAGCGTAACCAAGTTGCTGGGCGTCCGCCAGAACGGAGGCAAAGTCCTTACCTGTCTCCCGCATGACGGTCAGGATGTAGTTGCAGGTCCCATTCAGAATGCCCCCGATGCGCAGCAGGCGGTCTGCTGCCAGCCCCTCACGCACGGTTTTGATGGCCGGAATGCCCCCGGCTACGGCGGCTTCAAACAGAAGCGGAGCATTATTGGCAGCACTGCTCTGGGCAAGGGCGGGGCCATGTAGGGCCAGAAGCGCCTTGTTGGCAGTGACCACAGCCTTGCCAGCGGCAAGAGCGGCTTCAACCAAGGCACGGGCAGGCCCTTCTGAGCCGCCAATCAACTCCACCACAACATCCACTTCGGGATCAGCAGCCAGATCAACCGCGTTGTCGTACCACCGCAGGCCTTCAAGAGTGACACCACGGTCCTGTGTACGGTTGCGTGCGCTTACGGCCACGACCTTCAAGGCACGGCCTGCGCGGGCTGTAATCAGGTCATTATTGGTTTCAAGCAGCCGAATAACGCCAGCACCTACGGTGCCAAGCCCAGCAATACCAAGACGAAGAGGAGAAGAGGGGGGTGTTACGCTCACGACTTGACAGGCTCCGGCTTGCTGGACGGGGAGGAGGCTTCTGGTTTGACACCATGGGCCGAAAGAAAACCGCGAATGGCACGTGTGGCCTGCCGCAGGCGCTGGGTGTTTTCCACCAACCCGATACGGACAAAGCCTTCTCCGTGTTCGCCAAAGCCAAGGCCGGGGGCTACTGCCACTCCGGCTTCTTTCAGCAGAAGTTTGGAGAACTCTACGCTTCCCAATTCACGGAAGGGTTCAGGGATAGGAGCCCATGCAAACATGGACCCTTCAGGTGACGGCACGTTCCAGCCGCCAGCGTGCAGGCCACGGATCAGCACATCACGCCGCTCCTTATACAGGGCGCGAATGTCTGCCACGCAATCCTGCGGGCCATTCAGAGCCGCAACGGCGGCAACCTGAATAGGGGTGAAGGCCCCATAATCAAGATAGGACTTGATACGGGTGAGGGCTGAGATCAGCCGCTCATTCCCCGCAGCAAAACCCATGCGCCACCCTGCCATGCAGTAGGTTTTGGAAAGAGAGGTAAATTCTACCGCAATATCCTTGGCACCAGGCACAGCCAGAATGGAGGGCGGCACCAGATCACCAAAATAGATTTCAGCATAGGCAAGGTCAGAGAGAATGAAAATTTCTTCCCGCCGTGCGAAGGCCACCAGTTCCTTGTAAAAATCAAGGTCTGCCAGATAGGCGGTCGGGTTGGAGGGGAAGTTGACAATCAGCGCTGTTGGTTTGGGCACGGAGTGCCGTACGGCCCGTTCCAGCGCCCGCAGCATGTTATCGTCCGGCGTTGCGGGAATGGAGCGGACAGACGCTCCAGCAATGATGAAGCCGAACTGATGAATGGGGTAGGACGGGTTTGGCACCAGAATGGTGTCACCAGGGCTGGTGATGGCGGAGGCCAGATTGGCCAGACCTTCCTTGGAGCCAAGGGTGGCAATGACCTCACGCTCAGGGTCAAGTTTCACGTTAAACCGGCGCTCATAATAGCCCGCCAGTGCACGGCGCAGGCCAGGAATGCCCTTGCTGACAGAATAGCCGTGCGCGCGCGGGTTCTGCACGCTTTCCACCAGTTTTTCGACAATATGAGGTGGTGTCGGGCTGTCTGGGTTGCCCATGCCAAGGTCAATAATGTCCTCACCGCGCGCTCGGGCTGCCGCTTTGGCCTGATTGACGGAGGCAAAAACATAAGGCGGCAGGCGGCGGATGCGGTGAAATTCTTCGGTCATGGACACTCAAAAACCCAAGGTTAGGGATCAGACGCCCCGCAGGAGCGCGGGGAAAAACATAGTAATGGCAGAAACGGAACAGGCAACTCCCCTTCCGCTGCTTTCTGCCTCTTTCTACGTCTTAGGGTGAGGAAGCCACCCGTGCCCCGGTACCAAACGCGTCCCCCCTGATATGGATGGCGCTGGCTGGTACATTGCGGCTGATAAGTTCCTTGGCCACGCGTTGTGCCCTTAGCAACCCAAGCTGCACGGCATCTGCCTGATCCTGCGTACTGAGGGAGGGCGAATTGCCAAAGCCGCGCACATAAAAGGGACCGTTGGGGGTTTTGCTGATCAGTTTGGCAAGAGTGCCATCCTGCCCGCTGGAAAGCTGGTCGGACTGCGGCATGAAGTGCAGTGCCGTACCCTTAGGGTCTGACAGGTCATAGTTTGGCTTGGGGGCATCTGCCAGATGCGCATCAGTCGGGACATCAAAACCGGGGAAGGCGGGGGCAATGGGTGGGCCGTCAGGAATTTGCGGCAAGGCGCTCTCGGGCACGGGTGCTTTCTGGGTGCTTTCCTTCACTTCGGGCATGGCCAGTTCAGGGCCTTCAGTGCCTTGTGTCACACTGTCGGTCGTAGAGGGTTTTTTAGCATCTGCCCGTTTGGTGTGCTGCGGCGCATCCACTTTTGGAGGCGGCGGCGGGGCAGCCTCAGCAGCATCCATGATAGCACCAGATGTCCCAGCAGGTAGCGTGGGGGAGGCATCCTGCTGATCCGGGTTTTGGTCAGAAGCAGCGGCGGCGGGCTGCGCAGAAGGTTTGCCTGCGGCCGGTGCGGGCGTTGGCGCTGGTGTGGCGGCGGCGCTGGGTGGGGGCGGAATAACCGGTGTAAGCGTACCGTTTGCGGCAACCGTGCGGTAGGTCAGGTTACGGTCCCGGATCAGGTGTTCTGTCAACAGGGCGCGGGCCTGTGGAGAGGGCATCTCCGGTGCTTGGGTTGGTGTCAGGCCAACATGAGGGTACGGGTCACTCTCGCCAGGTGGCGGGGGGCGTTGTGCAGCAATCACGCCGCCGCGCATATGCTGAGTCCATTCCAGTGTGCTGTCTATGGCGTCCTGATGGTGGCAGGCGCTCAGGCTGACCAGGCATGTTGCCATAAAAAGACCCATGCGCACTGTGCCGGTCTGGAGGAGAGAAGGGCGAGGGCACAGCCGATCTTTAGGCTGGCGCGGCTCGGGGCACAGGTGCTGCATGGTGGGGTGGACGCTCCGCAGGCATAAATAAAATTATTGGCCAGCACCTTACCGTCTTAGGCCCGTCGTGGCGAGATCATCTGACCCTCTGTTGGCATTGCTGTGCAATTGCCCCTTGGCACAAGCGCACAGGCAGCGCAGGATATAGAGTATGAGCAGAGACACAGACCATGCGGAGACAGGCATGACGGGCATTTTCCCTCGCACTACCATCAAGCTGGATGACGAAGGGCCGGACGCACCGGAAAACCCTGAAAAAGACGATGCCAAAGCCCCGGGCGCACCTGCGGGTGAGCTTGAGCACAAGCTGTTCAAGCAGCGTAAGGTGCTGATTTTTGGCGGTATTAACGACAAAGTGGCCCGCGATGTGACAGGCCGCCTGCTGGCGCTGGCTGGCGAGTCTGACAAGCCGATTGATGTGTATGTCAACTCTCCCGGCGGCCATGTGGAGAGCGGTGACACCATTCACGACATGATTCGGTTTGTCGATTCGATTGCACCGGTCAACATGATCGGGACGGGTTGGGTGGCATCTGCCGGGGCATTGATTTTTGCCGCAGGCCATAAAGACCGCCGCTTCTGCCTGCCCAACACGCGCTTTCTGCTCCATCAACCGATGGGTGGCGTGCGTGGCCCGGCAACGGATATCGACATTGAAGCACGCGAGATCATTAAGATGCGCGAGCGTCTGAACCGTCTGTTTGCGCGTGAAACAGGCCAGACTTACGAAAAAGTTGCCAAGGATACGGACCGTAACCACTGGATGTCCGCCAATGAGGCAATTGAATACGGCTTAGTGACAAAGATCATTTCTCAGCTTTCTGATCTTCACTAAACCAAGGGACATTCTCTTCCTCCGCTCTGCCGGGCGGGGGAAGGAATTTTTGTTTTACCGGGCTTTTCTCCTGCCTTTCGTGCTCTGACGCGGAGGGAAGGGGAGGCGCTCCCAGAAAACGGGTTCCTTCCATGGGTTCTCTCTCCGATATTTATTCCCGCCTGCCAGATAATCTTGATGATCTGCCAGCGCCACCCAATGCCGAAGCTGTGACTGAGGCGGATTACCGCGCTCGTCACTGGGTCAGTTCGTACCAAGGGCCTCTGGTTCCGGGGTCTGTTGAACATAAGCGGGCCATTGCCCAGATGTTCCGTGATACGTTCAACCCTTACAAACCTTCTGTCATTGACTGGCCGAAGCTGGATGCTGAAACGCTGCATCGCATAACGTCCCTGCCCATATGGGATATTGCGGTACAGACGGAAGGCAAGGCCCGCCTGCGTATGGCTGCCTATGCCCGCCTGGTGCAGGACCCGGATATTAAGGATGCCATCTCCCGCAACGCGTGGGAGGAAAACCGCCATAAGGAAGTGTTGTCCAACATGGTGGAGGCCTACAATATTCCGATGGCCCCGGAGCCACCGTATATTGAGCCAAAAGATGTTGAGTGGGCTTATCTGGTTACTGGTTTTTCCGAGTGTGTAGATAGCTTTTTTGCCTTCGGGCTATTTGAACTTGCCAAGCGCTCCGGCTTTTTCCCTCCGGAACTGATTGATACGTTCGAACCCATCATGCAGGAAGAATGCCGCCATATCCTGTTATTTGCCAACTGGCTGGCATGGTACCGGGCGGATATGCCGCTTTATCGTCGTCCCTTCTTTGAATTGAAGGTTTGGGCGGTGTGGGCTTTCCTTGGTTACGAGCGTCTTAGCCTTGCCAAAACGGTGGATGATAAAGGTGAGGTCCATACACAGGACAACAACTTTACCGTTACAGGGGCCAAGGACATTGCAAGTGTGGACCTGAACTTACCTGACTTCATGGATTTGTGCCTGACCGAAGATGAGCGCCGTTTTTCTGGCTATGACGCCCGCCTGCTGCGGCCAACAACTGCGCCAGCCATTGGCCGAACAATCCGGAATGTTTGTCGTGGGTGGCAGTTTGTTTCTGGTCTGGTGAAGGCCAACCGGCCTGTCTAACATTAAAAAGGCCTGTTCCCGGTCAGGAACAGGCCTTTTTTTATGCGTTAGCCTTCCTTGCGTTTTAAATCTGCATGAAGGTCTATCGGTACCTTAATCATAATCTGTTTTATGGCGTGTGTTGTCTGGAACTGGGTGTTCTGGCTAAAGCGCTTTGGCTCCAGCGTGTAACTGGCCGTGCTGTCTCCAGTGTTGTCAAAAAGCGTTTTGGTCTGGCCATCTGCCGTGGCTTGCAGGCTGCTGTGGGGAGCAAGCGTGACCTCAAGCGCCTGTGTGCCGGGAAGCAGGAAGGAAAAAACCAGTCCCACAACATCTTTCATGCAGTGGTCTAGCTGTTTGAGCCATGCCAGAGCCTGTGTGTTGCTAAAACTGTCTGGTTGGGCTGGCTTGACCATGATCTGGAAAGCAAAATGAATATGCTCATCCTGCGTCAGCGTGGCCATCAGGGGTGGGTTTTCCTGCCATAACGCATCGGAGAGCGGAAAAACCATTTCATCGCTGCCATCCCGCCACAAAGGCACCTGTCCTGCCTGTGTCTGCAAATGAAGCTTTGCAAAGGACAAAGGCTTATCTTCCGGCAGAATACGGCCCAGAACATGGAGGGAAAGATTGGCGCGGTCCTGCTCCGGTAGAGCATTAAAGCGCCGATAGAAGCGCCCTACCTTACGATAATGCTGCACCAGAACAGTGCGCGCTGCGTGAACGTCCACACTCTCGGTCTGTGGAGCCTGCGCGGCGTGAGCAGGAAAAAGCGGTAACAGGGGAAGAGAAAGGCAGGCTGCAAGGGCGAGGGGGTGGCGTAAAAAGGTCATATCTCCCCCTATACCATAAAGGGCCGGGCAGGTGTGGCAGGGGCACGCAACGCAGCGTTACGTGCCGTTTGTTATTTCCCCATTGCCGTAACGTCTGTACCGGAAAGCGGGGGGTACAGCCGGACGGTTGGCAATGGCCTGCTTAATAACACCGTGACCGGGGGCCTGGTTGCAAACGGGGTCTGTTGCGCTGGCATCTCCGGTCAAAGCCAGAGCCTGGCAGCGGCAGCCACCCCAATCCTGCTCTTTAAATGCACAGGAGCGGCAGGGGTCAGGCATCCAGTCCGTACCGCGATAAAGCGTGAAAAGGGGGGCATTCTGCCAGATGTCCTGAAGGCTGCTTTCCCGCACGGTGGGAAATGTCAGACCCGGAATACTCTCTGCTGCGTGGCAGGGTAATACTTTGCCGGTGGGCGCTATGTTCAGGAAGCGTTGACCCCAGCCGCCCATGCAGGGTTTCGGCTGGTCCGCATAGTAGTCCGGCGTCACAAAATCTATGGCAAGGCGGGTACCAAACCGTGCCCGTGCGGCAGCAACGGTATGCTCTGTCTCTTCCAGTTGTGCGCGGGAGGGCAGCAAAGCATCCCGGTTGAGGAGCCCCCAGCCATAATATTGGGTGTGTGCAATTTCCACCCGCCGCGCACCCAGACGCTCCGCCATATTCAGCATGGCAGGCACACGGGCGGCATTCTGCCGGTGAATGACAAAATTCAGGGTCAGAGGAAGCCCATCCTCCTTGATCAGGCGGGCAGCTTCCAATTTTTTGGCCTGCGCACCCGCCATCCCGCCAATGCGCTCGGCTTCTGCCGTATCAGCATCCTGAAAAGAGAGCTGGACATGGTCCAGCCCGGCATCCGTCAGGGCCTTCAGGCTTTTGGCGTTCAGGAGCACGCCTGATGTAATAAGGTTGGTATAAAGCCCCAGTGACACAGCATGGCGGACCAAATCAGGCAGATCCGGCCGTGCCATAGGCTCCCCACCGGAAAAATGTACCTGAAGGACACCCATTGCCGCCGCTTCATCCAGCACGCGCAGCCAGTCTGCGGTGCTGAGTTCATCCGTGCGTGGGTCAAGACGGAGGGGGTTGGAACAGTAAGGGCATTGAAGCGGGCAGCGATGCGTTACTTCTGCCAGCAGGCTCATGGGGGGTGGTATAGCAGTCATACCACCTGCAAAACCTGTTTGTCCGCCAGTTCCCGCGTCATGTGCAGAACATCATGCACAAGAACATCGCGTGTTGCAGAAAACTTTTGAAGCAGTTTGTCTGTCACAGTACCCAGAGTGCGTTTGCCATCAATCAACTGCAAGATTTCTGCAGCGGACGGGTCAGCAATAAAAGCTCTTTCAGGGGCCTGAATAAACCACTGTTCGCGCACGCGATCATATTGCAGGCGGGTGCCCCGCGCAAAGCGCAGCACGGTTTCTTCTGAAAACGGTTCAGAGGTTTCGGTCATGATGCATCCTGCGGCTTGAACGCGCCGGGTGGAATATGGCCGGGTGCCACATAGGCATAATCCAGTTCATCCAGCATGGACCAAAGCACACCGCATTTGAACGTGAGAGCATTCAGCACAGCCTGCTGCTGCTCAACAGTCCGGGCATGTTCCTTCACATACCCCAGCGCGAAAGCGGAGTCCTGCGGGGCCTGTGTCAGACGTGGGGTGAAGTAGGCTAATGTTTCTTCCGTCACAAAGTCGTAGTTCCGCAACATGCCGGACACACGCTCACTTATGATAGTGGGTGAGAACAGCTCTGTGAGGGAGGAGGCAATCGCTTCCAGAATGGAGCGGTCCCGAACAAAATGTACATAGGCCTCCACGGCAAAGCGTGTGCCGGGCAGCAGACCGTCCAGAGATTCCACATAAGCCCGATCAAGGCCGAGACCATCCGTTAACCGGAGCCAGCGCGCCACCCCTCCGGTACCGGGTTCCGTACCGTCATGGTCAACCAGCCGCCGCCGCCATTCCCGGCGGAGTTCCGCCGTGGGCAGGCGGGCCAGAAGGGTGGCATCCTTGGCAGGAATACTGGCCTGATAATAGTACCGGTTCAGCGCCCACGCCTGAACCTGACCCTTGTTCAGTTTGCCGTCGTGCAACGCACGGTGGAACGGGTGCAGGTTATGGTAACGCTCCGCCCCTATGGCGAGCAGTGCGGCTTCCAGTTCTTCTGGGGTGAGGAGGCGGTGTGTCATAGCGTTACTCTCATGCCGTCGAAGGCCACGTCCCACCCGGCCTGTTCAATGTCCCGCCGTTCCGGCGAGTCAGCAAGCAGGATAGGGTTGGAGTTATTGATATGAATGAGGATTTTGCGCCCAATCGTCAGGGGAGTAAACGCAGCACGGGTGCCATCGGGTTCGTCCGCAATAGACATATGACCCATGCGTTTGCCGGTTTTTGCTCCCAAACCTGCACGGACCATTTCATCGTCCGTCCACAGGGTACCATCAAAGAAGACAAGGTCGGCCCCATCAAGGCGTTTGCTCAGGGCGTCTGTCATCATGGCGCAACCGGGAATGAAAAAGGCGTGGCGCGTACCGTCTGAAATATCCAGCCCGATAAACTCACCATCGGTTTTTACCTCGGCAGGGTTATTCCCTTGTTCGGCATAGAGGGGAACTTTACCGGGGACGGCAAACGGCGTGATGGTAAAACCGGCAGGGGTAAGGGCAAGCGGCTGCTCAAGTGCCATGCTGTGGCGTGGCACGAGCGTGCGGTCGAGCGCTTCAAATATGGGGTTGGCATCAAGCTGGGCCAGCACAGGTGCGGCCGCATAGAGATCGAAAGCCTGTTTTTCCCGCATGGTCAGCAGGCCGGTAATGGTATCAATCTCCCCGCTTGTCAGCACGACACCGCTGATGGGGGTGGAGCGCAAACCTGTTTTGGGGTGCAAAGCCGGTGTCTGGTTAATTTGCGTACGCAGGTCTGGTGACGCATTGAGCACATACCAGTGCGTACCATCACCACTGACAGCCAGAGACGCCTGCGTGCGGGCCGGTGCTGTGGGATCCTGAGCACGGGCGCGGTTACAACCCGGTGCGTTGGAGTTCCATTGAGGGAAACCGCCACCAGCGGCAGCGCCTAGAACGATAATATCAAGCATGGTGAAGGCTTAAACTAAAAATGCCGCCAGTGGGAACCCGAAAGGGCTGCACCACTGGCGGCATAGGGGAAGAAGATCTTACTTCTTCTGGCCGCAAACGTAGCTGTTGATTTCTGCGCCCAAAGGAATTTCGGTAACCTGTGGTGTGGTCCAAGCCATGATATGCTCCTGTCTCTGGTTCGTTAATGAGTGTGCCATGCAGGGAGATAACCCGGAAGCAGCCCCTGCAACCACGCTTGAATTTGGAGAAAACGAGCCCAAACGCAACCTCTGGCTGCGACACATGGGGGGATTTTCATGTTTTTCACGAGACTGTGAAAAGCGCTGTCTCAAGTATGAAACAGGTCTGGTTCTGCTTGGTAAAAAGGCCACCCCATCAGGAGTGGCCTTTCTGTAAGCGGTTTACTGTGCAGGGGGTGCTGGAGGCGGAGGGGGCGCACCGTCTTCACCCGGAGGAGGCGGGGGAGGAGGGCAGGTTGGGCCTTCGTCCTTGTGCTCAGCAATTTGTTTGAGCTGCTTTTTGGTCAACACGTCATGAATCTGCACTTCTTTTTGCAGTTCACGCTGCATGCGCTCGGTTTCATGTTGCGTGTGCAACGTAGAAAGTTGCTGCTGAAGTGTGCTGATCTGGGCAGTGTCAACAGGGCCTGGGGCCGTTAACAGGGCACGGATCTGCTGATGCAGGGCGCGTTCCTGTGTCATGTCTGGTTTGGTCGTGGGGCGGCTTGCCTCACGGATGGCGTCAATTTTCTTTTTCTGGGAAGCCGTCAGCTTAATATCATCGAGAGGCAGCATGGAACCGTGATGATGGCACAGACCATGGTGCGGAGGTGGTGGTGGGGGAGGTGTCGCTTCATCAGCCCGTGCGAGAGAACCCGCTGCGGTGAACATGCCAAAAGTCAGGGCGGTGGCTAGTAAAGCCTTTTTCATTTCAAATGCCTTTGTTGTCATTCAAAGAGAAAAATCCAGCAGTTTGGATTTCCCTGCTCTCACAGGATGCTCCAAGTTATGTGGTGACAAAATGGCGTTTTCGTGAACGAATGTAGAAAACATGACATCTATAAGAGGGGATGTCAGGAAAAATATAAAAAACGCCAGATGCTGAATATAAGTAATTAAAATTATTATTTTATACATAAATAACGGATTATCAGTGGGTTTAGGAAGAATTTTTATAAAATAGGGACGTTAAATCTTCCATTCTGCACTGTGCAAAACAATACTCGCCCGATTTTTAGAAATTGATAACGGGCAAGTATGGTCTGGAGATCTAAACTATGAGCGTATTTGTTAATTTTATTCTGATAGCGCTGGATATATTGGTGGTGGGGTTAAAATACGACACCATGAATTTTGTAGAATTCAGCGTAGCTTTTATTGTTCCTGTACTCCTTATGAGCACTTATGTCGCCTATGGTGCGAAACAGGACAATATTGATATTATAAAGCAACAATAAAAAAGGGTCCGATAGTCTGGTGCGGTGCGCCCTCTACCCCTGAAAACTAGGGGCTTGCTAGCAGGGGAGTTGGCGCACAGAACGCAGGGGTTTTGTCAGATATCAGATAAAATCAATATATTTAAAAATAAAATAAATAGAGGCTTTATATTTACAAAAACAAGAAAATAACGCCAAAAAACAGGACTAATTTGGTTCATTTATTCAAAAAATAGAATAAAGTTTGACTTTTTTGAATAGCAGAGGCAGATTTGCGCACATCAAAACACTCTTCTCGACAGGAATTGTGAGCGGGGATGTTTCTGAAAATTTTGGCAACACTTCCCGGCAGTTGACATAATCAACTGCAAGGCAAGAGCAGTCGTCTGGAAAGTATAAAGCAATGAGCTTATTTGTGTGCCTGATTATTTTTGGCCTTGATCTGATGCTGGTTGGGATCAAGCTGAATGATATGAGCTTCCCGCTCTTCTGCGTAGCATTCGTTGTGCCCGCTCTGCTGATGGGCGGATACGTCATTCAGGGCGTAAAGCAGGATAATATCGAACAGGCTTAACGCTTGGATTGGTCTACACGACAGGATACTACAAACACCCGTGTGGCACGCCGCCACACGGGTGTTTGTGTATTAGGTGTCCGTCACACTGTAGCAGGGCAAATCATTAAGACATGTTCGTTGTTTTGGGGGCCACAGGCCATATTGGGGGTGCCGTTGCACGGGCGCTGCTAAAAGCGCAAAAACCGCTCACAGTTGTAACGCGTAATGCGCAAAAAGCTGACTTATGGCGGCAGAACGGGGCGCAGGCTGTGGTGCTTGATCTGCTGGACACACCGGCCCTAAGCGCGCTGTTTCAGCAGGCTGAACGGGCGTTTGTGCTCAATCCTCCCGCCGCGCCAGACCAGAATACAGATTATGTAGAACGGCAGTCCGTACAGGCTATTCTCGCGGCTCTGAAAGCAGCCTCACTCCAAAAGGTGGTTGTGCAATCCACTTACGGTGCACAACAAGGTGAGCACTGCGCAGACCTTGGCGTGCTGTTTGAGCTGGAAGAGGGAGTGCGGCAATTAGGTGTTCCTGCCAGTTTCATACGCGCGGCCTATTACATGAGTAACTGGTGCACGGCTTTTGAGCAGGTACGCACCACAGGCCAATTGCTGACTTTTCTTCCGGTAGAAGAGCGCTTTCCGATGGTCGCACCTGAGGATGTGGGATTATACGCAGCCCATCACCTTTTGGCACCTGTAACAGAGACAGGCACGTTCTCCATCGAAGGGCCGAGTCTCTATACACCAGCAGATGTAGCGCGGGTTATGGGCCAGCTTGCGGGGCGTGACATACGTGTAACGACCATTCCGCAAAGTGAGTGGCTTGCAGCTTATCGGCAGAATGGGTTTTCGGAGCAGGCGGCCCACTCCTACACGACCATGACGGACATTTTTGTTCATAAACGCTATCCGTTGCCCGTAGCGCCTCATAAAGGGGGCACATCGTTGGCGCGTTATTTGCAGGCTGCATTGGCTGGTTAGCGCAGGAAAGTGCGTACAGACGGTTTACCTTCTGGCATGCTTCGGGAATAAGTGCCCGCACCTTTAGCCAGAAAGACCCCGTATGATCCGCCTTGATAACATCAGCAAACATAATGGCCAGCGGCTTATCTTTATTGAAGCCTCGGCCGCGCTGCAAAAAGGTGAGAAAATAGGGCTGGTCGGGCCTAACGGGGCTGGTAAGTCCACACTTTTCCGCATGATTACCAAGCAGGAAGAACCTGACGAAGGGCACGTGCTGACAGACCGCGGGGTGACAATCGGCTTCTTCAGTCAGGATGTGGGGGAAATGTCCGGGCGCTCCGCCGTGGCGGAGGTGATGAACGGGGCGGGTGCGGTCTCGGAAGTGGCGGCGGAACTGGCCCAGTTGGAAGCGGCTATGGCCGACCCGGAGCAGTTTGATCAACTGGATGCCATTCTGGAACGCTTTGGTGAGGTACAGGGCCAGTTTGAAGATCTGGGTGGCTATGCGCTGGATGGCCGTGCAAGGGAAGTGCTGCACGGGTTGGGCTTTAGTCAGGCCATGATGGACGGGGATGTTGGTAATCTGTCCGGTGGTTGGAAAATGCGTGTGGCCTTGGCCCGCATTTTGCTCATGCGCCCGGATGTGATGCTGCTTGACGAACCAAGCAACCATTTGGACCTTGAGAGCATGATCTGGCTGGAGCAGTTTCTGGTTGGGTATGACGGGGCGCTCCTGATGACCTCCCATGACCGTGCTTTCATGAACCGCATTATCAATAAGGTCATTGAAATTGATGGTGGCAGCCTAACCAGTTTTTCAGGCGACTATGAGTTTTACGAGCAGCAACGCGCCATTACGGAGAAGCAGCAGCAGGCCCAGTTTGAGCGGCAGCAGGCCATGCTGGCAAAGGAAGTCAGCTTTATTGAACGCTTCAAGGCGCGTGCCTCTCATGCGGCGCAGGTACAAAGCCGGGTCAAGAAACTGGATAAAATTGACCGGGTTGAGCCCCCGAAACGGCGGCAGGCCCTGAGCTTTGAATTTCCACCGGCCCCACGGTCAGGGGATATTGTAGCCAATTTTCAGGGCGTTGATAAAAGCTACGGTGAAAAGGTCATTTATAAAGGGTTGGACCTGTTGATCCGCCGTGGAGAGCGGTGCTGTATTATGGGGGTAAACGGGGCTGGGAAATCAACCCTGTTGAAGCTTGTGGCGGGCACCACCCAGCCAGATGCCGGTACGGTTACAATCGGCAGTAACGTCAAAATGGGCTATTTTGCCCAGCATGCCATGGACCTGCTGGACGGTGACCGGACGATTTACGAAACGCTGGAACACGCCTTCCCGCTGGCCAATCAGGGCGCCTTGCGGACTCTGGCTGGCGGGTTCGGTTTTTCAGGCGATGAAATAGAAAAGAGCTGCCGTGTATTGTCAGGGGGCGAAAAAGCCCGCCTTGTTATGGCGCTTATGCTGTACGATCCGCCAAATTTTCTGGTGCTTGACGAACCAACCAACCATCTTGATATGGCAACCAAGGAAATGCTGGTCAAAGCACTGGCCAACTATGAAGGCACCATGCTGTTTGTCTCGCATGACCGGCACTTTCTGGCGGCACTGTCCAACCGTGTGCTGGAGCTGACACCGGAGGGCATTCATCAATATGGTGGCGGCTACACGGAATATGTTGCCCGCACCGGGCATGAAGCGCCGGGCCTTCATTAAAACCGTCATGCAACGGGGCGGGGGATTATCCGTTCAGGTCTCGTTTACCACTCAACCCGGAAGGCAGCATCTTTGAGCGTGACATGGAACGAGCCTTATCTGGAAACCTGTTGCCGCTCGGCCCTGCATCGGCTGTGCCTGGCTGGGGCTACAGGCCGCCCGACAGGGCTGCGGGACGACCCCTGCCTGGAGCGTATGGAACGTATGGGTTTTGTAACCCGCCTGCCACAAGGCCGGTTTGTTGCGACAGATGCAGGTAAGGCCCGCCACGCGCAGGAAGTGCTGACATCGGGTAAAAAACTTACCTTGCACCCATGAGCATCACGCCGCTTGCCCTATGGCAGGCATTAGATGATCTGGCTTTTCAGCGGGGGCTTAGTCCGTCTGGTCTGGCAAAGGCGGCAGGATTGGATGCAACAACCTTTAACCCATCCCGCAGGCGTGGGGCACAAGGCGCTTATCGCTGGCCTGCCCTGAGCAGCCTTCTGGCCGCACTTGCTGTTTTAAACGTGTCTCTGTCTGCATTTGCACGGCATGTTGAGGGGGGCGAGGGTACAGGCGTATCCCAACGCTCCAGCCGCCTTATTCCCAGCCTGTATTTTTCCCAGTTATCCGGCAACAGCCTTTTTGATGAGTTGGGGCATCCTGCCGGGCTGGAATGGGAGCCTGCGGCCATACCCGGTGGGGCACCGACGGGGGCCTATGCAGTGCGCGTAGATAACGCCATGCTGGAGCCTGTTATACGGGAAGGTAGTTCGTTGATTGTCCTGCCAGACCTGACGCCGCGTTTGTCAGACCGCGTGCTGCTTACGCAAGCCGGGCAGCCCCCGCATGTGGGGATATGGCATGGCGGAAGCCCAGCCAGCATTGCCCCATTGCTGGAGACTTTGCAGGACTCGGCCCCTCAGGGGCAGATGATCGTGTCGGAAGGGCCTCCTGCGGTGTGGGTACACCGTATTATTATGATCACCCTGTAGGGAGAGGCGGGATAAAACAGGCTTTGGCATGGCTGACACCGGGCAATGCGTAAAAATTTACAGCAAAACAGACATTGCTGAGGATAGAACCGGCTGACTTTTGTTTCCGTATCGCTTAAAGGGAGCAGCATGACCGACACACCCCTTTCGCTGATCCGTAATTTCTCGATTATTGCTCATATTGATCATGGCAAATCGACACTGGCAGACCGCCTGATTCAGGCTTGCGGCGCATTGACTGCCCGCGAGATGTCTAATCAGGTGCTCGATAACATGGATCTCGAGCGCGAGCGGGGCATTACCATCAAGGCCCAGACCGTACGTCTGACCTACCCGGCCAAAGACGGCAACACCTATGTGTTGAACCTGATGGACACGCCCGGACATGTTGACTTTGCCTATGAAGTCAGCCGCTCGCTTGCCGCGTGTGAGGGGTCTCTGCTGGTGGTTGATGCGTCACAGGGTGTGGAAGCGCAGACACTGGCCAACGTGTATCAGGCCATTGATGCCAACCACGAAATTGTGCCCATTCTCAACAAGGTTGACCTGCCTGCGGCAGAACCTGAGCGCGTAAAAGCGCAGATTGAAGAAGTTATTGGCATTCCGGCCGATGATGCCGTTGAAATTTCCGCCAAGACAGGCCTGAATATTGAAGGCGTGCTGGAAGCCGTGGTGACCCGCCTGCCGCCGCCTGTGGGCGATGCAGAAAAACCGCTTCAGGCCATGCTGGTAGATAGCTGGTACGACCCTTATCTGGGCGTTATCGTGCTGGTACGTATCAAGGAAGGCCGCCTGAAGCGCGGCATGAAAATCCGCATGATGTCCAACGGCGCCGTTCATCTGGTGGATCAGGTGGGTGTGTTCTCCCCGCGCATGACCAACGTGGAAAGCCTTGGGCCGGGTGAGATGGGCTACATTAACGCCGCCATCAAAACCGTGGCGGACTGTAACGTGGGTGATACCATTACGGATGACCGCCGCCCGGCAGAAACGGCTTTGGCAGGGTTCAAACCCTCCATTCCGGTGGTCTGGTGTGGTCTCTTCCCCATTGTCGCAGATGACTTTGAAAAACTGCGTGACAGCCTGTCCAAGCTGCGCCTGAACGATGCGTCTTTCCATTATGAGGCCGAGACATCAGCCGCACTTGGGTTCGGGTTCCGCTGTGGCTTCCTTGGGCTGTTGCATCTGGAAATTATTCAGGAACGCCTGTCCCGCGAATTTGACCTTGACCTGATCGCGACAGCCCCATCTGTTGTTTACAAGTTAACCTTGACCAACGGTGTTGAGGAAGAACTGCACAACCCGGCGGATATGCCGGACCTCTCCCAGATTGAGACCATTTACGAACCGTGGATCAAAGCCACCATCATGGTGCCGGACGAATATCTGGGTGCCGTGCTGACCCTCTGCACGGAGCGCCGTGGTGTTCAGGTTGACCTGACCTACGTTGGCACACGCGCCATGGCCGTGTACCGCCTGCCACTGAACGAAGTGGTGTTTGATTTCTATGACCGCCTGAAGTCTCTGACGCGCGGCTATGCCAGCTTTGACTACCAGATGGATGGATATGAAGAGAGCGACCTCGTCCGTATTTCCATTCTGGTGAATCAGGAACCGGTAGATGCGCTCTCCTTCATTGCGCATCGTTCAGCAGCGGAAACCCGTGGCCGTGCTATTTGCGCCCGGCTTAAGGACCTTATTCCGCGCCAGCTCTTTAAAATTGCGGTTCAGGCTGCCATCGGCAGCAAAGTTATTGCGCGTGAGACCATCGGCGCTCTTTCCAAGGACGTGACGGCCAAATGTTACGGGGGGGATATCTCCCGTAAGCGCAAACTGCTTGAAAAGCAGAAAGAGGGCAAAAAGCGTATGCGGCAGTTTGGCAAGGTGGAAATTCCACAAAGCGCCTTCCTTGCTGCCCTGAAAATGGATAGCTGATTTTATACGGCGAGAGGGAGCAAAAAGCCTCTCCTCTCGCCTGTAAAAGGGTGGACGCAGGGGCTTTTGCTCCCACGCAGCGCTTCTTCCTCACCCTGTTGCCGCACCTATGTTGGACCTCATCCTGCTGGAGTTGTAGAGCAAGCCATGAACAGCACAGCCCCTCTTGATGGTGGTGACCATCCTCATTTTACTTTTCCGGATGGGTTGGACCTTGAATGTGGTGCCCATCTGGCATCGCTGGATGTAGCCTACTGCACATACGGCACACTTTCCCCCAAGCGCGATAATGCCATTGTTGTCTGCCATGCCTTCACTGGGGATCAGTATGTGGCGGAAAATCACCCGCACACAGGCAAACCCGGATGGTGGTCCCGGATGGTGGGGCCAGGGCGGCCAATAGACACAAATCGTTTCTTCATCATCTGTATGAACGTGTTAGGCGGATGCATGGGGTCAACTGGCCCCAGATCTTTGCGTACAGATGGCAAGGGCCATGGCACAGAACGGTGGGGGACAGATTTTCCGCCCATTACCATCCGTGACATGGTGCGGGCACAATACAAATTGGTCCGGCATCTGGGGATAGAAAAACTGTTTGCCGTGGTGGGTGGCTCCATGGGCGGCATGCAGGTGCTGGAATGGACCGTCACCTACCCGGACATGATGCTGGCGGCCATGCCCATTGCCACAGCGCCGTATCATTCTGCCCAGAATATTGCGTTTAACGAGGTTGGGCGTCAGTCCATTTTTGCAGACCCGGACTGGCATGCAGGGCGCTATTGGCAGCAGGGGGTTGTGCCCGCCCGTGGTCTGGCCGTGGCGCGCATGATGGCACACATCACCTACCTGTCCGAGGAAGCTCTGACCCGTAAATTTGGCCGCCGGGTGCGCAGGGACCCTGCAAATGCGCAGGCACCAGAAGCGTCACTCTCCATGTTCAGTGATGTGTTCGAGGTGGAATCCTACCTGCGTTATCAGGGCTCGTCTTTTGTACGGCGTTTTGATGCCAACTCCTATCTGACCATCACGCGGGCTATGGACTGGTTTGATCTGGCAGCCGACTATGGCGGGGAACTTCCCGCAGCGTTTGCCGGAACACAGGTAAAGTTCTGTGTGGTCTCTTTTTCTTCTGACTGGTTGTTCCCCACGTCCAGTTCACGTTATCTGGTGCGTTCGCTCAATCAGGCGGCGGCCAACGTGTCCTTTGTGGAGATAGAGACAGACAAGGGCCATGATGCCTTCCTGCTTGATGAACCGGATTTTGACCGCACAGTAAGGGGCTTTCTGTGTGGTGTTGCTGACCGTGCGGGGCTTGCCTGATGCGTCTGGACCAACGCCTGATTGCTGAGATGATTCAACCCGGAACCCGCGTGCTGGATATTGGCAGCGGTGATGGCGCTCTGCTGGACCATCTGTCCCGCTTCCGTGGGTGCGATGCGCGAGGGATTGAAATTGATATGCGGGAAGTGTCCCGCTCCGTGGCGCATGGCCTGCCGGTGGTTCATGGGGATGCTGACCACGATCTTGCACATTACCCCGATAGCGCGTTTGACTATGTGGTGCTGCAACGCACGCTTCAGGCAGTGGAGCGGCCCCGTGAAGTGCTCCGCCAGATGCTGCGTATAGGCCGCCATGCCATTGTGTCCTTCCCTAACTTTGGTCACTGGCAATTGCGTTTGATGATGCTGTTTAGCGGCCGGATGCCCATGACAACCGTGTGGCATACCCCGTGGTATGAGACACCGAATATCCACCCCTGTACCATTCGTGACTTTCTGGCGCTCTGTCAGGAGGAGGGATATTGTGTGCAACAGTGGATGGCCGTGGATGAAGACGGGGAGCGCGCACCGTGGCGGCGGTCTATCCGATTGGCTAATTTATTTGGGGAGCAGGCTCTTTTCCTGCTGGGCCGGAAGGAAGACTGCCTGCCAAAATAGTGGAAGGCCCCTTAAATTCTGACCCGCACAGGCGCGGCCAGAGGTTAGAACGATTCATAGGTTGAAAATTTCTTCTTAAAAATTTGTTAGGTTTCATATTTTTGCCGGATTGAAGTAGAGTAAAAATCTGCCCGTTCCGCAAAAAAGTGAATTAAAACATCCGAATATCAAGTATTCAAAAAAAAATCAGAGTAAAGCCTTGCTCTGTGCGTGCAGGGGAACGCCATCGCCTTTCAGTACCATTTTGGTACTGAAAGCTTGCGGGACCAAAAAAGTCCTCTTATATGAAATGCGAGAGGGCAGGGTTTCAGACGTTTTTTCAAAACAGGCGACACTGCCAGCATTATTACAAAAGTTTCATGAGCGTGTATGCGGGTTTGAATCCTCAAGCCAGCCAGAGAGCACGCTTTGAAAAATAGCAGTGCGAACTGAAGCAAGCTGGTTTTGCCTTGTCTTGTCAGGTGGCACAAAGAGGTTTTCGCCCCGATGACGACGTTCTTAGACCTGAAACTTGAAGCCCCATTATTAAAAGCTCTGGCTGATGAGGGGTATGAAACACCTACCCCTATTCAGGCGCAGTCCATTCCGCACCTTTTGCAAGGGCGCGACTTACTTGGTTTGGCACAGACAGGCACCGGTAAAACCGCTGCTTTTTCTTTGCCAATTCTCGATTATCTTATCAAAAACCCTAAAGCTGCAGGCCCTAAAAAAGCCAGAGTTTTGGTGCTGGCGCCTACCCGTGAGCTGGTTTCCCAGATCAGCGACAGCTTTAAGGCCTATGCCCGCTACATGAAGTGCACACAGGCTGTTGTGTTCGGTGGTGTAGGGCAGGGCCGTCAGGTTGAAGCCATGCGCCGGGGTGTGGATGTTCTGGTAGCTGCTCCCGGTCGTCTGCTGGACCTGATCGGTCAGGGTTATATTGATCTGTCCGCACTGGAAGTCCTGGTGCTTGATGAAGCTGACCGTATGCTGGATATGGGGTTTGTGCGCGATATCCGCCGCATTATGACCTACCTGCCAGAAAAACGTCAGACCCTGCTGTTCTCTGCCACAATGCCCCGTAGCATTGCAGATCTGGCAAGCTCCCTGCTGCACGATCCTGCACAGGTTGAGGTAACGCCGCCGTCCAGCACGGTTGATCGTATCCAGCAGGCTGTCATGTTCGTAAACAGCCCTGACAAGCGCGATGCGCTGCTGACCCTGGTTGAATCACCCAAGGTGGCACGTGCCGTTGTGTTCACGCTCATGAAGCATGAAGCCAATAAGGTTGCTGAGTTTCTGAACAAGAACAACATTGTTGCGGAGGCTATTCACGGCAACAAGTCACAGGGGGCTCGTGAGCGTGCCATGAAAGGTTTTCGCGCCGGGAGCGTGAAGGTTCTGGTCGCGACCGATATTGCCGCTCGTGGTATTGACGTTGATGAAGTCAGTCACGTTTTCAACTACGACCTGCCAAATGTGCCGGAAAGCTATGTGCATCGCATTGGTCGTACCGCGCGTGCTGGCCGTGATGGATGGGCAGTGTCTTTCTGTGACCCAGAACAGCGGGCTTGGCTGCGTGACATTGAAAAGACAATTGGCAAGCCCATTCCTGTTGTTCGGGATCACCCTTGGCACTCAACCGATGCAGAGAATTCTACCCAGCGCCCACCGGTCCTTGGCGGTGGTGGTGGCCGTGGTCGTGGTGGCCCGCCGCGCGGTGGTCGTCCGGGTGGCGGTGGCGGTCGTGGTGGCCCACAGAGTGGTGCGCCGCGCAGGTCAGGCAGTGGCGGTGGCCGCGGGCATGGCGGTCGTGCAGCGGCTGGCCCACGTTAAGTTCTGTTTAAAAAACTGGACGGCTACCATGCCGGTTAGGTGAGAAACTAGGCCACTTCGGGGAAACCGAGGCGGCCTTTTTCTTGTGCTAGTCAGGAAGTTGCAGGTGTACGGAAACAGGACAGTGGTCTGACACAACGGCCTGTTCATCAGGGGTGTAGAGCATGGTGCGTAAAGAGTTGGGTTGCAGCCAGCCAAGCGCTGCTCCTCCCACCAGAACATGGTCTATAAAATAACTGCCGCCTGCGCAGGGGCTGGCAAAGCCTGCGGTCGCCAGTTTTAGTGTGCCAGCCTTGCCCAGTACCTGAAAAAACGGATCATGCTGTGTCATGCGGCGGTTGAAGTCACCCAAAATGACAAAGGCTTCGCCGTTTTTCTGGCGTTCTGAAATCCAGTTTTGCAAAACAAGGAATTGTTGCAGGAGGAGGGGGCAAGCGTGAGCTTTCTCTGTGGGGGGATTGTCCCAGCACCCTGTTTTTAAATGAACAACCAGAAGTCTGAGCGTTGTAGCCCCGTGCACAACCGTGAGGTCCAGCCCGCTGCGAAGGGGGTGAGGTGCATTTTGCCCCGTGACGTTCAGCGCAGTCAGGTCAGGGTGAGTAACAACCTGTAGTCCACGCCTGAGCGCCACGCCTGTGCGTTGCAGCACTGGGTCGTGAGTTATGTAGAGCGTATAGCGGTCGGGTGGGAAAATATGTGCGGCAATTTCCGGTGTCGCCACTTCTTGAAAGCCAACAATATCCGCGTTCAGGTGGCGGGCGTAAGCAGCGAGAGTTGTGAGGTCTGCTGGCGTACGATGTGGAATGCCAGGCGGTGCCGTAGCGGCCAGAGGCGCGTTAGCGTCCAAAAGCCAGTCCATATTCCAAGTAGCAATTTTTAGGGGGAATGCTTGCGCGGTAAGTGGCAGCAGGAGGCTGGCAACAGCGCAGAGAGTGGGAATGCCACAGTAAAAAAGGGTCGAGAGAAGAGGGGGAAACCGACGGCACGTTTGTGCCGCCGGAGCCAAAATCAGGGTATCAGGCTGTTTCTTCCGCGTTTTCCAGCCGTGTAATGGTATCAGCAATAGAGACAGTCTTTCGGCTCTGTTCATCCAGAATGCTGATGACACCTGACCCGATGTCATAAAACCAGCCCTGTAGATACAGTGTGCCACGGGCCAGCCCGGCTGCAACAGCAGGATGTGTACGCAAATGCGCAATTTGCAGCAGCACGTTCTGTTCAGACAGGCTGCGTACCGTGGCTGGGCCAGCATCTTCTGCATTGAAGTCACCCAGTGATGCGCGGGCAGCTTCAGCATTACGCAGCCAGGAGGCAACGGTCGGCATTTTGTCCAGACCGGCTTTTTCCGGAGCCATCAGGGCTTTCATTGCGCCACAGTCTGAATGACCGCAGACAATGATGGCAGACACACCAAGACCCAGAACCGCGTATTCAATTGCGGACGAGACGCCGCCCAGCATTTCGCCGTAAGCGGGAACAATGTTGCCAATGTTACGCAGAATGAACAGGTCGCCCGGTTCGGTCTGGGTAATCAGGTTAGGGTTAATGCGGCTGTCAGCGCAGGCAATGAACAGAGCGCCGGGTGACTGGCCGTCTGCGAGGCCTGCAAACAGGCTCTCTTTGGCGGGAAACACCTCAGTATTGAAATGTTCAACGCCGCGAAGCAGCGAGATAAGGCTGGATCGGGCTTCAGAACATGTGGGCATACGGCAAACTCCAGATAAATAATCAGCATTCAGCCCGTGATGAGCGTGTGCTCATCATGGTAGAGTTGCTTTAAACGCATGACATCCCTTTTTTTTCCAGAACTTTAAAAATAATTTTAAAGGACATTTTTTCCGGAAATAATGTTCTTTATCAAAGAGGTAATAGGGAAATGCGCCTGTGTTGATAACAAAAACGTGATGGCCTTCCAGGAAAACCATCACGCTTCTCTTGAGAACCTACCCCAAAATTTCTGGCTTTACACCAGTGGATCGTCTTCTTCCGGTTCACTCATCTGGTCTGCCGGGTGCCGGATGGGGTTTGCTGGCCGTGTGGCCCGGACCGGTGCTTCCGTCTGGCGGCGTGTAAAGTTGGCCCCCAGCGTTGCCAGTTCCAGGAACTGATCAGCCTGACGGCGCAGGTCATCGCCAATCAGGGGGGGGCTGGACCGCATGGAAGACACAACGGACACGCGTGTTCCCTGCCGCTGTACGGCCTCCACAACCCGACGGAAGTCTGAGTCGCCAGTAAACAGTACAGCGTGGTCAATATGGGGTGCCATTTCCATCATATCGACGGCAATTTCTATTTCCATATTCCCTTTGACGCGGCGCTTGCCAGTGGCATCCGTAAATTCACGCGCAGGTTTGGTAACCAGAAAATAGCCGTTATAAGACAGCCAGTCCGTCAGAGGTTTAAGAGGAGAGTAATCTTCCGTGTCCAGAATGGCTGCGTAATAATAGGCGCGTATAATATGGGTTTTTGAGGCAAAGAAATCGAGCAGCTTTTTATAATCAACATCAAAACCTAGACTTCTTGATGTGGAGTAAAGGCTTGATCCATCAATAAAAAGACAAGTTCTTTCATCTTTTTGTAGGTTCATTTGATGTGTGTCCTTTAATATAACATCCGAGGATATTGTGAAAATTTGTTAAAAATTAGTCCATGTTAGACCGTGAAAACATAAGAACTGCTAACTTATACTATCGTTTCATAAAAAAGATATATTCCTGAACATGAAATTCTGGAAGGGAACTGGAATGGTCCTGATTGCTGTTGGTGCCAACCTACCGCTGGGTGAGGGGAGTGCACTTTCAACGTGCAAGGCCGTTGTGAAAAACCTACAGGCGACGCCCAATCTGGAGGTTTTAGCTGTCTCTCACTGGTACGAGAGCGCCCCTGTCCCGCCCTCCGGTCAGCCGCCTTATGTAAATGGTGTCATAAAGGTTCGGACCAGTTTGTCGCCCGATGCGCTTCTTGCGCTATTGCAGCGTATGGAGGCGGAGTTTGGGCGTGAACGGTCTGTGCCCAATGCGGCCAGAACGCTGGATCTGGATCTGATTGCTTATGATGACCTGTGTCAGGATGACGCTCATTTAACCTTGCCTCACCCCCGCGCGCATGAGCGGGCTTTTGTGTTGCTGCCACTGTATGACGTTGCGCCAGACTGGGTACACCCTGTCTCTCAGCGGCCTGTTGTAGAGTTGCTTGCAGCGGTCTCAGGGCAGGAAATAAGCAGAATCAAGTAAACAGCCCTTCCTTGTGGTGGTTTGATGCGCTACAATGCTCTTTCTATCTTTTATAGCTGAATTGTCTGGAGGCTCTTCGTAATGGCCCGCGTCACCGTCGAAGACTGCGTAGAGAAAGTCCCTAATCGTTTCGAACTGGTGCTGTATGCAGCCCAGCGCGCCCGTAACATCTCTCGTGGTGAAGAGCTTACCATCGATCGGGATAATGACAAGAATCCGGTTGTCGCACTGCGTGAAATTGCAGACGAAACCGTGAAACTGCCAGAACTGCGGAACGACCTCATCCGGTCTCAGGCTCGTGAGCCCGAGCCAGAACCTGTGGATGAAGAAGTGCAGGATCTGGTGCCGACCGAACAGAACATCTTTGGTCTTCAGGAAGTCTCTCCAGAAGAAGAAGCCGCTGACGATGCTGGCGCTGTTGAAGCTGCACTCAGCGGGCGTACACGTCGGTAAGAGCGTGTGACGCAGGCGGCGCGCGATACTCTGACGGGCACCCTGGCAGTGGTGCCTCAAGACGCAAAAGACACGCTGCCGCCTGATGTGCATAAGGATGCACAGGACGCTTCCCCCATAGCACGGCCTGAAAAGGTGCGGGGGGACGTAGGCTGCGAGCGCCTGCTCTCTGTGGTGCGGGACTACGCACCACAAGCGGATCTGGACTTGATCCGCCATGCTTTTGATGTGGCCAAAGCGGCCCACGAAGGCCAGCTTCGTGACAATGGTGACCCCTACATAACGCACCCGTTGGCTGTGGCGATGATTCTGGCCGGTTTCCGGCTGGATGTGCCCTCCATTCTAACGGGGCTTCTGCATGATACGGTGGAAGATACCGGTATTTCGCAGGAAGAGCTGCGTACCCAGTTTGGTGGAACTGTAGCTGATCTGGTGGATGGCGTAACCAAGCTGACCCGGCTTGAGCTACAGTCAGACCGCACCAAACAGGCTGAGAATTTCCGCAAGCTTGTGCTGGCGATGTCTAAGGACATTCGCGTTCTGCTGGTTAAACTGGCGGACCGGCTGCACAATATGCGCACCCTCCATTTTGTGGAGCGTACAGACCGCCGCCAACGCATTGCGCGTGAAACGCTGGATATTTATGCCCCCCTTGCCGAGCGTATCGGTATGGATAGGGTCAAGACCGAACTCCAGAATCTGTCCTTTGCCCAGCTTGAGCCAGAAGCTGACGCGACCATTCGCGCCCGCCTGAACTATCTGCGCGGTCAAGGGGCCGATGTTATTGAAGAAGTGCGGCGCGAACTGCTGCGTTTGTGCCATGAAGCCGGCCTGCAGAACGTTCACGTCTCCGGGCGTGAAAAGTCTCCTTATTCCATTTGGGAGAAAATGCAGCGTCGGAATGTAGCGTTCGAGCAGCTTTCAGACATCATGGCGTTTCGTGTCCTCGTGGAAACACGGGAAGACTGTTACATGGGGCTGGGTGCAGTTCACGCGGCCTATCCGGTGATTGCTGGCCGGTTCAAGGACTATATCTCCACCCCCAAGGCCAACGGTTATCAGAGCCTGCATACGGGTGTTACGCTTCGTTCCCCGCGCAACCAGAAGATTGAGGTGCAGATCCGGACCTCAGCCATGCATGACGTGGCTGAAAACGGTGTGGCAGCGCATTGGGCGTATAAGGAAGGTACTGCGGAGGATGAAAGCGGTCCGGCTGCCTTCCGCCGCCCGCGCTGGGTGCAGGATCTTCTGGAAATTCTTGAAGCCTCGTCTGCGCCGGATGAGTTTCTGGAAAATACCAAGCTTGAACTGTACCAGGATCAGGTTTTCTGTTTCTCACCCAAAGGTCAGCTTATCTCTCTGCCACGCGGGGCTACACCGGTTGACTTTGCTTACGCCGTGCATAGTCAGATTGGGGATTCCTGCGTAGGCGCAAAGATTAACGGTCGCCTCATGCCTTTGCGGCATGAGTTGCAGAACGGTGATCAGGTCGAGATTATGACCGCACGCGGCGGTGCGCCATCGCCGTCGTGGGAACGGTTTGTGGTGACCGGCAAGGCGCGGGCGCGTATTCGCCGCTTTGTGGCAGCGGCGCAACGACAGACCTATCTGGATAACGGGCGCGCCGCTCTGGCCAAAGCCTTCCGGCAGGAAGGGGTTGATGGCTCTGAAAAAATTATTGAGACAACCCTCAAGGGCCTGAAGCAGAGCAGCCTGCAAGATCTGTATGTGTCGGTCGGGAACAATAATCTCGGGGCGCGGGATGTTGTCTATGCCGCCTATCCTGAGCTTCGCCGGGCCTCCCGTGCGCCGCGTATGGTGCCCGGCCTGCCGGGTGTTCTGGGGACAGCCGGTCCACGCCCACGCGGGCAACTGGGTACAGGCAGTGGTGGCCGCCGTGCCGGTGCGAGCATTCCGCTTATTGGGCTGGGGCCGGGTGTTGCTGTGCATTTTGCAGCCTGCTGCCACCCTCTGCCGGGTGACCGGATTGTCGGGGTTGTGGCAACGGGGCGGGGTGTGACCGTCCATACCCGCACATGCCAGACGCTGGAAAGTTTTGCCGCAACGCCGGAGCGTTTTCTGGATGTTGACTGGGACTACGATGCCATGTCCCGTGTTGGCACTGGTGAAATGCGGATTGGGCGTATCAGTCTGGTGGCAGAAAATGAGTCGTCAGTTCTGGCCACAGTCACCAATACCGTTTCCAAATGTGATGCCTCTGTCGTTAACCTGAAAATTGTTAACCGGCAGCTCGATTTCATGGAAATTCTAGTGGATGTCGAAGTACGGGACCTACGGCATCTGTCTTCAGTTATCGCCGGTTTGCGGGCTGCATCTGGTATTGCTCAGGCTGACAGGGCGCGGTCATGACCTTGATTGCCGCCGGTGTTGATCTGTGTGACATGCGCCGCATTGAACAGGCTATTGAGCGGTTTGGTGAGCGGTTTCTGCTGCGTGTGTTTACCCCGGCGGAGCGTGCACGCGCAGAGCGCCGCTCCGGGCAGGCGCGTATTGGCGCGTACGCCAAGCGATGGGCCGCCAAAGAGGCCTGCGCCAAAGCGTTGGGCACTGGTTTTGCCGAAGGGGTGGCGCATAGCCTGATAGGGGTTGAAAACCTGCCGTCCGGTCAGCCGACCCTTGTGCTGAAAGGGGGCGCGCTTACACGGTTGCAGTCCCTGATGCCGGCAGGAACAGTGCCGCATATTATGCTGAGCATGACGGATGAGCCCCCTTATGCCTTTGCTGAGGTGATTATATCGGCCAATCCGGGTTGACATCACCCGGAGCGCACGGCTTGATCCCGTCATATTTTCTTTTTCCAACACCACCACAAAACAGGCGATGCAGGACATGATCAAACCGGAACATCCTCCCCTAGAGGCAGGCGTGGATCGTCCCGCATCAACCGGGCAGGTCATTTTGGAATATGCCCGGACCATTATTACCGTGGCTATTGTGGTGACGTTTGTCCGGACATTTCTGTTCGAATCCTTTGTCATTCCATCCGGGTCCATGATCCCCAGCTTACAGGTGGGGGACTATATCTGGGTCTCCAAATATAGTTACGGCTATTCAAAATACGCTCTGCCGTTTTCGCCCAACCTGTTTGAAGGGCGGATTTGGGGGAGTGAGCCGCATCGTGGGGATGTCGCTGTGTTCCGCTTCACCAAGGACACGTCTATTGACTATGTGAAGCGTGTTGTCGGCCTTCCGGGTGACCGTATCCGCGTGACACAGGGGCATTTGTTCCTGAACGGTGAGCAAGTACCGTGTGTTGATGTGCATCCATATACCGCCATAGATGAATCCCATGTCGCTATGGAAGGGGAAGCCTGTCAGGAAACGCTGCCCGGCAGCGGCGGACATGCGCCTGTTCAACACGCCATCCTGAAACTGATGGATGACGGCCAGCAGAACAACACCCCAGAATATGTGGTGCCTCCCGGCTACTTTTTTGCCATGGGCGATAACCGTGATGATAGTGCGGATAGCCGGTTTATGGGCGATGGCCCAAAAGACCTTGGGTTCGTGCCACAACAGAATTTGGTGGGCAAAGCGCAGATCGTCTTTTTCTCAACAGATGCCACGGCACCTTTCTGGCAGTTCTGGCATTGGCCAGCGGAAATTCGCTGGGGTCGTCTGTTTAGGGGTGTCTCGTGAGCCGTACTGGCGCGGAGCAACCCGTGTCGTCACAGGTTGAACAACTGCAACGGCGTCTTGGGTACATATTTAAGAATCAGGCCCTGCTGCTTGAAGCACTGACGCATCGATCTGCGGCTTATCAGAATGCTGGTGGCCGCCGTAGAGGGCAAAAAGCCAAGGGCGCTGGGTCTAACGAACGTCTGGAATTCATGGGCGACCGCGTTCTGGGGTTGCTGATGGCAGAATGGTTGCTGGAGCGGTATCCGGATGAGCAGGAGGGAGCCTTGGGGTCCCGGTTGGCGCATCTGGTCTCGCGCACAACGCTGGTTGCCATTGCTGAACGTCTGGATATAGCAACCAGCCTCACGGTTGCGGTGCATGAGGCCCGTGTGGGGGTTCAGGCAACAGCCAGTGTGGTGGCAGATGCTATGGAAGCCATTCTGGGGGCTGTTTTTCTGGATGGTGGGCTTGAGCCTGCCCGCAAAATCATGCGGACAGCGTGGAAGCCCTTGCTGGATGCGCAAGCCAAGCCGCCGAAAGACCCTAAAACTGCCTTGCAGGAATGGGTTCTTGGCCGGGGGCAGGCCTTACCTGTTTACAAGACTATTGGGGCAGATGGTCCGTCACACGCGCCTCTGTTTGTTATGGAAGTTCAGGCCGGGGGCCAGAGTGCTGAAGGTCGGGCTGGCAGTAAACGTGCGGCGGAAAGTGCTGCAGCAGCCAGTTTATTAGAGAAATTAGGGAATACTCGGCATGGGTGAAACAACACGTTGCGGTTTTGCAGCATTGGTGGGGGCACCAAATGCGGGCAAATCAACCCTGCTGAACTGCATGGCAGGGGCTAAACTTTCCATTGTCAGCCCCAAGGCGCAGACAACCCGTTTCCGGGTTCTGGGTATCCTGATGCGTGGCCTGACGCAAATCCTGCTGGTAGACACACCCGGAATTTTCCAGCCGCGTCGTAAGCTGGACCGCGCTATGGTGGCCGCTGCGTGGACCGGTTCTGATGATGCCGACATCACATTGCTGCTGATTGATGCCAAGACTGGCATGACAGATGCCGTGCAGGAAATTATGGACCGCCTTGCCAGCACAGGCCGTAAGGTGTGGCTGGTCTTGAACAAGACAGATCTGGTGCAGCGTGATGCATTATTGCCGCTGACTGCGGCCATAACAGAAAAACTGCCAGTTGAGCATGTCTTTATGGTCAGCGCCAAGTCAGGCAACGGCGTAAATGACCTTCTGGACCGCTTGGCCGCGACTCTGCCCGAAGGCCCTTACCTGTATCCGGAAGATGACCTGACCGATCTGCCAGACCGTTTGCTGGCTGCAGAACTGGTGCGCGAGCAGGTGTTCATGCAGACGCATGAAGAAGTGCCGTATGGTGCCACGGTCGAGACAGAGAGTTATAAAGAGCGTCCGGACGGATCTGTGCGTATTGACGCCACCATTTATGTCTCCCGTGCAGGCCACAAGGCCATTCTTATTGGCGAAAAAGGGCAGAAAATCCGCCAGATTGGGGAAAAAGCCCGCAAGCAGCTTTGTTCTCTGCTGGAAAGGCCCTGCCATTTGTTCCTGAACGTCAAGGAACGGTCAGGTTGGGATGAAGAACGGGCGCGTCTGCGGGCCATTGGCCTGGATGATGTGCCCTAAGCTGCCTCTTGCCCGCTTGTGGCCTGCGGCCATGAAGGATAAGAGAAGGGCACCATGCCCTGCTCCTTGTTGAGCAGGGCCTTCTTCAGACTGTCTGCATGATCGAGGGCTAATGACTGCTTCCACAGGCGAAACGCCAAGCCGCAAACGTGTGTTGCTCAAGGTTTCCGGTGAAGCCCTGATGGGCGACGGAGCCTTCGGGGTCGATCAGAAAACAGTAGAACGTATTGCCGGAGATGTCTCTGACGTTGTGCGGGGCGGAACGGAAGTCTGTCTTGTTGTTGGCGGCGGCAATATTTTCCGTGGGGTTGCTGCGGCAGCCAAAGGCATGGACCGTGCACAGGGTGACTACGCCGGTATGCTTGCAACGGTTATCAACGCGCTCCTGTTGCAAAATGCACTGGAACGGGAGCAGATTCCCACCCGCGTCATGTCCGCTATTCACATGTCTTCCATTGCTGAGCCCTATATCCGCCGCCGCGCCGTGCGGCACATGGAAAAAGGCCGCGTGGTTATTTTTGCGGCAGGTACGGGCAACCCGTTCTTTACAACCGATACGGCTGCCGCCCTACGCGCTGCGGAAATGGAATGTGATATTCTGCTTAAGGGTACACAGGTAGACGGCGTCTATTCTGCAGACCCTAAAAAGGACCCCACCGCAAAACGCTATGACCAGCTGACCTACATGGATGTGCTGGCCAACCAGTTGAGCGTTATGGATGCTGCGGCCATCAGCTTGTCGCGTGAAAACAAACTCCCCATTATTGTGTTCAATATTGGAGAATCTGGGTCTTTTGGCCGCGTGTTGCGTGGCGAAGGGCCGTTTACACAAATTATCGAAGCCTCCTGAGGAAAAATCCCTCAGTTTTTGCTTATGGAAAGAGCGGTAAAATGGCCGCTCGGGAAACGGGAGAAAAAGAACCGTGTCTGATCTGAATGCTCTTATGGATGACCTGACGCGCCGTATGGATGGCGCTCTGGAAAGCCTGCGTCGTGACTTTGCTGGCCTGCGCTCTGGCCGTGCCAGTCCTGCGCTGCTTGAGCCCGTGCGTGTGGAAGCCTATGGCGGTGAAGTGCCGTTGACACAGGTTGGCTCCATTGCTGTGCCAGAAGCCCGTATGTTGACGGTGCAGGTGTGGGACCGTGTCCTGGTTGGTGCGGTTGAACGCGCTATTCGCGATGCAGGTCTTGGCCTGAACCCTGCTGCTGATGGTCAGGTTGTGCGCGTACCCATTCCGCAGTTGACAGAAGAACGCCGCCATGAACTGGCTCGTGCTGCGGCCCGTTACGCTGAAGGGGCAAAGATTGCTGCCCGTGGTGTGCGTCGTGACGGTATGGACAAAGCCAAGGCCTTTGAAAAGAAGGGTGACATCAGCCAGGATGACGTCAAAACCTGGTCGGATGCCATTCAGAAGCTGACAGACCAGTATGTGAAAAAAATTGACGACATGCTGAGTGATAAAGAGCGCGAGATCAAACAGGTCTAACGCTACGTGGCGTCAAGCATATTTTCCTTGGTTCGTGGTAATGGGTCAGCGCCAACTATGTCAGCGGTAAAAGCAGACAGAAAAGCTCCGGTGCCAGCGCATGTTGCCGTCATTATGGACGGTAACGGGCGGTGGGCGCTGGAGCGCGGGCTGCCGCGTCTGGCCGGGCACAAGGCCGGGGCGGAAGCTGTGTCCCGCTGTTTGCGGGCCGCTATTACCCGTGGCGTAAAATATCTGACACTCTACGCATTTTCCTCAGAAAACTGGTCGCGTGAGCCTGCTGAAGTCGCTGACCTGACCAGTCTTCTGCGCTATTATCTGCGGCATAAAGTTGCAGAATTACACCGTGAAGGTGTGAGAATCCGCTTTATCGGTGACCTTGCGCGTTTTGACGAAAGCCTGCGCGCAGAGCTTGCCAAGGCGGAAGCAAAAACGCGCGATAACACGCGTATCACTCTTCTATTGGCCCTGTCCTATGGTGGCCGTGGAGACATTGTTCAGGCAGCCCGCAGGCTTGCGCAGGCCGTGCAGAAGGGTGACTTGCAGCCTGAAAACATTACCGAAGCCCTTTTTACCGATAAGCTGTGGACTGCGGGCGTGCCGGACCCGGATGTTGTGGTGCGTACAAGCGGTGAATACCGGCTTTCCAATTTTCTTCTGTGGCAAAGTGCTTATGCAGAACTGATGTTTCTGGATGTGTTCTGGCCTGATTTTAACGAAGGTCATTTTGCGACAGTGCTGGACAATTTTGCCCGCCGTGAACGGCGGTTTGGGGCGCGGCCTACGGTATGAGCACGGCTAAACCGACAGCATGGCGTGACCTCAAACCCCGCCTACTTTCTGCCCTTGTGCTTGTGGCTGTAGCAGGGCTGGCTATTGGGGCAGGCGGCTGGGTCTATAAGGCTCTTATTCTTGCAGCCATGGCTGGCATGGCTGTTGAGGCCGCAACACTCTTTGATCTGCGCGTAAAGTCCTGGCGCGGCTGTCTGTATGTCTTGTGGGCCGTGGGTGCATGGCTTGCGGCGGCAACAGGCCGGTGGGATGCCTTTCCGGCTTTTTGCGTCACGGCGCTCGTGTTCGGGGCACCTCTGTGTCTTATCATGTGTATTGTCGTTCTTGCGGGCAATGCGCTGCTCTGGCTGCGGGTTGGCGGTATAATGCCGGTTCTGTTTGTCATATGCGTTGTGGTGGCCAGTGATAGCTGTGCCTATCTGACAGGCCGCATACTGGGTGGGCCAAAGCTGGCCCCCCGCATTTCCCCCGGTAAAACATGGTCAGGCTCTTTTGGTGGGTTGGTCGGGGCCGTTCTGTTCGGGGTGGGTCTGGCTGTGCTGTCAGGGCAGGGTGGGCTAATGCAGGCTGGTCTGTGGGCCGCCGCACTTGGTGTGGTTGCTCAGGCAGGAGACCTGGCAGAAAGCGGCATGAAGCGCTCTCTGGGGGTTAAGGATTCCGGGACCATGTTGCCGGGGCATGGTGGCTTGCTGGACCGGTTTGATGGTCTGGTGTTTGCAGCCCCCCTCGCAGCGCTGGTTTCCCTTTGTGTGGCGCCGTCTGTTCCGTTCTGGGCAGCGGGGCTGCAAGATATTTTTGCGGCTTTGGCAGGTCATTTGCCAAGGTGAGAAGCTGAAGCGGTCCGAAATGACGTACCGCGTTTTGTGAAGGTTAAGAGTAAGGCGCATGAAAACCGTAACCGTTCTGGGTAGCACTGGCAGTATTGGCTGCTCCACAGTCGATCTGCTTGAACAGGCACGCGACCAGTACCGGGTGCGGGCGCTTGTGGGCGGTAAAAATGCCTCTCGTTTGGCCGAACAGGCTAAAAACCTGAATGCTGAAGTGGCTGTTCTGGCAGACGAAGCTGCGTTTGACGAACTGCGGGCTTTGCTGGCTGGCACCTCTATTCGGGTCGCCTGTGGCCGTCAGGCTGTGATTGATGCAGCAGCTCTACCTGCGGACTGGACAATGGCGGCCATCACGGGTGCCGCAGGGCTGGAGCCAACACTGGCTGCCGTCAAAAACGGCAATTCAGTAGCCCTTGCCAACAAGGAAGCTCTCGTCTGTGCAGGGGACGTTATGCTGCGCGCGGTTAAAGAGGCTGGCGCAACCCTCCTGCCTGTCGATTCCGAGCATAACGCTGTGTATCAGTCCCTTGCTGACCGTCAGTATGATCAGGTTGAAAAAATTATTCTTACGGCCTCTGGTGGCCCCTTCCGCAACGCAACACTTGCGGAAATGGAAGCAGCCACCCCGGCACAGGCCCTGAAACACCCAACATGGAGCATGGGTGCGAAAATCAGCATTGATTCCGCCACCATGTTCAACAAGGGGCTGGAAGTTATTGAAGCCGCCCGTATCTTTAATCTGACAGAAGACCGGATTGACGTGCTGGTGCACCCTCAGTCTGTTGTGCACGGTATGGTGCAGTACACGGATGGCAGCCTGATTGCCCAGATGGGTTCTGCTGACATGCGTATTCCCATTGCGCACACGCTGGCCTGGCCGCAGCGTATGCCAACAACATCGTCCCGCCTTGACCTTGCGGCCTACGCCACGCTGGAATTTAGCGCACCGGATGAGCAGCGTTTCCCGGCGTTGCGTCTGGCGCGTGAGGCGCTGCGTGCAGGCGGGGCTGCTCCAGCTATTCTGTCTGCCGCCAATGAAGTGGCCGTTGAAGCATTCCTGAACGAGCAGATCGGCTTTCTGGACATTGCGAGAGTGGTGGAAAAAGTCATGCTGCAGCTCGGTGCACCGGCTGCTGACACACTGGAAGCCGTACTGCATTGGGATGCCGAAGCCCGCCAGAAGGCCAGTACCTTTATTCCTGCGGCTGTAGCTTGAGTTTCAGGCTGCAAACGCCGATATTTGGATCATCATGATACACGAATACCTCCGTACGCTCGTTTCCTTCGCCTTTGTGCTGGGTGTTCTCGTGACAATTCACGAGCTTGGTCATTACCTTGCCGCCCGCTGGCGCGGTGTGCATGTGGAGGTCTTCTCGTTAGGGTTTGGTCCGGCCCTGTTCCGCTGGCACGACAGGAGCGGTACGGAATGGCGTATATGCCCCATCCCGCTTGGTGGCTATGTGCGCCCGCATGGGTTTGAAGACCCGGAAGATGCAACGCCAGAACAAAAAGCTACCTGGATTCCCGGCCGTACGTTCCATGACAAGCCCGTTGGTTCACGCGCTATCGTTATTCTGGCGGGGCCGGTCTTTAACTTCCTGCTCGCTATTCTGCTGTTTACTATCCTGTTCGTCTCTACGGGGCAGCCCAAAGTGCGTAATCAGGTGGCAGAGGTCGTTCCCAACGGTGCAGCCGCGACTGCGGGTGTACAGAAAGGCGACGAACTGCTGAGAATCGGTACGCACACCATCAAGGATGTGCCGGATATTCAGGCAACCGTTACAAACCAACCTGGCGCGCAAACCACGCTGACGGTGCGCCGTAATGGTGCGGACGTTGATCTCCCCCTCACCATTGGCTCCGTCACGGATTCGACCAGCGCTGCACCGCATGGGCAATTGGGTGTCTTGTTTGCAACAGAAATTGGTAAACCTCTGCCTCTTCATAAAGCGGTTGTGGCAGGCGTTGCCCAGACCTGGACCGTTTCTGTCCAGACATTGCATGGTGTGTGGCAGATCATAACGGGCCAGCACACCGCCAAAGACCTTGGTGGGCCGCTCAAAATTGCACAGTTGTCGGGGCAGGTGGCGCAATATGGGTTCGCAAGCCTTCTGTCTTTCATGGCTTTGCTTTCTGTGAATCTGGGGCTAATAAATCTATTCCCGATACCGCTTCTTGATGGTGGGCGGCTGGTATTCTATGTCATAGAGGCAGTAAGAGGGCGTCCGGTTTCCAAGCGCGTACAGGAAGTTAGTTTTCAGGCTGGTTTTGCTGTTCTTGCTGGTCTTTTTCTGTTTTCCACGTTTAATGACCTTTCCAGCTTTGGGTTGTTTAAATGGGTTGCCTCTCTTGTAAGCTGAGATTCGGCTAGCTCAGAACGGAAGAACTTGCGTGACAAGGGTTATATCGGATACGTCCGCTTGCGGGCGCAACACCAACGGGAGAAGTCTCCCGGCTACGGAACGACCCGGATGGAGGGTGGTAAATCTTGACGGGTAAGCGTTCAGCCCTTTTTGTATCCGCATGTGTGTTTCCTTTCCTGATTCAGGAAGGGCGTGCATCTGCGGCTACGGCATCCCACTACAGCCGCGTTCAGCCTCCGGCGAGTGTCTCTGCTGTACGGCACGGCTCCTCCGCACGTTTGCAGAGTACCGAAGGTGCCTCCATTCGTCCTGGCTCGGTCATTGAGGATATTGAGGTCTCGGGGAATACCCGTATCGAGACCAATACAGTTCTCTCCTACATGGTCGTGCGCGCAGGGGACCCCTTTGCTCAAGACGATCTGGACCGCTCCCTGAAGACTTTGTACGCCACAGGTCTGTTCAAGGATGTCAGCCTGCGCCGTGAAGGCAACGTGCTGAAGGTGCGTCTGGTTGAAAACCCGATCGTCAATCGCATTGTGTTCGAGGGTAACCATGCGGCCAAGGATGAGGACCTGCGCAAGGTTATCTCTCTTCGCCCTCGTGCTGTGTTCTCTGCTGAAAACACAGCAGATGACCGGCAGAAAATTCTGGAAGTTTACGCGCAGAAGGCCCGTTATGCCGCTGTTGTAACGCCTCAGATTGTCAAGCTGGCCCATAACCGTGTGGATGTGGTGTTCCAGGTTGTAGAAGGGCCGCAAACCCTTATTCGCAAGATCGCGTTTGTCGGCAACAAAGCTTACGGCGAAAACCGGCTGGCTGGCGTTGTTTCCTCCAAGGAAACCGCTTGGTTCCGCTTTTTCTCGTCAGCGGACGAATATAACCCGGAGCGTTTGAAGTACGACGCAGAACTGCTGCGCCGCTTCTACCTCAATAACGGGTATGTTGATTTCCAGATCAAGAATGCTACGGGCGAACTGTCTCCAGACCGCAAGTCTTTTAACGTGACCTTCACCATGGAAGAAGGAACACGGTACCGGCTGGGTAAAGTGGACATTCGCTCCAGCCTGCGCCATGTGCCAGCTAAATCCTTGCGTAAATATATCGAGCTGTTTGCGCACCAGTGGTACGATGGCAAGGCCGTGCAGGATAACGCGACAGACATGGAAGAGCTGTTGCAGTCCCAAGGTCACCCCTTTGCAATGGTTCGTCCAGAAATTGCCCGTAACCCTGAAAAGGGTGTGGTCAATCTGCTGTTTGACGTAAGCGAAGGCCCTCGCAGGTACATTGAGCGCATTGATGTGAACGGGAACACCGTTACGCAGGATGACGTCATCCGCCGTCAGTTGCCGTTTGCCGAAAGCGACCCGTACACCCCAAGCTACAAAAAATACGCGAAGGCCGCTCTGCAGGATCTGGGTTTCTTCAAAACGGTTTCCATTGACGAAACACCGGGCTCCGCGCAGGACCGCACCAACGTGGCGGTGAGCGTCGTTGAAAAGCCTACGGGTGAATTCTCGCTTGGTGGCGGGTATTCAACAGACGTCGGGGTGATCGGCAACGTGGGGCTGAAGCAGCATAACCTGCTGGGTACCGGGGTTGACGCAGGTCTGTCCGGCACCATGTCCCAGTGGCAGAAGCAGGTTGACTTCTCTGTAACCGACCCGGCTTTCCTTGGTCGTAACCTTGTGGCTGGTCTGGACCTGTTCGGTATCCAGAACAAGTACATGACGTACCAGAACTACTCTGAAAGCCGGTATGGTCTCACCCTTCGTATGGGGTATGCCTATAACCGCTTCCTGTCACAGTCCTGGAACTACACTCTGACACGTCGTGGCGTGGGAAGTGTCTGGGATGGCTCATCAATTTACGTGATTGATCAGAAAGGCCACTCCACACTCTCCCAGTTGGGCACAACCCTCGTGTATGACACCCGGGATAACCACATGAACCCGCATAGTGGGTATATGGTGTCTCTGGGCGGTGACTTCGCGGGTATTGGCGGTAATGAACGCTACCTGCGTGGCAAGGTGAATGCCGCCTATTACATTCCGCTGGATGACCTGACGAATAGCCACGAATGGACGGTCGCGTTCCGTGCCGGGTTTGGGTATATGACCGACTGGGGCGGTGGGCGTCACGATATCATCGATAACTTCTATCTTGGTGGTAACAACCTTCGCGGCTTCCTTGACGGGGGTGCCGGCCCACGAAGTGTAGGCGGCGGCGCGCATCCGGGTGAGGATCTGTTGGGTGGTCGTACAATGTATACGGCGTCCGCTCAGTTGAACTTCCCCATTCCGTTCCTGTCCGATATGGGTGTTAAAGGGCGTGCGTTTGTGGATACAGGTAGCCTTGCAGGTCTGCGTGTACGCCGGAACCTGACCAACCCTGTAACCGACCAGCCGGACTACACACGCGTCAGTGGTAACTCCATCTCTCCGCGTGTCAGTGCCGGTGCGGGCTTCTCCTGGAAAAGCCCGTTCGGCCTGCTGAATATTGATCTTGGTGTGCCAGTTCTGCGTAGCCATAACGACCGCACACAGCTTCTTCGTTTTGGCTTCGGCCAGCAATTCTGAGGTAATGATGCCCTATTCATACAGAAAAGCCCTTTTCGGAGCGGCTCTCCTGTCATTTTCCGTTGCACTTGCGTCTGTTGCAAAAGCTCAGAACGCAGGTGGCGGCTGGTTCGTGCCCAAGGCGTCTCAACCCTCAGCGCCGCCAGTTGCGCATGCACCGCAGCGCCACGTTGCAGCCTCAGCGCCTGTCGCTATGCCTGGCCCCGCGGCTGAAGGTGGTGAATCTGATCAGAACCCACCCGTTCTGCCGCTGCCCCCCATTCCCAATGCACCGGAAATGCCTAAAGGCGCAGCTCCTCCGCCCACAGTTATGGGTGTTATCAGTGTTTCTGGCGTCATGAGCCAGTCTTCCGCAGGTATGCAGGTTGAGCGTATTCTGGGTGCACGGCGTGATGCTCTGGCGCAGGATCTTCAGAAAGAGCAGGCTGGCTGGCGTGATGAGCAGCAGAAGCTGCAGGCACAAGCCAAGTCCATGACGTCTGACCAGATCCAGACGCGTGAACGCAGCTTGCAGACGCGCGTCATGAAGGCACAGCAGAGCTTCCGTAACCGCAACCGTATTATTCAGGAAGCGGCTCAGGTTTCTCTGGGCCAGATTGAACGTGAGCTGGTACAGGTCATTCAGAAAGTTGCCGCAGCCCATGGCATGAATCTGGTGCTGCACAGTGAACAGGTGGCCCTGCACGTTGATGGGCAGGATATCACTAACGAAGTGGCAAAGCAGCTGAACGCCATTTTGCCAGCAGTTTTTATTCCTGAAGCCAATGTGGACCCGGAAGAGCTGGCAAAAACAGGTAAAATGCCCACCACGGCTGATGCAGGCCAGCAAGGTCCTGCAACAGGTCCGGCTCCGGCTGTGGCACCCGCACCGGCACCTGCTGCTGGCCCGAAAAAATAAGCATGACGGCGCAGCAGACATCGCTTTCCGGTACGGCTGACCCACGTTTCTTTACCCGGTCTGGCCCGTTTGATGCGCAGGCTCTGGCAGATGCTGCCGGAGCCACGTTAGTTCAGCCAAAAAATGCAGGGGTACTTCCAGCGTTTACTGGAATTGCCCCTCTGCAGAATGCTGGCCCGAATGACGTCAGCTTTCTGGATAACCGTCGCTACGCACATTTGCTCGAAAAAACGCAGGCCGGACTGATTATTATTGCCCCGGCATTTGCAGACAAAGTGCCAGCACACTCTGCGGCTCTCGTTTCATCTGCGCCGTATCTGGCGTGGTCACGTGTGGCTCGGCTTTTCCACCCTAAAGATCCAGCCGCTCCGGGTATTCATCCAACAGCTTATGTGGATGCCACGGCGCAGGTTGATTCCTCATGTGAAATCGGACCATTTGTTGTGGTTGGACCACATGCTGAAATAGGGCCACGCTGTATTATCGGGTCTCACGCGGTCATAGGGCAGGGTGTCCAGTTGGCAGCAGACTGCCGCATTGGCAGTCATGTCACGCTCTCTCACGCTGTGATTGGCGAGCGCGTCATTATTCTTCCCGGTGCGCGCATTGGGCAGGATGGCTTTGGGTTTGCCGTTGGCCCGCAAGGGTTTGAAACCGTGCCACAGCTTGGTCGTGTTGTGCTTGAGCACGATGTGGAAATTGGTGCCAACACCACAATTGATCGTGGCTCTGTAACAGATACGGTTATTGGTGCTGGTTCGCGGCTCGATAATCTGGTGCAGATTGGTCACAACGCCAAGCTTGGCCGGTGTTGCATTGTGGTTTCTCAAGCCGGTATTTCCGGCTCTACCGTGCTGGAAGACTTCGTAACCGTTGCTGCTCAGGCTGGGTTGATCGGCCACATCCGCATTGGCGCAAAAGCGCGGATTGGCGCCCAGTGCGGTGTGATGTCAGATGTCGAAGGCGGCGCTGACGTGATTGGTAGCCCGGCCATGCCGTTCCGCGAATTTTTCCGAAATGTTGCGGTATTGCGTAAATTGGCTAAAAAAGCGTCCGGACCGGCAGAAGACGGTTCGGGTAAGTAAGTAAACAAACGCCGGTTATCCGGCCGAACAGGGTGGTCCAGGGGACGTGGAGACGAAACAAGAGTCGCAGCAGAGCGTGCAGACGATCGAGAAAATTGACGTCAACCGTATCATGCAAGCGATTCCGCACAGATATCCTTTTCTTCTTATCGACAGAATGGTGGATATTGTTCTGGGGGAAGAGGCAACTGGTATCAAGAATGTTTCGGTCAACGAGCCGTTCTTTCAGGGGCACTTTCCCGAGCGCCCGGTGATGCCCGGTGTATTGCTGATTGAAGCCATGGCGCAGACAGCAGCCACTCTTGTCGTGTTGACCTTAGGGGAAGCATTTGAGGGCAAGCTGGTCTACTTCATGACAATCGAGGGTGCCAAATTCCGTCGTCCGGTTGAACCAGGCGATCAGGTGCGTATCCATGTCAAGAAAGAGCGCCACCGCTCCAATGTTTGGAAGTTTGGTGGTGTGGCCAAGGTTGATGGCGTGACAGTTGCCGAGGCAACCTTCAGCGCCATGATTATGGGCTGAGAGTGGCCTTTTTCATCAGGCAGCCTACAAAAATAAAATCGAACTGCCCGGAAAACGCCAGCTTTCCGGGATACGATGACCTGTACCTTTCTTGCTCATGCAAGGAAGGGCAGTGCAAGCATAAGAGGAGCTGAGGTGGTGCACGCTGTAGAAGAAAGCAAGGCGGCAGTTGTTCATCCCACTGCCCTTGTCGCACCGGGAGCCCGGCTTGGTCGTGGGGTTGTTATTGGCCCGTGGTGCACGGTTGGCCCAGATGTCGTGATTGAAGACAATGTGGAACTGATTTCCCACGTTGTGATTGACGGTCACACTCGGCTGGGTCAGGGGTCGCGTTATTTTCCCTTCTGCACTGTTGGCATGGCCCCACAGGATCTGAAATATAAAGGTGAGCCAACCCGGTGTGAGGTTGGTGCCCGGACCGTTATTCGCGAGCATGTCACCATCCACCGTGGTACCGCCACGGGCAGCGGCGTGACGCATGTGGGTGACGATGTGCTTATTATGGCCAATGCCCATGTAGCGCATGACTGCTGGCTTGGAGACCGCGTTATTATCGTCAACAACGTGGTCATGGGTGGCCATGTGGTGATCGAGAACGATGCCCGCGTCATGGGGTCCGCTGCTATTCACCAGTTTGTTCGTATTGGCCATGCCGCCCTTGTGGGGGGTGTTGCTGGTGTTGAAGCAGACGTTATCCCTTACGGCAGTGTGCTGGGCAACCGTGCGCGTCTGGTAGGGCTACACTGGATATGGCTGCGCCGTAATGGCGTGCAATCTTCTGAAATTCACCGTATGCGTAAGGCGTTTTTCACGCTTTATCCCAAAACGGATGAAGAAGGTACATTCGCTACCCGGCTTGAAGCCGTTAAACGCGATTACAGCAATGACCCTCGCATTGCAGAAATTCTGGCGTTTATTGATGCGCCAAGCAGGCGTGGTCTGGTGCGTATTGCACGGGGTGATTACAGCGCGGCAGAAACCGAAGGCGCATGACATTTGCCATGGGAGCCGTTGGCATTTTGGCAGGGGGAGGGCCTCTTCCTGCTAAAGTGGCTGAGGCTGCCCACGCGCAGGGGCGCCCCGTTTTTATTCTGGGTTTTGACGGGTTTGCAGAGCCGGACGTTATTGGTCCATGGCCGCATGAAATGGTCAGGTTAGGCGCTGCCGGCCATATGCTCTCCCTGCTTAGGCAGCACGGCTGTACCGACCTGGTTCTAATAGGCCCTATCCGCAGGCCATCTCTCCGCAGTTTACGTCCTGATACAGAAGGTGCGCGTATTCTCACGCGCTTGGGTCGTGCTCTCTTTGCAGGGGATGACGGGCTACTGGCTGCTCTTGTTCGTATTTTGGCGCAAGAGGGGTTTACTGTTCGTGGAGCGCACGAATTTTTATCTCATGCAGTGGCACAGCCCGGTGTGCTGGGCACGGTTCAGCCGGACGCTCTGGCGCGTGCAGATATTCGACGCGGTATAGACGTTGTGCAGGCACTGGGCCGCATGGACATTGGGCAGGGATGTGTCGTGCAGAACGGCCTTGTTCTGGCAGTGGAAGCCATGGAAGGGACCGACCGTATGATAGCCCGCTCTGGTGAATGCCATCAGCCGGGAGAAGGTGGTGTGCTGGTCAAACTGCTTAAGCCAGGGCAGGAAAAGCGGGCGGATATGCCGACCATAGGCCCCGTAACCGTCCGGACCGCTCATGCTGCGGGTTTACGTGGCATTGCGTTTGAAGCAGCCCACACGCTTATGACTGATAAAGATGCCTGTATTCTGGAGGCAGACAAGGCTGGCATATTTTTGCTGGCAGTTGATCCAGACCAGTTTCAGCCCTGACAGAATAAAAATGCAGGCAGGTTACAGGCGCTCACAGTGCGTCCATGCTTTTAACCGCTGAACTTCTCACGGGTTGAGACTTTAAGACTCTGCTTTAAAGGAGATAGCTATGCCAAGTTACCTGCACACCATGGTGCGTGTTCGCAACCTTGAGAAAAGCATCGCATTTTATGCTTTACTGGGAATGCATGAACTCCGCCGCCGCGAGGTGCCAGAAGGGCAGTACACGTTGGTCTTTATAGGGTATGGAGATAATGCCTCCGGTCAGGCGGAAATTGAACTGACCTATAACTGGGGTCAGGACGACGGGTACGAAGTGGGCACAGGTTTTGGCCATTTTGCCGTTGGCGTGCCGGACGTGGCTGCCGCGGTGGAGGCTGTACGCGCAGGTGGCGGGAAGGTCACGCGTGAAGCAGGGCCGGTGAAATTCGGCACAAGCATTATTGCGTTTGTGGAAGACCCGGACGGCTATAAAATTGAACTCATCCAGCGCGCAGACTGACTGTTCCTGAGCTTATAAGTAAGAAACGCCCCCAGAGCTGCTTTGGGGGCGTTTTTTTATGACCCAATCAACTGCCGGGGCGCTGTTTGAGGCGCTCAAGCAGGCGATTAAAGGATGCATTGATTGTTCCGGCCGCTTTCTGCACTAGCGGATCGGTACTGGCATCCAGTTGCTCGGCTGCCAACATGGCTGGGGACAGAATGCCTTTAATATCATGTTTCAGTTTTGGGTCCGGGTCTTGCACGGTGACAGGCACCGTGGGTGCTACATCCTTCGACTCCGGTTGCAGAGAAGGCGGTATGTTGCGCAGTCTGCTACTCACCAGTGCTCCCACCACGGCAGCCAGCACAACAGGTAGCAGGCCAGCGGGGAAAGAAAGCCCCAATAGGCCAGAAACCAGCGCCCCAAGGACAGGAAGGCTGAAGAGGGCGGCCAGTGAGAGTAAAGATGGGGAGGGCTGGTGCATGAAAAGACACTCTTTTTAGGGTTGGAGGCGAAAAGACCTGAAGAGACTCTGCCGTTATGATTGACGTGCAGACATCTGAACAGTATAAGCCGCCCCTGATCTGGGTAGGTGGTTTTGTGCTGCCTGCATGACACTATAATGAAAAAGGAGTGCCGCAATGAAGCGCACTTATCAACCGTCCCGGCTGGTCCGCAAGCGCCGCCATGGCTTCCGCGCTCGTATGGCAACCGTTGGTGGCCGCAAAGTCATTGCAAACCGTCGTTCAAAAGGCCGTAAGCGTCTCTCCGCTTAAGTCTTTACCGGTTATCCGGTACCATGAACCGGTGTGAAGGCCAAGAAGACGCAGGGGTACGGCAGTGTCGTTCCCAGCGGCTCAAGAATCGGAAAGAGTTTCTCTTTCTCGCTTCCCGTGGGCGTAAAGCGCCTGCGCGGGGTCTTGTCCTTCAGCTTTTCCGGCGTCAGGACACGGGTGTAGCCCGTGTTGGATTTACAGTTACAAAAAAGGTCGGGAACGCCGTGGTTCGCAACAAGGCCAAGCGCCGGTTGCGGGAAGTGGTCAGAGTGGTGGAAGCCGACACGCCACTAAACGGACTTGATCTTGTTTTGATAGGTCGCGCTGCTACGGGTGAACGTCTTTTTACGGACCTGGTGGCGGATTTTCGTAAGGCATTGACACTTTGCCTTACCGAAGCCGACAGGAAAACTCCAACCAGCAAGAATTAAGGCACATCCTTGAGCATGTGCTTGTGTGCTGCTTTCCCGGCTTGCATTTCTCCTCATCCTGCGCTGGAACCAGAGTGCCGTTAAGACTCCGTGCCTTACGGTGTGATTTTTCTTAGGTTTCGTGCAAGGGGGCCAGCTGGCCAGCTAATGGATACAAAACGTCTCATACTGGCAACGCTGCTGTCAGCCTCGGTTTTTATCGGGTTTGACTATTTCTTTCCGCATGCGGCCAAAACACCAGATCCAGCAGCACCCCAACAGACAGCCTCAGCGCCTGCGGTTTCCCAGCAGCCTGCTGCGTCTGCACCTGTGGCTGATGCAGCAGCGCAGCCCGATGGGCCGGAAAGCCGGATTGCCATTGATGCACCGGCCGTACAGGGCAGCCTGAACCTGCGCGGCGCACGCCTTGATGATCTGGTGCTAAAAAATTACCGTGAAACCACGGACGCCAACAGCCCGGACGTACGGGTGCTTAGCCAGACAGGCAAACCCAATCCGGATTTTATTGATTTTGGCTGGCGTGCCCCGGCGGATGTAGCCGTTCATCTGCCAGACGCCACCACGCTGTGGAAAGCTGACAACACCCATCTGGACGCTACGCATCCGGTGACCCTGACCTGGGATAACGGGCAGGGGCTTGTTTTTGATGTTGCGCTGAGCATTGACCAGAACTTCATGTTCACGGTTACCCAGCGTGTGCACAATCAGACGGGGCAGGCTGTCTCTCTCTACCCTTATTACCGTGTCAATCGTGGTTACACGCCAGAGACCAATGGCGGCATGCTAGTGCATGAAGGGCCGATTTCCGTTATTGATGGACGCCTGAACGAAGGCTCCTACAAGTCTGTTCGGAATGATGGCGTCCCCCCCAACAACGTGTCCTGGAGTCATCAGGGTACAGGTGGCTGGGCTGGTATTACGGATAAATACTGGCTTATGGCCGTGCTGCCGGATCAGGCTGCACAGGTTGTTGGGACCTATGGGTATCAGCCACAAAACAGCACATATCAGGTTGGCTTTACCGGTACCGCGCCCATACAGGTTGCCGCAGGCCAGACCGGCAGCAGCGAAACGCATGTTTTTGCAGGTGCCAAGGAAGTGCGGCTGCTGGACCAGTATGAGAAAAACCTGCACGTTCCCATGTTCTGGAAGGCTGTTGACTTCGGGTGGCTGTCTTTCCTGACACGCCCGGTGTTCTTTGTGCTGGACTGGCTGTATTCTCTTTTCGGGAATTTTGGTCTGGCGTTGCTGACCTTCACGGTTATCGTGAAAATTGCCTTCCTGCCGCTGACAATCAAACAGATGCGCATGACATGGAAGACCAGCCGTCTGAAGCCCAAGGTTGATCAGCTGCGTGCCCGCTACAAAGATGACCCGATGGCCATGCAGCAACAGATGATGCTGCTGTACCGTCAGGAAGGTGTGAATCTGTTCGGTGGTTTCCTGCCGCTCTTTATTCAGGCTCCCGTGTTCTGGTGTCTGTACAAGGATCTGTACGTTACCATTGAAATGCGTCACGCGCCGTTTTTCGGCTGGATCAAAGACTTGTCTGCGCCGGACCCCACCAACATCTTCAACCTGTTCGGGCTTATCCCGTTTGACCCGTCACATGTTCTGGCTCTGCTCTCGCTTGGCGCATGGCCCATCATTTATGGTGGCACCATGTTCCTGATGCAGAAGATCAGCGCCAGCTCCACCAGCATGGATCCTGCTCAGCAGAAGGTCATGACCTTTATCCCGCTGCTGTTTACGTTCTTCATGGCGCACCAGCCGGTTGGTCTTGTGATCTACTATAGCTGGAGCAACCTGCTGACAGCCTTGCAGCAGGTTATCATTCTGGGGCGCTTTAAAGCCGCCGACAAAAAAGCCGTAGTGAGCAAGCCCTGATGCCTGATGCAGATGCCCCCTCAGCCACGTTCCGTGAGCTGAAAGAGCCGACCGATATCGCCGCAGCGCTTGAACAGGGGCGCTTGCTGTTTGCCGGGTCCTGCGAGTTTATTTTTGGTGCTCAGAAACTGGGGCAGTTACCGCCCCAGACCTTGCCGGAAATTGCCTTTGCCGGACGCTCCAACGTAGGCAAGTCCAGCCTGATCAATGCTCTGACAGGCCGTAAGGCACTGGCCCGTGCCTCTTCCGAGCCTGGACGCACCAAGCAGCTCAATTTTTTTAATCTGGCAGACCGGCTTATGCTGGTTGATATGCCAGGTTACGGTTACGCCAAGGCTGCCAAGTCCGTTAAGGAAGACTGGCAGGAAATGATGTTTGACTATCTGCGGGGCCGTCCCGGCCTCAAGCGGGTCATGCTTCTGCTGGACGCCCGGATTGAGCTGAAGGCCCATGACCTTGAAGTCATGAAACTGCTGGACAAGGCTGCTGTCAGCTTTCAGATCGTGCTCACCAAATGTGATGCCGTCAAACCGCAGGCTCTGGCGCGCAAGCAGGAAGCCATGCAGGCCCTGACAGCACGGCACCCGGCGGCTTGTCCTTTTTTGTCCCTCACCAGCAGTGAAGCTGGCGAGGGCATTGAAAGCCTTCGTGCCGAACTGGCCGAATTTGCCCTTCCGCCCACCTGAAAGCCCTCTGGCAGATTTAACAGCAGGAATAGTCCAGCATGACCCCAGCGCAGCCCCCACTCATGGAGCCTCAGCAAGAGGCCGCCGTTCTGGCCGGTGCCCTGCCTTACCTGCGCCGCTACGCGGGTGACACCATTGTGGTGAAATATGGTGGACATGCCATGGGTGACCCGGAGCTAGCCCAGACCTTTGGGCGGGATATTGCACTGCTCAAGCTGGTTGGTATCAATCCGGTTGTGGTGCATGGCGGCGGCCCGCAGATTAATGACATGCTGCGGCGTCTGGATATTAAATCCACCTTTGTTGATGGTCTGCGTGTGACAGACGCCAACATGGTGGATGTTATTGAGATGGTGCTAGCGGGCTCCGTCAATAAGGAAGTGGCTGAGCTTATCAGTCAGGCTGGCGCACTGGCTGTTGGTATTTCCGGTAAGGACGGTAAGCTGATTACCGCCCGTAAGCTTGAACGCACAGTGCGCGACCCGGACAGCCAGATAGAGCGCGTGCTTGACCTCGGGTTTGTAGGTGAGCCCATCAAGGTTGACCCGCGTGTTATTTATGCGCTGTCAGGCTCAGGGCTTATTCCGGTGATCGCACCGGTTGGGCTGGGCGAAGATGGCGCGACCTATAATATCAATGCGGATACGGCTGCCGGGGCTGTGGCCGGAGCAGTTCATGCCACACGCCTGCTTATGCTGACAGACGTACCGGGTGTTCTGGACGCCAACGGTGAACTGATCCCTGAGCTAACTGCCCAGCAGGCCCGTCAGGCCATTGCTGATGGGGTTATTACCGGCGGCATGATCCCTAAAGTTGAAACCTGCATTCAGGCCGTACAGGCTGGTGCACGGGCGGCTGTTATCATTAATGGTCGTATTCCCCACGCCTGTCTGCTGGAGCTGTTTACGACATCTGGCTCTGGCACCATGATCCGGGCAGACTGAGGTTTGGCCTGCCCATAGGGGCAGGCTTCCGCCTTTTTCCGTGTTGGGACCATATGTTGGCGTAATCCTGCTCTCTGGCCGATGTGCGTTGACAGCGGCGAGCCCTGTCCGCATGGTCCTTTCCGTCTTTTCGTATCGGGCTGACATCTCCCGGTTAACGTTCACCCTGTTTGACGGTGTCTTATGACTGAAGCAACTCTCCGCGCTCATATTGAAACTCTGTGGGATGCGCGCGACCGCGTGTCTTCCGCTACTGTTGGTGAAGACCGCAAGGCCATTGAAACCGCTCTTGAAGCGCTGGATTCCGGCCGCCTGCGCGTTGCTGCCCCCAGTGAAGACGGCTGGGTTGTGCATGAATGGCTGAAAAAAGCTGTTCTGTTGTCTTTCCGTCTGAATGACAGTGTGGTGGTGCCGGGTGCTGCCGCTGGTGCGCCTGCGTATGACAAGGTGCCAGTCAAGTTTCAGGGCTGGGATCAGGCCCGTTTTGAAAAAGCAGGATTCCGTGTAGTGCCGGGCGCTGTTGTCCGTTACTCCGCGCACATCTCACCAGGTGCTGTGCTGATGCCAAGCTTTGTCAACGTGGGTGCCCATGTTGGTAGCGGGACCATGGTGGACACATGGGCAACTGTTGGAAGCTGCGCCCAGATTGGTAGCAACTGCCACATTAGCGGCGGTGCAGGCATTGGCGGTGTGCTGGAGCCGTTGCAGGCAGCGCCGGTTATTATTGAAGATAACTGCTTTATCGGTGCACGCTCTGAAGTGGCTGAGGGCGTTATTGTTGAACGTGGGTCCGTACTGTCCATGGGCGTGTTCCTTGGTGCATCCACCAAAATTGTGGACCGTGCCACGGGTGAAATCTTCATGGGGCGTGTTCCGGCCTATTCTGTTGTTGTGCCGGGTACGCTGCCTTCTTCCAACCCGATTGGGGCCGATGGCAAACCCAACCCGCAGTTGGCCTGTGCCGTCATTGTAAAGCGTGTTGATGAGCGTACCCGCTCCAAAACGTCCATCAATGACCTGCTGCGCGACTAACGGCTAAAGAGACGACGGTAAAAACATATGAGCGGATCTGCTTCTGAGCCACAAACCGCCCCTATGCGGGATGATGCACAGGTTCTGCCTGTTGCAACCCATCCGGTCGCGGTGGCGCAGGCGTTGATCCGCCATCCATCTGTCTGTCCTGACCCCGGTCCGGCCCAGCACCTGCTGGCACGGGTGCTGGAACAGTTAGGTTTTACAGTTTGGCACTTGCCGTTTGGTGAGGGTGCGGAGCGTACCCCCAATTTTTTTGCCAGACTTGGTACAGCCAGCCCGCATATCTGTTTTGCCGGTCATACGGATGTTGTGCCGCCGGGTGATGAAGCCCTCTGGACGCACCCTCCGTTTGCCGCAGATATTCAGGATGATGTGCTGTACGGGCGTGGCGCCTGTGACATGAAGGGCGGCATTGCCGCCTATGTTGCCGCAGTGGCCCGCCTGTTGTCGCAAGGGAAGCAACCCGCAGGCTCCCTCAGCTTTCTTATTACCGGGGATGAAGAAGGTCCTGCCACATACGGCACACAAAAAGTGCTGGAATGGATGGCGCAGGAAAACCAGATACCCGATTATTGCGTGGTGGGCGAACCCACAAACCCCAGGACCATGGGGGATATGGTCAAAATCGGCCGCCGGGGCAGCCTGAACGCCCACATTGTTGTGCAGGGTGTGCAGGGCCATGTTGCGTATCCGCACCGGGCTGATAACCCGGTACACCGGCTCTTGTCCGTACTGGATGCCCTGCGTGCGCAGCCGTTGGATAAGGGGTCAGACTGGTTTGAACCGTCCAGCCTCCAAGTGACGAGCGTGGATGTCGGGAATACAGCCACCAATGTTATCCCTGCAAAAGCTGAGGCCCGGCTGAATATCCGTTTTAATGACCTGCATACAGGGGCAGCGCTAACAGGCTGGCTCAAGACAGTTTGCCGCCAACACGCACCAAGCGCAGATGTCAGTGTGAAAATCAGCGGGGAATCCTTCCTGACGGCTCCGGGCGCGGAAACCGACGCGCTGGTCAAAGCCATTGAAACCGTGACAGGCCGTACGCCAAAGTTGGATACGGGGGGCGGCACCTCAGATGCGCGGTTTATTGCGCTTTATTGCCCCGTGTCAGAATTTGGTCTGGTAGGAGCCAGCATCCATAAAGTGGATGAGCATACTCACGTGGCAGACCTTGAAACCCTGACCCAAATTTATCAGACCTTTCTGGAAGGGGTGCTGGCGTAATGTCGTCCTACTCAGTCAAACCGGGTGCTGTCCGTCAAGTGTTTCAGGGTATGCTGTTGCTGGCCTGTGGACGGCGGGAAGGCATGCAGAACTTCTCTGGCACGGTTGATTCCTTTGGGGCCGCACTGGCTCCCCAACTGGCTTTTCTGCTGATAGGCGCGTTTCAGGCTTTGCTTGCCCCCGGCAAAGCATTGGGCATGACAAAAGTTCTGCTGTCTTTGTGTGTTGTTTTGCTGCCGGCTGTTGTCTCCCAGTTTTATGCCAAAAAATGGGGTAAGGAAGAGCAGTGGTTGCGCTACATTACAGCGGCAACATGGAGCAACTGGGTCGTTCTGCTGGTCACCATTGCTGCAACGGTGCTGGCTGGGCTTCTGTTCCCGGCATTATTGAGCCAGCCCGGCTTTCTTAAGGCGCTGCTTGTTGTTGCTGCTGCCTATGAAATCTGGTTGCAATGGTTCGTGGCACGGGCGGGCCTAGGTGTCAGCGGGCTTCGGGCCTGTGTTCTGTATGCGTCTATCTTGTTGGTTACGTTTGCGCTCTATGCGCTGGCGGCTCTCTTACCACCGCATTACATGGTCCTTGCGGATCTGATGCAGTCGCCGGTTCCAGTCGCGGCGCACTAACACACCACCCAACAGCAAGCCCCGGCATTCAGGACCATTTCCTGCACTGCCGGGGCTTTTTTGTTTATACGGCAGGTGGGATAAACAGGGTGGGGCGCACCGGCTGTGCAGCCTTTTTCCTGGCTTTGACAACAGCCGTATCTAACGCAGACAGGAAGGTAGAACGGTCAGACTTGCTATAGCTACGACCGCCTTGCGTAATAGCCCCTGTAGAGCGAAGATCGTCCATCAGGTTTCTGACAGCCAAGGCCATCCCTATGGCGTTTTCATCCAACACCCGTCCACGGGCGTCCAGCACACAGGCCCCCTTGGCCACACATCGGGCCGCGAGCGGGATATCGCCCGAGATCACGATGTCATGGGCCTGTACCTGGTCAGCAATCCAGTTATCAGCCTCGTCCATGCCCTCAGATACAACAATGCGTTCAATGAGAGGGGAGGCCGGAACGCCTAAAAGCTGATTGGCCACAACATAGGTATGAAGGCCATAGCGTTGGGCCACGCGGTAGGTTTCGTCCCGCACCGGGCAGGCGTCTGCATCAATAAAAATACGGACAGTACGGAGAGCGGGACGGTCAGGCAAAGGGGTCTGGGTCATAACCAACACCAGTGAGGTACAGGCCATCAGGCGGCGCTGTAGGCCCTGCGGCACTCCGGTTTCGGGCAGCAAGTGCTTCCGCTATACGGTCAGGCGCCCAGCGTCTCTGACCGACCAAACTGAGCGTGCCTACCATGTTACGGACCTGATGGTGCAGGAAGGAGCGGGCCTTGGCACTAATCCATACTTCCTCCCCATGGCGTTCAACCGTCAGGACGTCCAGCGTGCGTATGGGGCTATTGGCCTGACAGGCGACAGCCCGGAAAGACGTAAAGTCGTGCAGGCCCAGCAGGTGGCGTGCACCTTCCTGCATCAGGTCAACATCCAGCGTGCCGCGTATGTGCCAAAGCTGGGATGCAGCAAGGGCAGGGCGTGTGGGGCGGTTGAGGATGCGGTAGCGGTAGGACCGCCATGAGGCGGAAAATCGTGCGCTCCAGTCTGGTGCAACACGTGCCGCCTGCAGGACAGCCACAGCATGGGGTTTAAGGTAATAGCTCAACCCGTCCCGGACCCGATGCGGCACGAGCGTCATATCCACAGGGAAGTCCAGATGGGCAACCTGCCCTGTGGCATGGACACCGGAATCTGTGCGACCAGCCGTAATGCTTTTTACGGGCCTGCCATTGGCCAACCGTGTTGCGGCCTCTTCCAGTAACGCCTGTACGGACAGGCCATCGTTCTGCCGCTGCCAGCCCACCAGGCCGGTCCCGTCATATTCCAGCTTAACGGCCCAACGTTGATAGGGCGGTGCGCTGTCAATTTCTGTAACGGGGTGTGCGCCGGAATTGGGAAAGGGCATGTCCAGAGTCTGAGGCATGGTCACTTAAGCTTGTGTGCCTGTTAAGTCCGGTGTGCTGCTAAAAATTGTGCCTTTGGGAAGGGAGAAGCCACGCAGGAAGGCATCAGCCTCCATCATGCCGCGGCCGGGTTTTTGCAGGTGCGTCAGTCGTAATGCCCCGGTGCCGCAGGCAATGGTCAGCGCGTCGTCCAGCACAGTGCCGGGTGTGCCAGTGTGGTTAAGGCTTGGCAGAGGCTGGGCTGCGCCAATTTTCAGCACGGTTCCATCCGCCATAAGCGTATAGGCACCCGGCCACGGGGTCAGGGCGCGGATGCGTCGGTCAAGAGCGGTCGCTGAGTCCTGCCAGTTGATCCGCCCGTCTTCCTTGGTGAGGCGTGGGGCATAGGTCACGCCTTCTTCCGGTTGCGGCACAGGGTCGTGGGGGGCTGCCAGAACCTTGGTAATGAGCGTGCTGCCCAGTGCAGACAAGGCATCATGCAGGCTGGTGGCTGTTGTGGTGGGGGTAATGTCCACAGCCTCACGCAGCAGCATGGGGCCAGTATCCAGCCCGGCTTCCATCTGCATGATGGTGACACCGCTCTGGGTATCGCCAGCCAGAATAGCGCTCTGGATAGGCGAGGCACCCCGCCAGCGCGGCAGCAGGCTTGCATGAATATTCAGGCAGCCAAGGCGCGGTGTGTCCAGCATGATCTGGGGGAGAATAAGGCCGTAGGCGGCTACAACCGCCACATCGGCGTCAAGCGCCTTGAAGGCCTCCCATTCCTCTGCATTTTTCCGCAGGGAGACGGGGTGGCGCACAGCAATGCCAAGCTGTTCCGCAGCCTGATGAACAGGAGAGGCCCTGAGCGCCTTGCCGCGCCCGGCAGGGCGGGGCGGCTGGGTGTAAACCGCAGCAATGTCGTGCCCGGCTGCATGGAGTGCTTGCAGGGCTGGCACGGCAAAGTCTGGCGTACCCATAAAAACAAGGCGCATGGTGCTTCCTGTTCCGTATTAGCTGCGTTTTTGCTTCTGTTCTTTTGCCAGACGGCGCAGGATCATGTTGCGGCGCAGGGTGGACAGGTGGTCCACAAACAGAATGCCTTCCAGGTGGTCAATTTCGTGCTGCATGCAGGTTGCAAGCAGGCCATCCACTTCACGCTCCATCACCTCACCGTCTACAGTGCGCCACTGGACGCGCACCTGTTCCGGGCGGGTCACTTCTGCATACTGGTTGGGCAGGGAGAGGCAACCTTCTTCCCGCGCAGCGAGTGTTTCCGTTTCGGCCAAAATCTCAGGGTTGATCATGATGATTGGCTCGCGGGCTTCCGGCTCACCAAGGTCCACCAGCGCAAAGCGCAGGCCCAGACCAACCTGTGGCGCAGCAAGACCTATACCAGGGGCTTCATACATGGCGGAGAACATGCTTGGCAGGATACGGCGAATATCGGCCATATCCTCAGGGCGCACGGTCCGGGTCTTGCGGCGCAGCACCGCATGCGGCGCAACAAGGATGGGCATGGGCGCGGCGTCCGCCGCAGCAGCGGCTATGGCTGCATCTGTCTGGGCTGCGTTTGTCATATCAGCGATGTAGCCTCCCGTGCCGCCAGATGCCAGAGGAACATGCACACAAAAGCTATTAAACCGTGTGAAATATGCCGCATTGTGGCTGCTATGGACCAGGTGCCATGCGTTTGAGGATGGCCCGGCTTGCGTTTTGTGCCGCCGGTCCCATATCGTAACAGGATCGGATGCCACATTGGGTCCGGTTTCTGTCTCGCTCAGGAAAGGAGGAGGCTCTTATGTCAGGCAGACTATTTGGTTCGCCCATGTTTTTGGGGTTTGACCATCTTGAGCAAATGCTGGAACGCGCCAGCAAAGGGACCAGTGATGGGTACCCGCCCTATAATATTGAGCAGATGGCATCCAACAAACTCCGCATAACGCTTGCCGTTGCGGGGTTCAGGATGGATGACCTGCAAATTACGCAGGAAGACAACCAGTTGGTTATTCGTGGCCGACAGGTGGAAGAGGGTGAGGAACGGGTTTACCTGCATCGTGGTATTGCCTCTCGCCAGTTCCAGAAAGCGTTTGTGTTGGCGGAAGGCATAGAAATTGGAGGCGCCTGGTTGGATAACGGGCTGCTGCACATAGACCTGTTCCGCCCGCAACCGGATGTGCGCGTTAAACGGATCGAGATTATGCAACCTGGCCAGAAAGCCGCAGAAACCGCGGCGGCTCCGGTGCTTAAACCGCGGTCTGCACGGATGCTGCATCGGGTTGAGGATATAGAAAGCAACTAAATGCCTGCCGGTACCTTATATGTCCGTAAGGTTCGGCGCATCAGATGTGTCATAAAGGCCTAACCGGAAAGGAGCCACTATGAGAGTCACTACCCAGAATGGGCGTGTGGTTCTTGCGCCAGACCAGCAGGAAAAGCCCGTAGATGTTCACGAGCTTTCTGAAAACCAGTTCCGTTCTCTTGGCCTGGCGAATGTAGCCTATATCCGCCCTGCCATGACGGAAGAAGGCGAGGAAGGCTGTGCAATTCACGCAGCAGATGGCTCCCCTCTGGCGTTTGTGGAAGATATTGAAACGGCATGGGGTGTCATTTTGCAAAATGACATGATCCCGGCCAGCCTTCAGTAAGATCCTGACATCACGTTGACACGAAAAACCGGCTTGTATGGCAGCACATACAAGCCGGTTTTTTTTATGTTGGAAATTATAAAGACCGTTTCAGAAGCAGAAAGTTTCCCGACACAGCTTTACTGAGGTTTAAGTTGGGCCGGTATCAACCCACCCGATATTGCCGTCATCCCGCCTGAAAACAACATTGATTTGCTGGTTTTTGCGGTTTCTGAACAGCAGAATGCTGGATGCGGCAAGGTCCAGCCGCATTACGGCTTCCCCTACACTGAGAAGCGGTACATCCGTTGTGTGCTCAGCAATAATTGCAGGAAAGGCTTCCTGCTCTTCAACTGCTTCAGGGGGTGTGGCGCTGGCGCCGCGTGCCTGCTTGCGTTTTGTGGGGGCTGCGGCGTCTCCGCTCAGCACATAGGAGCGGCCGGTTTCAGGGGCGGCTTCCGTTTTGGTGGCGCGGGCGTGGGTTGTTACGCGGCTATGGTACCGGCGCAGGCGTTTGGCGATGTGTTCGGCAGCGTCATCAAACGCTGCATTGGCATCGGCTGCCTCGCCTTCACCGCGGAGGGTGAGGCCGCGCCCGGCGTGAACATTGATGTCGCATGTAAAAAAGGAACGGGCTTTGCTAAAAGTGACTTTAGCTTCAAGAGCTTTGTCAAAATAGCGGTCCGCAAGGTTGCCGAGATGGGCGTTGACCCGGTGCTTGAGCGCATCGGACAGATCAATCTGTTTACCAGAAACATGAATATGCATTCGGGCGTCCTTCCTTGCCAGTTACAAGCAGGACCGTCGCACCGTAAAAGGGAACCAGACCGATAACCCGGCCCCTTGAAAGGCGCTGGCGGCTTATGACCTTGGGTGGCGGCAGACAACGGAGTCTGTTCACCACCGGATAGACATTGGGGCACGCTTTGCAGGTGCCTGTCTATGCTTTTGTTACAGATTTAATGCGTGGCCCGTCGGAGGGTTCCAAATTTTATGCAGTTTGGGGCAAAGGGTAAAAAACCAGCGCCTTGGGGTTGCTGCATAAGGGACAGCCAGCGCATACACACAGAACACACTTGGTAACCCAGACAGGATGCTATGCTTTTACGTTCCAACCCGCCGGTCAATATGCCCAAAATGCGTCCGGCATGGCGCATCAAGATGATTGTACTGTGTGTGCTGGCAGGGGGTTATGCGCTTTTTATGTGGCACGTGGTGACAACCAAACCACGCGTCCTGATGCAGCGTGTGCTGATACCGGTGGATGTTGTTAAGCCAAAAACACAAACTCTCAAAGGGCCACCCGCACCGCCAGTGCCCCTTATGGATGCTCCCGCCATCGTAGTACCGCCCCCACATATTCCAGCGCGGTAGGCGGCAAACACTTTACAGAGAGAAGCTTTCTCCCAAATACACACGGCGGACATCCTCGTTCGCCACAATTTCTTCCGGCACGCCCTGCATCAGAACCTGACCGCTATGCATGATATAAGCGCGGTCAATAACTTCCAGCGTTTCCCGCACGTTATGGTCGGTAATCAAAACCCCGATCTTGCGGTCTTTCAGGTGAGAGACGAGGTCACGAATTTCACCAACTGCAATGGGGTCAATCCCGGCCAGTGGTTCATCAAGCAGAATGTAGTTTGGCTGACTGGCAAGCGCTCGCGCAATTTCCAGACGGCGGCGCTCTCCCCCTGACAGAGCCAGAGACGGTGACCGGCGCAGATGGGAAATACCGAACTCGCTCAGCAGGCCATCCAGCATAACCTCACGTTTGTCCGGGTCCCGCTCTACCACTTCCAGGGCGGCCATGATGTTCTGTTCAACATTCAGGCCGCGGAAGATGCTGGCTTCCTGCGGTAGGTAGCCAATTCCCAGCCGAGCCCGGCGGTACATGGGCAGTTGGGTAATATCTGCACCATCCAGCGTGATGGAACCGGTATCTGGCTGCACCAGCCCGACGATCATGTAGAAACTGGTGGTCTTGCCTGCGCCGTTCGGGCCAAGCAGGCCGACAGCCTCCCCACGATGCACCTCGATCGAGACGTCTTTAACAACCTCACGCTTCTTGTAAGACTTGCCGATACCGCGTGCAAAAAGCCCGTGGCCAGGAATGTGAAGCGGGTTAAGAGAGACCGGATCAGGACCAATAATGGTTTCAGTTACGGTTTCCTCGGATGTCCAGGTGATTTCCTGAGTCATCGTTATTTCCTGTCCGATCCATCGCCATTATTGGGCACAACAACACCACTTACCCGGCTGCCGGGATGTTCGGTCATGGTTGCAATGCCCGTGTGCATATTAATAACTGCGGCAGCACCCTGAATTTGGTTGGGGCCACGCGTAATGTGTACGTTGCCAACTACGCGCGCGATGCCCGTGTCTGGCACATAAACGCCACGGTCTCCGGTGACAATTTCCGTCTGGGTCCGGACCCAGACATGCCCAAACGCATTCACTTTTTCCAGCTTGCCAGACCCATTGGCCAGCGGGTCTCCGCCAGCGGGTTTGGCGGCATCGGTCTGGGCGGGTTTGGGTGTGTTGTCCGGCGGAGCGCTGTACCCTACCAGCACGTCTGCCCGGATCTGGCGGTTATCATTAGTTGTAACCGTAGCGTTCCCGCGGCCAATGGAGATGCGCTGCTGGGAATAATACTCCATGGAATCCCGTGCAGTCAGAATATCCTGCGGTGTCACCAGCTTCATGGCAGAACCGGTCATGACCAGCACGGCCTGGTCCATATCATAAACGGCTTTATCACCCCAGGCCTGATCGGTCTGGGTGTAAATATGGACATGTCCTATGGCTTCCAGACGATAAATCTCGCTGGACCCCGAAGAGTCTGGGTCAGACCCTGTGCCGTCGGGCTTTTTGTCGGCGGGTGCGGCGTCAGCAGGGGGGGCAGCTGGCTCTGCGCCTGGTTCGGGTGTTTTTTTACGGTAATAGGCAATCAGCTTGTCAGCCGTAACAGTCACATCCCCACGGACGGCTTTTGCCTGATCATACGCGGTGACTTTTTTCTGGTTCTGGTCCCAGTCAAAGCCACCTACGGCAGTCACTGTAATCTGCCCACCGTGGGACAGATCAATGGATTGCGCGTGTGCTGCAACGGGAGGCAGCGCCGTAAGGCAGGTTGCCAGCGCAAGCGCCGCCAGTCCGTGCCAGCGGTAACGGAGGAGGGAAGAAGCAACAGGCTGCATGGTCAGGAGGCCTTCCCTTCCTGTGAGTGGCTACCGCGGTCGTCATTAAGAATCAGGCGTCCCGGCCCACGGAACTGCGCAACGCCATCATGTTGGGACAACAGATAGCCTTTTGCATCCAGTACGCCAAACGGCCCTTCTGCTCTTACCCAGGAATCAGAGGCAATGACGCCGCGCTTAAGGTCAATATCCGCCACGGGACTGCGCATCATCAGGCCATCATCACGATACAGGGTTACTTCTCCGGTCAGGTCGAGCAGGTTGGCATGCTGCATGTAAACGCCTTTTTGGGAGCGCACCAGCATCCAGTTATCTCCTTGAGACAGAACGTCTGCCGAAGGAGTGCGCAAATCCATCCGTTCAGACGTAACCTGATGGGCGCTGTCCGCCGTTATCATGAAGGGGCGGTTATGCTCATCCACACCCCGATAGGTGGCGCCCAGCAGGTTGCCGCTTTCAATTTTCACCTTTGCCATGTCCCGCAGGGCTGCGCTGTTGGCATTGATCAACCGGTCAACTTCAGGCCAGATAGCAATGGAACTGAGCAGCAGGAGCGCTGTTGCCGGAAGTGCCCATTTGGCCCAGCGCAAGACCGTACGCCTGCGCGCCAGAGCGGAGGCTGAGGGCAGATTGCGGGGGTAGGATGCCGCCGCCAGTTGGTCCCGTTGCTGCCGCGTGACTTCTTCCGAACGGGCAAAGTCCTCTCGGCGCGGGGGGCTGTTAGGGGGGGTGGGTTCTGTCATCCCACACCGGCGCGCAGCAGATCATGCATGTGCACCACGCCCAAAGGCTTATGGGTGGCGTCCAGCACAAAAAGAGAGGTTATGGGGCGGTCACGTTCGTTCATCACGCGCAGCGCCTCCACGGCAAACACATCAGGCCCAATGGTGAGCGGTTTGCGGTTCATGATATCCTTTGCCTGCGTGGTCGCGAGATCAAGGTCCAAAGCGCGGCGCAGGTCACCGTCTGTAATCAGGCCTGCCAGCAGGCCATTATGGTCCAGAATGCCTATGCAGCCTAGTGCCTTATGGGTCATTTCCATAATCACGTCCCGCATGGGGGTTTCCGGCAGGCCAACGGGCATGGCGGCACCCGTACGCATCAGGTCCCGTACCGTGCGCAGGCGCATGCCTAGCCTGCCACCGGGGTGATAGGTGCCAAAATCGTTGGCAGTAAAACCACGCTGCTGCAACAGGGCCACGGCCAGCGCATCCCCAAAGGCCAGTTGCATGGTTGTGCTGGTGGTGGGGGCCAACCCCATGGGGCAGGCTTCTTTCATGTTCGGTAGTGTCAGGGCAATGTCAGCCGCACAGGCAAGGGTTGATTGGGCGCGGCTGGTAACGGCCAGCAGGGGTAGGCCTGTCCGACGTGTATGCGCTGCAATATCGCCCAGTTCTGTTGTTTCTCCGGAATTGGAAAAAGCAATGACGGCATCTCCAGCCTGCAACATGCCCAGATCACCATGAGAGGCCTCGGCTGGGTGTACAAACAGCGCAGGCGTGCCGGTGGAGGCCATGGTGGCCTGTATCTTGCGGGCAATGTGCCCGGACTTGCCTATGCCCGTAACCACCAGGCGGCCTGGTAGCGTACCAATAAGCGTGACAGCCCGGGAGAACGCTCCCCCCAGTCCAGCTTCATCCTGCAAGGCAGCCTCCAGAGCCGCCAGCCCCTCACGCTCTGTACGCAGTACGGCCAGCGCATCAGCAATCTGTGTGGCTTGCGCCTGAGGGGACGGGGCCTTGAGGGGTACACCACTGGGGGAGTGCGTCATGCGTGTAGCGGTCCGGTCTCGAGCAGGTCAGGCCCGGTGGGAGAAGATATCTGGGTCTTCATATCCCAAAATATCAAGGCGGGCGCGTGCAGGCAGGAAGTCAAAACAGGCCTGCGCCAGTTCCCGGCGGCCTTCGCGTTCCAGCAGGGCGTCCATCTTGGCCCACAGAGCATGCAGGTACAAAACATCTGACGCAGCATAGGCAAGCTGTTCTGGCTTAAGGTCTTTGGCACCCCAGTCAGAGGTTTGTTGCTGTTTGCTGAGTTCCACGCCCAGCATGTCCCGGCACAGCGCGGCCAGACCGTGCCGGTCTGTAAAGGTGCGGACCAGACGGGCTGCAATTTTTGTGCAGACCGTGGGGGTGACGGTAATGCCCAGCGCATGCTGGAGAATGGCAACGTCAAACCGTGCAAAATGCATGATTTTGGTAATGGCAGGGTCTGCCAGAACCTTCTTGAGGTTGGGGCAGTCATAGCCCTTGCCACCAAGAGAGGGGGGGATGATCTGCACAAGGTGGGCTGTGCCATCACCAGCGGAAAGCTGGACAAGACAAAGGCGGTCACGATGAGGCTTCAAACCCATGGTTTCCGTATCAACGGCAACAGAGCCGTTAAAGGTCAGGCCATCAGGTAAATCGTTCCGGTGAAGAGTGATGGCACCATCGGACGAGGCCGGGGACGCATTCATGACCCGCTCCATGTCTAGCTGTTAACGTGGCCCAGACCGATACAGCCCGGAAAGGGGATTGTCCATTCTCATGAGCATATCCACCCTTTGGGGCAGATTGATGGTCTGGCCCTGCGCATAGCCCTCTCCCTACGATGATAGAGACACTCAGGCGTGTATGGCCTTGAGATGCGGTCAAGGCTTCAGGAAGATAACACACCTACTGCATAGTCTTTTTGTTGAGAGATATAGAACGACAAGACTGTAATAATGATAATATATGATCAATAAAAATTTTCGCGTTACAAAAGTCATGAAAAAATTAAGAGAAGAAAAAACAAAGATGACATTGGAATGAAAAAATTTAAATGGTTCTTGGATTTAATTGGTGGTAAATTTTTTATTTCAATTTTTATAGTATTCTGTCATACACCCTCCCCATATTTAATTTTTGGGTATTTTGCCTGAGCATTCGCGTTGCGGCACGGTGCGCAACATCTTGCGTCAGAGCGCGTTACCGCGGAAACGCGGACGCCTGTATGCGTAGAAGAAAGGAAACAACACTATGCAGGAGCCTGAATCGGCGCACGCCCATTTTGGGTGGTTCAAACGTCGTCGGCATATACAGGTGGATGATATCACCGTTGTAGATGGTGATATGCTTAAACGGGCCGTGGGCGCAGCAGCTCTTGGCAACGCCATGGAATGGTTTGACTTCGGGGTTTACGGCTACATTGCCATAACCTTGGGGCGTGTTTTCTTTCCGTCTGCGGATGCAGCGGCCCAAATTCTTGCAACATTCGCAACCTTTACGGTGGCATTTATTGTTCGCCCCATTGGTGGGGCCATTTTTGGCCCCTTGGGTGACCGATATGGCCGCCAGAAGGTGCTGGCCTTCACCATGATTCTTATGGCGATGGGCACATTCTCCATCGGGCTTATTCCGTCCTACGCCAGTATTGGCATCTGGGCTCCCATCCTGCTGATGCTGGCGCGTATGGTGCAAGGCTTCTCAACGGGTGGAGAATATGGGGGCGCGGCAACATTTATTGCTGAATACTCCACAGACCGCCGGCGTGGCCTTATGGGAAGCTGGATGGAGTTTGGTACGCTGGCGGGCTACGTGGCCGGTGCCGGTTCTGTCACTATTCTTCAGTTGGCGCTGACGGACAGCCAAATGCTGTCATGGGGGTGGCGCATCCCGTTTATGGTGGCTGGTCCTCTGGGGCTTCTTGGTCTGTATATGCGTACAAAGCTGGAAGAAACCCCGGCCTTCGCGGCCTATGCAGAACAGGCCGAGCAGCGTGAACAAGACAAACCGGGCTGGAAAGATCTGTTTCTTGTCCACTGGCGCCAACTGCTGAAGTGCGTTGGTTTGGTGCTGGTTTTCAACGTGACCTATTATATGGTTCTGACCTACATGCCCAGCTATCTGAGCGTGACTCTGGGCTACCCGGAAACCAAAGGCCTCCTGCTGATTATTCTGGTCATGCTGGTCATGATGCCTCTGAACGTGGTGGGCGGTTTGTTCAGCGATAAGCTGGGCCGCAGGCCGATGATCATTGGGGCCTGTCTTTCCCTACTCGTGTTGTCTGTACCCAGCCTATGGCTGATACAGACTGGTCATGACGGTCTTATTTTCCTAGGGCTGATGTTGCTGGGTGTATCCCTCGTCTGCTTCACCAGTTCCATGCCAGCAACACTGCCTGCGTTGTTTTATACGCCAGTGCGGTACACAGCTTTGTCTTTGGCATTCAATGTGTCTGTGTCCCTGTTTGGTGGCACAACGCCGCTGGTAACGGCGTGGCTGATACAGCGGACAGGCAACCTGATGATGCCTGCTTACTACCTGATGGGTGCTGCCGTGATTGGTATAGTCACGATGCTGACAGTAAAAGAAACAGCACGTCTGCCCTTGCGTGGCTCGCCACCCGCCGTGGCGACTGAAGAAGAACTGAAAGCCTTTATGAAAGGTGACAAGCCCTTGACGGTTGATCCGTCCTTGCCGCCTGTCCCATAAAAGCCACGAGTAAAAGCAGCCAGTTAAGATAAGGCCAATGGGAGGTGTACCATTGGCCTTATTCTATTGTGGGCATAGCGTACCGTATACGCCCACTCTATTAGGGCATTAGGAAAACCAGAGGGAGAAAGACAATCACCCTACAGAACCATCAGCCGCGTGTTGGGTGCGGAGCGGTGATACTGCGTGCCGGGAAAATGTTACTCGTGAAACGCAAACGCTCCCCTGAAGCAGGATACTGGGGCTTACCCGGCGGAAAAGTTGATCCGTATGAGACGGTGCCACAGGCTGTTGCCCGAGAAATTGCCGAGGAAGTCGCGTTAACCATTACGCCCGTCAGGCTACTGTGTGTTGTAGACCAGATAGACCAAGAACAGGCCTTGCACTGGGTAGCCCCTGTTTATCTGGTGGAAGACTGTGAGGGAGAACCGGTCGTGCAGGAGCCTGAGGCTTTGGCTGCCGCCGCATGGTTTGCGCTGGATGCACTGCCCACCCCTTTGACAGAGGCCACAAAGCAGGCCTTACAGGCCCTTGCCAACGAGAAATAAGAGATAGCCCGTCACCCTGCACATGCTGTAGGGGGAAGATAAATTGAGAGAAAGCAAAGGTTGCAATGCGTAATCCCCGTTCTGCCCGCCCGGCCCGTCGTCCACGCCCATCGTCTTCTACCGGGCGTGAAGGGGGAGGTGGTGCGCCAGCGGGGAGCGTGTGGCTGTTTGGGACCCACGCCGTTGCGGCCGCTCTTGCAAACCCTCAGCGCGTTTTCCAGCGCCTGCTTGTGGCAGAACCCGAACATCCGGCGTTAATTGCCGCGCGTGAAGCGGGGGCAACGCTGCGCATTGAACCTGAACTGACGCCCCGCGCCAAGCTGGACGACATGCTGGGTGCTGAGGCTGTGCATCAGGGTGTTGCCGCTCTGGTGAAGCAATTGCCCAACCTGTCTCTGGACGAAGCGCTGGAACGGCCGGGTCCGGTGCTGGTGCTGGATCAGGTCACAGACCCGCGGAATATTGGTGCCATCCTACGGTCCGCTGCGGCATTTGGTGCTGCCTGCCTTGTGGTGCAGGACCGCAATGCCCCGGAAGAAACCGCAGTGCTGGCCAAGGCTGCTTCTGGCGCGCTTGAAACTGTGCCTGTGGTGCGAGAAGTCAATTTATCCCGTGCCATTGAAACACTGCAAAAAGGTGGCTGCTGGACAGTCGGGCTGGATGCTGGCGGCGGCTTGTTGGATGGCCCTTCTTTTGAAGGGCGGCGTGTTGCGTTGGTGTTGGGGGCAGAGGGCAAAGGCCTGCGCCGTCTGACGCGTGAAAGCTGTGATGAAGTGGCAGGCCTGTATATGCCGGGTGATATGGAAAGCCTGAACGTTTCTGTTGCAGCAGCCGTTGGGCTTTACGAGCTGGCCCGGGTCCGCATGCCCAGCACATACCAGCCAGCAGCAACAAAAAAACCCACATAATAGCCAATATCGGCCCCGTTCAGCCAACGCGCTACGGGGCCGGTATAGAGTGTGCTTGTTGAAAACAGGGCGATGGTCAAGCTCGCGGTCACAACAAAAATAGTGGCTCCATAGGTCCAGCCCGGTGGCACGGCATGAACCTTGCGGTCCCCGCAATACCAGTCAGCCAGAACAATTCCCACCCAAGGGGCAATCCAGTACATCGTGACAAGCAGATAGTCCGTATAAAGCGCGGTATAGCGGCCTGCTCCGGCAACCGCCAGAACGTAGCCTAAAGCGGCAGTCAGAATTGCCGCCATAACACGCGGAATGCGTAAACCTGCGGAAATAAGGCTATAGCTGGCCGTATTGTCGTTAAACGCATTGCCAGTAATGGACGAGAGCGCGATGGCTGCCAGCGCCACAGCCCCAACTGGCCCCATGGCGTGCTGGAGCGAGGCAATAACCGCAGTTGGGGAGGGTTCGGCAACGGTGCTTGCCGTCAGAAGCCCCAGAATCTGGAACGGAATGGCAGAGCCAAGCAACCCGGCCAACGCCAGAAGAACAACCTTAACCGGGTTGGTTCTGGCTGGCAGATAGCGTGTATAGTCTGAAGAGTACGAGGCCCAGGACAGGTTGAAGCTTACCAGCACACCGGTTGCCAGCAGAAAGGTTTGCCATCTGACTGGATGATGGGCCGAGACGATGGACGCCCCTTGCGCCAGCTGCACACTCCCCATGAGCACAAAGGTGCCGAGCAGCAGAGCCCCCAGATATTTCTGCAAAATCTGTACAACATGGTGGCCGTAAATAGAGGCCGCCATCTGCACAAGGGCCAAACAGCCCAACGCCAGCCAGAACGGCGTGGAGAGACCTGCCATAAGCAGCAGGGCGATCAGCGCGGTTGCTGCGGGCACATTGTTTACGGCGTCCCACCCCACGCAGTAAATCCAGTTCAGGAAAGCCGGAGGGCGTACGCCCAAACGCCCCAGTGCCCTGCGGGATGCCTCCATTTGTGTAAGCCCCGTAGCAGGGCCAATGGAGGCCGCCAGCGCGACAGGCAAGGCCCCGATAATGTTGCCAAGTACAATGGCCATAACGCCGGTCCGGAAATCCAGCCCCATGCTGATGAGCAATGCCCCTGTAACCCAGCCCCCTGGCCCAAGATTAGGGGAGAAGTGGCTCCAGAACACGCTGTCCACCCGCATGGTTTTCAGGTGGTCCGGTACCGGTTCCCGCACGGAGGCCTCGGAGAGATCTTCCATCAAACGGCGAGGGGGTGATTGAGGCATGGGGGGTGTCTGGAGGCTCATGCCGGGGGTATTCCTTGGCGGGGTGAGTTCAGGTCATGACAGGTCTGGTTCCGGCATAGTGCCAGCCGCGCCCGTAGGTTGATGAGTATAGTAGCGTTCCGCCAGCGCAATGGGGAGGAGGTCCATAAACCTTGATCCTGCCGCAAGCCAGAGCGGGAACACAATACGCCTTTCATTGCGGCGCAAACCGCGCAGGATGCGTCTGCTGGCGTTTTCTACATCTGTCATGCCGGGCATGGGAAAGTGGTTACGGGCGGTCATGGGGGTATTCAGGAACCCGCACACAACGGAAGATAGCAGGATTCCAGCCTGCTTCATATTGCCGCCGGTTGCCACCATAAAACGGTCAACAGCGGCTTTTGTGGCGCCGTAAGCCGGGGTGCCAGGGTAGGAAACCAGCCCAGCTACGGAGGAAATGGCACAAATTCTGCCCCTCATGCCATCTGCTGCGCGGGGTTGTTGCCGCATGATGGAAAGGGCAGGCAGTACGGTGTTCAATACCCCATCACAATTGGTCTGGAAAAACCTGCGTACCTGTGCGTCTGGCTCATACGGTGCATCATCCGGGCTATCGGGCCTGCGGGTGCCGCCTGTAATACCGGCGCAGGCCAGCACAAGGTCCAGTGGTCCGCTAGTGCCAATCCAGTTTTCCATGTGGGTGCGGTCGCTAACGTCCCCCCGGCTTATTTCAACTCCGGCACCCCGGCTTATGCAGTGCTGCGCAACCTCCATCAGACGAGACTCGTTTCGGCCGCCCAGATGCAGGGTGCGCCCGGGCCGCGCAAGGGTAAGAGCAAGGGAGCGCCCCAGACCTGAGGACGCGCCTGTTATGAGAATGCGATCATGTTTCATAGTCGCCCTCTTACCCCGAGGCTGTTAGAAGAGCAGCAGGCCTGTGGCAAACCCGGCATGCATTTTGCGTGTGCCGCCTGTCCGGCCCGGCCTGCGGGCCGCAGAAAACACTAGGGAGAGATGGAATCCGGCATGGCTCATAGCAGAACATCAGGCACCATAGAGGGTATGAAACGGCGCGGAGTCTGTTTTGTGATCTCGGCTCCCTCAGGGGCAGGGAAGTCCACCATCGCCAATGCCCTGCGGGCGTCTGAACCACACCTGCTGCATTCCGTGTCCGTGACCACACGCCAGCCCCGCCCCGGTGAGGCTGAAGGTGTGCATTATCACTTCCGCACCATGGACCAGTTTGAAGACATGGCCGCAAAAGGGGAACTGCTGGAGTGGGCTACGGTGTTTGGCCGTGGTTATGGCACGCCCCGCGCTCCGGTTGAGGCGGCTTTGGCCGCCGGGCAGGACATGGTGTTTGATATTGACTGGCAGGGGCACCAGCAGATCCGTCAGGCGCTGCCAAACGATGTTGTAAGCCTGTTTGTGCTCCCGCCCTCGTTGCAGGAACTGGAACGTCGCCTGACCTCCCGTGCGTCTGACCACCCGGATGAAATTGCCCGCCGTATGGCGGCTGCGCGGGATGAAATTTCCCATTGGCAGGAATTTGATCATGTGGTGATCAATAAGGATCTCGATCGTGCCATTTTTGAAGCACGATCCATTTTAACATCCGGCCGCCTTAAAACAGGGCGGCAAACTGGCCTGACAGATTTTATCGCGACATTTGGAGCCTGATTTTTATGGATTTCTCCTCAGTTTCCGTTCTGTGTCTGGGTGATGTCATGCTTGACCGTTTTTTATACGGCAGCATGGAACGCATTTCGCCAGAAGCCCCGGTACCCGTGCTGTTGCTGGACAACCGGCGGGAAATGCCGGGTGGCGCGGGCAATGTGGCCAACAACATTACAGCACTTGGTGGCCACGCAGTACTGATCGGGCTGGTGGGGAAAGATGAGGCCGGGGGGCTGCTGCGGTCGGCATTGGCCAGACAGACCAGAGTGGTAGATGCAACTGTTGCAACCACAAGCCGACCTACTATTTGTAAAACGCGTTTTATTGCCGCCAACCAACAGGTTGTAAGAGCGGATGAAGAAAGCCGCCTGCCACTCCAGGCGACGGAGGCAGCTGCCCTCTGTGCCGCTATAGATGCCACGATAGAAGCGGTGCAGGCGGTTGTGGTGTCAGACTACGGTAAGGGTGTGTGCGGCCCACAGGTGCTGGAGCATGTGTTTTCTGCCGCCAAGGCACGCAACATTCCGGTGTTTGTAGACCCCAAATCTTCCGACTATCGCCTGTATTGCGGCGCAACCTGCATTACACCCAACGGGAAGGAACTGGCAGCCGCCTCTGGCATGCCTGTGGATACGGAAGCACTGACAGAAGCCGCAGCCCGCAAGGTAATGGCAGATGCCGAGGCAGACGCCATTCTGGCAACACGGTCGGAAAAAGGCATGATGCTGGTGCGCCGTACCGGTGAGGTCCTCTCTGTGCCAGCGCGGGCGCGGGAGGTGTTTGATGTCTCCGGTGCCGGGGATACGGTGATTGCCACCATGGCGCTGGCAACGGGGGCTGGTCATTCTCTGGAGCAGGCCATGCGTGTGGCCAACGCCGCTGCCGGTGTTGTTGTGGCCAAACTTGGTACGGCAACGGCGGATATTCAGGAAGTGCTGCATGAGCTGGATGAACAGTCGGGCCCGGATGAAATGCCACATCTTCTGCCGCTGGCCGCAGCCCGTGCTCAGGTGCAGCGCTGGCAGAGCCGTGGCCTGAAAGTTGGTTTTACCAACGGTTGTTTTGATATTCTCCACCCCGGCCATGTCAGCCTCTTGGCTGAAGCCAGAGCAGCCTGTGACCGGCTGATTGTTGCTTTGAATACAGATGACAGTATCAGCCGCCTGAAAGGCCCGGAACGCCCCGTCAATACGCTGGATTCGCGGGCGCGCGTCATGGCGGCAGTTCGTTATGTGGATGCTGTTGTGGCTTTTGCGGAAGATACCCCGCTGGAGGCCATTACCGCCCTGATGCCTGATGTGCTGATTAAAGGGGCAGACTACAAACCCGAGCAGGTTGTGGGGGCGGATGTTGTCATAGCTGCGGGCGGCTCTCTGGTTTTGGCTGATCTGGCACAGGGGCATTCCACAACGGCGACCATCGGTCGCATACGGCGGGTATGATGGTAGGGCAGTTTTCTCCCGAGCACCCATCGCTTCAGGGGGTGCACCAACAGTTCAGACACTGGTTGTTTGACCAGGCTTTGCCATTCTGGGCAACCGTAGGATGTGACGGCAGCACGGTAAACCCGGCGCAGTACGGTGCGCAGGAAAGCCTTACTCTGGCAGGGGAGCCTGCCTTACCCCCGTTTAAGCGGGTCAGGGTGCAGGCACGGCAGCTCTTTGTTTTTTCATGGGCCGTGCTGCAAGGGCAGACGCACTATCAGGCCTGTGCAGACAGCATTTTCAGGTTCCTCCTCAAAGCCCAGAAGCCGGAGGGCGGTTGGGCACGCAGTCTCACTCCGGATGGCGCCGTGTTGGACCCAACGGCAGATTTGTATGATCTCGCCTTCGTTGTGTTCGCTCTGGCATGGTATGCGCGTGTTGAACCGGACGGGCAGGCGGTCTCTCTGGCACGCCAAACTGTGCTCTGGATTGAGCGCGCCATGAGCACACCAGAGGGCGGTTTTCTGAATAGCCTCCCACAACCATCAGAACCCCGGCAGCAAAACCCGCATATGCATCTGTTCGAGGCTGTGCTGGCCCTGTATGAAACCACGCAGGACCCGACGGACCTCGCACTCGGCCATACGCTTTATGCGTTATTCAACAAGCATTTTCAGGATACACGCACAGGAACGCTGGGAGAGTTTTTTACCCAGGACTGGCACCCCGCATCAGGAGTGCAGGGCCAGTGGGTGGAGCCGGGCCATCATTTTGAATGGGTCTGGCTGCTGTCAGAATATGAGCGGCTGGCTGGAGTAGAAACAGGCGCTCAGGCTCGCCGGTTGTACGACTTTGCAACCCGCTATGGTGTTAAAGCAGAAACAGATCTGGTTTATGATGCCCTTGACCGTGATGGCGCGGTGCTCAAGGCCTCTTCCCGTCTATGGGTGCAGGGGGAAGCGCTTAGAGGGGTACTGGTGTTTGACCCGCAGGACCAGCAGGGCCTGGTGGCGCGTATGGTCAGGAATTTGCTGGAACGTTATTTCAAGGGCTGCCCGGCAGGCACCTGGCTGGACCAGATGGATGAAAAAGGGTTACCGATCTCTCACTCCATCCCCACTAGCTCCTTATATCACATTACAACGGCTTTTGCTGCGTTGGACAAAGCTGTGACATCTGCTCCCTTGCTGCCAAGCAGAGCAGGTACGGCGTGTGCTGACGCACAAAGCAAGACCTGCTAGACACACGGCGTGAGCATGACAAAAACAGACATAACGGCACAGGCTGACGACAGCATCCTGTCCCTTTCCCTCCGCCAGCCCCCCGCCAATATTGAAGCCGAACAGGCTTTGCTGGGGGCGTTGTTGACCAATAACCGCGCCTATGACCGCGTATCAGACTTTCTGACCGGGGCGCATTTTGCCAATCAGGTGAATGGCCGTGTTTACGATGCCATAGCCCGCCGTATTGAAAACGGCCAACTGGCAGACCCCGTAACCCTGCGTGCAGAGCTGGAAAACTCCGGTGTGCTGACAGAGGTAGGCGGCATGGCCTATCTGGGCAAATTGCTGACCTCCATGGTGGGGATCATCAATGCAGGTGACTATGGCCGCGCTATTCACGATGCGTGGATCCGGCGGCAGTTGATTGATATTGGGGAAGGTGTTGTCAACAACGCGTTTGGCGCAACATCCGCCCTGTCCGGCCCAGACCAGATTGCCGCAGGGGAAGAGGCTCTGTTCCGGCTTGCCACAGAAAAAGGGCAGGACGGCGGTTTTGTTGACTTTGACAGGGCTCTGACCAACGCCATTGCTACGGCCGAAAAAGCGTTCCAGAACGACGGCCATGTTGCAGGGTTGACGTCTGGCCTGCGCGATCTGGATAAAAAAACCGGTGGATTGCATCCGTCCGATCTTCTTATTCTGGCAGGTCGTCCCGCCATGGGTAAAACTGCTCTGGCAACCAAGGTCGCGTTTTCTGCTGCACGCGCGTTGTTGCAGGAAGCGGAAGACACAGGGCCGGGTGTACAGCCAAAGGGCACCGTTGCGATCTTCTCGCTCGAAATGTCAGCCGAACAGTTGGCCGGGCGTATTCTGTCCGAGCAGGCCGAGGTGTCGGGTGAGCGTATTCGTCGTGGTGACATCGGGCAGAAGGAATTTGACCGCTTTGTGCGTGTCAGCCGCGAATTGGCCCGCCTGCCGCTGGTCATTGATGATACACCAGCTATCTCCCTTTCCGCCATGCGAACCCGCTGCCGCCGCTTAAAGCGTACACGTGGTTTAAGCTTGGTGGTGGTGGACTATTTGCAGCTTATGCGTCCCTCTGTCGGGACAAGGCCAGAAAGCCGCGTTCTTGAAATTTCCATGATTACGCAGGGTCTTAAAGCAATTGCAAAGGAACTTGAGGTGCCGGTTATTGCCCTCTCCCAGCTCTCTCGTCAGGTGGAATCACGCGAAGATAAACGCCCCATGCTGTCTGATCTTCGTGAATCCGGCTCTATTGAGCAGGACGCAGACGCCGTGATGTTTGTGTACCGTGACGAATATTACCTGCAACAACGTATGCCTAAGGAAACAGCCTTTGATTCCATGGAAAAATACGGAGCAGCATTGGACGACTGGCAGCGTAAAATGGGTCTTGTGCATAACAAGGCTGAGCTGATTTTGGAAAAACAGAGGCATGGTCCCACAGGCACAGTGCATCTGTTCTTTGAAGGCGAATATACGCGCTTTGCTGATTTGGAAACACAACACGAAGATCAGCCCCACCATTAAACAGGGCTGATCAGAAGACAACGTTTTGAATGGGGAGTGATGCACACTGTCTATGTGCATCACTCAGTTGTCGGCTTAAGCGGTCAGTTTTTTGCGGCGGTTTTTTTCTTGCAGGCTATAAGGGCCAGCCGCCAGTACTTCTACGGTAAGCAAGCTAAAGCCTTTAAGTGTTCCCTCGCCAAGAGACAGAGTGGCATCCCCGTTTGTCCAGCGGCAGGATGAAACTTGCTGCCCATGCCATCCCTGTAGATCCTGCTTGTCCAGATGGCTGGTGATGGAAATTTTCTTGTTAGAGCCTAGTAGGGTAACAGCGCCGACCAGCACCCCAAGCTTACGGCGGTCATCTACAAACGGACCAATCGTGTCACAAGGGCGGCTTGTGCGTGAAACCAGACGAACAGTTTTGATGTTGGCTGGCAACATGAAAACAACGGTATGATCTGTTGTGCGGATCTTGCGGATAATCTGACCGTTGTCAGTGACAATATGCAGGTCGGATTCCGGCGTGAGGGGGCGGGAGGGAGTCTGCTGGTGGTTGTCCGTGACGGTAAGGGAGCGCTGTTTTAGGGTGTGGAAAATTGTTTCCACAAAGTTGCGTTCAACACACAGGGGTGCGGCAGCATCTTTCTCCCATGAGCTCATTTTACCGTGCAAAGTCACAACTTTGCCTGGCTGCTGAAATGACAACCTATTGCCAGTATCAAGATAGCTTTCCGTCAGCATACCATTCGCTGTGATGACTGACTGATGCTCAGTCTCAATATGATAGTAGTTATAAGACTGTATGGTTTTATCATAAAAAATGGATATGCCGTTAACTAGCATCCGTGCTGGAATAAATTTGCCCTCAAAAAACAAGCAATGTTCTGATGTAATCAGCAAATCTTTGTAAGGGACGCCATCGGAGAGGGCACCTTTGAGAATACGCACGGGATAACCTGATTGATCATCCGGCAGGTTAGGTTGTGCATTAACATGGCCAGTCCCAACCCAGACAACCCGACGCGTTACGTCCTTGTTGTTCTGCCAGTCAAAAGTGACGACCTCATCGCCAATTTGCAACGTTTCAACGGCCATATCTCCTTCAGGCGTGCGCAGCATGCTGCCACCCAGAAAGCAGACAATGACAGTGTCTGCCGTAAGGTAGGTTTTGCCATTCACTGATTTGACAATAAAGGTTGTACCTTCGTTTTCAGCCGGGAGCTGAAATGATGAAGTGCCTGAAATAGCCTGACCTTCGTCAGTAAGTGTGTAGACACCGTTAGTATAAACATAATTGTCTGCTACAAGGCCGTCTATTATAATAGTATCTCCTTTTTGTATATTGGTAATGTAACCAATAATGCTAGCAGTTGTTCCTGCCGCAATTTCGACTGTGCCGCCTGTTCCATCAAACTGGATGAGGCCCGCAGTGGTTGTGGCGTACCCCCCCAATATAAGCGTCCCGCCGTTGCTGACCACAACTTTGGAACCATTGGCGATAGCGTCTGCGTTGGTTAATGTTAAATTACCATTAACTGTTACAGTGGCAGGATGATCCGTATTGCCAACAGTCCAGCCCTTGCCATTAATGCTGGTGCCATCAGCAATAACAACGTTTACGCCGGACGTTTCACCAGAGACGGTGTCACCACTCTGCTCGTCAGTAATGGTGATCGTGCTGTTTTCTGGTGCTGTGTAAGTTCCGTTTGTGCCCCAGCCAGAATCAGGAGAAGACCCATAATTCAGGGAGACAGAAGGGTTTGCGGGAAGCTTTCTGGCCATATTTCAAACCTTTATAAAATCTTAATTTCCGCAAAGTTTTTTTTGGTTTTTTGGCTATCAAAATTAACTTTCTTATTGCTTCCGAAACTTGTGTAGTATAAGGCTGTTAACGAGTTGTTAACCAAATGAGAGACGTTTTGTCTCTTGCATAAATCAAGAATTACGCAAGAAACTCCCCTTTGTTATTGGGAGTTTATGTCTTGGCCAACACAGATCAGTTGTATGATAAAATTGGATATGCCCGGGTTAGCACTGTGGGGCAGACTCTAGAGCTTCAACTGAAAACTCTCCAAAGCTATGGGTGCCGTAAAATCTATCGGGAAAAAGCAAGTGGTGCCAATTCCGATAGAGTAGAACTAAAAAAATTATTAGAAAAATTAAAAGAAAACCAAATAATTGTTGTTACAAGGCTAGATAGGATTGCGCGAAGTACTTTTGATTTATTTGCAATAGTGAAAGAAATTACAGATAAAAAAGCACAATTTTATTCCTTGGCGGAGCCGTGGACTGATACATCAACTAGTACGGGCCGCCTTATGCTTGCCGTTCTTGGTGGGTTAGGCGACGTAGAGCGTGATTTGATCCGTAACCGCACGGCAGAAGGGCGGGCTAGGGCAATGGAGCAGGGGAAAAAAATGGGGCGCCCTCCACGCATTACAGAGGGACAAAAAAAGGAAATACTTAAAAGGCGTGAGAATGGCGAATCTTTAAGCGCGCTTAGTCTTGCATTTGGGGTTAGCGAAAGCACCGTCTCACGGATTGGAAACGGGAAATATCTTAATATTAAAAAATAATTAGACTCAGAATTTATTATTAATTCTGTTGCTATAACGTTTTGATTTCTGCTTCTGGAAAATGTCTCAATATTCTTTGGCCGGAGTGGGGGAGAGAGCACTTATTTTAAGGTCTCGGCCTGTCGACTGGTACGCTCCCGGTTTATTAGGCCGTTGGTTTATGACCCTCAACAGCAGAGCAAACTGACTCATACTTATAGCCAGCTTGCGCTGTTTGTTTTCCCTACGACTGAGACGGCGCGAGAGAATTGGGCACGGTGATAGGAATATCGTGCTGCTGAAAAGCCTGCCACAAATCAAATAAGGCTTCACTTCGCACTTTTGCAACGTCCAGTCCTTGCCGGGCACGGGCGGTGCCGGTCAACAACGCAGACCCATCAGTAATGGCTGTAATACTGGCGGTTGGTGCAAGTTGTGGATCTACGTTTTCACTGGCGGCCAGAGTTTCCACCATAACCTGCATGGCTTTCTGCAAATCAGATGAAAACGGAAGTTGCAGAACAGTTGTGAAAACTCCCGGCTTTTCAGCGCGTGTAGCGTTACGCACAGCAGAGGTAATGAACTGGGAGTTCGGGACAATCATGGTCGATCCATCCGCCAGTTTGATGTTGGTGGAACGCACGCTAATACGGGCAACTTCACCATGCGCACCGGCAATATCCACAACATCCCCAATGGAGACAGGGCGTTCCGCCATAAGAATAATGCCGGAGACGAAGTTCTGCACGATGGATTGCAGGCCAAAACCAATACCGACCGACAGGGCACTGACAACCCATGTCATGCTCTTCATGGTAACACCCAGCGCAGACGCCATGCTGAGGCCAATTAAAATCCAAGCAGCGTAGGTAATCACGTTCAGGATGGAGCTTTGTGCCCCAATATTGAGACGCGTTGTCGGGAAGAAGCGCTGCATAAACCATGTTTTGACGATTTTGATGGCGTAGTGCCCGATAACCGGCAAAATGGCACACAACAAGAGTGTGTCGAGCGAAATGGAAAAGCTGTCATCTGCTGGTTTCCCGCTCTGTCCACGGAAAATGTACAGAATGCGGTTGCCAACTTGTGCGGGGTCAAAGTCTGCCCCTGCCGTTGCAACAGATGAGGCAAGAATAAGCAGGAAAACGCTAATCAGCCCGGGAATAACAACGCTTGCCTGGTCCACAAGCCGGGCAGGTAGCCCAAGCTGCACCAAATGGTGCCCTATGGGGCCTTCAGACGGGAAAACGCTGCTTCCCAAAGCCGTTGCCAGTAGCGAGATCAGAAGCAGGCCCGTCAGGGTAATGGCCATGACGGAAATCCACGAAATAATCGTATAGGCCAACGGAATATAGCCGGACAGCACCGCCAGCCAGCAGACGATAGAGACTGTCATGGCCAGCGTGCGGAGCAGCGGCGCGACCGTTGGGGGAGCGCCTGTTCCTTCTTCCGCAGAAATGCGGAGCTGCCGGGGGATCGCAAACAGCAGCGGGCTGACGGCAAGCGTATAAAGCCCGTCAAAAAACTGGACATGCAGAATGCTCAGGCCGCTCTGGGTGTCTACGTACCGTAAAATACCCCGAATAATAAGAGCAACAGCAAACCAGATGGGGAAGAGGCGTAGATGATGCGCCACCCGGTCGGGCATGGGGAAGACACGCCATTCTGCTTTGCGAGAAAGCAGGCTAATGCCTAACTCCACCACAAACCCGCACAGCGGAACCTGTGCCGCGACCATTTCAGCCAGATTGTCGAGGTCTTCACCCAGGGCGGGGTTGTCGAGCGCAATGCCCGCCCAGGCCAGACGGAACGCAAAAGCCCAGGCGACGATACTTATAACTGCACACAAAACTGTCGCGGCAATTGGCCTGATGCGGCCGGTGGGCAGAATGCGCGCCACCAAAATACGTACTGGCTTATGGCAGAAAAAATACGCTGTCAGCAAAAGAGCGGAAAGCAGGAATGCCCCAAGAGTAATAAGGGCGTGTCGGCCAGTAAAGGCGTGCGCCAGAACAGCACGAGCCTCCTGCATCAGGTCGTTCGCACTGCTGGACGTTGCGGCGGACTCACTGCTCAGCTGAGACCAGAAGGTCACGCCAAGAGGGGATGGAAAGCGCTGCGTCAGGGTTGCTTGCTGGATGGCTGTACCATGTTGGCGTAACTCACCAACAAGTTGCTGTGCTTCAACCTGATACAGTTTCAGCCGGGTAATACGGTTGGAAATATCGCGCTGTTTTGCGGTCAGAGCCTTACGTTGGGCGGTAATGGCCGCAGGTTCAGCAGGGTCATCCTTGCCAGGTGGTTTGCCCAGCACGTCCAGAAAATTCTGATAGACAGACTCATAAGGTTTGATTTTTGCAGCCAGAGCGTCGGTTTGTGAAGAAACCGCAGTTGCCCGTTTGAGCAGGGAGGCAAATGCCGCCGCATTATCAGTCTTGCTATAGGGTTTTAAACTATCCTGATATATCGAATGAATTTCAGCCCCGATCTTCGCGAGCGTGTCATCAGAGACCGCGAGGGAGATGTCTGAAATAAGCGGCGTAACGGGCTGTGCATCAGCAGGGGATGCTGCGGCCGGAGACGGGGTATCCGCGCCAAATGCCTGAGGGGCTGAAAGAGGCAGGGCGGAAAGAAGCCCACCCCACAGAAAGATCATGGCAGGAAGAAGTGCGCGCAGCATCGATTTAGACATTAATTTTTTCTTCACCCCTCAGGGAAAAACACAGTTCGGAATAAACGTGGTGACCAGCAAGGGGGTTGCGTTCCCCCGCAGGAAAAGCAGCCAAACTGTTATGGTAGGGGCGGGAAAGTGCCTATGGAATTTCCGCCTTTAGAAAAATGGTTTGGCAACCTGTTTCAAAAAACAGAAGGCTGGGCCACCACAGGCTAAAAAGAGCCGCTATGATTTTTGATAAGCAGAAATAATTTTGAAATATTCCGCCCGCGCGAATGAACACCATATGGCATAGGTTTTTTCAAGTTCAGACAAAGGTGTGCCGCGTACAATTTCCAGCGCCAGCCCGCGTAGCATTGTTGTGGCCAGCAGGCGCAGCGGCTCCCATACGGTGGGGGGCACGTTGGATGTCAGGTTGGCAAGCCAGCGTGTCATGAAGGAATCAATGCGGGCCAGCACCGGGGCCGTGGCCTCAGCCAGTTCGGCATCACTGCGGCGGGCAAGTTCTATTTCAATGGTGGCAATAAATTCCGGCCCTTCGCAGATCAACGTCCACAAAGCCCCCAACATGGCATCTATTTTTTCTGCGGGTGTTATCTTGTGGGTCATGGCGCGCCGGTAAAGGCTGGCCCGTTTAAGGCCATAGTGCCGTAGCACCGCCGCCATCACCAAAGCTTTTGTGGGAAAGTGGTGCTGCATGGCACCAAGGCTTATGCCGCCTTGCCGTGCAATGGCCTGTACGGTTGTGGCCGCATAGCCGTTGGTTTGCAGTAGGGCGGCCGCAGCGTGAACAACCTTTTCCTGAGTGGCAGCACTACGGTCAAGCTGCTTACGGCGGCGTGGGGCGGCAGGTGGGGGCAGTGTCATAGAGGTGTGTTATGTCTCATCCGGACAAAGGCTGTCTGGCGCGTGTAGTGTGCGCGTGGCGCTGTGGTGTGCTCGCGCCAAACCCGACAGCGGCGACGATGTAACAGTTATTTGTGATTGCTGTGCAAGTTGTCGTGGTACCCGAACTTTTCCCATTCCTGCGGGGTCGTCATGCGTTTTGGCTCGCCTTTGAACATGCCACAGGCAGAAAGCGCAACAGCACATACCAGCATTAATACCACATGTTTCATGGTCTTATTTCCATTCAGGTCTACCACCCTGTCTCTATCTCATTCACAGGGCGGGTGGGCAAGCAATTAGACTGTAAAAAGCAACGTTAGACGGCAGAGTATTTATTTGCGGAGTTCCATGCCAATAGGGCCTTCGCGTCTGCCATGTGTAAACTGGTCCACCATAGGGTTGCCACTGTTCATCAGGGAAGTAGCAGGCCCCTGCCAGATAAGTCTGCCTTTGTATAACATGGCGGCTTCATCCCCAATGCGCTGGGCGGAGGCCATGTCGTGCGTAATGGCTATGGCGGTTGACCCCAGTTTTTTGACGCAATCCACAATCAGGCCGTCAATAACGGCCCCCATAATGGGGTCCAGCCCCGTTGTGGGTTCATCAAAAAACAGGATGTCCGGCGTTGCGGCAATGGCACGTGCCAGCCCAACGCGTTTTTGCATGCCGCCAGACAGTTCGGATGGGTAAAGCTCACCGACAGAGGGGTCCAGCCCCACCTGTGCCAGAATGGTTCCGGCGTGTGTCCGGGCATCAGAGCGCTTCAGGCGTTTGCGTGCCAGAAGACCAAAGGTCACGTTTTCCCATACGGGCAGGCTGTCAAACAGGGCGCCGTTCTGGAACAACATGCCAATTTCGCTGCGTAGGGCTTCACGACGTTTGGTAGAGGCCGTGAGGATATTTTCCCCATCAATTTCAATGCTGCCGGAATCAGGAACAATCAGCCCCAGAATGCAGCGGAGCAGTACGGATTTCCCACTGCCTGACCCACCGATAATAACAAAAGACGTGCCTTGCGGTACGTCCAGCGTAATGCCGTCCAGCACCTTCTTGGCACCAAAAGACTTGTGCAGATCACGGATGCGGATCTTGGGGGGGCGGGTATCTGTCATTGTGAGAAGAACAGGTCTGTCAGGAGATAATCAAACGCCAGCAGCAGGATGGACGCCACAACAACCGCAGCCGTAGTGGCAGAACCGACGCCCTCAGCGCCGCCCTTGCTGTTGTAGCCATAGTAACAGCCCATCAGCGCGATCAGGAACCCGAAGAGCGCGGCCTTGACCAGCCCGACTGTTACGTCAATGGCTTTAAGAGAGTTGAGGGTGGACACGATATAAGCATGGGGCGAGAAGCCCAGCTTCATGACGCAGACCGTAAACCCACCAGCCACACCCAATACGTCTGCAATCAATACCAGCAGGGGCAGGGCAATAAGGCCCGCCAGCAGCCGGGGGGCGACCAGATATTTCATGGGGTTGGTGGACAGAGTGGTGAGTGCGTCCACCTGGTCTGTCACGCGCATGGTGCCAATTTGTGCGGCCATAGCAGCGCCCACGCGGCCGGCAACCATCAAGCCTGCCAGCACGGGCCCAAGTTCACGCGTAACAGCCAGCACAACAATGCCTGCAATGGCGTTCTGCACATGGTACTGCGCAAAACCGGTGTAGGATTGCAGGGCAATGACACCACCTGAAAACAGGGCTGTCAGCGCCACAACTGGAAGGGAGAAAAAACCCGTTTCCATAAAAGCGCCAAAAAACACCCGTCCGTAGAAAGGCGGCCGCACAATATGTGAAAGACCTTCAAGCGCAAAGAGAGCCAGAGACCCGGCTGCCCGTATAAGCGCAAGCGTGGCACGGCCCAGTCTGGCCACAAGGTTGAGCACAATATCCATACGCTGCGGCTGTCGCTCCTGATAGCAGTGTGGCAGGTCAATCAAGCCTACTGCCGTAGCCTGATACGCAGGGCACGTCAAAGCCTGAGTGGGTGTGTGGTGGGTGGACTGCGGTTTGGGGCACAAAATCACGGCTGTATTGGTGTTAGCCATTGCAGGTCCCGGCGGCTGAGGGCATGTGTTGGGCACAAACAGGCCTGTTGGGCCGGACAATAAAAAGGCGGGAGTGCTGCAAATGCGTATAGCCATGATTGGCGGCGGGTATGTCGGGCTGGTGTCAGGCGCATGTTTTGCCGAATTTGGCATTAACGTGTCTGTGGTTGAAACAAACCCCACCCGTCTCTCCGCCCTGCGTGAAGGGCGTATTCCCATTTATGAACCCGGGTTGGATGCTCTGGTTGCCTCCAATAGTCAGGCTGGCCGTCTTACCTTTGGGGATGACATTGCACAGGCTGTTGCCGGGGCCGCCGCAGTTTTTATTGCTGTTGGCACCCCACCGCGCAATGGGGATGGTGCCGCGGACCTGCAATATGTTCACGCTGCCGCCCGCCAGATTGCGGAAGCCCTGACGGGCTATGCGGTTATTGTGACCAAATCAACCGTGCCTGTTGGCACCAGCCGCCGCATTGCTGAGATTATCCGCAGAACCCGGCCAGAGGCTGACTTTGATGTAGCCTCTAACCCCGAGTTTCTGCGTGAGGGCAGTGCTATTGGTGACTTCATGCGTCCTGACCGTGTGATTATCGGGCTGGACCAGAAGCGCCCGGAACGTGCCGCTCAGGCTGAAGCCGTGCTGCGCCAAGTGTACCGCCCCCTTGCCAGCAGCGAGGCCACTTTGCTGTTCACCGGCCTGGAAACGGCCGAGTTGACCAAGTATGCCTCCAACTCGTTCCTTGCCATGAAAATCTCGTTTATTAATGAAATGGCGGATCTGTGCGAAAAACTGGGTGCGGATGTGCATGAACTTGCACGTGGCATGGGGCTGGATACGCGTATTGGGCGGGACTTTCTTCAGCCCGGCCCAGGGTATGGTGGCTCCTGCTTTCCCAAGGACACGCTGGCTCTATCCCGCATAGCGCAGGAAGCCCACAGCGCCAGCCGTCTGGTTGAGACAACTGTGCAGGTGAACGAGGCCCGCAAGGCTGGCATGGCTGGCCGCATTGCCAGTGCATGTGGTGGCTCTGTTGCAGGCAAGACCGTAGGGGTGCTGGGGCTGACTTTCAAACCGGAAACGGATGATATGCGGGAGTCAGCGTCCATTCCCATCCTGCACCGTCTGGCAGAAGCTGGAGCGACCATTCGTGCATTTGACCCTGTTGGTATGGATGCAGCCAAGCCGTTGCTGCCTGAGGGGGTTGTGTATTGTGCCGATGCGCTGGAAGTGGCGGATCAGGCAGACGTACTGGTTGTGCTGACGGAGTGGAATATTTTCCGTGCACTCTCCCCCAATGAAATTGCAAAACGGATGCGTAGCGGTGTTGTGGTGGACCTGCGCAATATTTTCGACCCGCAGGCCATGCGGGCTGCGGGGCTTACCTATCAGTCTGTCGGGCGGCCTTGAGGAATGTGTCATCAGGCACCAGATTGCCTGATGTATGACAGGGAGAAGTAAGCGTGGCTAAAAAACCGTCCCGCCAGTTTGTGTGCCGCAATTGTGGGACGGCTTACCCCAAGTGGGTTGGCCAGTGTGAAGCCTGCGGTGAGTGGAACACGCTGGAAGAAGAAACAGTTGAGCCGCTGGCAGCCTCCACAGCTTCGGGTTCTGCAAAAGGTCGGCGGATCAAACTGGAGGGGTTGGACGGTATAGCCAAGCCACCGCCCCGCATTGAGACGACCATTGCAGAGTTTGACCGCGTACTAGGGGGCGGCCTCGTACCGGCCTCTGTGGTGCTGGTAGGGGGCGACCCCGGAATTGGTAAATCGACCCTGCTGCTGCAAGCCGCGTGCCGCCTGGCGGGCAATGGCGAGCGCGTTCTCTATATCTCCGGGGAAGAAGCTGTTGATCAGATCCGCCTGCGCGCCCTGCGTCTTGGGGTGGGGACGACAAAACTCGACCTCGCGGCTTCCATTAACGTAGCCGATATCGTCTCAACCCTTGAGGCAGAGACAGACGTTAAAGCTGTGATTATCGACTCTATCCAGACCATGTGGCTGGAAACCGTGGCCAGTGCGCCCGGGACGGTCTCGCAGGTCAGGGCGTGTGCGTTTGAGCTTATCCGGCTGGCTAAACGGCGAGGGTTCAGCCTTATTCTTGTGGGGCATGTCACCAAAGAAGGGGCGTTGGCTGGCCCTCGTGTGCTGGAACACATGGTGGATGCCGTGATGTATTTTGAAGGCGACCGGGGGCATCAGTTCCGCATTTTGCGGGCGGCCAAAAACCGCTTTGGCGCTACGGATGAGATTGGCGTTTTTGCCATGACAGATCGAGGGTTGGAAGAAGTCAGCAACCCGTCAGCATTGTTTTTGGCAGAGCGGCGGGGAAACATTGCCGGGTCTGCTGTTTTTGCAGGCCTTGAAGGGACACGGCCTGTACTGTTGGAAGTGCAGGCGCTGCTCTCTCCCAAAAGTGGCGATGGCGCACCACGCAGGGCTGTTGTGGGGTGGGATACAGGGCGGTTGTCCATGCTGCTGGCCGTGTTGGAAACCCGATGCGGCCTTAAATTATCGGGCATGGATGTTTATCTGAACTTTGCCGGTGGGTTGAAAGTGGCGGAGCCAGCAGCCGACCTTGCTGTGGCAGCCGCGCTTATTTCCGCGGCCAGTGGCGTCCCCACAAGCTCTGGCGAAGTCTATTTTGGTGAAGTCGGTTTGTCAGGTGAGGTCCGGCAGGTCGCGCAGGCAGATGCCCGTTTGAAAGAAGCGGCCAAACTGGGTTTTGATCAGGCAACCTTGCCTCGGCGCGTTGCGCGGGGGACTGTCCGCAATAAGCCGCCCGAAGGTCTGGCCCTGCGTGAGTTGGGGCATTTGTCTGATTTGATTGGCGCAGACATGGACGCTGAATAAGCCAGCAGGCGATAAAAGTGGATTGTCAGGGCGTGTGAAATCAGTATAGTGCGCGTCACACGCTTACGCGGATGTAGTTCAATGGTAGAACGGCAGCTTCCCAAGCTGCATACGGGGGTTCGATTCCCCTCATCCGCTCCAGCCTGTTTTTCCCTAAAAACACACAGTTATATGGCTCTTGTCAGTGTTGTCGTGCGCTGAAGAGCGCGCTCACCTGCGTGTGAGAATACGCCCTCAGATTGGCGTCTTAAAAAATGGCTTAGTGCCTAATGTTCCACGCTGGATGGCGCATTCCTTCCAGACAAGAGCCTTTGGGATATGGCACTTAGAGTTTTGTATCAAATTTATGTGACGTTTCTTCTTTGTAAATATTCAAAATCTTTTATTTTATTTCAAAATCGAAATAGAGTCTTTTCACCCAAGAAAATTCCAAAAACACTTTCGCGCAGACTACAAACGCAAAAAAAATTAAGAATTTTTGGGCATAGAATCGTTTATAATTCTCAATTCCGGCCATGAAACGATCACGATGTATTGAGATATATTTTGATTTATTTATAATGTTACAAAATGCATCACCTTGTATTTGGGTGAATCCGTAGAAAAATCGCCTTGAAAATAATATATCCTCATGTAGAGTTTATATTACGTTGAAGATAATATATGGTCTACTTTGTTCGTGATTGTAACCATGCTCAGGAATTTCTTGAGCAGGAGGAGTGAAGCCGCTTTTTGCATTGGGTACCTCACAAAAATAACAAGAATCATGAGGGAGGGCATAGGCATGGAGAACGCACAGTTGAGGGCAGGCGTGTCAGATCAGGCAGGGAGACGCTGAAGAGTTATGCGTCGTTTAGTGTATTCAAGCCTGGTGCTCGGTGCTGTTGCATCCCTGTCGTCTTACGCGAAGGCGGAAAAAACGCTGGTATCCGTTGGGGGGCTAACGGTGCAGGGTGGTCTGGACATTGGTGGCGCGGCCTTTTACCTGCCCGATGTCAATTTTGGCGCGGGGTCTTACGCTCCCCACTCTGATGGCCAGTATAAACGTACCAAAAGCCCTGCATCTGGCGAGTTATATGGCAAGCCTATACTGACAGGTCGGTGGGACTGGGGGCACGGCGTTGCCGTTATTGGCACGGCATCCGCGCTGGGTGCAGCAACACTTGGGCATGGGGACGGACAAATCATGTCCCAAACCTCAGGGTCGCCACACTCCATTTATCTTGAAGAAGCCAACATTGGCCTGACCATGCCTGTGCGGATTGCCCACGCCCCACATACCCTCACAGTGCTCGGTGGCAGGCAGGCTTTTATTGTTGATGATGGTTTTTTGATTGGTAAGGGCACCTATAGTGCAGGCCGAAGAGGGGCATGGTGGTATGCGCCGCGTTTTGCCTTCTCTGGGCCGGGCGTTATCAAACTGGAAGGCCAGTCTGTCAGGGCAGATGCCTTTATGCTGGAGAGCAATACGGATAACGATATTGACAGAGGCTATGACAGGCCAAAAACTAAGTTTGTGGGTTTTGATGTCAGTTGGTTTACCAGCACACCCGGCGGGCATGGCGGGAGTGTGTATGCGGAGCGTGCCTCTTATGTAACGCTCACATATTTTCATGTGCGGGATGCAGATACCTCGTCAGGATATGATCGCTCAGCCCGCGCAGACCGTAACGGCATGAATGTAGCATCCCTCAGTTGGGGTGGGACATTGTTCCCTGTAAAAGCACTTGGAATTTCAAAAAATTTCACATTTTACGGGAGCTTCGTTGCTGAACAGAATAGCCATGCGGGCAATGGCTACAAATCTGTAGAAGCATACGGCATGTATTTTGAACCGGGATACCGGTTTACGATGCTGCCATGGCAACCAAAGATTTTTTACCGCTACACGCAGTTTGGTGGCGGTAAAAACCCTAACGGCACAGTCAAGAGAAGTTACGATACGTTCTTCCTGTACGATGGCAAACGCTATTGCTACGGCGGGTATTGGCCGGGTGAAATTGTAGGTATGTATCTTGCGCCTCTCTCAAACCTCAAGGTGCAGCAGTTTGACCTGACCGTGACGGCGCCCTTTCATCTCATGAAACCGGAAGATGGCTTGAAGCTTGGGGTGCATTATTACAATCTGTCCTTGTTGCACCCATCAGGCGCAGGGTTGCGGAATGTGGCCAACCATATTTCTGACGAGGTTGATGTCACGGCAGAATACGCAATGAATGCAACTACATCCGCAGCGCTTGCTGGAGGGATGGCTTTTTCCGGACCATCAGGCAAGGCGCTTGCACAAGCCGGATTGCCCGGGGGGTACCCTATGCCAAAAATAAGCAGGCATTCCGGTATTCTGGAATTCTATTTCTACAAACACTTCTGACAAGACAAATGCGGGGTAGAAATTTCTTTCCGTTTGATAAATGATCTGAGCAAGAAACGAAACTAAGGGACACCAGCATATGGCCGAACAGGGCAGCACCACCACACCGGTTTCTGCATCCGGAGGGTTAAAAAACCGGCATATTGCCATGATCGCACTGGGCGGCATTATTGGGGCAGGTCTGTTTGTTGGCAGCAGTGCGGCCATAGCCACAACCGGCCCTGGTGTGCTGGTTGCTTTTCTGGCGGTTGGTCTGCTGGTTATTCTGGTTATGCGTATGCTGGGCGAACTGGTTGTAGCTGACCCTGGCCGAGGTTCTTTTGTTGAATATATTCGTGAAGCCCATGGCAACCGTGCAGGGTTTACCGCAGGGTGGCTCTACTGGTTTTTCTGGGTTGTTGTGTTGGGAAGTGAGGCCATAGCAGGCGCATTGCTGGTGCGGGACTGGGTGGCTTTGCCAGTATGGCTACTCTCACTGCTGCTTATTGTTGCTTTAAAGCTCATCAATTTTGCAGCACCCCGAATTTTTGGTGAGTGCGAGTTCTGGTTATCCCTCATCAAGGTCCTCAGCATTGTTGCGTTTATTGGTGTAGCGTTGCTGTATGTGTTGCATGTCTTCGGCCCCGGTGTGCCAGCACTCCATAACTTTATTGGGCATGGCGGGTTTTTCCCGCATGGTATTGTTGCGGTTCTTGCCATTATTCCAACCATCCTGTTCACAATGATGGGGTCTGAAATTGCAACAGTTGCTGCGGCAGAGTCCTCTGAGCCATCTAAAAATGTTGCGCGGGTTACGCGCACAATCGGCACGCGTGTAACACTGTTTTATCTCTTCTCTGTGGCCATGGTACTGCTGGTGGTGCCTTGGACGAACATTGTGCCCGGTAAGTCTCCGTTTGTGACGGCTATGGATACAATGGGCATCCCAGGTGCTGGGCTGTTCATGCGCATTGTTGTCTTGAGCGCTATTTTATCCTGCCTGAATTCCAGCATGTATATCACATCCCGTATCCTGACAGAGCTGGCGGGCCGTGGCGATGCACCCTCCAGTCTGGCACGGTCTAACGCGACTACGGTGCCGCGTATGGCGGTTGTGGTCAGCAGCATTGTCGGGGCATTGGTTGCGTTTTCATCTATCCTGTCCCCAGACACAATTTTTGCGTTTTTGCTGAGCTGTAGCGGCGGGGTTATTCTGGTTGTCTATTCGATGATTGTGAGCGCGTATCTGGTAACACGCCGTAGAGCAGAAAAAGCAGGGCAGGCTGAAGGCTTTAACTTACCTTTTTTCCCGGTCTGCAATTATGTAACCCTGCTGGCTGTTGCGCTGGTTTTCGTTGCTATGATCTTTAATGATGCTGAGCGCATGACGGCCCTTGCCAGCCTTGGTACATCCATTGCGTTTTATGGCGCAGCATGTGTTTGGAGCAGGCGGTCCTGAACCAGCCCGCACAGGCTGTTCTTTGCACCCCTGCCGCATAACTGTGGCAGGGGTATTTTTTTGTGTGAAGAGCCGGGCCGCCTTTTGGCGTTAATGCACGATCAGATTATCCAGACCCGCTAACAACCGATGCTCACGTAGGTACAGCAATGTGCCAGCGGACAAAATGGTGCCACCTGCGACGGCAATCGCTAAAGAGATGCTGTGGCTGGAGACAAGAGTGCCAATCACGGCACCAACAAAAAGACCGCAGATGGCTGAAAGCCTACGCCACGTTCCGGGGTTTTTGCCGCCCGCAAACGGGCTATTATGGGCAAGGCCGTGCAGCAACATTGTGGCGGCGGGCAGGCTCATATCAGCTACTTTTGCGTGGCGTGTGGCAGACGTTTGCATCCCCATGGCAAAAGCCAGCAAGGCAAGCGTGATATAGGTTCTGCCAGGCGGGTTGGCTGCCCAGACCAATGCGGTAAGCCCCACCAATAGCCCCACGCGTAACAAAATATCGCCTACCGCATATCGGATGCTGCGGTCACGCCGCGTAAGCCTGCCGCCGGTCATGGCGCCCAGAAGGTAAAAGCCAATAGCCTCAAACCCGGACAGAACAATGGTTTCTGATGTTGCTATATGGACGGCCATCAACAGCACTGTTGCTGTCATATAGCCTGCAAAAATTTTCAGATGCAGCAGGGAAATGGCGTCGAGCATGCCCATGGCCATGGTTACCAGAATAATGGCGGCAACCAGTCTAGGGTCATGTCCTGCGCGGGTGCTCATGATAGCTCCAGATTTATATATTGAAGAAATGGATAAGAGAGAGGGGTCTCATACCACTTTCTGGCCCATTTGTATGTGTTTTACGGCAGGGCCGTGTTGCATCCGGTGCAGACCCGGCCTTGCAATGGCCCCCACGCCTGTCAGACAGGTGTGGGGGAGAACCATACGGGATTTGGTTAGGCGAGTGTCATCAGACTGGCGTTACCGCCTGCCGCCGTTGTGTTGATACTGCAGGACTGTTCCTCCAGCACACACTCAGTGCCCGGCAGGCTTGTGCCTGTGATCCATGCTGACGCAATGGGGTAATCACCAGCGGAGAGAGCTTTGCGTGCTGCGGCGAAAGCCTCATCATCCCGCTCGGCCAGCACAATAGCGCAAGGCCTTGCTGTAGCACTGCTGACAATTTCAATGACGTTTTGCAGGGTGGCGGGGAGGGAAGAATGCCAGACGGCAGCAGAGTCGTGGGCCAGAACCAGCGCTTTATTCCCGCCAGAAAGAGCAAGCGAGATCTGGTTATACAGTCCGGACTTGGTCGCTGGAATACACAGGATGTTTCCGCGTGGCATCAGGCTATACAGGTTTTTCTCACCAACGGGGCCGGGCAGGGTACATTCCCCTCCAACCAGAGGTGTTCGGCTTAGCGTTGCGGCGGTTGCAGCGCCGACGCTCTCGCCTTGCTCACGTAGCCAGTCCGTCCAGGCCCGCATGGAATCCGGCAGCTTGCCCCGTACCAGTGGCCCGACTGCTGGGGCCTGTGCCAGCAGGCGGCGTAGTATCAGTGGGCCGCCTGCTTTTGGCCCGGTGCCGGAAAGGCCACGCCCGCCAAAAGGCTGCACGCCAACAACAGCCCCAATGGTGTTGCGGTTTACATACAGGTTACCGGCCTCAACATGCGAGAGCACATGCGTGACGGTGGACTCAATCCTTGTATGCAGCCCGAATGTCAGGCCGTATCCTGTACCATTAATGTCTGTCAGCAAACGGTCCAAGTCTGTCCGGGCATAGCGTAAAACATGCAGAACCGGCCCAAAAACCTCAGCCCCCATTTCCCGCACAGAGGTAATTTCAATTAACGTTGGCGGTACAAAGCTGCCATTGGCGCAGGCTTCAGGCAGAGGCAGTGCGTAAACGGGTGCTTTTTTGGCGCGGAAGGCTTCAATATGTTTGGTAATGCCGTCTGCTGCCTCTGCTGTAATAACCGGCCCAACATCCGTGGCAAGATGTGCGGGGTTGCCAAGGCGCAGCTCGCGCATGGCCCCTCGGAGCATGGTGAGAATATGGTCAGCACAGTCTTCCTGCACGCAGAGCAGCCGCAAGGCGGAGCAACGCTGTCCTGCACTGTCAAATGCTGAGGCCACGACATCTGCCACCACCTGTTCCGCCAGAGCTGAAGAATCAACAATCATGGCGTTCTGGCCACCGGTTTCCGCAATAAACGGAATAGGCTGGCCCGTGTGTGTACGGCGTGCTTCAATCTGACGGTTGATGATTTGTGCGACAACGGTTGAGCCGGTGAACATAACACCAGACACATGCTCATCCCCAACCAGAGCGGCACCGGTTTCTCCATCGCCCGTCAAAAGCTGCACGGCACCCGCAGGCACACCGGCTTGGTGCAGAATATCAACTGCAAGGGCTGCAATAAGGGGTGTTTCTTCAGCAGGTTTTGCCAAAACAACGTTACCAGCAGCAAGGGCCGCAGCAATCTGACCAAGGAAAATGGCCAGCGGAAAATTCCAGGGGCTGATGCAGGCCACAATGCCAAGGGGCACATGGGTAGCGTTCGTGAAGTCTTTGCGGATGGTTGCGCTGTAATAGCGCAGGAAGTCCACCGCTTCCCGTACCTCTGCAATACCATTTGGCAGAGACTTCCCGGCTTCACGGGAGAGAAGAGCCAGTAATTCATCCTGGCGTTCTTCCAGAAGATCAGAGGCTTTTTCCAAAATATCAGCGCGTTGCGCCGGAGGTGTGTCGGCCCAGGCCGTTTTTGCTTTCTTGGCGGCTATAGCCGCTTTTGCCACGATCTCTGGTGTTGCCTGAATAACGGTTCCCACACAGTCCGAGCGGTCAGCCGGGTTGGTGACGGGCTGTGCGTCCCCTTTAGGTTTGAGGCCTGCAACCAGAGGAGCAGACTTCCAGCTTTTGGGGGCTTTTTCTATGCCAGCAGCAAGATCCGCTAACACTTTGTCATCTGCCAGGTCTGTGCCTGCGGAATTGCGGCGTTCTGGCGCAAACAGATCTGTGGGTTTATGAATTTCTGTATGCGGTGCTCCATACGGCGTAAAACCATGCGCTACTTCCAGCGGGTCTTCAATCAGGGCTGAAACAGGAATGGCTTCATCACCAATTTGATTGACGAAGGAAGAGTTGGCTCCGTTTTCCAGCAGACGGCGTACAAGGTATGCAAGCAGGGTTTCATGCGTGCCTACCGGAGCATATATGCGGGCAGGGCGTGCCAGTTTGTCTGCGCCAACAACCTGCTTGTACAGCGGTTCACCCATGCCATGCAGGCATTGAAATTCGTAAGACCCAACTTGAAAGTCCTCGCCTGCAAGGGTGTAGATGCTTGCAAGGGTTCGGGCATTGTGGGTGGCAAATTGCGGGAAAATAACATCGCGGGCCGCAAGCAGTTTACGGGCACAGGCCAGATAGCTGATATCAGTGTGGCATTTACGCGTATAAACGGGAAAGTCAGATTGCCCTTCAATCTGCGCTTTCTTGATTTCACTGTCCCAGTAAGCCCCTTTAACAAGGCGGACCATCAGGCGGCGGTTGGTGCGGCGGGCCAGATCGATAATATAGTCCAGCACAAATGGGCAGCGTTTGCCGTAAGCCTGAACCACAAACCCAATACCGTTCCACCCTTCAAGGCCCGGTGTGTGGCACAGAGCCTCAAGCAGGTCGAGCGACAGGTCAAGGCGTTCGCTTTCCTCGGCATCTATGTTGATGCCGATGTCATATTTGCGGGCCAGCAGGGTGAGTTCCTGCACAACGCTCAGCAGTTCTGTCATTACCCGGTCGCGCTGGGCGCGAACGTAACGTGGGTGCAGGGCGGAAAGCTTTATGGAAATACCGGGACGTTCATAAACATTGCTGCCAACCGCACTGCGGCCAATGGCGTGAATGGCGTTCAGGTAGTCCTGCCGGTAGCGTTCAGCATCCTGTGCTGTAAAGGCGGCTTCGCCCAGCATGTCATAGGAGTAGGAGAAGCCTATATCTTCCAGTTTTTTACTGTTTTTACGGGCCTGCTCAATGGTTTCGCCCAGCACAAACTGTTCACCCATCAGGCGCATTGCTGCATCAACGGCTTTGCGAATAACGCCTTTACTGCTGCGGGCAACAAAACCGAGCAGTAAGTTGGTCAGGTTTTTTTCGTCCCGCTCTGCAACAAGGCCGCCTGTCAGTGCCAGCCCCCATGCAGCGGCATTGGCAAATAGCGGCCGCCCGCGTGAAGCGTGGGCCAGCCAGTCGCCCTCACCAATCTTATCCTGAATTAAGGCATCACGCGTTGCCGTGTCCGGAATACGGAGCAAAGCTTCTGCCAGGCACATCAGGGCGACACCCTCAGCGGAAGACAGAGAGAATTCCTGCACCAGTGTTTCCACCAGACCCGGCTTACGGTCCGCACGCAGGGTTTCTGCCAAGCGGGTTGCAAGAGCTGTTGTGGCTTGAGCCTCTGCTTCGCTCAGGGTGGCGGCAAGGGTCAGGGCGTTCACGCAAGCTGCTTCAGGCTGGCGGAAGGCCTCAATAATGGCCTTGCGCAGCGGCGTGCGGGACGAAAACACAGGGGCAGATGTGTCGCTCATGGGCATAGGCTATTCTTCCAGCGTGGTGGCAGCGCAAGACATCTCTGATGCAATACGGTTTCAGGAAGTTTTGGCTAAATAACGATTTTTCGTCCTTCGCATGATAATATATTATTTGCAATATCATATATTACGCAAAAAAAACGCATATGGACTGTCCAGAGAACAGCCCCGTTTTCTGGCTAGCGAACGCGCATTCCCATGGGATTGAAAAATAAGGAAAATCTACCCTGTCGCCTGCATTTTGGGCGCGGTGTGGGTAGATTTTAGGCAGCGTTTTTGTGCGCTGAAAATGGGGTTGAAGAGGCGGTTGGTCTATGAGAGCCGGGTTCGGGCCTCAACCGGTTTGAGATAGCCGTCTTTTTTGGCGGAACACCTGTACGGAAATATCAGCAGCATGGAGGATGTGCGTGCGTGTCAAACTGGCAGCCAAGTCAGCATCCTTGGCGCGGCATGCTTCCAGAATGGCAAGATGTTCCGAGTCAGTCGTGTCTTTACGGCCCTCAATGCGTAAATGCCCGCGAATATAACGGTCCAGCCGAATATGCAGGTCATCAATCATGGCCAGAAGGCGTGGCTTGTTGGCTGCCGCATAAATGGCATTATGAAAGGCCCGATTGAGCGCCCCGGATTTTACCGCTCCATTACTGCCGCGAGTACCTTCTACAAAGGCCTCGTAAGCGTCTTCTATGCGGGCCAAGTCTACGCGGGTCATGTTCTGCACAGCAAATGCCGCGGCCTGTTCTTCCAGCAACGCGCGAATTTGCGAGTATTCCAGCACATCTGCTTCTTCCAGCCCCACGACCGTTGCGCCCCGATTGGGTAGAAAGGCCACAAGCCCTTCGGCTTCCAGATGTTTGAGGGCTTCACGCACAGGAATAATGCTGACCCCAAACCCGGCAGCCAATTCTGACTGAGGCAGTGGTTGGCCCGGCTCCAGCACATCTTCCAGAATGGCAGTGCGCAGGGCTGTGCGGATGGTTTCAGAGGCCGTGCCGTGTCCTGCAAACTCCGTTTTAAGAAAAAGGTGTGCAGGCAACATGCTTATAACGGGCTCCGGTTCGTTTCATTATCGTGTCGTTTTGCATCATAGAGAGCGTAACGGCTTTATGCCAAGGGGCCTTTGCAGGTTGTCATGGCACGGGGGTTTCAGGCTTCTGGGCTGTAAGGCCTGTGTGAACAGGCACACAGCGTGGTCACTATCGCGTGAGGCGGCAGCCAGAAAGCGACATGTTAGGGCTGTTATAGCAAACGCACGACACAAGATAAACATGGCCGTTGCGGAGGAGGGAGCGGCTGTGGGCAAGTGGTAGTACTACAAACGCTTGTTGGCACGCAGTCAAAACCCGTAACGCCGAAGATGCTGGCTCCATCAAAACTTTTCAGTGCTCAGATCATTTTATGAGGGATGAAAACGCGCACTCTGGAGCTGTAGAGAAAGGAGACATTTTGCCGATAACGCTGCTTTTGCCCCACCCATCAGGCAGGATTTTTTGAGGGCGGGCGTAAAAAAGCCAGCGTTATCTAGGGGCTGCCATGTTCCGTCCGCGCAGTCCGCCCGCTTGATCTTTCAGCATTTTGCGGGGCAGTTTGGCGCAATATTCCGCGAGGGAGATTCTTGATGAAGCTGTTTTCTGTCCGCGCCCTGCCGGCGCTTGCTGTTACCACCCTGTTGGCTGCTGCCCCTGTTTTTGCTCATGCAGCAGACACACCCGCCCCTGTCTCCAAAGGGGGAGAGCAGGCAGAAGCCGGTTCAAAAACTGCCACCCTGACTGACACAGACCTGTCCGGATATGTGGGTGGGGTTCACCCGGCCGAACTTGGTGGCCTGCTGAACTACTGTAATCAGGGTTCTTATGTTGATTACGATGACAGCTTTAAGGTGCTGCAGTCTTACAACAAAAAGACCAATGCCGTGCCAGATGGGCAGGAAGGCAACATGTACTACGCACGTGGTACGGCTGGCCAGTTGCAGGTGAACGGCAAGACGTACTCTATTGCGACCTCCAGCATTCCGGTACGCCAGAAAACCTGCAAAGCTGTGCTGGAACGTGCTAAAGCCGCTCTGTAATACTTGCCGTAGTAAGGTGCCTTTCTGTGTAGGAAAGGCGCGATAACTACAGTGCTAAAAGGCTGGCTTCTCTAAGGGAAGCCAGCCTTTTTGTTATTATAAAGAAATATTAATGTTGCGCGATGGCGCAGCCTCTCTTTCCCCCATGACCTGAATGTGACAAAGCCGACAGACCCCTGTCCGCAGGATGTCAGGGGCGTATAAGCACAGGAAAGGTGGGAGAACGTGTCAGAAGCGTTTGGAACCACCGGCGTGACACCACAGCGCGCCGGACAGTATCACGACATGGTGCAGGAAGCCGCCGCACACCCGGAGGCTTTCTGGCTACAACAGGCGCGCGGTCTGACATGGCATAAACAGCCTACTCACGCCTCCCGCAGTGATTTTTCCGGGGATGTTACGGTAGAATGGTTTGCTGACGGGCGTTTGAACGCGTCAGAAAACTGTCTTGATCGTCATTTGAGTACCCAGCCTGATAAACCTGCTCTGATATGGGAAGGGCAGGAAGACGGGCAGCGTGAAGTGCTGACCTATCAGCAGCTTCATGCCCGTGTGTGCAGGCTGGCCAATCTTATGCGTCGGCTTGGCGTCAAGAAGGGGGAATGCGTGGCAATCCATCTGCCTATGGTGGCAGAGGGGGTTATCGCCATGTTGGCCTGTGCACGTATTGGGGCCATTCATGTTGTGCTGTTTGGTGGCTTTTCTGCGGAAGGTCTGGCAGAGCGGCTGACAGATAGCGGGGCCGTGCTTGTTCTTACAGCGAACAGTGCCCGCCGTGGCGAAAAGCGCATACCCAGCAAAGTCACGATTGATGATGCCATTGTGCGGTGTGGCCAATCCTCCTGTGTAAAGCATGTACTGGTTGTGCCGGTAACGGATGATGTGGTGTCCATGCAGTCGGGCCGTGACCTGGATTATGCAGAAGCAGTAAGCCAGGAAGCGCCTGAGTGTCCGGCTGAGTCCATGAGCGCCCTTGACCCGCTTTTTCTGCTGTACACGTCAGGCAGTACGGGCCGCCCAAAAGGGCTGGTGCATAGTACCGGGGGCTATATGGTGTGGGCGGCATTTACGCATGCCACCGTCTTTGACCATAAACCGACTGATGTTTTCTGGTGTACGGCGGATATTAGCTGGATAACGGGGCATACTTACGTGGTGTACGGGCCACTGGCCAATGGCGGGACCATTATGGTTTATGAAGGCCTTCCTTCATGGCCGCAGCCGGGGCGTTGGTGGGACGTTATTGACCGCAATGGTGTCACCACATTTTATACGTCTCCCACGGTTGTGCGTGCCGCCATGCGGGAAGATGAGGCCGTTGTACGCAGTCGCTCCCTGAAAAGCCTGCGAATTCTTGGGACGGTAGGGGAGCCTATCAGCCCGGAAGCATGGCATTGGTTTCATGATGAAGTTGGGAAAGGCCAGTGCGCCGTCGTGGATACATGGTGGCAGACGGAGACAGGCGGGGTCATGATTACGGCAGCCGCTAACGCCATCACGCCTCGTCCGGGTGCGGCATCTCTTCCATTGCCCGGTGTTGCGGCAACGCTGCTGGACGCCCAGGGCGTTGAGGTAACGGGTGCCGGTGAGGGGCTGCTTTGCATGGCGCAGTCGTGGCCGGGGCAGGCCATGACAATCTGGCAGGATCATGCCCGGTATAGGCAAACCTATTTTACAACATGCCCCAACCATTATTTTACCGGGGACGGCGCACGGCGTGAGGCGGATGGGTATTACTGGATAACGGGCCGTGTTGATGATGTGGTGAATGTATCCGGGCACCGGATTGGCACAGCAGAAATTGAGGATGCCATTGCAACGGACCACGAGGTCGTGGAAAGCGCTGCTGTTGGTATTCCGCATGACCTGAAGGGGCAGGGGCTTGTTGTCTTTGTCGTGCCACGTGAAGCAGGCGTCTTCCATCCTTCTGCCGTAAACAGTGCGGTCTCAAAAGGGGTTGGCCGCTATGCTGTGCCCGAGAAAATATATGTTGTCAGGGACCTCCCAAAAACACGTTCAGGCAAGATTGTGCGGCGTTTGCTGCGTAAAATTGCGGCTCATGATCTGGAGGGCCTTGGGGACCTGTCTACTCTGGCCGACCCCGATATTGTGTCTGAACTGATTGCTGCCGTGAAGGAACAACAGGACGGCTAACAGCAAAAAGCGGGGCAGACGTAAATCGTCTGCCCCGCTCCTTTATCCGGCCCTCAAAGAAGGCTGGTTTTTATTTGCTGTCTGCTGGTGCAGGAACAGGGTTCAGCTGTGCCCGGACTTCACCATGTGGGTGCGCTGCTGTGCCAAGGCTGATGTAAAGTTTGCCATCTTTATACTGTTTGATCTCATCCGCGCTCAGCGTGATCGTGCCTTCGAGCGGAGATTTGAACGGACCCTTCAGCGTTTCAACCGGCTCAGCCGTGTCAGCCAGTGATTTTGCAGCCAGAAGTTCTGCTGCAACAACCGGACCAGACAGGTTGTTCCATGTCACGGTGTAGCTCAGCGCATTGTTACGCGTTTCCAGTGTGGCGCGTGCGCCGCCGGTCGCTTCGGAGGCCACTGCTTTCTGCGGTGCAAAGTGCCCCTGGGAAGCGATGGTTTCTGCGTGGGACAGAGCTGGCGCAAAAGCCAGAACGCCGGTCAGAAGAGCTGCACCAAAAGTAATAGAACGGTTTGAAATCATAGTATCCTCCTAGAATCGAAAGTATTCACTTTCTACGAAGACCTAAACGAGCACCCCCGAATAAGGTTCCATGACCGTTCATAAAATAAATGAATGTTAAAAATAAAATACCTCTATGATTTGGGCGGTATAGAATTTTTTATGGTTCGGTTTCGCAACTATAGCTGTGTTGTGGCCTCTATAAACGCAAAGCGGGGAACGCCATTAACTTGCTCTTGCCACATGGCCAAAGGGCGTACCCAATAGCTGCCAAGGGCTTCGCTACGGTATGTCACGAGCCATTCCTCGGTTTCACTGTGGCGTCCGACACAGAGAACAGTATAAAGTCCGCCTTTATAATGTCTGTACAGACCGGGTTTGGGGTGTTCGGGCAGTATCATGGTGTGTGTATTTTCAGGATGGGTATTCATGGTGAACAGGTTTTCCATAGCTTGCGGCAAGATCGCAACCTTGAACCGGTATTTTATGGTGCCCTCAGCTCTGGCCGTAGCTGTCTTAATTGCAGGGCCTGCTGCCGTACAGGCAAAGCGCCAGACACAGAAAGCCACGTCACAGGCGGCAGATCCGGTTATCATGACCCATCAGCCGGGTAGCCCGCTGGAAGCAGAAGTCAAAAAACTCAGCGGGGAAGATCTGGCAGCCGCGGCGCGCCATCATGAGACTCCGCTTATTCTTATAGGCTCAACACCTCTCTCAAAAGACAATAAGACCATTGGTCTGTTTGTGCAGGTGCAGGCGGCAAGCCTGTGTGGGTCCGCTGGTTGTTCAACAGACGTTTATATGAAGCGTGGTGGGCAATGGGTGAAAATTCTCGATTCCGTCAGCAGCCCGATCAGCCTGTTACACACAACGCATGAGGGGATGCGGGATATTCTGATTGATGGATCAGACCGCTGGATCTGGAGAAACGGGACTTATCACGATACGCTGGCAGCAACGGACCTGCCGGGTTTTAAAACATCTATTAAGAAACATCAGGCTGAAATGCGGAAAGAGGGACACCAGATTACTCAGTAAGTGTAATCCATAGATGTCAGGATCAGAATGACCAAGCCCTCTTCCTCTAAGCCCTCGGTCGCGGCTAGCCTGAAATATATCGTTCTCAAAACTCTCATCACCGTTGGGGTGACGGTATTGCTCATTGCGTTGCTGCGGGAGGGGCTGGCCGGTTTGCCCTGGGTGGACCATGTGTCTGGCGGGCATGTTGGGGCCACCATCCTGCAAACACTAGCGGTGGATGGCATAGCCCAGAGGCAGCAGGCTGTGGCGATAGGGCTTATGGTGGTGTGTTTTGCTGGTGCGGTATTGATCGTGCGGCTGGGGGAGCGCCTCTGGCGGCGCTCCTGACCCTTCCAGTCTTTACGATGCGGGTTTTTGCCAGAAAAAAGTCAGCTCATGCTTGTTTTGCGCAAGGTGCATCAGGTGCCCACCCTGGATGGCTTCAAACGCGGACACGGTTTCATGGTCTGTTTCGCCCTGAAACTTGACCGTCAACACAAGGCGTTCCGTCCGGCCTGACTCAATCCAGCGGTTGGCGAGGGCAAGCAGCCGTTTGGGGTAGGCGATGATGTCAGAAAACACCCAGTCGGCCTCAGGCAGATCTGTAGGTTCCAGACCAAAGGCGCTTCCCTGTTGAAAGCTGACTGTGGGCATTGCGGCAACGCGTGGGTCCAGCGGGGCGCGGTCTATTGCAGTCACGTTTGCACCAAGTTGCGCTATGGCCCATGTCCACCCGCCGGGAGTTGCGCCCAGATCAAAGCATTGCTGTCCCACTTGCGGCCAATGGCCCAGCCGTGTGCAGGCTTCCCACAATTTAAGGTAAGCGCGGGACGGAGGGCCAACCCGGTCTTCAATGAACTGGGGTGTCCCGTTCACGAAAGGGGTGGATTTCTTGGCGGAAAACAGGAGGGTTCCTGCATCCAGCAAGGTCCATGCTCCAAGCGGGCTGCTTGGGGGCAGGGTTGGAAAAACAAGAGGGGCCGCCTTGACCGGAGGGAGCTTCTCTTCAATCAGGCTGGCGCGGCGGAAACAGTCCGCAGCATAAAGGCTCCAGTTCCGCTGTATAGCGCGGAGTGTCTCGGCTGCATGACGAATGGACGTGATGCTGACGCTTTGTGGTTCCAGCCAGATATCCAGCGCCCATGGAGAATATAAAGCAGCCTGATGTGACAGCGCCAGACGGCCATGCCAGCGGTCAATTTGCACGCCGCGCCGGTTGAGGTCCTGCTCCAGAACAGCTTCCAGCCCTTCAGGTGCCAGCCATACCCCTTTAATCGGCTGTGTCATGCCCGGAGCGCCCAGGCAACGGCGAGTGTACACCAGGAGATAATAAGCAGGCTTCCCCCCGTAGGCGCGACATGGGCGGCATGATGGCCTGTCAGCGCGGTATAATAAACGCCCCCGCAAAACAGGAGTGTGCCAAGAAGCAGACCACACCCGGCGACGGCGATTAGCCGCGTAGGCCGTTGGCTAAGGGACACACCAAGTGCCAGAAGGGCGAGGGCGTGCCACATCTGGACTTCCATGGCATTATGCGCAATGGCGCGGCCGCCTTCTGCAAAGCGTGCATCAGGCAGGTGGGCGGTCAATGCACCCACTATGGTGCCGCTTGCGGCCAGAAGCGCACCAGAGATGCGCCATAAACGAGGGAAAGAAAATGTGCTGGGCATGATGGGCTGTATATAGGCGCATCTGCCTCCAGCGGAAACAGATAAAGCCATCCGGACCAAAAGGAAGAGAGACGTATGAGTATTCGTATAGACCGTGTTGTGACGCGTGGCGGAGATACGGGGCAGACCTCGTTGGGCGATGGGTCCCGTGTTTCAAAGGCTGCTGCGCGGATCGAGGCCATAGGCAGTCTGGATGAACTGAACGCCGTGGTGGGTGTTGTAAGGGCTCATAGTAAGGAAGGCAGTGCCGTCTATACAGAATTGATGCATGTGCAGAATTTGCTGTTTGATATGGGGGCCGATCTTTGCCAGCCTGATAACACAACGGGTAAAAAGGTGCCCCGGCGCGTTTCTGAAGACGCCGTATTCCAGCTTGAGCAACAGATTTCAGAATTACAGTCAGGCCAAGCACCCCTCACCAGTTTTGTGTTGCCGGGCGGTAGTCTTGCCGCCGCATGGGCACACATGGCCCGCACACAGGCCCGTAAAACTGAACGATGCTGCGTTGTTTTGGCGGAACAGGAGACTATTAATCCAGTATTGTTAAAAATACTAAACCGATTGTCAGATTATTTTTTTGTTTTATCGCGTCATTTTAATAATGATGGTCAAATGGATGTACTATGGGTGCCAGGTTAACAGAGTATTGTGGCGTTGAAGACCTGTTTTTTTGCCCGGTTTTATAGAATATCTGCACCAACATGCAGTGTAGATATGGCTTTTATAAAAAAGACCAAGTCAGTGTGTACGGGGGCGACAGAAAGTGATGTGACGGAATTGTTAGAAAAAACAGCAGAAATGATACAAAAAAGGCTAATTTCTGCGGGTTCTTTCTGTTGGAAATTAAGGCATGCTATGCTAAAACGAAAGCACGGAAAGGGTGGCGTGCTTTTATAGGTACAAAACATTTCCTGTATTTCACAATCTTCTATCGTGTTAAGGTTCCCAAAGTGCACCGTGTCTGAGTGCTCCTAAAAGCAGTCTGCTAAAATATTGCTCACTCTACCTTGTTGTGTTGAGTATTGAGCTAGTAGCAAAGACATGCGGGGAAATCTTGCAGTACCAGGAAAGTATAAAGCAGAGTGACTTCCGAATTCATGAAGACACCATCTTTTTTTTCAACATCCGTGGCTGATAAAAGCCAGGAAGAAGCATTTGAAGAAGCCTCATTGCGCAACGCTCTTGAGCGTATGGGGGCTGGTGGGCCTGCTCGCTCTCGTCAGCAGCAGCCGTCTCAGCGTCCCGCAGCTGATAACGCACAGAATAAACGCCGTCGTTTTGTAAAAGATGGTGATGTGCAGGTCGAAAAACATTCCCTGACGCGTACGCAGCCCCGTACACTGGCTGTGCCAAAAACATTTACAACATCTCGTGCCGCACATTTTTCTGATGATGAGGCAGGAGAAGTTTCAAAAATCCGTCGTCAGTTGGCGGAAGAGCGCCTGCGTGCGGAAGACGCTGAACGTCAGTTGGAAAACTTGCAGTCTGCCCAGAAGGGTATGGAAACACGGCAAGCCCACGCTGACCTGATGGTGCGGGAACTGACTGCCAAATTACAGGAACGCGATGCTGAGTTGAGCGAGCAATCCCGTATGGTGCGCAGCTTGCAGCGTGACCTTGAGCGCATGGAAGAAGAAGCGCAGGACCTGCGTAAAAAGCTTGAAGCCAAGCCGCGTGGTCGCCCCCGGATACGCCCGGTTGCAGCAGAAGCTGCAGAACTGGATGCCGAGCAGGATGATGACATCAGTGCAGATGAACCGCAGCCTGTAAAATGGTGGAAAGACTAAAAACAAGCCTGTAGGGTGACGGTAATGAAAAATAACTCCGTAACACCTGCACTGGTTTTTTTAATTGCTGATATTGCCGTAGGGGTAGCATTTATACTGCTGCCTCCACTGGTCATCAGTTTTTTGTTGCTGTTAAAAGATATTTTTGGCGTTCTGGTTCTGCCTTTCACCTTTCTATTTGGTCTGGCGGGGTGGTCGTCAGATATGTCGTCTCTGGATAGCGTGATGGGGGGGCTTACGCCTAACGTCACGCATCATCCTTTTCAGGCAATTTCTGCAGCTGGTTTATTGGCTGTGAGTGGACTCTGTTCCGTTCTGGCCTGTGCTGCGCCTTATGGTGCGCGCGTTGAGCGAGGTTTGGCGCCAGTCTTTACTGCTCTTGCGATGGTCTTGGGTGGGCTGGAGCTAAGCTTTATTCTGCTGCCGGGCCTGATTATTCAGCTTTATGCGTTGCGTCGACCCGAGATGGATTTTCTCTCCCGTAAAAAATAACGCCGTCAGACCGCATTCTAAGCATAAATTTGAAAGCCGCACTGCGCCACAATGCAGTGCGGCTTTTTTAACACACTCTATTTGTTTGTGTCGAAAAAGAAATAATTGGCATGGTGGTAAGATTAATTTTCCGTTACGCAATATAATTAAAGGTAATGAATTCAAAGAGAAAGCTACTTAAATGGTTCGTTTACGAAATTTGTCCTGCCGGATGTTTTTTCTAAGCTGCATTTTTGCCTGCCATGAACATCAGGCGCGCGCGGCAGAAATTCCGTTGGATATTATTACGGAAACAGACGTTGGTTCAGATGGCACGCAGTATATGTTTGGCCGTCTTGGCATCAAGGCAGGCGTAAACGGAGCAGACGCTAAAGAGTATTTTTTTGATACAGGATCTGATTCTTTCAATATTGCTGTTGGCATGGGGGGAAGCGCTCCGTCATGGTTCCCAACGCAAGCCGGAACACCCGTCAGTGCACCTTACGGCTATATGTATGGTGACGGCACATATGGTTATTTGCAGTCGGACACCACGGTATCCAGCGTCCAGTTTTATAATGGCACGACAGGCAAGCAGGTTGCAGACTATGCAACCTCCGGCGGTCTGGGCGTGGCACTTATTCAGGCGTCCATTGATACGGCAGACCGGCTTTATGGGGACACGCCCGGACAAATTATTCCCGGCACCACCCCAGGTCTGGACTCCTCCCAAACCTATTATCAGAACCTGACATGGCAACAGACACTGGATGCCGGACAGGCGCCTGACGAGGGGCATTTTTACGGTATTATGGGGGCCGGTGACTTCATATATCCCGGTGACAACGGCGGTGTGCCGGGGCAACTGACCAAAACGGGGTATATTGTAGAGGCAAATGGCACGGCGGCTACACCGGGTGACTGTGGTCAGGGCTGTCTGATTATGGGGCTCAATGCTGCCCTGCGGGCACAGTTTTTTGCGCAGGTGCCATGGCGTGGGGTGGTGGGTAAATTTCCGCTCTCGGGCGCAAATGCGGGCCATCAGTTCGATGTCATGTTCCAGTATGCGCTGGATAACGGGCCTAAAACGGTGGGTATGCCCACATTGCTGGATTCAGGTACCCCAACCATTTATGTCGGCTCTTCAGCCTTACTGGACCAGGCGCTTAAAGCCGGTATTACTGGCAGCGATGGTGGGCCGCAGGACGTGAACCCCGGCCATACGCTGAGCATTACTGGCAGCACGCCAAACGCGCAGACTGTCACGGTTACGACCGCAGATGGTAACCAGGGTGACCAGAGCGCACTGCTAACGGTTGGCTCCAATCCGTATACGCCTGATGGCTACACGCTGGAGGGTATTTCCTTTTTCCAGCATAACGCCGTTATGTATGACCTGGAAAAAGCAGTAACGGGCTACACGCCTTTTTATGTTTCTGACAGTAATTTTTCCAATGGCCTGACCATTACCAACGCTATGGGCCCCTTGGGTCTGGCAGGCGTTATTTCAGGCACGCAAGGCGTCAGTGTTGAAAGCGGCGGTATAGCCTATCTCACCAATGCAAATACCTATACGGGTGCTACCTCTGTTGCGCAGAATGCGTGGTTGGGCGTTGGCGGCCCTGGGAGTGTTGCACAGTCTTCCACTGTAAAAGTGGATGGCACGTTGGATATTGCCCATTCAGATGCAGGGCAGAGCATCCGCTCTCTTGATGGCGCAGGAACCGTGGTGCTGGGAGACAGCACGCTCATGCTCAGTCAGGCATCCGGCACGTTCGCAGGCTCTTTGAGAGATGATTATACGGATGGCGTAACGCGTCCGTCTGTCGTGCCGCTACCGGTTTTAACCGGTGGGGAAGGGCAAACCCATGGTGGCCTTATTATTGCCGCCGGGCAGGAAACCCTGACAGGCAACAGCAGCTACACAGGTAAAACCGGCATTTCTACCGGGGCGACACTCGCCCTGACCGGCACGCTGGAACAGACCCAGGTTGAAAATGCAGGCCATTTTCTAAATAACGGCACAACAACTGGCCTTGTGGCCTCGACAGGGTTCGTCAACGGCACAGGTAATTTTGCTGGTGGGTTGTCCGTAGTGCGTGGTGTTGTAACCCCAGGTGATACGAGTAACACTTTGGGCACCATGTCTGTTGCGCGTAACTTCACGTTGGGGGCCGGGGCCTCTTATCTTGTGCGCGTTGGGAGCAGCGCTGCCAGCCTGATTACCGTAAACGGTAAAGCGCAGTTGAACGGTGGCACGTTGGTCAGCACCGTGACCGCCCAAACCCGCGCACCCGAGTTGGGCCAGAGCTACACAATTCTGACCGCAACAGACGGCGTACAGGGGCAGTTTGGTAAAATTGAAAGTAACCTGACCGGGTCAACAGATTTGTATCCGTTCCTGACAACGGGAGTGGATTACGCCAAGAACAGCGTAGCGGTGGATGTTGCGCGAAGTGACATTGCTTTTGCGGCCGCTGCTCAGACCCGAAACGAGCAGAGTGTCGCAACGGCGCTGGATGGTATTGCACCAACAACCGATATAGCTCGGCCCATTACGTCTCTGAACTTTGCGCAGGCGCGTGGAGCGTTTAATGCGCTTTCAGGTGAAATTCACGCTTCAGCCCGTACGGCCCTTGTTCAGGATGCGTATGAAATTCGGGATGTGGCGATAGACCGCATGCGTGCTGCTGACTGTATGCTGGGCGCACAGAATGGTACCGCAAAAACCGCCGTGCATGGTCGCCTGAAAGCGCAGGACGCACATTGCCAGGCGGATGAAGGGGAAACCTTGTGGATGCAGGCTTATGGAAGCTGGAGCCATAATGGTAAAACCAGCAATGCAGCGGGCCTGAGCAATTCGACCAGTGGTTTTGTCATGGGTGCGGATACATCCCGGATTGAAAACTGGCATGTCGGGATGCTGGTTGGGTATGGGCATTCCAGCTTTTCTGCGAATGGCCGAGCCTCTTCTGGCCGCAGCGATAACGTAACGCTTGGTGGTTATGCCAGCACGCATTGGAACCGTCTGGCATTACGCATGGGCGCAACCTACACATGGAATATGCTGTCCACACGCCGTACAGTTGCATTTCCAGGCATGATGGACCGGCAGAACAGCAGCTATAATGGTGGCACAGCACAGGCTTTTGCTGACCTGGGCTACAGGTTTGATCTAGGCCGCGTCATGATCGAGCCGTTTGGCGATGTGGCTTATATCAACCAGCAAACCAAGTCTTTTCATGAGCGCGGCGGCGTTGGTGGGCTGCACGGATACGGGCTGGATACGGGTGTAACATACGCCACGTTTGGCTCCCGCATGGCAACCAGCCTGCATGTTGGAAAAGCGGTGCTTATTCCGGGTCTGACCTTGGGCTACCGCCATGCATTTGGCGCTCTGACGCCCACAACACGGTCAGCCTTCCTTGCTGGCAGCCAGGATTTTGAAGTCTCTGGTGTGCCATTGGTGCAAGATGCAGCTTTGGTAAAAGTGGGCGTGCAAACACACCTTACAAAACGCCTGCGGATTGGTATTTCCTACACCGGACAGTATGGCGGACATTATTCTGAAAGTGGCCTGAAAGGCTCTCTGTCCTGGGTTTTTTAAGAACTATGAGCGTGCTGCAAAAAGGATATTCCCCATTGCAGCACGGTTTTTCTAATCTGTTCTGTAAAAATCTATATTAAGTAAGTAGCTTTAAGAAATAGCGCAGGCCTTGGGGGCGGTGGATGTGTGAAAAACACCCACCGCCTTTTTTAATTGAGCTTTACTCGGCGTCGGGGAAAATTTTTCCGGGGTTCATAAGGTTTTTCGGATCCAGTGCGGCTTTGATTTTACGCATACTGTCCAGCTCTGCTCCGCCGCGCCAAGAGGGCATCATGTAGGTTTTTAATTGTCCTACGCCATGTTCTGCGGAGAAAGAGCCACCCAACTCCCGCACAATGCCAGCCACCGTGTCCATCATGGCGTGGTCCTGCGCCAGAAACGCAGCAGCGTCTGCACCCTCAGGCTGAACAAGGTTGAAGTGAATATTACCATCCCCAATATGGCCAAATGGCGCAACCCGTATGCCGGGTATCAGGTTTTCACAAGCAGCAGTGGCGCGCTCAATGAAGTCCGGAATGGTTGCCAGCGGTACGGACACGTCATTTTTCACAGAGGCACCAGCCCGCTTCTGGGCTTCTGCATGTTCTTCACGAATCATCCAGAGAGCCTGGCGCTGGGTTTCGCTTTCTGCCAGCACGGCGTCTGATACAAGACCATTTTCAAAAGCGGTGCCCAGGGTTTCTTCCATCAGGGTGCGCAGGCTGTCATCAGCACGGGGGCTTGCCAGTTCAACAAGCACATAAGCTGGAGCGGGCTCTGAAAGGGGCAGGGCACAGTTTTCAATAAGGCTGTTGACCAGCGCCATGCTGGTGCCGGACATATATTCGAAAGCCTGAATGGCTGCGGGGTCCTGTTTGCGGAAGGTTGCAAACAGGTCAAGTGCTGCCTGTGTATTCTGCACGGCGCAAAGTGCTGTTTCCCGAGAACGAGGCTGAGGCTGAAGCTGAATAACGGCTGTGGTGATAATGCCCAGCGTCCCTTCTGACCCAATCAGCAACTGGCGTAAGGCGTAGCCGGTATTATCTTTCCGGAGTTTGCGCATGACATTGAGCACGCTGCCGTCAGGCAGTACAGCTTCCAGGCCTAAAGCGAGTTCACGGGCATTGCCATACCGCACCGTATTGTTGCCGCCCGCATTGGTTGCCAGAACCCCGCCAATATCGGCAGAGCCTTCTGACGAAATGGAAAGCGGGAGCATTAACCCTTCCTTCAATGCTGCATCCTGTGCGGCTTTCAGGGTGACGCCAGCTTCCACCGTCATGGTCAGGTCTGCATGGTCTATGGCAATAATGCGGTTCATGCGGGTGGTGGAAATAACAACGGCTTTGCCGCTTGTGTCTGGCGTAGCGCCGCCCACCATGCTGGTATTGCCACCCTGCGGCACCATGGGCACGCCATACTGCACGCACAGGGCAACTGCCTTGGCGCAGGCCTCAGTTGTGGCAGGGCGCAGAACTGCGGCGCATTTGCCCTGATAGAGCATACGCCAGTCGGTACAATAGCTTTGTGTGTCAGATGTTTCCGTTAAAATGCCTGACGGGCCAAGCAGGTCTTGCAGGGCCGTGAGCAGCGGTGCGGGCAGGAATGTGTCAGGCATCGTGAAAAAACCTTCTGTTGTCAGGGCAGAACCAGAAAACGCCGGAGCCGTGTTTAGTAAAGATAGCGTGCATTTTCAGCCGCGCTATGAACAACATGGTGTGTAAAAAGGTGGAAGAGTTCAGTCCCGGCTATACCGCTCAGAATACCGGCGCCAAAAGCAATCATCAGCATCAGCAGGCTGGGGTAACGGGTTTGGGATAGTTCTTCGGAAAATTGCTGTGTGAGGTCTCTTTGGCCCTGAAGGGCTCTCTGCAATTGCGTGCGCAGGTTATCGTTTTGTGTACGTGCGCCGCGCAGGTCTGTATCCAGCCGTTGAATGCTCTCCGCCATCTGCCGTAATTGGGTGCGGTATTCATCTGGCGTAGGAGACGGGCGGGAGGAAGACCGGGTAGTCCGTTTGGGGGGATCTACCGCAATGGCCTGAAAAAGGTTTTTTAGCGCCCCACCGGTTATCTTGTCTTTCTGAGCGCGGTTTTTAAGGGCTTCCAGCGCACTGGCAGATTGACCTGACTGCTCCTCCAGCACCAGAGCCAGAATGTCAGACAGAATTTTCAGTTCTTTGGGGTCAAAGCTGCTCATGTCAGGTTTCCTTCCTCAGGTCGAGGCGCGGCAGCACGATGCAGGCGATCCCGTATAGCAAGACCCAGGCCCTGTGCGGGAATAGGGGAGACGGCAATGGCTTTTAGACCGAGTTCCGCCCCCTTTTTGTCCAGAAAGCGCAGCCCGGCAAAAAGCCGTGCTGCGGCTTCTTCCAGACTGCCTTGCTCGCTCAGGTTAAACACATAGCCTGCGCCACGAGCCGGAGTGGGGCCAAAGGCAAGCAGGGCATCTGTGGCCTCCGGATGCGTGACATCCAGCCGGACAGGTAGAGTGGGGGCATAATGTGAGAGCATACGACCCGGTGAAACGGGGGCGGTATCACTTGCTGTTTCCGGGTAGCTCAGCGGGCCGCACACGGCTTCCAGAGCCTCAGGCGTAATGCCACCATGGCGGAGCAGCACTGGTCTGTCAGGCTGAGTCAGGTCCAGTACCGTGCTTTCAATCCCTACCATACAGGGGCCAGTATCCAGCACGGCATCAATACGCCCATCCAACTCTTCCAGAACATGGCTGGCATCAGACGGGCTAATTCTACCGGAGCGGTTGGCGGACGGGGCGGCAATTGGCCGGTCCACCAGTGCAAGAAGGGTTTGCACGGCGTCTCCGCGCGGTACGCGTACAGCCAAAGACGTCAAACCATCTGCGGCAAGGTCGGACACCGTACTGCCGGGTGCACGGGGGAGAACCAGTGTCAGCGGTCCTGGCCAGAAGGTCTCGGCCAGTTTGCGGGCCAGAGGGGAGGCTGAAACCTGCTCAAATGCGGCGGCGGCTGTGGGAAAGTGGCTGATCAGCGGGTTGAAGCGTGGCCTGTTTTTGGCTTCAAAAATACGCGCCACAGCTTTGGGTTGAGACGCGTCTCCACCCAGCCCGTAAACGGTTTCTGTGCCAAATGCCACAAGCCCGCCGTCACGCAGAATATGGGCGGCGGCTTCAAGCCCGGAGGGTGTTGCGGCAAGGCGCAGTGTCATGGGTATGCGTATTTCTGTTCAAAGCATTGGAGGGCTTTAGAGTGCGCCGGTGCAGACAAAGGGAGGGTTCTTCCAGTCTGTTTTGCCATAAAGGAGCGGGCTGCCATCCAGCAAGGTCAGATGACCACCAGCGGCTTCCAAAATGGCATGGGGGGCGGCCGTGTCCCACTCCATCGTGGGGCCAAGGCGCGGGTAGAAGTCGACAGCACCTTCTGCAACGCGGGCAAATTTAACGGCTGAGCCAATATTGCCAATGGACGCAATGCGCCGCTCCCCCAGATACTCGGCCAATCTGGGGTCATCAGCGTAGTGACGTGAAGCCAGAACACTCAGGCCTTCTGGTGGCGGACGGCGAACATGAATGACCGTGGTGCCATTGCGGTCCGTACGGTGTGCAGGCAGGCCAACGCCCCCTGTATAAAGCTGGTGATACGCAGGCAAAGCCATGGCCCCTAGATACGCACGACCGTCACGGACCAGACCGATATTGACCGTAAAATCATCCCGTCCGGCAGCAAATTCCCGCGTGCCGTCCAGCGGGTCCACCAGCCAGTATTCCGGCGCTACCGTGCCAAGCAGGCCTGAAGCCACTTCTTCTTCTGCAATAACGGGAATATGGGGCGCTTCGGCCCGAAGCCCCTTGAGGATATGCGCTTCCGCCGCGTGGTCTGCTTCCGTCACCGGGGAGGCATCGGTCTTGGTCAGGGTCTTGAACCCACGGGCGCGAATGGTGCGGATAATCTCAGCGGCTTCTTCCGCCAGTCGGGCGGCAAGGGCCAGAAGATCTGCGTCAGTATGGCTGGTCATGGGGGCAGCATAGGGTAAATCTGGCGTTTCGTCATGTCCCCAAATACTGAGGGTCAGCCACGCCTGCCGTCTTGTAGTGTAAGAGATGAGGCCCATATTGCCACAGCATATGGTAGAGCGCTGCGAGCCATGCGATAAAGCGCACAGATTTTGAAAAACCCGAGGAGGCCAGATTTTTATGCTACATGTTACGTTCGCCCCAGAAAACCTACCACAGAATGGGGCTCTGGCACTTCTGGTTGCCGAGGGGCAGGATCATTCTTCTTTCTACAAGGCGCTGGATGACGCAACAGGCGGTGCGATAAGCCGCGCAGCCAAAGCAGACGGGTTTTCAGGCAAAGAAGGGCGCGTCACGACCATTCTGGCGCCCGGTGCAGGGCTGGACCGGGTTGTGCTGGTGGGCGTTGGCGCGAAAGACGCTTTTGGCCCTAAAGAGGCTGAGAACGCCGGTGGTGTAGCGGCCTCGGCACTGTTGAAGGCTGAGAAAGCGTCTGTTGCTGTGGCAGGACTGCCTCATGCTGCACACGTGGCGCTGGGTGCGACACTTGGGGCTTATCATTTCGGGCTGTATCAGAGCGTACCTGAGGATGATAAAAATCACGCCCTTGCCAAACTGGATGTTCTGACCTCAGACGTGGCGCAGGCTGACGCTGCATGGCCCGCACAGGCCGCCATCGCGCGTGGTGTGATCCTGACGCGTGATCTGGTGACAGAGCCCGCCAATGTTCTGACCCCCATTGAATTTGCTGAACGCATTACAACTCTGCGGAATCTCGGTTTGGACATTGAGGTGCTGGACCGCACTGCAATGGAAAAGCTGGGTTTTGGCGCGTTGCTGGGTGTGGCGCAGGGCAGTGAGAACGAACCACGCACCGTTATCATGCGCTGGAATGGCGGCGTGAAAGACGAAGCCCCGATCGCCTTTATCGGCAAAGGCGTGACCTTTGACTGTGGCGGCATTTCCATCAAACCAGCTGCTGGTATGGAAGAAATGAAAGGTGACATGGCAGGGGCCGCAACGGTTACCGGCCTGATGGCAGCACTGGCAGGCCGTAAGGCGCAGGTGAATGCCGTGGGTATTGTCGGGCTTGTTGAAAACATGGTGTCCGGTAACGCCCAGCGCCCTGGGGATGTTGTGCGTAGTGCTTCTGGCCAGACCATTGAAGTCCTGAACACGGATGCCGAAGGTCGTCTGGTTCTGGCAGATATTCTCTGGTACGCCCGTGAACGCTTTGCACCGAAACTGATGGTTGACCTCGCAACCCTGACCGGGGCCATTGTCGTCAGCTTGGGCCATGAATATGCAGGCCTGTTCTCTAACAATGATGCTCTTGCAGCCGATCTGGCACAGGCTGGTGAGGCAACAGGTGACCTGCTGTGGCGTATGCCTATGGGCAAAGCGTATGATGCCCTGATTAAATCCGACATTGCGGACATGAAGAACATTGGGGGCGGTCGTGCAGGCGGGTCTATTACCGCAGCACAGTTCCTGAAGCGTTTTGTGGGGGAAACACCTTGGGCGCATCTGGATATTGCTGGCACGTCCTGGCTGGCTAAAGGCAAGAATGGTCAACCCAAAGGGGCTACAGGCTTTGGCGTGCGCCTGCTGAACACATTCGTTCAAACCCGGCACGAAAAAGCGTAACTGACCGATATACAATCCAGCCACCAAGAAAAGGCTCCTTCGGGGGCCTTTTTTTGTGCCTGCTCTCAGGCATAGGATGATGACAGGAGCTTGCTTTTGGTTCGGATGCGAAATGCGCTATGATGGACAGGAAATAAACACAGGCGCAGGTCCCCATGAGCAGCAATCATCCTCTTTCTTTTGCACTCCGGCCCATTTCCTCTCACGGATGGCGTCAAAAAATGGTGGGGAGCGTTGCCTGCCTAGGGGTTTTCATGAGTGCTGGGGCCTTGGCCCTTCCGGCCTATGCCAGTTCTCATTCTGATGCGGCTTCCTACGCGCCAATCGACCCTCAGCATATGTCTGACACCATGCGTGTTCTGGCCTCTGATACATTTGAAGGCCGAGCACCTGGTACGCAGGGGGAAGAGCGCACGGTAGCATGGCTCATTCAAGCCTATCAGCAGCTTGGTCTGGAACCTGCGGGGGATAATGGTGGCTGGACGCAAACCGTGCCACTCCTGCGCACACAGGTTGGTAAACCTTCAGTGTCTAAAGTCAGTTTTCCTAGTGAAACGGTCTCTCTGGAACAAAACAAGGATATCTATTTTTCCACCAATCAGGCTGTTAAACTGATTGATATTGCACAGGCTCCTCTGGTGTTCGTGGGCTATGGTGTGCACGCTCCGGAACGGGGATGGGATGACTTCAAGGGCGTTGACCTTAAAGGCAAGATTGCCATTTTTCTGATTAATGACCCGGACTTTGAGGCCACGAAAGATGATGCGGCGTATGAGCGCTTTAATGGCCGCGCCATGACCTATTACGGCCGCTGGACCTATAAATATGAGGAAGCCGCACGGCGGGGGGCCATAGGTGCCCTGATTGTGCATGACAAACCCGGTGCCTCTTATGGTTGGGAAACGGTCATTGCACCCGGTGGGGAGTCTTTTGACATTGTGCGTGGGAAAAAAGACCGCCCTGTTCTGATGCAGGGCTGGTTGTCCGGGGATGCCGCAAACAAATTGTTTACAGCAGCCGGGCTTGATCTGGCAGAAGAACGGGTTAAGGCACGGCAGACCAGTTTTTCACCTATTACCATTCATAATGCGGGCTTTTCGCTTAAAGTGCCGGTTAAGCATGTTCAGGTCACAAGCCAGAATGTTCTGGGCAAAATAACCGGTGCCAAAAGACCGGATGAAAGCGTGATGTTCGGTGCGCATTGGGATGCGTATGGCATGAGCACGAACGCGCAGGGCCAGACTATTATTCGCCGTGGCGCGATTGATGATGGGTCTGGTATTGCGGGCGTGCTGGAAATTGCACGCGCGTTCAAGGCAGGTCCGCAGCCAGATCGTACCGTTGTGTTTGCCGCATGGACTGCCGAAGAACGTGGCCTTCTTGGGTCCGGCTGGTATGCAGCGCACCCGCTGGTGAATTTGCAGAAAACAGCAGCAAATTTCACAATGGATGTTTTGCAGATGGCAGGTCCGTCCCGCAATGGGTTCATGGTGGGAGCTGGGCAAAATACCGTGCAGGATGATGTTGCAGCCGCCGCAAAAAAACAGGGCCGCACCATGCAGCCGGAAGCCATGCCGGAACGGGGAGCTTTTTATCGGGCAGATCATTTGCCCTTCGCCAGAGTTGGTGTGCCTGTTGTCGCCATGATGGATATGGCGGGCTATCCGGACCTGCGTAAAGGTGGGGTAGAAGCAGGCAAGGCATGGCTCGTGGGCTATATGGCCTGCTACCATCAAGCTTGCGACAGTTGGAGTGCGGACTGGGATGTACGCGGTGCGGCTGAGGACGTAGCCCTTCTGTACACAGTGGGTAAAGATCTGGCTTTTTCAAAAAACTGGCCGGAATGGAATCACACGTCTGAATTCTACGGTGTGCGTGAAAGCAGCAAGGCTCAGCGCGCAGACTGAGTGTATGGGCGGAGCGGGTTGTTAACGCGCCCGCTTCCACCCCTGTGCTTCTTGGCGCCAGTAGGTTAGGTCATGCCCTGCGGCTTTCATGGCGGTCCAGCGGGTGCGGGCCGCAGCAACGGCGTTTTCATCATGCCCGTCAAACAGATCAAAAACACGCTCAAATTGACTGCAGTCTTCACACTGCCGGTTTTCAAGCAGGAACAGGAATTTAGCGTTATTGGGGGCCTCAGCCTCCACACTGAGCCAGATGGGTTGCAGGTCTGGCCGTAGTACGCCTGCGCTGCCGTGGGGTAACCATGTTGGGGTGGAGATTTTCCACAAGGTTTTATCAACATCGTCCAGTACGGTTTTTGTCTGGCACCAGATGGCGGCTTTCTGGCCACTGGCCAGTGTGCGGGTCAAGAGCGGGGGCAGGGCGTCTGTCACGCTGGTGCGGGTAAGGTGATAAAAACCAATCTGTGTCATGCTGCCTGCCGTTGGTGACGTACTGCGTATGTCTTGTTAGCATGTGTGCTACCTGATGGGGAACGCTTTACCCCGCCCTGCGCTGGGAACACAAAGACCCGTGCAGCACGCCACTGCCGTTACGGCGGTGCAGACTGGTCTGCCCAGATAGAGAGAAAGGCCCGATAGCCATGACCAAGACAGTAACTCTTGCCAACGGCACGGCTCTGCCCGCTTTGGGAATGGGCACATGGAATATGGGCGGCACCCCCGGCCCCAAACTGAAGCAGGAAATTGAAAGCCTGCGCTACGGTATTGAGGCCGGGCTAAAGGTTGTTGATACCGCGGAAATGTATGGAGATGGCCTGTCCGAATGTCTGGTGGGCGAAGCAACCTATATTATGCGGCAGGATGTTTTTCTGGTCAGCAAGGTCCTGCCGTCCAACGCCTCCGCCGCTGGGGTGGCTGAGGCTTGCCGCAAGTCTTTACGGCGGCTGGGCACGACTTATCTGGATTTATATTTGCTGCACTGGCGCGGCGCGACCCCGCTGGCAGAAACCGTGGAAGCCTTCCGGAAACTGAAACAGGAAGGGCTCATCCGCAACTGGGGTGTCTCCAATTTTGATGTGGATGACGTGTTGGAGCTTGAAGCCTGCACCAACCCCGGTGAATGTGCTGTAAACCAGATTCTCTACAGTCTGGAGCATCGGGGTGTGGAGTATGACCTGCTGGATGCAAACCGGTTCCGCAATATCGTTACCATGGCCTATTCGCCCATAGGGCAAGGGGGTGCTTTGCTGCACAACCCAACACTACAGGCTGTGGCGGCGCGGCACAAAACTGCAACAGGCCCTGCTACACCAGCACAGATTGCTTTGGCGTGGGTCTTGCGGCAGCGCAATATGCTGGCTATCCCCAAGGCAAGCTCCCTTGAGCACCTGAAGCAGAATATTGCCGCGCAGGATATTGTTTTGACAGAAGCGGACCTGACGGAGCTGGATGCAGCGTTTCCGCCCCCCAGCAAAAAAACGTCTCTGGAAATGATCTGAAGTGTTGTCGGGGTTTTAGTCTTCTGAGCGTGGCCGGTGGCCGATATGGATTGTCAGGTCAATGGGGGTCTTCTGACGCTGGACAGTGACCTGAATATCCGCATTTGGCCGGGCCGCCGCAACGGCACGGATTGTGCTGCGCGCTGAGTCCATATGCTCCCCGCCCATGGCAATAATAATATCGTCTTTCTTCATGCCACCCTTGGCGGCAGGACCGTTGCGGTCCACCTCTGCCACGCGGGCGCCATTGTGGGTGATAATATCTTCCAGCGTGGCACCCAGCCAGCCGCGTTCTATGTGCCCGTTATGGCGCAGAGCCTCCACAACCGGGATCACCAGTTCGGACGGGATGGAAAATCCCAGCCCAACGGACCCTCCGGTAGGGGAGACAATGGCCGTATTAAGGGCAATCACCTGCCCAGCCAGATTGAAGGTCGGGCCGCCGGAGTTGCCGGGGTTTATGGGTGCGTCCAGTTGCAGAAAGTCATCAAATGGTCCGGTCCCAATATCCCGACCGCGGGCGGAGACAATGCCCGCAGTGATAGAGGACCCAAGCCCGAAAGGGTTGCCCACCGCAACAATCCAGTCCCCCACCTGCACAAGGCGGCTATCTCCCCATTCAAGGTAGGGCAGCGGAGAAGGGCTTTGAATTTTGATAACGGCAATGTCTGTTAATTTATCAATACCAACAAGCTCTGCCGTAAACTCCTTTCCGTCCATAAGGGAGACGGTAATTTTGTCCGCGTCGTCCACCACATGACCGTTGGTGACGATAATACCGGACGGGTCCAGAATAAAGCCGGAGCCAGCGCCCAGAATTTCATCCCCATGGCGGCGGATACGTTCCCGCAAACGGCGCTCCAGCGGGGTGCCCTTTACTGCGGTAGGGAGTTTTTTGTGTTTGCCGGAGTCAGAATCCCGCGTGACGGCAATATTGACCACCGCAGGCACTACCTTGCGGACCAATGGCGCAAAAGAGGTGGGGCCGGGAGGGGCCACCAGAGGAATGGCCGGTGCAAACGCTGGGAGCGCTGGTGTGCGTGTTGCCGCCCAGCCTGGCTGAGCGCTGGGCAGGCAGGTGCTTGCAAGAACGGGCAGGCTACACAGAAAGCGCTTCATTTTGCCGTGATCAGGGTTCTGGACATGTTCTCTTTTGCCCTTCTTTTAAGAAAGAAAGCAATGGGCACACCTGCATGTTGTAACATGCTTAGCAAATCCCATGCCCCATCCGCACACTCTGTCACCCCTTGTCTTTACGCGGCGGTCGCGGTTTGGCAGGGGCAAGCGCCGGATTCTCTGGCCACTCATGCCGTGGGTAACGGCCCCGCATATCCCGGCGCATATCTGCCCATCCGCCGGACCAGAAGCTGCCAAGGTCTGCCGTAATGGCCTGTGGTCTGCCTGCGGGGGAGAGCAGCGCCAGCCGGAGCGGTATGCGCCCTCCGGCCAGTTCCGGTGTTGTGTCGGTCCCGTAAAAAATTTGTGCACGCCCTGCGGCTACTGGAACCGGCTGGGTGTAATCAACCGTTGCCGCTCCTCCGGGGAAGGGCTGGCTGGTGGGCAGGTGTTTGTCCAACCACTGCGTGCGGGCATACCCAAGATGCGCGCGCAAGACGGCCGTGAGGTCAAGGGATTTCAGTTCCGCCACGGAACTGAGCCCCTCTACCCACGGTGCCAGCCAGTCATCCACGGAGGAAGCAAGAGCCTGAGTGGAGAAATCTGGCCAAGGGTCTGTTTCGTTTGGAGGGAGGATTTCAAGGCTACGGGCAAACTCAACCCGCGCCTGAAGCTGCTGTGTGCTGTCTGACCAGTTCAGCACAGAGGCTGGAGCGGTTCTGGCTTGCGTCAACAAAAGCGCGGTGGCGTTGGCAGCTTCCACCTTTTCCGTTCGGTCACGCAAAATCAGGCACCCAATGCGGGTGCGGCGGCGGGCCAGAATAGCGCCCGATGTTGGGTCCAGCGTTGTTTCAACCTGTTCCTTGGTGCGGTCTAGCAAGGCAGTGGGCAGGGCGTTGAGGTCGAGAGGTGCCGCCAGCCGAATTTCAGCCGAAGTCCGCAAATGCAGCCCGGCCACGACTAGCAGTTTCTGTTCGGAGAGCGGGTCATCGCGCCGCAGGCGGGCATTGGTGCCATTGGACAGGCGAAAACTACCGGCTTCTCCGCGGGAGAGAGCTATCCGGTCAGGGAAGCCTGCCGCCAGCAAGGCTGCTGGGTCTCCTTCGGCCTCGTGGCGGCTTTTAAGCCCCAGCCTGACCCGGTAGCGGCCTGCCGCCTGCCGGATACGTGCCAGCGCGCCCCGGTCCGCATCCGGGTGGTGGTCCCCAGCAATAAGGTCCAGCCGCAGAGAAATATCAGAGGGAGGAACAGGCGGAGGGCCTCCTCGTCCTGCCACACGCGGGCGCAAGGGGTCCCGCTCTTCCAGCAAAGCGGCAAGATCTGCCGCCAGCGCCGCTTCTTCTTCCGTGTTGGCGGCCAGCATCATGGCCGCAAGACGCGGGTGCGCCCCCAGCGCTGCCATGTTGCGCCCTAAAGCCGTAATGACACCGGAATCGTCCAGCGCTCCCAGCATGATCAGCAGGTCTTTTGCGGCGTTAACAGCACTTGTTGGTGGCTGATCAGGCAGGGGAAGGGGGGCTTCCGGTGTGCCAACGCTATCTGCCCAGAGCGCTGAGGCCAATACAAAATCAGCAAGGTCAGCTTCCAGAATTTCGGGCCGGTCATGGTTGGGTAGGCCGCGTTCAGTGGCGGGGGTCCAGAGGCATATGGCGGTGCCGGGGGCTTCTCGGCCCGCACGACCCGCGCGCTGTCGAGCTGCTGCTTTGGAAATACGCAGCGTCTCCAGCCGGGAAAGGCCAGCCCCCGTGTCAAACCGTGGGGCCCGCCGGAACCCACCATCAATAACAACCCTGACTCCCGGAACAGTCAGGGATGTCTCGGCAATGGATGTAGCCAGAATAACGCGGCGTTCCCCTTCCGCGCCGGGGCGCAAGACACGGGCCTGCTCGGCGGGTGGCAGTTCTCCATGCAGTGGCAGAACAGTAGCGCTATAGCCCTCAAGTAATGCTGTTACACGCCGTATTTCCCCCGTGCCGGGCAGAAAAACCAGAATATCCCCCGTGGTTTCAACAAGGGCTGTTTTAACAGCACTTGCCGTGACCGCAGGAAGATCCCGAATGTGCGGAATATCCCGTTTTGCATGCTGAACTGTCAGCGGGTACATGCGGCCTTCGCTGGTTAAAACCGGCGCGTTCATCAGGGCGGCCAACCGCTCCGTTTCCGCTGTGGCAGACATGGCCACAAGCCGCAGGTCTGGCCGCAGGGTGCGTTGCAGGTCAAGGCACAGAGCGAGTGCAAGGTCTGCTTCCAGCGAGCGTTCATGCACTTCGTCAATAATCACGCAGGCAATATTTTCCAGGATGGGGTCACCTAACAGGCGGCGCAAGAAAAGGCCTTCTGTCAGAACCTCAATACGGGTGCGGTCGGAAATGGCGGAATCCAGACGGGTACGGTAGCCAACAAAGCCGCCTGCTTCTTCCCCCAATAGCCCTGCAATACGCTGGGCGGCAGCGCGTGCGGCCAGCCTGCGGGGTTCCAGCATGATGATGCGGTCAGCCTCCCCACGCCATGGTGCTGCTGCCAGAACAGGCGGGACAGTCGTTGTCTTCCCCGCACCGGGCGGTGCGACCAGAATGGCGGATGCCGGATGTTCGGCAGTGGCCTCTTGCGCCAGAGCGGCATAGAGCGCGGGCAGAACATCCTGCACAGGAAGGCCGTTTGCCAGTGTGGAAACAGAGGGGGGAAGTGCTGACTGTTGCATGGTTGTCGTTATGGCCGCAGCCGTGCCGAACGGCAATCTTTCCGGACGGAGGGGGCTTTGCTGACAGTTGCCGAGAAGGCGGAGGGTAAATTGCTCTCCGCCAAGCAGAGTTAGGGTGTTCAGTGTGTTATGGAATTAGGCCACGGCGAGGTTGATCCAACTGAGTGATGAGTTCTTTTTGGAGTAGGGCGTGATTTTATAAGGACCCGTCAAAATATTTTCTAAATACGCTGTTTTTTGAAAATATAGACTTTTGAAGGGCAAGAGGAAGCCCGGCTTTCTCTTGCCCTTCTTGCTTAATCAGTTGCCAGATGTTGCGGATTTGGTTTGTCCCGGCAGCTTCAGATACCCTGCTTTAGGGGACATGGTTTTGGCAGGTTTTGCGGTACTGTCATCGTCTCCCCCGGCAGGGAAAATGGCATCCGGCTCACTGGGGGCCACGCTGGTTGTGGCTTTTTGGGTGACGCCGCTTGTGTCTGGAACATTAACCTGTGGAGGCGTGATATCTGGCACGTCAACTTTGGGCATTGTGACTGTTGGTGTGGTGATCGGTGCGTTTTCCGGTGTGGTGGATGTTGGGATAGCACTGGTTGCCGCCGTGGCTGGCACCGTAACAGCCGTAGCACTCAGCCCTTGGGGTGCTGCTGATGTGGTGCCGGGTGCGCCAAGCTGTTGCGTTTGAATGGCGGCCCCCACGGGTGTGCCGCCTGCATCCACAAGCCAGGCGGAGAGGGAGTGGCGTATCTGATATTCCAGTTCCACATTCATGTGCTGCATCATGTCACGGGTCAGCTCATACAGGTTGGCCTGACTGTCCACGTCCCCTTTTGAGGGGTCGGGCCGCAGGTTGCTTGTGACATGAGCTTCCGCATGCGCTGTTTGTGTGCTGCCGGGGCTGAGAATGTCGAGGTGAACATCCATCTGCCCGGCCAGAGTGCCGCCCGCGTTATGCAGGATGGAGGCACGGTCAATCACGAACTGGGCCGTATTGCCATTTGAACTCCCGGCAGCCAGACGGTCCTGCGCCATTTGCCGCAGCGCTTGCGCCGGAGGGGTGGGGGCCCGGTTGCCAATATCGCCTGCAATCGGGTTGGTCTGGGTGTTATCCATAATATTAAGGGTGGATGCGTTCAGGTGCATCTGGCCCAGATAGTCATAGGTTAGCGGAGCAAAGGAGACAGGCTTTGAGTCTCCTGCACAGCCTGCCAGCAGGGCAGGGAGCACGAGAGCCGCTGTAAGAGACAGGCGAAGTGGACGAGAGAACAGCGTCATGGCGCGCACCCTTTCATGGCAGAAAATCTCAGGTAACAGAGACAGGGCAGCGTGAGGAGATCTGCCCGGAAAAATCCTGCCTTCGGGGGTGGCGCAGGTCAATATTGTGCAAAGCTATGAGGTATGATCACACCGCCTTTCTATTGTGCGAGCTATGCAGTAGAAACAGACCTACAACGTGAAAGGATAGCTATGACCACAACCCCACCATGCCCAACCTGCGGTTCCGAGCATGTGTACCCAGATGGCAGCCTGTGGATTTGCCCGGAATGCGGCAATGAGTGGAGCCAGGATAGCAGCCTGACCGCCAGCACAGAGGGCGAGCCGGGCGTTATTAAGGATGCAAACGGGAATATTCTGACCGATGGTGACACGGTAACAGTCATCAAGGATCTGAAAATAAAAGGGTCTTCTCAGGCCATTAAGGGGGGTACCAAGGTCAAGGGTATCCGCTTGACAGACGGTGCAGACGGGCATAATATTGCCTGCAAAATTCCCGGATTTGGTGCCATGAATTTGAAATCTGAATTTGTAAAGAAATCCTGATCCGGCCTTCCGGCCTTCCGGCCTTCCGGCCTTC
>NZ_BAMV01000010.1 GCF_000963925.1 Acetobacter cibinongensis
AACTGCGTCTTTTCTGAGCTGCCTGTGCGGCAGTGAACTCCATGTCCTTCCACAACCCCCGCATCACAACATTTCTGAGCTGCCTGTGCGGCAGTGAACATAACCGGTCAGCTTACTTTTTCTGGTAATTACTTTCTGAGCTGCCTGTGCGGCAGTGAACATCGAGCCAGGCTTTGTTGCCGCTACCAGAACTTTCTGAGCTGCCTGTGCGGCAGTGAACTAGAGACGATAGAGTCTATACTGGCGGAATTCTGCGGGAAAAAGAGGTTTTGGTCTATTTGACCCTCTTTTTTGGTCTGTTGGTTAAGTCTTTGAATTTCAATGAACAAATTATATGGCCAGAAAAAAGGGTTTTTCTGGAGTGGCGTGAAGCAGGTTTATAACCCGAAACGCGCCTGAGAAACCAGAGAAATAGCCCGTAGCTGTTATCTCACTGTCTCGTGCTGACCAGACTGGCGGCTGCCCTTACTAAGCACGGCAAATAGTACGCACCTTAGCAGGCAAAGCGTTTCGTCATGCCTCTATTTCCTGTAGTCGGATTGGACACACCACCGTAGCGCTATGCTATCGGTCCTTACCGTCTTGCCCGCACCTTATGCGGGCCGGGAGTGTCCACGCTGCTTCCGGTTCGTTGCCGTGGGCCTGCTGCCCGGTTTGTTTTTGCCTCTTGCCACAGGGATGCCTCGTGAAACACCAGACACCCAACGTCTATACGCTCCAATTTCCTTCTTGCTCCTCCTGCCCTGCCCTACAACAGCCTTTTGAAGGAGGCTGGGCATGATCTTCCGTATTCTTATTCTGTCTCTGGGCGCGTTTGTCTGGCAGGTTACTGAAATATTGCCTATCGGGCTCCTGACCGACATTGCCCATGGGCTGACTGTGTCTGAGTCCCAAATTGGTCTTTTGGTAACCGGGTATGCGTGGCTTGTGGCTCTGACAGCCATTCCCCTTACCATTGCCTGCTCCGGCGTGGACCGGCGGATTCTGGTTGCGGCTCTTATGGCTTTGGTGGGGAGTGTTAATCTGCTCACCGCCCTGACACCCAATTATACCGTTATGGCTTTACTGCGGGTGGCGTTGGCGCTGGGGCATGGGGTTTTCTGGTCCATCCTTTCCAGTCTGGCGGTGCGGCTTGCACCACAACTCCCCATTGCCAGAGTTACGGGCATGGCTTTTACCGGTGTGGCCGTGGCCTTTGCTGGTGGCATTCCTCTGGCTTCCGCCATAGGGCACTGGGCTGGATGGCGGGCCGCGTTCTCGCTCACAGGAGTTCTGGGGGTGATGGTGCTGGCTGGTATGCTGGTGCTTCTCCCGCCCATGCCGGGTGTACGGCGGCATATTGATATCCGCCACCTGCTGCGCCAGCCCGTGTTACGCTACATTGCCATTCTGACAGCCTGCGCGGTAACGGCGCATTTTACAGCCTACACCTACATTGTACCGCTTTTAAAGAAGCTGGTTCTGGCACCAGATGCTCAAATTCCGCTTATGCTGCTTGTGTTCGGAGGCGCTGGTATTGTTGGCAACTGGCTTGGTGGCCGCTTGCCTTTTTCAGCCGGGCGGACTGTCGGGCTGTCATTGGTTGGGCTTGTGCTGAGCTATGGGCTGCTTGTTGGGTCAACGTACGCCACATCTGCCATCTGGGTGGTGCTGGCACTGTGGGGCGTTATTGCAGCCCTGATAAACCTTGCCATGCAAAGCTATGCGCTGGAACTTGCCCCCAACCAGCATGAGGCCGCGGCATCCTTTTGTGTCACCGGGTTTAATGCTGGCATTGGTACGGGCGCCTTGGTGGGGGGTCTGGTTCTTCCGGCCGGGGGTGCTTTTGCCATTATTGGTACGGGTGTGGTTTTGGCCTGCGTTGCCATGGCTGTTTTAAAGGCCAAACCAGCCTGAACCCTTTATTCCCCTGAAAACCAGCCGTATAAAAAAACGCCCCATTATGGGGCGTTTTTCGTAAGGTCAGTTTTCGTCTATGTCTCGCTTTGGCAGCAGCGCTGGCACAAAAACTAGTGTTGCCAGCAAGGTGCACCCCAAAGACAACAGCAAGAGCCGCCCCATGCTGGCCGTACCCGGATGGTGGGACAACGCCAGAGAGCCAAATGCCGTACCCGTTGTCAGTGCAGAGAACAGCACAGCCCGCGCGGTGGGGGACGCCAGCGGGTGCTTCACACCATCACGCCAGTTCATGACGAAGTAGATGTTGAAGGACACCCCAACGCCCAGCAGCAGCGGCAGGGCGATAATATTTGCAAAGTTCAGTGTCTCAGGCAGCAGCACAATCAGAATAACGGTCATGAGGGCTGAGAGCAGCAGGGGGGCCAGAACAAGCATCATGTCTGTCAGACGGCGGCGGAGCGCCAGAAACAGGATGAGCGCAATCATGCCAATAGCGGCAACAGCAGCCTGTTCAAACGCCTTGACGATGGAGCGTGCGCTTTCAACAATATCAACCGCGCTCCCTGCCATTTTTGGTTCAATCTGCTGTAGGGAGGTCACAAAGCTGCGCAGAGCGTTGCTGTTGGACATAACGCCGTTTGGATGAACTTCCACCAAGGCGCGGCCATCGGGCAGCAGATAATTGCTGGCAATAGACTGCGGAACATCCTTAAGCGTGACAGGTGTTGCCTGTAACATGGTGCGGAGCTGGTCCAGCTCAGCAGGCAGAAAACGAACCAGAGCATGGTTGGCATCCACCACAATCGTGTCCGGCGCTGAGGCCATTTTGGCAAGCGCTGCCTGAATGCGGCGCAGCGGGTCTGTGGCACTCAGCTTGTCCATCACCCCACCCAGCGCAGTTGCGGTGCTCTGGGCGGCATCACGCAGGGCTTGCGCGTCGGGTTCTGGTCTGGGGGTTGGCACAATAAGGGTGGGCAGCAGGATATTGGCTGCATCCTGAATAAGCGCCAGTTTTTCAGGCTGGTTTTCCGGCACAAAAGACCCCAGCCACATGGCGTCATGCACACCAGGCACTTTGGCCAGACGGTCTGCCTCGCGCTTGGCATCATCCAGAGACGGCACCAGCAATTCTGCCCCATAGGGGGAAGACTGCGGGTTGGTCATAAGCAGGTGCAGGGCCTTCATGCCCTCGGAGTTCGGGTTTTTTGTGTGCAGTGGGTCGCCATCAAAATTGAGGCGCGGCACCAGAACAATGCCCGCCAGCGCCACAAGGCCAAAAACAATCAGCAGTGGCTTGCGCATCTGACGGATTTTGACATCCACAGGCTGCATGAAGGCATAGCCCATGCTCGGGCAGTCCAACGGCGGATGAAAAATACGCAGCAAGGCTGGCAGCAGAGTTGTGGTGCAAACGAATGCAACCATCATGCCAATACCGGCAATCAACCCAAGCTGGGCCACGCCCAGAAAGGCTGTGGGCGTAAATGCCAGAAAGCCTGCGGATGTTGCCAGTGCCGCCACCAAAATCTGGTGCCCTGTCTCCTCCCCAGTTTCCGCCAACGCGGCGAGGATTCCCTGCTCGTTCCGGCTATCCTGATGTTGGGCCCGGAAACGCACAGAGAACTGGATGGCGAAATCCACCGCAATGCCCACAAACAGGATGGCAAAGGCAACGGAGATCAGATTAAGCGTACCAACTGCCACGGCTGCAAAACCGGTCGTCAGCAGCAGGCCTACAACCAGCGTGACCACAATAGGCAGCACAACACGCCAGGACCGCACAGCCAGCATGAGCCAAATGGTCACCAAAGCCAGAGACCCCAGAAGCCCTGCCACCATCCCTTCTGCCACAGTGGCAAATTCTTCATCATCGAGCTGCACCTGCCCGGTCATGTGTACCTTGGCGTGGCCGCTTCTCACATAGTCCAGACTATCCGCAGCGCGGCGCATGGCATTTGCGGCATCCCCGCCCGGCTGGAAGGAACCATAGTCCAGCTTGGGTTTGGTGATGACAAACTGGTAACGCCCGGCAAGATCAGAGAGTTGACCACCTAACAGATGCTCCCAGGACAGGGGTTGGGGTTTGCCCGCCAGCGCCTGCTCAAGATTATCCGCAAAGCCTTTCAGGGCTGGCTGAAAGCCCGTCAGGTCCGCCTGCCCCTGCTTCACGCCTTCCGCAATAAGTGACAGGGCACCAAACAGACCGCGTGCTGATGGGTCCTGCGCCAACGCCCCCAGGAACGGCTGGGCGGCAATTGTGTCATCCAGTAACTGCCCAAGCGGTTTGGTATCCAGAAACATCAGGCCGTTGCGCACTAGGTACGGGTCTGCATCCGGGCGTTCTGCAAAGTTGAAGTTTTTATGGTCTGCTGCCAAACGCTCTGCCAGCAAACGGGCGGTCTCCCGCCCCTCTTCCGGCAAATCTGCCTCAATCACCGCAACAAGCAGGTTTTCCTTTTGCGGGAACAGACGGGCCATCTCGTCCGAACGTTGCTTCCACTCAAGCCGTGGGGAGAGCATTTTGCTCGTATCTGTGGTGACCCCCAGATAATTAACCCCGGCAAAAACTGCCCCAGCGGAGAGAATAAAAAACACTGCCACGACCGCATAAGCATGACGTGCGCAAAGCATGATGAAACGACCGATGAAGGCAGAAAGCATGGCGAGCTGTCAGTTCCTGATAAATTTTTAGGCCATTGAAGGCTCAAAGTTGTTTTGGTTTGGCCCAACCCACCTGCTTCATGCAAGCAGGGATATAGCAATGACCCTTTTTGCGTTCATAAACGAACGTCAGAAACCGAATTTTTACACAACATGGGTGCACATTCGCTCTCATGCTCCGGGCTTTCCGGGCACCATACATGCTCCAGCCACTGCCAGAGAACGAGCGAAGGTAGACCCCACACAATTTCGCGTACGCGTTTAATAAGGGACAGGGCCATTGCCATCTGGGGTGGCACGCCGAAAAGGCCGCCTACCAGAACATACCCGCCTTCAGAAACACCCAGAGCTCCCGGCACTGCAAAGCCAACGGATTTTGCGGCCTCACCCACGCCCTCAATCACGAACCCCACGGCTAATGAGCAGTCATATCCCATAAAATGCAGGATGAGGCAGACCTCAACTGCGCCAAGCGCCCAGGCAACAAACTGTAAGGTAAAAGCCCATACGGTAGCGCGTTTGGCCATATAAAGCGCCAACACCTGCTGGTGCAGCCCGCGTATGCTTTCAGCCCCGCTCCAGCCAAGATGGGCTGCTATTTTCAGTAAAAGCTTTTCAACAAGGGCCACGGCACCAAGCCACTGGCTAATAAAAACAGCCAGACCAATGGCAAGAGCCACCAAAGCGCTCTCCAGCAATTCATCGGTCACGGCAGAGCGTTGCACCAGCGTAAGCAAGACGATAAGGCCGAGCACCGTAAACAGAACCTGGCTCAGCAGTTCCAGAGTAAGGTCGCATATGGTTGCTGCCGCGGCACGCTTTGCGCCCAAACCGCGCCGGTTCAGCAGGCGCGTAGAGCAAACCTCCCCTCCAACCTGTGCAACAGGCAAAAGGTTGTTCACCCCTTCCCTCACACAGCGCAGGGCAAAGTAGTCTTTTAATGTCAGGACAGAAGAAGGGAGTGTATCAGGCTTAGGGCCGGAAATAACCCGCCAGGCCTGTGCGGAGAGAAGAACCTGCACGGTGTGGAACACGATTGCTGCAAGAATACCCCAGCCACCGGCCATAACGAGCGAGAAAATGGCACCCGCCCCGAACTGGGCCAACATCCAGACAGTCAGCCCCAGCCCTAAAAGACCTGCAATGACAGCAACCCGCTTCATCCATTCCCTCGCCTTGCAAGGCTGCACACCTCATTGTCGTGCAGCCTTTACCAGATCACGTCTTGATCTGACGCAGCAACGCAAGTGACTCCACGCAGGCGGCAGCAGCTTCACGCCCTTTGTTATGAATGTCAGAACGGGACCGAAGTTCCGCCTGCTCATCGGTATATGTTGTCAGGACACCAAACGCGATTGGCACTTCCGTAGCCAGGGAGGCCTGCATGAGGCCAACCGTGGTGCCAAGGCTGATAAACTCGAAATGCGCGGTATCGCCCTTAATCACGCAGCCGAGGCAGATAACGCCCTCATAACGGCCTGATTTTGCAAGGGTTTGCGCTAGTAGTGGCATCTCAAACGCGCCAGGAGCTGCAAAAATGTCGGAGGCCGCAACGGCAATATTGTGCTCACCCAGCCATTCAATAGCGCCGTTCCGCAGGCCGCCTGTCACGTCCTCGTTAAAGCGGCTTACGATAAGTGCCAGACGGGGCGCAGGCACCAGTTTGAGATCAGGCAGGGACGCAGGAAGATGTGTGCTCATAAATTTCTCTTTTTCCTCAAAAGGCTTGCATCAAGCAGGTGCCCCGGCCGGGGCATCGCTCACAGAAAAATTACTCAACCGGTGCCCCATACGCTGCCGCTTGGCATGCAGGTAGGCGCGGTTAAAGGGATTAACCGGTGTTTCAAGGCCGATTCTCTGGCGCACCAGAAATCCACGGGCTTCCAGAGCTCGCACCTTGTCCGGATTATTTGTCAGCAGGTCTAACTGGCCCACGCCCAGCTCCCGCAGAATAGCGGCGGCGGCTGTCCAGTCCCGCGCATCTGTTGCAAAACCCAGCTTGTGGTTGGCATCTACCGTATCCAACCCGGCATCCTGCAACTCATAGGCCCGGATTTTGTTGGCCAGACCTATGCCGCGCCCTTCATGGCCGCGCACATACACCAGCACCCCGCATTCTGCCTGCCCAATAGCCCTTAACGCTGCATGAAGCTGGGTTCCGCAGTCACACCGCAAAGACCCAAGGGCATCCCCCGTCACACACTCGGAATGCATACGCACAACCGGCACAGCACCTGCGGCTACCGGATTACCTTTTACCAGCGCCACATGCTCCACCCCCAAACGGTCACGGAAGGCATGGATCATCAGGTCTTCTCCGCCATAGGCGCTTGGCAAGGCTGCCTCTGCCAGATCAGCGAGGGTTTCCTGCTCCGGCACGGGGTGCGCTTGGGCTGCCGTATCTGGCAACGCTGCCAGACCATGCTCTTTTACCCACTCCACCAGCTCCGCAATGGAGATAATGGGCATGTCGTATCTGGCCCCATACACTTCCAGTTGCGGGCGGCGCGCCATGGTGCCGTCCTCGTTCAGAATTTCGCAGATAACTGCTGCGGGCTGCAAACCGGCCAGACGCACAAGGTCAATAGAGCCTTCAGTGTGGCCAATACGCTCCAGCACGCCGCCCGGCTTGGCCCGCAGCGGGAAAATATGGCCGGGCGTGGCAAGGTCAGCCGGCTGTGCCGTATCAGCAATAGCAGTCAGAATGGTATGGGCACGGTCCGCTGCGGAAATACCGGTCGTAACGCCTTCTTTGGCTTCAATGGACACTGTAAAACCCGTGCTGTGGCGGGCCGTGTTGTTGGTGACCATCATGCGCAGGCCAAGCCGGTCCACATGCGCAGGCGTGAGCGGGAGGCAGACCAGACCACGGGCATTGGTAATCATGAAGTTCATGGCTTGCGGGGTCATGAACTCCGCCGCCATGACCAGATCGCCCTCGTTTTCACGGTCTTCATCATCCACCATAATGACCATACGGCCGGCACGGAGCGCTGCGACGGCTCTCAGCAGCGCTACAGATGGCTGGGAGGCATTGGCCACCTTGTTCACTTGGTCTGGCATAGAACCTCCACGTATTTGGCAATAACGTCCACTTCCACATTCACGGCGTCACCAATCGCAAGCGTGCCGAGTGTTGTGTGCGTCCATGTGTGCGGAATAATCATGAGTGCAATGGTGAAAACTTCATTCTGCACCGGCCCAATTTCATTCAGCGTCAGGCTGATGCCATCCAGCGTGATGGAGCCTTTTTCCACCATGTAGCGGCGCAGTGTTTCTGGCACCTCAAACACCACACGACGCGCATCCCCTGACGGTGTACAGGCCGCGTAACGCGCCGTGCCATCCACATGGCCCTGCACAATATGGCCAGACAGGCGGGTAGCAGGAGTTACTGCGCGCTCAAGGTTAACGCTGCTGCCTGCCTTCAAGACACCCAGTGTTGAGCGGTCGAGGGTCTCACTGCTGATAAAAAATCGCGCATGGCCTGTTGCCGCAGGCTCTACTGCGGTCAAACACACACCGTTCACGGCAATGCTTTCCCCTTCAGCAATATCTTTCAGGCCTGTATCAACATCGATAACGAGCGACTGGTCTCCCGCATCTGCCTTGAGAACATGACCGAGGGATTCAATTATTCCGGAAAACATGCTTGCTCCTGCGTACACCGTGCCCACTCCGGAAACAGAGCAAGGGGGGTTACTTCCTGTCGTGTTGAAACTGAAAAATGGTCCACCCCGGCAGCGTTCTGACGAATAGTCAGCCAGTCATCCCACAGGTTCTGCTCTTGCAGGGCGGAGAGAAGTTTTGGGCCTGCCTCTACCATCAGCCACAGCGCATCCGTCTGGGCCAGAAGCTCTGGCAGGGCTTCGCTATTGGGGCAGAACAGCACATCAAACCGTTTTTCGGCCTGCCCCACCCACTCTGGAGCAACATTCGCCTTTTGCCCGCATACCACCACTAAGCGGCGCCGGTTTGCGTGGTCAGGCACATGCCGCACGGTAAAACCCGGCTGGTCGGCAGCAATGGTGCCTGTACCGGTTATAATACCATCTGTCGCACGGCGCAGGGCGTGGGCAAAGGTAAGGGATTCCGGCGTGGTAAATGTTGTCTGGCCAGCGGGTGGCACCATAGTGCCCGCACTGTTGAGTGCCTGCTTCACCGTTATCCACGGTCTGCCCTGCGTTGTTTTCTGGACAAAAGGCGCAAGCAACGCCTTGCACTGTGCAAAAAGTGCTGCGCCATTAGGAGCCTGCTCCAGCCAGTGCACTGTGCGTCCCGCAGCGGTCAAAGCCTGGGCTCCGCCGCCTGCCACATGGGGGTTGGGGTCTGCACACCCAATCCAGATGTCTTTGACCGGGGTTTCAAGCAGGGCCTCGGTACAGGGCGGTGTACGGCCTGTGTGGTTACAGGGTTCCAACGTCACAACGGCAGTCCGCACCCGGTCTAGCACACCGGCAGCCCGTGCCTGTTCACACGCCAAGCGTTCCGCATGGAACTGGCCCGCCTTGTGGTGGGCAGCAAGGCTCAGTACCTCACCGTCCTCCCCAAGCAGGGCACAGCCTACCGCAGGGTTGGGAGCTGTCTGGCCAACAAACCGAAAAGCCTCGGCCACAGCAGCCTGAAACGCACGTTTCACCTGCTCTGGCACAAACTCTGGCACTGTAGTTAAGGGGGAGTTTTGCAACGCCCTGACCCCTTGTTGTCTCAACCATGAACCAGACGAACTTAGGGCATAGGGGAGCCTTCACGTCTCTCCGCGCCGCATAAAGAGCGCAGAAAGCCATGACGCTACCGTTCTCTCTCATCCGGACTATGACCGTCGGCCCCGGATTTGCACCGGATCTGCTGACCCTGCCATTGGCAGGCGCTCGCGGGCTTATGGCTTACGCCACTTACCGCCGGTAGGGAGTTACACCCTGCCCTGAGAACGTCGTACCCGCTTAAACCACGGATACAATTGTTACTATGGGTATAATCACGCTGGAGTGCAAGAGAGAAACACATCACACCTTTGCGCAGGGGCTTACCGGGAGCCTGAAGCCACCCGGCAGCCCCACCCCAAAAGAGCGAGGAGCACACCAAAGGTCAGAAGGAAACGGAGAGTGTTCCGGTCATGTTGAAGCGTGGGTACAGGTAATATGTGGGGGAACCGCTGGCAGACACAGCACTGCCGTAAACGCCCGTGGTGGCATGGGCGTTATTGGTTAACCCATAAGCACCGGTACGCACAAAACTACCCGTTATGTTGTTAAAGTTCATGCGGAAAACAGGTGCTTTAACAAACCCAAAACTTGGGAAACGATACCCCACCGCTATGGAGTCCGTAAAATAACCCGGCATTTTTTCGTCATTCATGAAGGTGGTGTATTGGGCCGAGGTATAATGCACTGCAAAATTACCAAACAGCTTGCCGTCATCATATGTCAGGCCGATATTTGCCAGCACATGAGGGGCCATGACCGCCCGGCGCCCTTTTGTTGGCAGCAGGTCAGACACCGTTGCACCGTTAAGAAGTCCGGTGGTGGGAAGGTTAGAATCCATTGACGTGTTGAGATATTCAATGGACGCATACGGACTGAAATGATGAATGGGGTGTGCCGCCACCATGGCATCAAACCCACGCGCCGTCTGGTTGCCCGCATTAATAGTGGTGCTGATGGCCTGGTTGTTCACATAGACGCTGGTTGAGACCAGCCGGTTGGTAATGGAATAGTTAAAGAAGCTCAGATCAGCCATCAGGTAGCTGTTGTTAAAGCGCCACCCCAACTCTTCCTTGATCAGGTATTGCGGTTTGGCATTGTAAGGGTTGCCAACATAACTACCGCTTTGCGCATCAAACACCGCTGAGAGTGAGCCGGGGTCTGGCATACGATAGTCCCCCTCAGCGTTGATATAAATCTGGTTATGCTCGTCAATCTTGTAGCCAATACCCAGTTGTGGGAGGGGCACAACCGTATTTTCCTGCATATGCGGCGCACGGCTGGCATAGTTCTGGCTGTAGCGGTTGATCATGGACACTTTAAATCCTGCATCAACCTGAAGGCGGTTATCAAAATACCGGCTGACATTGTGCACGAACAGGGAATGGTTATACCAGCCAGCATCACCCTGATACGGCATATAGCGCGAACCGTTCTGGAACAGTCCGGTGCCCTGTGCGTAAGGGTAATTTTTCCGGCCGTCCTCCGTTGCTACTGAATACAGGTTGTTGACCTGATTATCCTGATAATCAAACCAATACCCAAGGGATACGGTGTTATGCCGGTCTATCTGATAATTCAGTTGCGCCACAGCACCCGCGTGCGGGCGATAAACGCTATAGGTGGACGTTGCAGGCACCTGCCCGCTCAACGCAGCGCCATTTGACCCCTGTGTTACGGCCACTTTGTCTGCATTGAACAGTGAACCGTTATACGAGTAGCCACCATTATAAACGTAGTAGGGCTTGAAATCGAAGCTGAAGCGGCTTGGCAGCACGACATGCACCGGAGCAGTAATAAAGAACTGGTCCCACATATTGCCAACCAACCCTACATAGCGGGATGGCATTTTAGGGTTATATTCTGCGGAATAGGTAAATGTCCCGTTGCCGTGCTTTTTGTCCAGGAACTGCTGGGCTGTTGGGTAAAGCGGCATTGACGTAAACTGGTGGTTCCAGCTTGCGAACAGGTCGATATAGGAGCCGTTATCAAAGTCCTTGCGGGCACCAAAATCCAGATGGCGGCGTTCGTTGGTGCCTGGGCCAATCCAGTTGCGCGCATGCTCATGCGAGAAAGACAGATAGCCGCGCACGCCACTGTTCCCAATATCCCCACTATTTACCCGCAGGAACTCGCGGGACATGTTGTTGGACCCGTAGGAAAAATCCGTCGTACCGCCAAATTTGTGGTCCGGCGTTATGGTTCCTGCATCCATAACCCCTGCGGCCGCAGTTGTGACCGGCAGGTTAATGGCGGCAGAACCCGGCGTAACGCTCACATGGTCAAGATTCTCAGAATCCACGTTCTGGTTCAGGTAATAAGCCGTGGCAACAGGCACACCGTTGAGGAGAATACCCATGTCGGAATCCGTAAGGCTACGGATGTTCATGGTGCCACCCAGAATACCGGACGAATCGTTGGCTGAGACACTCACGCTCGGTAAGTTCTTGACCAGATCCAACGCGGTGCTGGTTGGGTTTTGCATGGCAATGTAGCGTTTGGTTACGGTCTGCACGGCCCGAGGGGCTGTTTCATGCCGCATCATGCCACCGCCACCAGCCCGGTTGACAGCCACCATAATTTCTTCCCCGGCCCGGCTTTTAACGGGGCCTGACGGATGCCGTACTCGCTGAGGCGCGACACTGTGAGAAGTCTTGCGAACGTTGGTCGGTACCCCACCTTTCCGGCTGGCCTGTTTATGTGTTGCAGCATAACCATAGTCACAGAACAGGATGGTGCTGCTGAGAATAGCGGCAACAAACCGACCATGCTGTGTTTTTGTGGGAACCATTGACGTGCGTTTTCCTCAACAAAGAAGCGTTCGTAATGGCCGTGCTTTAGTGCAAAAATTATCAAAAAAGGAAACCCTTTTGCCGCATTTTACAGTGCTTTTTGTATAAATTGTTGCACCATTACACTAGCCGCCTGTTGCGTTTAAGACGCAGTGAGCTTATTCCCCCAAGCTGGGCCAGACGCGAGCCTCTGGATGCTTGCAAAATGTTTCGGTTGAGTTATGTTTTTCCGAAAGGCTGCGTCGCGCCCGTACAGCACTTTCCAAAAGCTGTCTGCGGCGCTAGCTCCACCTGACTGATGCCGCTAGCATGGCGCACCGGCTTCTGGCCTTGAGACGCTCACAATGGAAGACCCATGACCCAACCCATTACGCCGGGGCATCAGCCCGCCCCTCCTGCGCCAGAAAGCACTGGGCTTTCTGGGTGGATTGATCAGCGCCTACCCATCATCAGTGCGTTCAAGGCCGAATACATCCATTTCCGTATGCCCCGTAACCTGAACGGGCTTTGGAATTTTGGCGCCATTCTGACCATTGTGTTGTTGCTCATGCTGGCAACCGGCACTTTTTTGGCCATGCACTACACCCCTACAACGGCTGAAGCCTTTTTGTCTGTTGAAGCCATAGACAGGCAACTTGCCGGAGGCTGGCTCCTGCGGGCCATCCATATGGTTGGGGCAAATCTGTTTCTGGCAGCCCTGTATGTGCATCTGTTTCGCGGCCTTTATTACGGCTCCTACAAAGCCCCGCGTGAGCTTTTGTGGCTGACGGGCCTGCTCCTGCTGGTCATGGTCATGGCAACGGCGTTTGCCGGATATATTCTGCCTTGGGGGCAAATGTCCTACTGGGGGGCGGATGTCATCAGTAAGGCCGTGGGGGCTGTGCCCGTTATTGGTGGCACGCTAGAGCATATTCTGGCTGGCGGAGAGGCTCTGGGCGATATTTTCCTGCATCGCTTTTTTGTGCTGCACTTCATTCTGGCGTTTCTGGTGGTTGGGGTTGTTGGCCTGCATGTTGCTGCGGTGCATGTCTCCGGGTCTAATAATCCGTTAGGAATTGAGCCAAAAACGCCCAAGGACACGGTACCCTTCCACCCGTATTTCACAAGCAAGGACCTGTTTGGCCTTGTGCTCTTTGCGCTTATTTTCGCACTTCTGCTCTTCTTCTGGCCCGGTCTGCTGATGGAGGCTGATAACTACGCCCCCGCTGACCCCATGCACACCCCGGCGGATATTGAGCCCGAATGGTACTTCCTGCCGTTTTACGGCATGTTGCAGTCCATTCCGTCCAAATTTGGCGGCTTACTTGCTGCCGCAGGCTCCCTGCTTGTGCTGTTTGCCCTCCCCTGGCTGGACCGCTCCCCTGTGCGCTCTGCCCGCTTCCGCCCGCTATGCCGGGTCGGGCTTATAGGGCTTGTGGTATCCTTTGTGCTTCTCGGCCTTGTGGGGGAACACCATGCCGCCGGTGGCTGGATGCTGCTTGGCCGTGCCGCTCTGCTTTACTATTACTGCTATTTTCTCGTGCTGCTGCCGCTGGCCAGCCGCATCGAAAAAACACGCCCTCTTCCCGCCTCTATTGCCGCCGCACAGGGAGAGGGCTGATGCCTCACCACGCCACACTGAAAAGTTTTGCGCTCCTGGCGGGTCTCTGTTTAGCCACGCCAGTTTGTGCCGCAGAACCAGCAGCTACTCCCCCCCATCATTCATGGCGTTTTGACGGCCCTCTGGGCACTTTTGACCAAGGCAGCCTACAGCGCGGGTTTGTTGTGTATGACCGTATCTGCTCAACCTGCCACGGTATGCGTAGCCTGACCTATAACGACCTTGCAGGCATAGGCCTGAGCCAGAAAGCCATTGGTGATCTGGCCCACAGCAAGCAGTTTCCCGGCCCGCTGGATGAAGATAGCCAGCCGACAACGCGCCCCGGCACCCCGGATGATCACTTCAAGTCCCCCTTCCCGAGTGATGCCGCAGCAGCAGCCATGATGGGGGGTGTCGCCCCGCCCGACCAGTCCCGTCTGGCGCTTATTAAACCCCACGGGGCGGATTGGCTTTATGCTTTTCTGACAGGGTATCGTATGCCTGCCCCGGCGGGCGCGCCCTCAGCACCCGGCAAGTTCTATAATGACTGGGCAGATGGCCATCTTGTCGGTATGCCGCCACCGCTTGTGAACGGTGCCGTCACCTTCCCTGATGGCACGCCCGCCACGGTTGAGCAGCAGGCCAAAGATGTTACAACGTTTCTGGTCTGGGCATCTGACCCGCACCGCAATGCACGCCACCATATTGGTAAAGGGGTTGTGCTTTACCTGATTGTTCTGCTTCTGCTGGCTTACACGTGGAAGAAGAAGATCTGGAAACGCCTGCACGGAGCCTGAACGCACATGGACAAAACACCCCCCATGACATCTGAAACCCCAGAGTCCCCTTCCACAGGGCAGGATCCACAACGCCGGGATTTTCTGGGCATGGTCACGACCGCTGGCGTGGTAACGGGTGCGGCGGCGTGCGCCATTCCGTTTCTGCAAAGCCTGACCCCGCAGGAAAGTGCCTCCGCTCACGCCCCGGTGGATGTGGATGTCTCCAAGCTGGCACCGGGGCAGCAGACAACTGTTGTCTGGCAGGGCAAGCCTGTTTTCATTTTGCGCCGTACACCGCAGGACATGGCAAAATTACAGGATGCCAGCTTGGCCAATGCGCTGCGGGACCCCAACTCCAAAGACCATCAACAACCGGCATATGCTGAGAACTGGCACCGCTCCCTTACGCCGGAATATGGTGTGTATGTCGGGGTCTGTACGCATCTGGGTTGTGTGCCGTCTTACGCGCCAGCTGCTGCTGCCAGTGCGCCAGCTACGGCAGAAGGCACCGCTACACCCCCGGGCGGTTATGCCTGCCCCTGCCACGGCTCCAAATTTGATCTGGCTGGCCGCGTTTTCAAAGGCGCACCGGCACCGTACAATCTGCCGGTACCGCCCTATTTCATGCCAACGCCAACCACAATCCGGCTTGGGGAAAACCCTAAAGGGCAGGATTTTGATTTTTCAACAATTGTGCAGATTTAGCACTATCAGTCAGGCCTGACGGCACGGCCAGTGCCTTCAGGCCTTTTGGCATAGCTGTTTCCACTCGACAAAATTCTGATTGGCTTTCTACACTGGCTCCAAGTTGCTCCCCAACCTGCCAGAGTGGTCTGTACCATGCCTGCCCAGAACACCACGCCCTACCCTACACGCAAACAAAGCACGCAACTAGGTGCGGCACGCCGCAAAGCCGTGCCGCGAGCCGCACACGCCACATGGGACGTACCCAAACATCGGGCTGACCCTGTTGCCTTGCTGGCCACGCAAGGCCTGAGCCGTATTCAAGCACTCCTGCCTGTACGCTATGACCGCATGAAGGTCTCCCCCTTCACGTTCCTGCGCGGTGCGGCTGTTGTTATGGCCTCTGACCTTGCCAGCACGCCGACGTCCGGCATCAGAGTGCAATCTTGTGGCGATTGCCACCTTGCCAACTTTGGCAGTTACGCCTCCCCTGAAGGTGTGCCAGTTTTTGATATTAACGACTTTGATGAAACGCTGGATGCTCCATTTGAATGGGACATCAAAAGGCTAGGCACCTCGTTGGTGCTGGCCGGTTTGGAAGGGGGTTTTTCCAACAAGGCCGCCCATCAAATGGCAGAAAGCATGACCCTGGCCTATTGCCGCCAGATTACGCAGCTTTCGGCTCTTAGCCCGTTACAGATATGGGCCAGCAAAATTGATCTGACCGCTGCTCTGGCCAACTTCAAAAACACCAAAGTGCGCAGCCAGACAGAAAAGCTGCTGGCGCAAAGGCTGGAATCTGCCAAAACACATTTCGGCCTTGTGGCAGAGGACCAGACCACACCGCGCTTCAAAGAAAAACCACCATTGATTATGCGTATTCCTGAACAGGAGAGCGCTGTCAGAACCGCTTTTGCCCGCTATGTGGCAACTCAGCCGCCTGAACGCGCAATCCTGCTGCAACATTACCGCCTGCAGGATGTCATTTTCAAAGTTGTTGGTATCGGCAGTGTTGGGACTTTTTGCGCCATCGGCCTCTTTACCACAGCAGATGGCGAACCTTTGCTGCTGCAAATCAAAGAGGCACAACCCTCTGTTCTGGCACCTGCGGCAGGCCCTTCCCCTTTTGCAAACCAAGGGGAACGGGTTGTGACGGGGCAACGGATTATGCAGGCTGTGTCCGACACCTTTTTGGGATGGACCCATACCAGTGCCGCCAATACCGCTGACACACCAGACCTTACCGGGTCTGGCCGCCAGTTCTATGTCCGCCGCCTGAAAGACAGCAGATTGGCCGCTGTGGGAAGTGACGTTGCGCAGGATGGCCTGCCTGACTACGCAACCCTATGTGGCATAACGCTGGCCCGTGCCCACGCACGGTCTGGCAATACCAGCCTGATTGCTGGCTATGTTGGCAAAGGACCAGCCTTTGCCAAAGCCATTGCAGAATTTTCTGTAGCCTATGCGGCACAGACCCACACAGACTGGCAGGCCTTCACCGCAGCTTTACAGCATGGCGCTCTCAGGAATGCAGAGCATACCACGCCGTAACGGCGGCCATTGTGCGGTTAACATGCGCCTGTGGGTCTGAACTTGTGAAGGCCAGAAGTATCGTGCCATCTGGCGCAATGACATAGGACGTCCGGTCAGAGAGCAGAAAATTACCGTGTGTGCTGCTGGTTTTGTAAAGAGAGGCCACTTTGGCGTCCGGGTCCGCCAGCACGGCGAATTTACCCCGGCATTCTTCTTTGGAAAATGCCGCCACACGGTCAACATTACCGGCTGTAATACCCACAACTGTTGCCTTCAGCTTTGCAAAGTCATCTGTTGCATCCGCAAAGGCATGCGCCTCCAGCGTGCAGCCGGGCGTGAAGGCTGCCGGAAAGAAATACAGCACTACAGGGCCTTTCTTAAGAGCTTCCTGTAGTGAGAACGAGATCGCTTTACCGTCCAGCGCGCCATGCGCCGTAAAGGCCGGAGCCTGCGCTTTCTCGGCCAACGCCGCCTGCGCTGGTTGAGCCATAAAGCCGGATAACGGCATAACAGCACACGCTGCCGCGCAGCCAAGCGCATACAAACTTTGCTTTATGGGGGTGGAGCGCCTGATTTTCATGGTCTGCCTCTGTCTCTTTTTTGGTCTATAGCCATCATGCACGCACTCGCGTGGTCTCGACACTAAATTTATACAAGGCGGGCTTAGCATCACCTCCATTTCACACCATCAGTATGAGATGATTTTTCAATAAAGCTGATTATCATACAGACACCTACAAGCCATTCTCCCACTTACATTATGGCAGTGCCCCCTAAAGCTGCCATTCCCTGCTTCTATGGAGAAGAACCCATGGCTGATATTGTTGTTGTGTACCATTCAGGCTTTGGCCATACCCGCAAAGTGGCTGAGCATGTTGCCAAAGGCGCAAATGCAGACCTGATTGCCATTTCAGAAACAGGTGACCTGACCGAAGCTGAATGGGAAAAGCTGAATGCAGCCAAAGCCATTATTTTTGGCACCCCAACCTATATGGGCAACGTTAGCTGGCAGTTTAAGAAATTTACGGATGCCACGTCCCGTATCTGGTACAACCGTGGCTGGCAGGACAAAATTTTTGGCGGCTTTACCAATAGCGCCAGTCCGGTTGGGGATAAGGGCACAACCCTTGCAGCCCTACAAACTCTTGCCTCCCAGCATGGGGGAATTTGGGTGAGTCTCGGCCAGTTACCCAGCAATACCAAAGCTGCTCAACCCACAGACCCCAACACATTGGGGGGCTCAGTCGGCCTGATGGTCCAAAGCCCGGCGGATGCCAGCGTGGATGAAATTCCGCAAGGCCATCTGGATACCGCTGTTGCTTACGGGCAGCGGATAGCTGGCATTACAGGCCGCTTCTCCGCCTAAATAGCCAGGACCTGCCTGTCAAAAAGCAAGAAACCCCCGGCTGTTGGCAAGCAGACAGCCGGGGGTTTTCTTTTACTGGGCAGCCGGGTTTACTGCATCCAGCACTTCAGGTTGCACAACCGGAACCGATGGTACAGCAGTCATCTTATCTATGGCCGCTTTCCCTACAGCCTGAAGAGCCTGATGACCCAAGCTGTTCAGTTCATCTGCCGTCGTCTTCAGGCTTGGAACGGTTGGTGTAGGTGTGGACGTTGTTGTGGTGGTCGCAGGTTTACTGGTCGCTGCTCCGGTTGCAGAAACTGGTTCTGATACTCCTGCCGGTTTTGTAACCGTGGCAGAAAACTGACTGGGAATAAGAGACACTTTGCTATTTGGCACTGCGGCTGCTGGCGTAACAGTGGACGCAGCGTAAAGCTGTGCATTCACAATACGATGCTCAGCCTGTGAAAGGCTGGTCGGGTTTTTGTCATATATATCAACAAGCTGTTCATTTGGTGCGTAACAGAACAACACGGTGTGCAGGTTAGGGTTCATCCCGGCTTTGACTGGTGCCCATAGCGCCTCTGACAAGCCAAAGGTGCTCACCCCTGTGAGCATTTCCGCCGCTGCCACGGCAGCTTTGCCACCAACCCCAAAGCCTGACGTATAAAGTTTATAAATATCGCATTGCCGGTTTTCATGCTGCACCTGCCCCTCCGGTTGGCCAACCGTGCTCATGACTGCAAAACGGTCTGCACCCGTTGTGAACTGCTCAAGATTGACCGGTTGCGCCTTGCTCTCACTCCCTGTGTTTGTGCAGCCAGACAACAGGGCAAGGGCTGCACACCCTACCGTGCACAGGATAGTATTAATCCGGAACAACTTGAAAACCATGTGGTAAACTGCGCCTTGCAAGAATGCATATTCTGAAAATCTCTCTTTCACCGCGAGAGAACTGCCTCTCTATGCCACAAAACACAGTACCACCACGAGAGACCCCACGTTAAATTTTCGCTTATTCTGAAGAGATTATTTTTCAATAAGTATTATTTCCTCTCTCAAAATCTTGTTTTCTTTGCCTTGAGCACTGGGTTTTAATACACACAAACAAACCTCACACCGCGCCATAAAATCACCTATTTTACCGACGACTTATTCACGGAAAAAGAAAACAAGACATAGCGCGTGATTAGCTTCCGTTTAAAAAATATCGTGGTTACTGAAAAGATGTAGAATATTGAGCAGAATGCCGCATATTTTCTTACCGCCCACACGTCTCACCGGACCATGTTGCCACTTCAAGGGTTCAGCTATTCATTTGCCCATATAAACAGAGAAGCCTCTTTCGGATTTTCGCGAAATATCTGCCGCCTGAAAATTTTGTCACATGCGTCAATTATTTTGTTTTTCCCCAGACCATGCTACGCTCTGGCTTTCTTAAAAGCTGGTGGGCGTTGCAACTGATACACCTAAAAGCAGCCCCTCCCTGCCCGAAACCATACTGCTATGATTGCGCCTGTGACCTTGAAATCTTTCTCCCCAAGCAAAATTTTTCTCTGCTCAGGCATTTTGGTTTTTCTGTCTGGGTGCGCTGCGCCCATCACGGTGACGGAACGCTCTCTTACGCAAACGTACAAGGCCCGCAATCAGAGTGCGCTCATCAGCAATACGTTAAGCACAACCAGCCTGACGACACTCAGGCGGCAAAATCTACTGGATACATGGCGACGGAACCCGGCAGAGGCCATAAACAGGCTGCGTAGTATGACGCAGCGCCAATTTTACGCGCAAAGTCTGACAGATCAGCTTTTTACTTTGTCAGAGCTCACTTATCTTCACGCACGCAAAACGCACGACAAAGCTTATTTTATGGCGGCGGCACTCTATGCCTACGCCTATCTTAACCCGCAGGCTCCTGATGCTGAGCGCCCCAGCCCTTTCAGCCAACACTTCCGGCAGGCGTGCGACATTTACATGCTGAGCCTGACGGAGGCTTTTGGCGCCCCTATTCAGGTAGCGTCCCAACACTGGACGCTACCTTTTGGCACGTTAGACCTAGACGGCGTGCCCAGCTCCTACAAATGGTATGGGCATAGCTTGGCCGATCTACGCCCGCTTGCCCGTTTATCCATTACTGGAATTGAGAATATTTACTCTCATACAGGTTTGGGAGAGCCAGTAGGTGCCCTCCCCCGCCTTAGCAACGCTGAAGACAAATCCTTCACAATTTCAGACAAACTACGAGTGCCGCTTAATCTGCAATTAGTTCTGTCGTCCCCACGCACACAGATTTTATCAAACACACTACAAGGCCATCTTGCCCTGACGGCTATGGACGAGGCACCGCCCCCCAACACCACAAACCCGCGGCAATATGACCAGACAGCAGCACGCGCTGTCAGTCTGGACGAAACCATGGACTGGTCTTTGGAATATAAGGGCTTTCTGGATGGTCGTTTATTTGACCAGACACAATCACCACAGCTTTTCACCATTGAACCCCACCAGTACGGGCATAGGCCGGTTATTCTGGTACATGGCACTGCCTCCAGTGCAGCACGCTGGGCCAGTATGGTTAATGACTTGATGGAAGACCCTGTTATCCGGCAAAATTATGAGTTCTGGTTTTTTTCTTATGCAACGGGAAATCCCATTCCCTACTCTGCATTACAGTTGCGGCAAGCTCTTTTGCACACCATCCAGTACCTTGGCGGGGCACAGGCAGATCCCGCGTTGGGACAAATGACCCTTATTGGTCATAGTCAAGGCGGGCTCCTCATAAAGCTTCTTGCGATTGATGCAGGCAACAGACTCTGGGACGGCATGGTACCAAAGCCTTTGGACTCCCTAAAAATATCTGAAAAATACAAACAGTTTTTACACGAAACCCTTTTTCCCGCGCCGTTGCCAGACATCAAAAGCGTGGTATTTATTTCCACCCCACAGCACGGCAGTTATCTGGCCGGATTTTCCATTGCACATATGGTGGGGCGTATGGTGTCCTTCCCCCTGACAGTAACAGAAGCAACCCGTGCCGTGCTTGCCAGTGACCCCACATTACGCCGCTTGAACATGCGTCCGTGGCGGGTTGGCAGCGTATATGGCATGTCCCCTCACAGTGCGTTCATGCGGTCCTTGGCCCCCATTCCAGTTACGCCAGATATTACCGCCCACTCCATTATTCCTGTTACAGGAACAGCCCAGAACCTTGAAAAAGCTGATGATGGCGTTGTGACTTATAAAAGTGCGCACGTACCCTATGTTGCGTCCGAACTTGTGGTACCGCATTCCGGCCACTCCACACAGTCCAACCCAATCACCATTGCAGAAGTGCGCCGCATCTTGCTTGAAAACTTACAGCAAACAGCCACCACAGAAACCTTGACCAAGCAGGATATCAGCACAATGGGCGGCGTGTACCGGTCTCCCGAACACCCTCTGGCGTCATCCGCGCAAATACAACAGGCACAGGCCACTCCATGAGCACGCAACGCTTTTTACGCGGTATCGGCTGGTTTTTCCTTGCCTGCATGACGGCCTTTGCTACGGCAGCGCTTTTCTACTCCACGCTGGAACCGGATAGTCTGCGCAATGCGTTGGCTGCTTTATTCCCCACCTGTGTGCTGATTGCATTTTTCATACGTCGCTTCATCAGCACGACAGTGTCTCTCACAACTTTGTTCGCTGTCTTCTGGGGATGGTATTTAACAGACCCACCACGCAATGACCGGGACTGGGCTGGAGAATATGCCGTTCCGGCTGACGCAACACTCAATGGGCGGGTAGCGCATATCGCGCATGTCAGGAATTTTACCTATCGTACGACTGAAGACTATACCCCGCATTATTATGATGCGGATTATAATCTGGATGATCTTACCTCACTGGATTTGATCACATCCTATTGGGCAGGCGAAAGCATTGCTCATGTGTTCCTGAGCTTTGGCTTCAAAGATGGCAGGCATCTGGCCCTTTCCATAGAAACCCGCAGGCAGAAAACATTTTCCTATTCCGCCATTGCCGGTTTTTTCCACCATTATGAAACCTTTTATGTCACGGCTGATGAACGGGACCTGATTGGTGTGCGCACGGATATTCGGAAAGAGCGTGTCTACCTCTACACCCTCACTTTGTCGCCACAGGCGCGTGAACGATTGTTCCTGAGCTATTTGGCAGAAATCCACCATCTGACTGTCCAGCCAGAATGGTACAATACGCTGACAGACAACTGCACCACAGGTATTCTTACCCGCGCGCAAGCCAAATGGCGTTACCGACTAGACTGGCGTGTTTTGCTGAGTGGTTATACGGCATCCCTTGCTTATGACCTTGGGTTGCTCCAGACACACGGCCTGAGCTTTCCAGCGCTTAAACAGGCCAGCCGTATTCAACGCCCGGCACACGCAGTGCTTGATGATAGTTTTTCAACAAATATTCGCACCAGTCCTGCGCCTTAAGGCAGAAAACTGCCTTTCCGGCTTTTTATTAAGACGACGAATATCTCTCACCTTGTTTTGACTAGATGCGCTCTATACTTAGCCGCGCACCATGATAAGTGTAAGATACGTTGCTGTTCGTCTCATGTCGTGCAGTAAAAGCTTCCTGCCAAAAGAAGTAAGAATAATACGCCATGATAAATAGCAGCAGTAGTAGTACTCTTAGTCCAGAAGCTAACGCGTTGACAGAAAACGCAGAGTCCCATGCGCCAACGGGCTCTCCCCAGACTGCGCGGCAGCGTATGAAGGCCGCTGCGCAGGTTGCCAGTGGCAATATGCTGGAGATGTATGACTTCATGGTGTTTGGCTATTATGCCGCAGCCATCGGGCATACGTTTTTTCCGTCATCAGACCCTTATGCGGAACTCCTTCTGTCTTTTGCCACCTTTGGTGCCGGGTTTCTTATGCGCCCGCTCGGAGCGTTGGTGCTTGGCGCGTATGTGGACCGTATTGGCCGCCGCAAAGGGTTGATCCTGACCCTCACCCTCATGGCGCTCGGAACACTGGCTCTTACCCTCACGCCCAGCTACGCAACAATCGGCATTCTCGCCCCGCTCATGGTGCTTGCTGGCAGGTTGTTACAAGGCTTTTCCGCTGGGGTGGAGTTGGGCTCAACCTCCGTGTATTTGGCAGAAATTGCCAAACCTCATAACAAAGGGTTTATCGTTTCCTTCCAGTCGGCTTCACAGCAGGTTGCTGTCATGGGGGCGGCGGCTCTTGGCGTCTTTATGGCGTCCATGCTGTCCCCCGCACAAATGGCGGCGTGGGGGTGGCGCATCCCCTTGCTGATTGGTTGCCTTATTGTGCCCGTTCTGTTTTTTCTACGCCGTAACCTGCAAGAAACAGAAGCGTTTGAAAAGCAGCACAGCCCTCCACATTTTCGGGAAATTCTCCAGACGGTTTGTAAGGAATGGCGGATCATTTCCACCGGACTTTGCATGGTTATCATGACCACAACATCCTTTTATGTCATTACCGCTTACACACCATCCTTTGGTAGTTCTGTCCTGCATCTTTCAAAAGTGAGCAGTCTGATCGTTACATTATGTGTGGGTATGTGTAACTTCCTGCTTATTCCGGTGTTTGGTGCGCTTTCAGACAAAGTGGGCCGTAAAAAACTGCTTATTGCGGCAACACTCTTGGCTATTCTAACGGCTTACCCCGCCATGCTCTGGCTGGTCACAGCGCCATCTTTCCAGCGCCTGCTTGTTGTAGAACTCTGGCTGGCCATAATTTACAGCCTGTATAATGGCGCTGCCGTGGTTTACCTGACTGAAATTGTACCCCCACGTATCCGCACAACGGGTTTTGCTCTCGCCTACAGCTTGGCAACCTGTGTAGGGGGCTTCACCCCAACACTCTGCACATGGTTGATCCATACAACAGGGAATAATGCCGTGCCCGGCGCATGGCTTGCTCTTGCTGCTGTGTTTGGTCTGTGCGCGAGCCTGATAGCCCGCCCCTATGCTCAGGCTGAACTGAACCGGTAGAACATCGTTATTACACACCAACTAAAATGGTTGCATTGTGTGAAATAATGCAACCATTCCAAGTTATTTCTGGTTCAGTTTTCTTGTCCTGTTCCCCATAATGCTTTTTATGCCACAGGTCGGAAGTAAAAATACTCTCAGCTCATTGCTTTAATTGACGGACACTCGGGCGCATGGCTTAAATGCCTGACCGGGACTACCGGCTATCTGGATGCTCTGACTGTATTTTTACTGTTTTGACACCAGCATAATTGCGCAAACAATAAAGAAAATAAGTTAGCAATCATGACTCTTCGGTGTTTTTCTGCTGCGGCTCAAACCAACACAGTGCGGTCTGCCATACTTATAGTGCCTTTGAGCACTCTAGGGGTTTTACTGCACAGCGCGACTGCCCTTGCTTCAACATCCGATCCGGCAGTGCAAGAGCTGATACGCCTTGTCAAAGTGCAATCCCAGCAAATTCATGAACTCCAGTCACGGCTAGCTAAAGTTGAGAAACACACAACCCATGCCACGGCCACAACGCAAAACACGGTCAAGCCGCCGTCTGTGGCCCGCACGCAGCCTGTTCCGCACACTCTGAAGTCAGGCCCAGTAGAACCAGTAAAATTTGCCGGAGATACACCCTCACCCCAGTTTGCGATGAATAGTGCTGCCTATCCTTTGCTTCCTGCTGCTCCTGGGTCATACGCAGCGGTTTCCAACATGCCGTCCGGGTCTGCCCCTGTCATGGGGGTTGCCTCCCAAATTCCATCGTCCAGTCACAGCACAACAATAGGCGGACTCGTGCTGAAGTGGGGCAAGGGCCTTCCCCAGATTACCACGCCCGACAACGCATACTCCTTCCGACCACGCGGTCGTATTCTTGTTGATTATGGCTCAGCCTTTGGTAGCCGTTTCCCTCAACAAAATGTCTCCCGTACCGTCATGCGAGCAGCCCGCTTAGGCTTTGAAGGCAACGTGCATCAACTGTCATGGGTGCTGGAAGGCGACTACGCTGACAACAAGCTGTCTGTCATGAGCGCCTTCATGACCTGGAGCGACAAGATGGGGGGCCATCTTGTAGAATATTCTCTTGGCAACAAATTTAATGAACGCGGCTTTGACGGCTCCACCGGTTCTGACCAGACCGTGTTTCTGGACCGCGATATTGTGGCCAATGCCATACTGCCTGTTAAAGGTTGGTACGGCATTGGGGGTGCCTTCAAAATCTTTGGTGATAACTGGCACGTTGCAGCACAGATCACAGGAAACGATGTCAACACTGCAAACCTGACCAATAATGTGCGCGACGACCTGACCTACATGCTGCGCTCCCATTATATTCCATGGCGCAATAAGCAGGGCCTTGTACATTTGGGCGCCTGGGGATTTTACGAAGACGTAAAGCCAAGCAGCAGCTTCTCGCAAAACGTACGTTTGCTCGCCCGTACGGATGATGCCTTCAGTCTTCAATTTGGGCCGGTCATGCCTATTGCCAATTCAATGGCAGGCGGGCTGGAAGCTTTTGGCATCTGGCGGTCTGCCTGGGCCTTGAGCGAGTTTGGCGTGCGGCATATCCAGATGCGTGACACAGCAGCTGGCCTGCCTGCCAATACTCCATTCCACGGAGCAGCAGGCACGGAAGAAGCCTTCAGTGCACAGGCTGGTATTTTTCTGACCGGGGAAACACCCAACTACTTTGCGCATACCGGCCAGTGGGCCACCCCCCGCATTTTACACCCAATGACAGATGGTGGCTGGGGCGGCTGGGAAGTTGCTGCAAGGTGGGACTGGATTGATGCCACACATATTCCAACAGGCGGACGTGCCTGGACCGCGACCGTTGGTGTAAACTGGTACTTGCTGAGCTTTGCGCGCCTTATGCTTAACTATACCCATGCAGACGTTACGAATAAAACCGGCAATTACAAGGGTGCCAATAGCGGGAATATTGTAGGCCTGCGCTCTGCCGTTACGTTCTAATATACGACACGGTGTGTAGAAATTGCTGAATGCAAACTTTTCTACACACCAGCCTTATTCTGCCCCGCCAGGTATTTCTTCTTACCCTTAAGGCCTTTTTTCAAAAGAACAGGCAAAATCATACGCCATACGCGCGGCATCATCAGCATGACCTGCGCGAGGATACCATCCGAACTGGGGCAAAAAATTTCTGACTTTGGCCGCTTGAGCAAACGCTCGACAATCGCTGCGATGTCATCGGGTGTAGAGGGCTGCGTCAGAAAATTGAGAACTGAGCCGCCATTATCAATCTCTCTCCGCAGCATTGGCGTGTCCACTGCACCAGGGAAGACGGAAGAGACAGCAATACCACGCGGTTGCAGGTCCTGTGCGAGTGACAGCGCGAACCCGCGCAAGCCAAACTTACTGGCCGTATAAATGCTGCTGCCTTCAAGCGGCACCAACGCCGCCATGGAATTCACAAAGACAATCCGCCCCTCCTTGGGCACAAGCGGCAGCGCCAGCATGGTCAAAAGTATGGGGGCTTCAAGATTAACCGCAAGCTGTGCGGAAACGCCCTGTGTGTCACACGTTCCCATCCGCTGGGGAGTGATCACACCTGCGCAATGCACAACCGCATACAAAGGCACGGACGCCTTGCGCAGGCCTTCCATGGTGCTTTGAATTTCAGCAGGCTTTGACAGGTCACACGCTACGGGTGTGACATGCTGTTGTAGCGGCGTGTCACCCCTCCGGCTGAACGCCAGAACGTGAAGCCCCGCCGCCACAAGACGGTGAATCAGTTTCTCCCCTATGCCGCCTGCTGCACCGGTCAGCAACACGACGGGGCGAACTGGATGAGAGGTTAAATGAGAAAAAGGCATAAGGAGAATAAAACCACCATTCTAAGTGCCCCTAGCAAACACACCTTTTTCTCTCTGTGCAAGGGTTGGGCGTGGATTAAGCGCCCAACACCCGCCCTGCCACGGTTTGCAGTTTGGCAATCAAAGCAGGGTCACGTGCTTCTGGCGCGGTAATAATGGCGTGCTCAAGGGCACGGTCACACCCAGCCTCACACAGCCCACGCTTCTGGCCCAATACGGGAATAACAGCCTTGACCAAAGCTTTGGCGTTGGCGGAGTTGGCCTGCATGGTTTTGACCACGCCTTCTACGGTAACGTTGTCATGCTCTTCGTGCCAGCAATCATAGTCTGTCACCATGGCAACGGTTGCGTAGCAAATCTCGGCTTCCCGTGCCAAAGACGCTTCCGGCATGTTGGTCATGCCAATAACCGAGCATCCCCAGGAGCGGTACAACTCACTTTCCGCGCGGGTTGAGAATTGCGGGCCTTCCATCACCAGATACGTGCCACCACGGGTCGCCTCAAGCCCAAGCGCCTTTGTCTGGGCTTCCAGCACGTCCCCAATACGGGAGCACAGCGGGTCTGCCATGGAAATATGAGCTACGCACCCTGTGTCAAAAAAGCTTTTGTCACGCCAGATCGTACGATCAATAAATTGGTCAATAATCACGAAATGACCGGGCGGCAGTTCTTCCTTCAAAGACCCTACAGCGGAGAGGGACACAATGTCTGTCACGCCGGAAATTTTGAGGGCGGCAATATTGGCTTTGTAGTTCAGCCGGGACGGAGGAATAGGGTGCCCGCGCCCGTGCCGTGGCAGGAACACACAGCGTACCCCGTCCAGACGCCCAAATAACAACTGGTCGGATGGAGCACCCCACGGGGTTTCAACATGCCGCCATTCCTTGTCTTCCAACCCGTCAATATCGTACAGGCCTGATCCGCCTATCAAGCCAATAACAGGTTCAATATTTTCATTTTGCGACATGGGACCAGATTCTCCGCTTCAGGATCACAAGTAGAATGGCGAGAAAACACAGATAAAGCGCCACGCCAACACCCAAGCGGCGTTTGCTGTCTGCATGGGGGGAAGAAACCCATGCCAGAAACGTCGTGACGTCTCGTGCTTCCTGCGCGGCGGTGGCTGCTGTGCCATCCGCATATACCACAGCATTATCACGTAACGGCGGGGGCATGGCGGTCCTGTGCCCTATGGCATAAGGATTATAAAACCCATTAGCATGGATGCCTGGCTTGTCCTGAGGGTCTGCTGCCCCGTACCCTGTCAGGAGTGCCAGTATGCGGTCTGGTCCACCGGGGTAAACGATCGCCACACGGGAGAGATCCGGCGGTACGGCCCCATTGTTGGCCGCACGCGCCGCATCCGGGGACGCATAGGGAGCGGGAAACGCATCCTCAGGCTGCCCTTTCCGCTGGGTACTTTGCCCCGGCTCTCCCGGTCCTGTGGGCACTTTCCATGTTGCAGCCAGCGCCATGACCTGCTCTGAAGAGAGTCCTGCGGCTGCAAGGTCTGAAAAATGCACCGCGCCCAAGCTATGGCAGGCTGCGCACACACCAGCAAAGACAGCATAGCCCCGTTGAACTGCCGCAAGGTCATAATGCCCGAGCGGGCCATTAAATGACCAGTGCTGAACTGGCGCTTTCTCTGGTGTGAGTGAGTGTGCCATGCCCTGCACAGGAACACAGGCCAGTATTCCACATCCCACACTGCGAAAAACAGTCTGCCTGAAGCCTTGCAGACACGTCAGGAGGTCAGCTTTTACACGCCGGATCATAGCTGTGCCTCGGGACGTGCCTGCCGTGCGTGCCATGGTAAAAACCCGAAAAAATAAGCAAAGAACCCAAGGGTAGCGAGACGCCCCACCGTAAGCCAGACACCCGCCACATGGTGGCGCCCAGCAAGCCCGACCAGAATAAAGGACAGCACCAGCACGCTCAAAGCTGCCCCGGCTACAAAACGGCTTACCCACCACGGGGATGTAGCGGCGTGGGATTTGGGGTCAAGCCGCGGCACCAGAAACAGAACCAGCACAGCCCCAGCCGAGACAACAAGCCCGCCAAACTTGGACGGCACAACCTGCAACATGCCGTAAAATGGCAAAAAATACCATGCTGGCTCAATATCCGCCGGAGTGTGAAGCGGGTTTGCTGGGCGGTAGTTTTCCGCTTCACTCACCAGGCCGGGCCAGAAACACATAACCAGCGTAAAAGCGAGCGCCATGAGCACAACGCCCAGCACGTCCTTCACAGTAAAATAGGGATGAAACGACAGTAAGCGCTTTGGATTTTGCCCGCTTAGCCCTGAAGGGCTGCTGCTTCCACGGCCATGCAGAACCGCAACATGCAGCACCACTGCCGCAACAAGAGTGAAGGCCATGGTAAAATGAAGCACAAACATACGGTGTAGTGTTGGCGTGCCCGGAGCATCCCCTCCAAGAAACATGGCCTCCAGAGTGGGGCCAACAAGAGGCACGGCACCAACAGCCTTCCCCGCCACATCGGCCCCCCAGTAAGACATTTGCCCCCACGGCAGCACATAGCCAGCAAAGGCTGTCACCATCACCATAACCAGCACGGCAACGCCGACACCCCACACGCCCCGGCGCGGGGGGGCGTAGGACCGATAGATCAACCCCCGCAAAAGATGACAATACAAAGCGAGCATAAAAAAGCTGGCCCCTGTCATATGCAGGCTACGCAAGAGCCACCCGGAGGGAGCCCGCCGTTCCAGAGCTTCCACAGAACTGAACGCCAGTGTGGCATTGGGGGTGTAGGACAGAGCAAGGCTGAGGCCACTGGCAACCATGAGCGCCAGAACAGCGATCAGCATGGCCCCTACAGTCCACAGAAAAGTAAGATCTCTCGGCATAGGGAAGCGGGCCATATGGGTGGCAAGCCGCGTTGCTATGCCTGCTTCTGCCTGCTGCACCACCTTGCCCTGCTGTTGCTCTAGCACCGTGTCAGACATCCGCTTTCTCACTCTCACTGGCCTCATATCTTTGGGGTTCGGGCGTTTCCCCGCAGATGTCCTGTACACCAAGCCTATGCCGTCCCAAATGCAGGCTAGCCATGCACGCTGCTACCGCCATTGCCATTCTTTGCGCCAACACGCCTTTACAAAATCCGCCCAGCCCGCGATGAACAAGCAAATACTGCACGTATTGCCCAGAAAAAGCACCCCTTGAAGGCAGAATGGGTACTGGCCTTGACTGTACCCCAGAACAGAGAACCCCGGCATGATCCCTACCAAAGTTCACTCCGTTCCCGACCATGTTGCCCTGAAAGCTGAAGCCCGCAGTTGGTTTGAATCCCTCCGGGACAAAATTTGTGCCGCGTTTGAGCAGATTGAACAGGAAGGCGCACAGCAAGGCAGCCCTGTTCTGGCAGGCCATGAGCAACCAAGCCGTTTCGAACGTAAAAGCTGGAACCGGGAAAACGATGATGGCACTGCCGGTGGCGGCGGTGTCATGAGCCTGATGCGCGGCCGGGTGTTTGAAAAAGTGGGCGTCAATGTGTCCACCGTTGAGGGCACCTTCAGCCCGGCTTTTGCTGCCACCATTCCTGGCGCCTCAGAAGACCCTCGGTTTTTTGCAACCGGTATCAGCCTTGTTGCGCATATGTGCAGCCCTTTGGTGCCTGCTGCCCATTTCAACACCCGCATGATTATTACCACGCAGGGCTGGTTTGGCGGCGGTGGGGACATTACCCCCATGTTTCCCGAATCAGCCGAAGCCATTGATGATGCAGCGGCTTTCCATGCCGGATTTGAACAGGCCTGCGCACGCCACAATCCGGAGTATTACCCGCGCTTCAAGGCATGGTGTGACAAGTATTTCTACCTTCCCCATCGCAATGAGCCGCGTGGTCTGGGCGGTATTTTTTATGACCGGTTGGACAGCGGCAATATTGCGCAGGATTTTGCCTTTACAAAAGATGTGGGCCTTGCCTTTTTGGAAACCTACCCGAACATTATCCGCCGCCGCATGATGGAACCGTGGAGTGCGGAGCAGCGCGATGCCCAACTTGTCCGCCGTGGCCGTTATGTGGAGTTTAACCTTTTGCACGATCGTGGCACACTGTTCGGGCTGAAGACGGGTGGCCATACGGAAGCAATTCTGATGAGCATGCCGCCCGAGGTGAAATGGCCATAATTCTGGCCGTGATTTTGCCGTGAACAAGACCTATTTTGTCTTGCTGGCTCGTGTGCCCTGTTGGGACTGATACATGGGCTGGCTTTTGAAGGACAGACCTGAAAAGACCTGTGAGAAGGGCCACACTGTGCCGCGCCGAGAGCCTATGAACCCTATGAACCGACCGACCCTCCTCTCCCGCCGCAAGGTTCTGGGAGGCGCTGTGGCAGGTTTGTGCGCAGTCACAGGCAAGACGGCGCAGGCTCATCAGGATCTTACAGCTGAAAGTGGCCGTCTGATTGTAGCAGGCGTTGCTGACAGCCAGTGTGGACGCTGGGCTGACATTTTGGTTCCCGCGTTGGCGGAAGCTTTGCATGTACCCCCCTTTACCGTGACAACCACCACGGGATGGGATGGTGTAACAGGGGCCAACCTGTTTGATATTCAGCAGGAACAAGCCATACCGCCAGCAGGCCTTATTGTTCCCGGTCGCGCCGTATTGGCGGCCATGTGTGGGGACAGCCGCGTTCATTATGACTATCAACGCTGGGTCCCTACTTTCTTAAGCCATCAACCCATGGTTGCTGTCGGGCGTGCCAGCCTGCACCGCTCCCTATCCAGCATTATCAAAGGCCAGCCGTTACGTGTGGCGGTCTCGACCTATGCCGGAGCAGAACTCCCTACTCTGCTGGCGCTGGATCTTTTGGCCTTACGCCCTTTGCCCGTTCCCGGCTTTGGCACCCCATCCGCTGCGATAGATGCGCTCAGAGCGGGCACGGTAGAAGTCATTCAGCTTCCGTTTGATGGAGAGTATGCTGGCCTTATGGCATCCCTTCAGGAAGATGGGTTTGAGCCTCTTTTTGCCAACGCTCTGCCAAAGGACGTTTTCCAGCATCGCGGTCTGCCGCCCGACTTTACCGCCATTTACACGCAGGAACGCAAGCGTGCCCCGTCCAGTCTGGAATATGACGTATGGAGCGCCACCACGGCCGCCTGCGCCATGAAGGCTGGCGTTATGTTGCCTATCCTTTCCTCCCCCTCTCAGGTCGCACTCTGGCGTCATGCCTGCCAGACGGTTGCCAGCCAGCAAGACCTGCGCTCCCACGCACGGGATGAAAATGAGGTGATGGTCACAGGAAATGCGTGTGCGGCAGCCTATACTCTAATGATGCCAGATGTCAGCGTTCTGATGGCCCTGCGCCGTTGGCTTTCTCTCAACATTCCCAAGTGGCGCGATACCCTCGCGCGCCGGTCAGGCCCGCCTGCGCCGCAGCAAAACCCTAACTGACCCTTTATTGCCCGCATGGGGATAAGTTAATCCTAAAACGCGGTTGCGTATTTCGGGCCGCCCCAACCAGTGGGGTAGCTCCCGCCGCAGGATTCCACCTTCTGCCCCTGTGCCCAGTCCGGTCACAATTTCCACGCATCTCAGGCCCCGCATATGGGCCACATCCATAAACTCCATCAGCCTGCGGAACGCATCCTGTGCCACCATACCATGCAGGTCCAGGCGACGTTGCACCCGCATGCCTCCATCAGAAAATGTGCGCCAGCTATAGTTATCAACGCCTGGATACCGCTTCCCGATAGCATCAGTCGGGTGCGGTTTATGGGTTATCTCAACCATAGGTTTAGGGGGAATAAAAAGCCCCATATCAACTTCGGGCAACGCCCGCGCCTTGCGGGCAAGTCCGCGGGCGAGCTTGGGTTTGGGTGGTGCCGCGGTAACCGTGTTAACGGCGGGGGCCTGCACTGGTGTTGAAGCAGTACCCTCCTCACTTATCGGGTCGTGCAGCGGGGCCACATCACGCATGACGTGGTGCCAGAGCGCCTTTTCTTCTTCCCGTAGCTGACGCCGCCTGACCACCTGCCTGTATCCCCATAAAAAAAGCCCACTCGCTGGTTATACACCTGCGAATGGACTTGGTTTCAAGGCTCAATAAAAACTTACTTAGCCATGTCTGCCAGAGAACGGCCCTGGTATTTACCTGTCAGCGTTTTCAGGAACGCTACAATATCGTTTACGTCCTGATCAGAAATTGCATGATCTGGCGTCTGATAGCGCGCCATTTTCCGCACGGCATCTTCCAACGTGGCGACACTGCCATCATGGAAATACGGGCCGGTCTGGTCAATGTTACGCAGGGTTGGCACAACAAAGCGCTCACGGTCTTCATCTTTGTGGGTCACGTCATAGCGGCCTGTATCTGCTGCTGTCAGCTTGCCACCACGGTCCTTGAAGTAGTCTGACTCAAGGCCCATCGCTTCATACGCGCCGCCACCCAGAGCAATACCGCTATGGCAGCCAGAGCAGCCAATGCTCTTGAACCGGTCGTAACCACGCTTAGCTTGGTCACTGATGGCAGACGCATTCCCTTTCAGGTAATCATCAAACGGGCTGTCGGGTGTCAGCAGCGTTTTTTCAAACTCTGCAATCGCTGTTGTAATGGTGTTCTGGTCCACGCTGGCATTGGGCCCAAAGGCCGCCTGAAACAAGGGTGTATATTCCGGGTTAGCCCGCAATTTCTCCGCAACGGCTACCCAGTCATGTGAGCCCATTTCCACAGGGTTCATAACGGGTCCGGCTGCCTGTGCTGCCAGATCATCCGCACGACCATTCCAGAACTGTGCCATTTTAAAGTAGGCATCATACACGGTTGGCACGTTGATCGGGCCTTTCTGGCCCCCAATGCCTGTAGCTGTTACCAGATGGTCAACGCCACCGTGGTTCAGGTCATGACAACTGGCGCAATTGAGCGCACCATCACCAGACAGGCTTTTATCAAAAAACAACTGGCGGCCCAGCGCCACTTTAGCGGCATCAACCGGTATGCTGGCTGGTACCGGGCGCACAGGTTCTGCTGCAAACTTATCCGCAGCCCCGGTGTTCGCATAATATTTACGCCGTGTTTCCTCAACCCAATGCAGCACGGACTGGCGCTCACCATCAGACAGGTGCGCATGCCAGTGCATGAGCAGATACATGGTGGGCGGCATACGGTTTTGGGTAATCACTTCCTCAATACGGGACAGTTGTTCTTCCGTAGGCGGCTTACCCTGATCAAACGCAGCCAGTACCGGCTCAACCCGGAAATGGCGCAAACCTTCGTGCAGGTCTTTTTCCATCAACTGGTTTGCCAGAGGGAGCTTGAAGTAAAATGGCAGGTCACGGCCAACAGCATGACAGTAGTCACACCGTGCTTCAGCCAACACATTGTAGGCTGCCAGAGCCACAGGATCCTGTTTTGTAGGAGATGTGGCAGGTAGTTGAGGTGCCGTACTGTGATCAAAATGCGTCAAAAACGCAACTGTTCCACCATAAGCCAGAACACCTGCCCCTATTAAAGAGGCTATAACTCTACGCAATACACACACTCCCAGTCATTCTTGAAAAGCTATTGTAAGCTTTTATTCGCTCTGGTCTGGGTTGTGTTTGATACACATCAAACTGTCAAATAGATTATTTTCGTTAAAACCATTAATAAAATCGATTACTGATCGGTTTTATCCAACCAGTCCTCCACAAGGCGCCTGCGCGCTATGGCCACATAGTCCTCATCAATATCAATCCCAACGCCAGAGCAGCCCATGCGCTGTGCTGCCAGCAACGTCGTGCCTGTGCCCATAAACGGATCTAAAACCTTGGCTTTTTTCCTGCCATGCAACCGGATGCACTGTTCAGGGAGCGCAACCGGAAACGTGCCCGGATGATCGAATTTCTCGGAGCGCCCGCGCACAGTCTCGTAGGGTATAAACCAGGTATCGCCTCGGCAGCGCCGGTCCTGCCTGTGGCCCCGCCGGGCGATATTTGACTTGTCCTGATACGGCACCCCAGCATTCAGCCGATCCAGCAGCACGTCACCATCCAGCGTAAAATGCAGAAGGTGCTCGTGCCCACGGTGCAGGTAGCGCTGGCTGTTCATGGGCTTGAAGTGCCCAAAGCTCTCCTCACCCACAGAAATGGATTTGACCCACGTAATGTGGTTTTGCAGCACAAACAGCTCCCGCATCCGCACAACAAGTTCAAACGGCAGCCAAGGTTGAGCAGATGAGCCGGAAATATTCAGGAAAAAAGACCCGTCTGGCCGCATGACGCGCCGCAGGCTTGCGGCAACCTCCATCATCCAGTCCAGATAATCTTCTTCCTCACGCCGGTCTGCGTAAGTGCGGTAAGAAAGGCCTATGTTGTAAGGCGGAGACGTTACAATAACATCTATCGTCTCCGCAGGCATACGCTGCAAAACGCGTAAGCAGTCGCCCCTTACCAGATGTTGCTGCCCGACTTTATAACGCCGGGACTGCTTTGGTAAAACAGAGGCCTTTGAAACGCCGGCAGATGTCACGCACTACGCGCCGATGCCAGACGCCAGATGCTGCCAGATGCGCCCAGCAGGCGTTCAAAAATCCAGAGATCAGAAAACTCTGTAACGGCATCCATGCCGGTAACCGGCTGGTTTTCAGCATTCAGCACCAGACTGATCTGGTCAGAGACAATCCGAACCTCAATGGTGGCACCCACGCCCACAGCCAGTGGGGTGAGGTGAACATCTTCAATGCTTAATGACCGAATCGCCTTGATATCCGTGCGCTGCGTTTCTCCCGCAGCGTTGCGGGCGGTAATGGCTGCTTCAAAGGACTCATACACCGCAGGGGTCAGGCGTGCTTTCAGTGTGACAAGATCGCCCTCCGCATAGGCTTTGACCACCTGCGCAAAAACAGTCTGCGCTCCGGTCAAAAACTGCTGCGGCGTAAAACTGGCATCCTTTTCACGCACCTGTAGAAGCAACTGCCCGACACGCGTGCCGGGAGCTGGAATGTTGAAATCAACATTCTGCTCTGCTGCTTCAGCTTTGGCATCAACACTCTTTCCCATCCCGGCAGCTTTTGCGGGCACAGGCATGGAGAGCGGCTGAATACCAACGCGGCGGCCCAGAACACTGCGTAAACGCAGCACCAGAAAGGCAGCCACAAGAGCAAAGAGAATAAGATCGACCGGAAAGTGGCCGAAAGAAAAATCCATAGTTCACACGTCCATTGTTGATGCGCCCGCCCGCAGGCAGAGAACACTCAGGAACTGGGCTTCCCCTAACACATAGAGAAGCCACCCGCCCGATACAATGACCGGACCCCTTTTGGCAGGCCTCTTAACAGCAATAGCCTTGCGGAAAAGCCCTTCTTTTTCCTATCTGCTAAACCATGATTATTTTGCGACACTGCGAGAGCGAATTCAACCGGCTCTACAATCAGACCGGTCGGGACCCCAATCTGGCAGACCCCAGCCTGTCCGCCACAGGCAAAACCCATGCGGATCAACTGGTTTCTGCTCTTGGGCATCTGCCCATCACGCGTATTCTGGTCTCCCCCTTTACACGCGCATTGCAAACCGCCACCCCGCTGGCACGTGCCCTGAATATTACACCAGAAATTTCCCCCCTGCTGCGGGAGCGCGGCCTTTATTCCTGTGATATTGGAACACCCCCTAACACCCTTGCCTGGGCTTGGCCGCACCTCGATTTTGCGGAACTGGATGCCACATGGTGGTCCCCCCAGCCAGAAAGTGACCAGCATATGCAGAAGCGTGTTCAGCTTTTTCGGCAATTTATGGCCACACAACCCGATGCTGACCAAACCCTTGTGGTTTCCCACTGGTGGTTTTTGCTAGGGCTTTGTGGCGACAGTCTGGAGAATGGGGACTGGCGACATTACAGCCTGTAAACACTTGTTTTGGTTTGTCCTGCCGCCCCAAAAAGCAAACTTTTTTTAACGCGGCCCCCTTGCGGATCCACACCGGACGTGTCCTGTATTGCGGCACGCTCAAGCCTTGCTGTATGCAGGAGGCCAGAGCATAAAATAACGTGCCGCCTAATTTTCAGTACGACCTGACAAGAAAGCTGTTTTTTCCATGTCCGAAACTGACCAGTCCACCCTGCCGCCAGCTCTTCCGCTTGCTGTAAACTTGCAATACACGCGGGATCTGTCTTTTGAAGTACCAGGTGGGGCAGAAATCTTTGCAACCCTGCGCTCTCAGCCGACAATCTCCGTCAATATTGATGTGCAGGCCAGCCGCTTGCAGGATGATCAGTCCGTGTATGAAGTGACACTGGCGATTAAGGCAGAAGCCAAAGAAGCCCCTGAAACAGAAGGTGGCACACCTGGCCGTACCGTGTTTATTGCTGAACTGGCTTACGGTGCCGTGGTCACACTGACCAACCCGCCGCAGGAACTGATTGAACCGATGCTGCTGGTTGAAGTGCCGCGTCTGATCTTCCCATACGCACGTAACATCATCAGTGATGTCACCCGCGATGGCGGCTTCCCGCCCATCGTGTTGCAGCCGATTGACTTTGTCGCTCTGTGGCAGGCCAAACGCGCTGAATTCCCGCAGACGGCAGGCAACGCTTGATTTCTTAAACCTGAACAGGGTGCTCGCGCACCCTGCCATGGTTTTTAAACGGCTCTCTGGCAACGCCAGACGGGCCGTTTTTTATGGAGAAGACCCAAGCAGCGACAACAGGGACGCCGCGTTTGGCTCCGGTGCAACCCGCACGGTACGCCAACCCGCTTTGAAGAGAACCTCTTTGGTTGCGTCAGACATCACAACCCCAATTGTACTGGCCGCAGCAGGCCATACAGGCCGTGGCAACGCACTTAACCAGCCTTTGGCGCTTGCAGCAGAAAAAAACAGGCTATAGCCAATTCTGCCTTCTTCCAGAGCCTGCTGAATGGTCGGGCTTATTTTTTTGACGGGTCGTGTTGAGTAGGCCACGCGGCGGAATACCGTGAACCCTTTTGCACGGAGATGATGTGCAAAAGGCTCCCCCTGCCCAGACCCAGACAGCAACAATAAGGCCCCCTGCTCAGGCCGACGCTGCTGCACAAGCAGGTCACTCAGTGCAGAGGCATCGCCTTGAGCACTATAAACCACACTAAACCCCGCAGCATGAGCTCGGCGGGCTGTACGGTCCCCCACGGCAAAAACTGGTACAGAATGGTCTACACTGGTGCTGGCACATGGCACGGCCTGACCGCTGGTCAGCACAACAGCGCTCACCCCTGCTGGCAGCTCAGGCAGATAGTAGGGCCTGACCACAAGTGCTGGAGACGCAAAAGGCTGCCACCCGGCGTCAAGAAGTGCGGCAACTGTTTCCGACAGGCCGGGTTCAGGGCGTGTAACTAACACGCCCGAGGCTGGCTGAACGCAGCCCTGTTGCTGGTGACTTTCACCGCCGCTCTGGTGCCGATCAGGCAGTGAGTCGCCCATTTTGTCCTTCTTCAGTCGCCCTCAAAAATATCTGCCGGGCTATCGGTTCGCAGGCTTTTACCAAGTTCGTGACCAAGGCGATGTGCATCCGCAGGCGCACCACTAATGGCACGCTTGAGCAGGAAAGACCCGTCCTCCCGCGCCACAAGCCCTGTCAGGTGAAGCTCCGGCTCTTCCCCAGCAACAACTGGAATAAGCTGGGCATACCCACCAATGGGTGTTCTGCAGGACCCATCCAGCTCTGCCAGAAGGGCGCGCTCTGCTGTTGCAACCGCGCGGGCCTCATAATCCTCAATAGCGGAGAGGAGTTCGCGCAGTTCCACGTCATCTTCACGGACGGTAACACCTACAATTCCCTGCCCGGCTGCTGGCACCATCAGCGTGGGGTCAAGCACAATATCCGCCCGCTCTGCCATACCAAGTCGCTTGAGCCCTGCCAGTGCCAGCAAGGTTGCATCACACTGCCGCCCCGCCAGTTTGTCGATTCGGGTCTGAACGTTCCCGCGCAGGAGGCCAAATTGCAGGTCAGGCCGCACATGAAGCATCTGAGCCTGACGGCGCACGGACGAGCACCCCACAACGGCCCCATGTGGCAACGCTGAATACGGGTCATCCGGGTCAGTCATAGCCAAATCTGGCCCCAGTATCAGGGCATCCCGTGCATCTTCACGCTTCAGGGTGCAGGCCAGCACCAGGCCGGGGGGTAGATCGGTCTCAAGGTCCTTCAGGCTGTGGACGGCAAAATCTATCCGCCCGTCAGCCAGAGCCTCATGAATTTCCTTGGCGAACAGACCCTTGCCGCCAATATCTGCCAGACGTCTATCCTGCACCTGATCCCCAGTGGTATTGATCTGGTGCTCCTGAAACGCCCCCATATCGCGCAAGACTGGGCAAAAGCGCGTCAGCATGGTCAGGAAGGCGCGTGTCTGAACCAACGCAAGCGGAGAGCCGCGCGTCCCGACACGAAGGGGCAGATGACGGCGGGTAGAATGCCCGGCTGTCTTTTTCTGGCGGGCCGCCGCCTCTGCCGCAATTTTTTGCAGCGCAGGAGAGATGGCGGGTGAGGAAGGGTAGGCTGAGTCCATAAGGTGTGTCTATTACCGGGAATGATGAAAGGACAAGCAGCCATGATGCCCGGCAGGTCTGAAAACTTTGCGCCCCCGGTGGCCACGCCGCCCCGCTGCGCGCCATTTCGTACCCGCAACACTTCGGCAGGGTCTTATACGGCAGATTTACAGACTGCGGGAGAGCGGTTGACGCAATACCACGCCATCCCCCCATTTTCAGATTTCCCTCCGGCCTGATATGCCACCTGTCAAACCCTTACAAACCGCAGAAAAACGCGCTTCAACCACAGGTACCCACTCTATGTTGTCCACCCCTTCCTCTGTTCTGCCCGGCCCTGTTCTGGCCATAGAGTCATCCTGTGATGAAACCGCCTGTGCGATTCTCTCTTCCGATGGCACCTGTCTGGCTCAACGTGTCGTGTCTCAGGATGGCCATGCAGATTTTGGAGGGGTGGTGCCAGAAATTGCCGCCCGTGCCCATTTGGCATTATTGCCGGGACTCGTGCGGGCTACCCTTGCAGATGCACAACTGACAGCCAACGACATCGGGTTTGTGGCCTCCACCACCGGGCCGGGGCTTATAGGCGGCCTTATTGTTGGCAGCGGCTTTGGCAAAGGTCTGGCGCTGGCGCTTGGCAAACCCTTTGTCGCCGTGAACCACGTGGAAGCACATGCTCTCACAGCCCGTATTCCCGGTCTGGTGCCCGGTGGGGCTCCCTTCCCTTACCTGTTGCTGCTGGTGTCCGGCGGGCATTGCCAGTGTATTGCTGTGGAAGGGGTTGGTCAGTACCGCAAACTTGGCGGAACCATTGACGATGCGGCTGGCGAGGCCTTTGACAAGGTCGCAAAAATGCTGGGCCTTGGCTGGCCCGGTGGCCCCGCGCTGGAAAAACTGGCACGGGACGGCAACCCGAAGACTATTCCCCTCCCTCGCCCTCTGTTGGGCCGGGAAGGATGTGATTTTTCTTTTTCAGGCCTAAAGACTGCTCTGTCTCAAAAGCTGGCACCGTTTGGGCAAAGCCCTTTGCCACGGCAGTTTGCTGCTGATCTTGCTGCATCGTTCCAACAGGCTGTGGCCGATGTTGTGGCAGACCGTATAACCCATGCCTTACGCATGATGCCCGATGCAGGCCTGTTGGTGTGCGCTGGAGGTGTTGCCGCAAACTCCGTACTGCGCGCACGGCTTGAAACCGTAGCGGAACAGCATGGCATACGGTTCGCGGCCCCACCCTTGAAGCTCTGTACGGATAATGCCGTCATGGTTGGCTGGGCAGCACTGGAAACCTGTCAGGAAGCGGCCAGACGCGGCTTGCCTCAGCCTGATGACACCGCCACACGCCCACGCCCGCGCTGGCCGCTTGATGAGATGGCGCATCGCTTTGCGGCCACCCTTTAGCGCTACTATTCTGATACATCCCCTTTATCTAACCGTCACGAGGCCGCCCACTTGAATTACCGCCACGCCTACCATGCAGGTAACTTTGCTGATTGCATGAAACACGCCCTGCTTGTCTCCCTCCTAAGCAGCTTTTTACGCAAGCCTTCTCCGTTTGTGGTGCTGGACACCCACGCGGGCATTGGCCGTTATGATCTGGAAGGAACAGAAGCCGAGAAAACGCAGGAATGGCGGAGCGGTATTGGCCTGTTGGAACAGGAAGGCCCGGAAAGCCCTCTGGCACCATGGCTGGAGCTGGTTAAAAAAGCTGGCCTGCCGCACCGCTACCCCGGTTCTCCCATGCTGGCCTCTTTCATGCTGCGTCCGCAGGACCAGCTTATATGCTGTGAGAAGCACCCGGAGGATAAACGTGTTCTCTATGGGCTGTTTACCCGCACGCCCAATGTTTTTGTGCATGAACGGGATGGCTATGAGGCGCTCCGCGCTCTCCTGCCCCCCAAAGATGCAAAACGTGGCCTTGTGTTGATTGATCCACCATTTGAGCAGACAGACGAATTCAAGCGTCTGGTAGAAGCGGTGCAAACCATCCGCACCCGTTTTCCCACCGGGGTCATCGCAATCTGGTACCCCATCAAGCACAGAACGCCTGTGCGCACGTTTCTCACCGCGCTTCAGGACGCCGGGGTGCGCGACATGCTGACAGCGGAACTGCTGATGGCTCCCCCGACTGACCCTGACCGCCTCAATGGCTCAGGCTTACTGGTTATCAAGCCGCCATTTGGTTTTGCAGAACAAGCCGAGGCCCAACTGGCCCGGTTAAAAACCGTGCTTGGAGCACACGATTATAGCGTGACGCAGATCAGCCCGGAATAAGTAACTCCTCCCGCTTATGGCGGGAGGACTTCAAACGGCCTTCATGGCCAACCAGATCTGGACAGCAAAGCCCTGCACACCTGCAGCCAGAATTTGTACGCCAATGCACAACAGAACGAGGGCAGCCATACGGCTTACAATCCGTGTGCCTGTGACCCCAAGCAGAGACACCAGCTTTTCTGACCAGGAATAGGCGGCCCACACCACCAGCACGACAGCAACCGCCGCCAGCGTGACCCCAAATTCGTAGGGCAGAAAAGGCTGCCCCGGCGGGCAGCCTGACCCCAGCGCAATAGCCACGGCAATGGTACCTGGCCCCACAGTAAACGGCATTGCAAGCGGGAAAAATGCCGAGTCCGACCAGTTGGGGGACATAACGGTCTTTCCGCCCTGCAAAGCCTGCTTTTCCTTTTTGGCTTCCATGGTTTCCGGGCTTTGCAGCAGGTTCCAAGCCCGTACCGCCACAACCAGACCACCCGCCACGCGCAGCGCACTGACGGTAATACCAAAAAAGACAAGAACCTTGCCGCCCAGCCAGATAGAGATCAGCACGATCATAAAAGAATAAAAGGCAACCAGCTTGCTCAGCGCCATAATTTCGCGCTGGGAACGCCCTGTTGTGGCCTGCGCAAAAATAAGCGATGCCCCAAACGGATTTACAATGGAAAACAAGGCCGGAAAGGCCAGCAGGAACGCGGTTGTTGCTGCGGGCACAGCGCCCCCCTGCAAAAACGGAACCGTAAGAGCTGCTGACATAGCCTAACCCGACACTCAAGGCCCACGCAGGAAGCCTGATTTAAAAGAATTTACAATGCAGAAATGGGTGGCTCTGCATCCGCGCCCTTATAGGAGGCCACAAAGCGGGAGGCGAGTGCAATATCGTCCGCCGGATAACAGAACTGCAAACCGTTGCTATTTTCCAACGGCCAGACGTTCAGGCCTATATCATCATAAATGCGCAAAAACGGTGTTCCCACTTTCCAGAAAGCGGGTTTAACGCCTTCCTGCAACGCAAGATCCCGCAAACGCCAGATGGCAGATACGCTGTCATCCTCCGCGCCCGCAGGGTCACCCAGCCCCACCAAAAATCCTTCCCGGCGGAAAACAGGAATCACTGCCTCGCCGCCCTCACCTGTCACATAACCATCCGGCGTCATGGACGCGATATCCGGCAGGGCATGGTCCAATGTCAGATAGTGCTTTTGTGCGGCTGCATCCCAAGGTTTTACCCGCACTCGGCCTGGCAGCATAAGCCTGCTCACAACCAGCAGAAAAAACGCTACGGAGAGCGCAACCGTCCATCGGGCTGCGCCGGATGCGGGCAGAATGAACACCATCTCCCACCAACTTCCTGCTCCGTGGCGGGACGCCAGTGCAAAAATGCACCCGAACAGGAGAAGCAAGCAAAGCAGTGTGGAGGTTGAAAGCGGCTCACTCAGCAAGCGGGCGCGCCGGTAATAGCAGGAGCGGAATGGTGCTATCAGAAAAGCAGACAGCGCCAGCACTACAGGCACCAGAACAGTGTTGCCGCGCACAAAGGTAATGACGGCCGCAATAACCAACAGGCCCAAGGTAGCCCGCCATGCCAGCGTGACACGCTGTGAAAGACCAATGGCCAGGCCAATCAGCCCCACACCCATAACTGAAAGCAGATAGGTGCCTATGGTGCCCAGCCATGTGGCACTTGCTGTATTCACCACCCCATATTTGGCAACGGGATCCAGCAACACCAGACAGATGAGCATGATGCCACATAGCGCGACCGTACCTGTGGCAACAGCTACGGAGAATCCCGCTTCGCTATCTCTCACAAGCTGGCTGGGGCGGACCCGCCGCGGTGCCGCAGGCTTGGCCATACGGCTTTCTTTTTTGGCCGCAAGGGCATCGTCCCCGCGCAGGAACAACTCATGCCCGGCAAACATAATACCCGCCATAAACAGCGGAATAATATAGTAAAACAGGCGGAAAATGAGCACCACGCCCATGATCTGTGGTGCAGGCATATACGGGCCCAGCGCCAACAGCATGGCACCATCAAACACGCCAAGCCCACCGGGTACGCTTGCCACAAGTCCGGCTGTGTAGGAGGCAATATAAATTGCCAGAAACGAGCCGTAGTCAATCTGCACCCCTGCGGGAAGCAACACATACGCAATGGCTGCCGTAGCTGCCACATCCGCCGCAGCAACAGTTGTCTGCAAGACCGCCATGATGGGGGATGGCAGGTCAATGGTATGCTGCCGCACCGTCAGATGCCGCATTTTGAAGGTCAGGCCAATATAAGCCAGGACCGCAAGCCACAGCGCGATGCCAACCCCGGCAAGCACGCTGGCGGGCACATGCGCCCCGGCCATGGGAATAACCGAAGGCTCCCACACCAGCACGCCGCCGATAAGAACAGCAGCGCCAAGCAGATAGGTGGCAGAGCAAAACGCAATAATCTGGGCAATGCAGAAAGAACTGACACCCCAGTTGCGGTAAAGCCTGTACCGCACAGCAGCACCGGAAACCGCTGAAAACCCAAGATTGTGGGACAGCACGTAGGAGCAAAAAGCCGCAAAGGCCGTTCGGCCAAAGGACAGATGCCCATACCCGACCTGCACAACGGCAAGGCGGTCATAAAACGACAGAATAAAGTAGGACAGAAAGGTACACGCCACCCCAAGCCCAAGCTTCCAGCCCGGTATAGCCTCCATGGCCATACGGATGTCCGCAAGGCGCAGGTGCCGTAATTCATGTTGAACTACGGCTATGGCCGCCACCATCAGCAGCAAGCCAAGTAGATGCGGCAGGTGCTTGAGCCACCGCTTCCACCCCTGTGGCTTAGGCTTGGATCCCTGCGGAGCAGATGGCGTGTTATCTACCATTCAACCCGTGGTCCGCTCAGGCCTGCTGGTCACGCAGAAGGGCGGCTTCAATCAGGGCAACCGTCTCTGCCACCCCATACAGCGCAACAAACCCACCAAAGCGCGGGCCTTCCTTCTGGCCTAACAGCACTTCATACAAGCAGCCAAACCAGCTTCTCAGTGGCTCAAACTCGTGCCGCTTACCAATCTCGAAGACCAGATTTTGAAGTGTTGAAGCATCCGCTGCCTCTCCCTCATAGCCACGGAGGGCGTCAGCAAGATCAACCAGTGCTGCACGTTCCTTCTCACTTGGAGAGCGGAATGTTTTGGCAGGGCGTACAAAGTCTGCGTAGTAGGCAATGGCGTGACGGGCCAGGCCTGCAAGCATGGGGTGTGTTTCAGGTGAAACATCCGCATCGTACCGACGAATGAAGCCCCAGAGCACTTCTGGCGTTTCCGCATTGGCCACGCTGGCAAGATTTAACAGCATACCAAAGGATATAGGTGAGCCTGCGTTCTCTTCAATCTCGCCCTTGGTGATGAACCATGCCGGATTAGCCCGCAGATCCACACCCTTGGGGTCTGTTGCCTGAAGAGGTTTGGCCTTTTCAAGGTGGGTCAGGTAGTCATCCGCTGTTTTGGGAATGACATCAAAATACAGCCGTTTCGCCCGCTGTGGCTGGTTAAACATGAATTGCCCAAGGCTTTCCTGCGGGGCATAGCGGAGCCATTCCTCCACCGACAGGCCATTTCCCTTGGATTTGGAAATTTTTTGGCCCTGCTCGTCCAGAAACAGTTCGTATGTCAGACCGGCAGGCGGCTCTCCGCCCAGAATGCGGCAAATTTTTCCTGAGAGACGCACGCTGTCAATCAGGTCTTTGCCGGACATTTCGTAGTCGACCCCCAGAGCATACCAGCGCATAGCCCAGTCGGCCTTCCACTGCATTTTGGCATGGCCACCCGTTACCGGTGTCTCAAACACTTCGCCGGTGGCAGGGTCTGTCCAGCGTACGGTTCCGGCTTCCGCATCCACGGCATCCATCTTCACCTGCATGACCTCACCCGTGCGGGGGTGAAGCGGCAGAACAGGTGAGTAGGTCGCACGGCGGTCCGGCCCAAGCGTGGGCGCTATAACGCCCACCACTTCCTCATGCACTTCCAGCACGCGTTTCAGTGCGGCATCAAAGCGGCCGCCCGTATAATACGCTGTGGAGGACGCGAACTCGTAATCAAAGCCAAAACTATCGAGAAAGCTGCACAGGCGAGCGTTGTTATGGGCAGCAAAGGAGTCGTGAGTGCCAAATGGGTCCGGCACACGGGAGAGCGGCTGGCCAATAAATTTTTCCAGCATGTCCCGGTTGGGCACGTTATCTGGCACTTTGCGCAGGGCATCCATGTCATCCGAAAACGCCAGCAACCGCGAGGGGCGGCCTGTCAGCGCCGTATAGGCCTGACGCACCCAAGATGTCCGTGCAACCTCGCCGAACGTGCCAATATGCGGCAGGCCGGATGGACCGTAACCTGTCTCAAGCAACGCTGGGCGTGCATCCTCATCTGCCCCGGCTTTGGCCGTACGGGCATCAACATGGGTGGCTAATTTGCGCGCCTCCTCAAAAGGCCAGGCGCGCGGAAGGGTGGGTTCGGGTGCTGTACGGCTATCTGACATGCGCGGAAGCTATGAACTGGACCGCGCTTGGTCAATCTAAAAACAAGAGCCGAGCGCCTATGGCACGTTTTTTCCACCCATTGACCCGCCACCAAGCCCGCCCCATCCTACAAAAATACTTTGCGCCTCTGCGCTGCTGAAAGGAGCCTTTTCCATGCGTCGCACCGCCGCTCTTATTTTGATTGGCAATGAAATCCTCTCCGGGCGCACCCGGGATGATAACATCCAGTTTCTGGCAACACGTCTGGGTGAACTTGGTATTCCGCTGCGTGAAATCCGGGTCATTCCAGATGTGCGCGAAACAATCATCCTGACGGTCACGGAACTGCGGGCAAAATTTGATGAGGTTTTTACAACCGGCGGCATTGGCCCCACGCATGATGACATTACGGCCCCGTGCGTTGCAGAAGCCTTTGGTGTGCCGTGGGAATTCCATCCCGCAACATATGACATGCTGAAAGCCCAGTTTGGGGAAGACTTCAACACAGCCCGCCAGCGCATGGCCAAACTGCCCCGTGGTGCCACGCCCATTCCCAACCCGGTTTCCCGCGCACCAGGTTTTTCCATTGGGAATGTGCATGTTATGGCCGGAGTGCCCCGTATTATGCGGGCTATGTTTGATGAACTCGCACCAAGCCTCACACCCGGCTCACCCGTGCAATCGCGCACATGGTACACAACAAACCTGTTTGAGGGCACGATTGCTGATGGGCTGGAAGCAATCCAGAACACTTATCCGCAGCTTGATCTTGGTTCCTACCCCTTCCACCGCGATGATGGACGGCGTGGCGTGGCGCTGGTTGCCAAAGGTCAGGATCAGGATGCTCTGACACAGGCCGCGCAGGCCATTTATACCCTTCTCAAAGAAAAAGGCGGTGCCCCCGTTGAAGGAGAGCCACCGCCCTGAAACGTTTTATGAGGTGTCGGCAGTCTGACCTGGTGCTCAGGTCAGGCTGTCACGCCCCATAGCCAGAAATTTTTCCCGGCGTAATTCTTTGAGGCGAGCAGGAACAAGACCCACCAGTTCCTTCAGTTCTTCGGCTATCACGGTGTGAACGGATTGAAGGGCTGCTTGCGGGTCACGCTGAGCACCGCCCACTGGCTCCTGAATAATCCGGTCTACCAACCCGAGACGGTGCAGATCCTGCGCCGTCAGGCGGAGTGTCTCGGCTGCTGTGCTGGCCTGCTTAGGGTCACGCCACAAAATGGAAGCGCAAGCCTCCGGCGAGATCACGGAGTAAATGGCATGCTCCAGCATCAGAACCCGGTCACCGGCTCCCAACGCTACAGCGCCACCTGAACCGCCTTCACCAATCACCGTAGCAATCAGGGGAACCGGAGCGTCCAGACAGACCTCAATAGACCGGGCAATGGCTTCAGCCTGGCCACGTTCTTCCGCATCAATACCCGGCCACGCGCCAGCCGTATCAATGAATGTGAGAATCGGCAGGTTAAAGCGTCCGGCGAGCTTAACCAGCCGCTGTGCCTTGCGGTAGCCTTCAGGCCGCGCCATGCCAAAGTTATGGGCCAAGCGGGTTTCAAGATCAGAGCCACGCTCTGTCCCAATGACGACCACAGGCGCACCATCAAAGCGGCCAATGCCGCCTATAATGGCTTTGTCATCCGCGTACAGCCTATCCCCGGCAAGAGGGGTAAAGTCTGTCAGCAGGGCCTTGATGTACTCCTGCGTGTGCGGGCGCTGAGCATGACGGGCAACCTGCACCTTCTGCCAAGGGCTGAGCTTGGCATAAATGGTACGCAGGTGCTTCTCCGCCTTATCCTGAAGGCGGACCGTCTCTTCTGCAATATTGACCCCGTTCGGGTCGGTCATTTGCCGCAGTTCGTCGATCTTGTTCTCAAGTTCGGCGACGGGCTTTTCGAAATCCAGGAACTGACGCATGGGCAAAGCGGATAGCACAGTCACGCGTAAAACCAAGTCACTTCGTGCATCACAGCACGCATAGTATGCATTTAACCGGCTTTTTCCGCTCTTTCACCTGTTTGTGTGGCAAGCGGATGATAGGCTTCCACCACTTTTTTCAGCCGCTCTGTCTGCACATGGGTGTAAATTTGCGTGGTCGCAATGTCCGCGTGGCCCAGGAGCAGTTGTAGCGCCCGGAGGTCCGCCCCATGCGCCAAAAGATGCGTGGCAAAAGAATGCCGTAAAACATGGGGGGAAAGCCGCGCGGGGTCTATGCCCGCACGTAAGCCTGTTTCATGTAATATTTTATCAAAGGCTTGCCGGGTCAGTGCACGGCTTGGGTCACGCCCAGGGAACAGCCACGGGCTTTCACGCCATGCATCGCAGGCATGAAGCTCCAAGGCTGCGTCACGCCCACTCTCGGAAATCGGCACAAGCCGCTCCCGTCCGCCTTTCCCGCGGATCAGCAACATGGGCTTCTCGCCCCTCAGGGCTTCTCGCGGAAGGGAGAGCAGTTCGGAAATACGCAAACCAGAGGCGTAAAGTAGCTCCAGTGCCGCTTTTGCCACCAGAGCGCGGCGCTTTTGCGCAACGCTAGCCCCTTCTGCCGGTACACAGGCCTCCAGAAGCGCCACGACCTCCGATTCGGAGAGGAAATGCGGCAAGGATGCGCTTGGGCGTGGCGAATCCAGCAGGCTGGCCGGGTTATCTGTTCTGATCCCTTCCCTCAGCAGGAAAAGATAAAACTGCTTGATGCACGACACCCTGCGCGCCACCGTTCGACGGCTCTGCCCGTCAAGGGTCAGGTCAGCCATCCAGGCGGCAAGTTCTTCGGTCTTGGCATAGACCAGCAGGACGCCCTGCGCCGCCAGAAAGGCAGAGCAGGACTCCAGATCAGCACGGTAAGCGGAAATCGTGTTTGGAGAGGCAGCACGTTCCGCCGCCAACATCTCCAGAAACGGTTCCACTTCGTGGCCAACCGCCATTAGTGGGCTGGCGCCGCCACAGGTGCAGAGGCAGCCGGAGCAGCTGCCGGCGCGGCATCCGGCTGTGCGGGTACAAGGGGTGTGACCAACGGCGCAGGTGGCGGCGGAGGCGGTGCAATAACCGTAGGGGCAGCAGCCTGCGGCGCAGCCAGAGGAATATCACGGTGGACAGGCTGGGGTACCGGCGCATGGGCAGACAGACCAAGTGCTGCAAAACCACCCAAAAGTGCGACGCAAACCACGGCCGCAACAACAAGAACCATACGGTTCATACTTTTGCTCTCCGACAACAGAGGTTAGATGTGTTCTTTCTGCTCTATGGTAAGCTGCGTTCCATGTCATCACGTATCTCGTCTTCCCTATCTGATACGGCGGATCCCCCGCCGATCCCCCTTGATCTGGAAAGGGTGAGCCATCGGTCTGGTGCCGGGCTTCTTCCATCCGGGCGCAGCATTGTGCTTGTTGGCCTGATGGGCGCGGGCAAAACAACCATAGGGCGCAGACTGGCCACACGTCTGGGCCTGCCTTTTGTTGATGCCGATGTAGAAATTGAGCGCGCAGCGGGCTGCTCCATTGCTGATGTGTTCCGCCTGTATGGAGAACCCGCCTTCCGGGACGGAGAACGCCGGGTTATCCGCCGCCTGCTTGAGGGGCCACCCATGGTTCTTGCCACCGGCGGCGGTGCCTTCATGAATGCCCAGACACGGGCATTTGTGCGGGAACGTGCCATTTCCGTGTGGTTGCGCTGTCCGCTCCCCATCCTACTCCGCCGCGTGCAAGGGCGCTCACACCGCCCCCTTCTGAACGATACATCCCCCCGTGATGTGCTGGCGCGCCTGATTACCGAACGCCACCCGATTTATGCCGAAGCTGATATCGTTGTTGATTGCGGAGAATATAACGTGGACCACAGCACCACCCGTGTGATCGAAGCACTGGCCCTCTCCCGCAGGCCTGTACGGCTCCCGATTGATCTGGGGCATACGACGTATGACATTGTTATCGGCACGGACCTCATCTCCCGTACCGGGGCGCTCTTGGCGCCCCTGCTCCCGCAAAAGCGCGTCATCATCATTACGGATGAAAACGTGGCGAGGCATCACCTCCCCAAGCTCCACGCTGCCCTGCGGGAGACGGATATACAGTTTCGCACCCTCACCGTTAAACCGGGCGAGCACTCCAAAAGCTTCGCAACCTATGAACGCCTGATCGACAGCATTCTGGAAGAAGGCGTGGAGCGTAAAACAACCATTATCGCCTTTGGCGGCGGTGTGGTGGGGGATCTGGCCGGATTCATTGCGGCCTCCACGCTCAGGGGGCTGCCATTTGTGCAAATTCCCACCACTCTGCTGTCACAGGTCGATTCTTCCGTTGGGGGTAAAACAGGCATCAACACCCGGTGGGGCAAAAACCTTGTCGGAGCCTTCCACCAACCCCTGTGCGTGCTGGCGGATGTCTCGACACTCAGCACCCTCCCTCATCGCGAGTTGGTTGCGGGTTATGCCGAAATTGTGAAGTCCGGCCTGATAGCAGACCCAGCCCTCTTTGAATGGTGTGAGAAAAACGGTGAAGCCCTGCTGGATGGTGACCCTGAAACACAGGCAGAAGCCATCCGACGGGCCTGCGCCTTCAAAGCCAGAGTGGTGGCGGACGATGAACGGGAACAGCACAGCAGCGGTGGCCGCGCCCTTCTGAATCTGGGCCATACGTTCGGTCACGCTCTTGAGGCCGAACTGGGCTACGATGGCCGCCTGCTTCATGGAGAAGGAGTCTCCATAGGGTTGCGGCTGGCCTTCATGCTGTCCGTAAAGCTGGGCCTCTGCCCCGCGCAGGATCTGGAGCGCGTGACCGCCCATCTGAAGCGCCTGAAAATGCCTGCACAAATCAGAGATCTGCCATACAGCTTCCGCGCATCAGACCTCATGGCACATATGCAACGCGACAAGAAAATGCAGGACGGGCAACTCTCCTTCGTGCTGGTGCACGGAATCGGTCAGGCCTTCACAAGCCGGAATGTTCCGGCTGAAACCGTCCATCAGGTGCTGCTGGATGATGGCTGCACGCCTTAGAAAACCGCCAATTTCTCTGTATGTTTCTTGTATTTAGCGCACCACGCCGCAATTCCGCCTTATTCTGAAAGGAGACAGACGCGGCATTGGTGAATTCACCATGTTCAAAGCAAGACGTTAAAAGCTGAATACTACTATGCAGCAGCTACATCTTGGGAAACCGAAATGAACTGTTGCAAAGAAAACACGGTTATGGCTTCTAATTGCATTAAGCATGAAGCTGCGGGTTTCTATTTTGGAACCTATCGTTTTATACGGCTTTAGGCATCTTGCTGGGTCTGACTGCTAAATGGTTAGCGGCAGAGTCGAACAGATGAAATATTGAGGACGAAAAAATGCGTCTCCGCACGGCGTTACTTGCAACGACACTAATGGCAGCGGCTCCGGCGGCCGCATCTGCCACCACGATTACAGGCCCGTACATCGACCTGGGCGGTGGTTATAACCTTGTGCAGAATCAGCACGCACACACTTCCGGCTACGGCGGTGGCGCTGATAACGATGCACGCGGCAACAGCTCTTCCCAGTTCCGCCACCATGACGGCTTCACCGGTTTCGGTGCATTCGGCTGGGGCTTCGGTAACGGTCTCCGCGCTGAAGTTGAAGGGGTGTACAACTACTCCCAGATCAACCACCGCGGTGGTACGTCTATCCCGGGTTCTACCCGTGGTTCCGACCAGTCTTACGGCGGCCTGGTTAACGTGCTGTACGACATCGACCTGAAGCAGTTCGGTATCGACGCACCTGTTACACCGTTTGTTGGTGTTGGCGCTGGCTACCTGTGGCAGCACTACAACCCAACCCAGACCAACTTCAGAAACGGTAACACCAGCCGTCTCGGTGGCACCAATGGTGGCTTCGCCTACCAGGGTATCGTCGGTGCTGCTTACGATGTTGGCGTACCTGGCCTGCAGGTTACCACGGAATACCGTATGATCGGTCAGCCTGGTTCCTTCACAGACGGTGCATTCACATCCACCGCCAACTACACCACAGGTCAGCATGGTCGTGGCAACACGAACTTCGACCACCGCTTCAACCACCAGTTCATCCTGGGTCTGCGTTACGCATTCGACACGGCTCCTCCTCCTCCGCCGCCAGCTCCGGTTGTTGCTGCCCCAGCTCCGCTGCCAGCACGTTCCTACCTGGTGTTCTTCGACTGGGATAAGTCTGTCCTGAGCTCACGCGCTCGCCAGATCGTTGCTGAAGCTGCACAGGCTTCCACGCACGTTCAGACGACCCGCATCGAAGTTAACGGTTACACCGATAACTCCGCTGCTCACCCTGGTCCTCGTGGTGAAAAGTACAACCTGGGTCTTTCCAACCGTCGCGCAGACAGCGTGAAGGCTGAACTGATCCGTGACGGTGTTCCGGCTTCTGCCATCGACATCCACGGTTACGGTGAAGCTCACCCGCTGGTTCCGACCGGCCCGAACACCCGCGAACCTCAGAACCGTCGCGTGGAAATCATCCTCCACTAATTCGGTCTGATCTTCGTGATCAAAGAAAGGGGGCACCTTCGGGTGTCCCTTTTTTTATGTTGAACTCCCACAGTGCTTTCGCGTAGGTCACCTGGACAATGACCACACACTTCCCGCCCCCATCGGCCGGGCATACTCTGGTTTCCAGACTATGCTCCCCAGCAGTCATGCGCCTTTTCAAATTTGGCGTTGTGGGCGCACTTGGTTTTCTGTGGGATTCGAGCACTGTCTATGGGCTACGCCCTATTATTGGCCTGACCGCGGCAACGCTTGTTGCGTATTTTGTTGCCGCCACACTGAACTGGCTTCTCAACCGTCTCTGGACTTTCAAAGGTGCAGGCTCACGCGATCACCCTATTCTGCAGTGGCTCAGGTTCCTGTTAGCCAACAGTTGTGGGTTTTTTCTTAATCGTGGCACGGTCTATACTCTCTTCTACACAGTACCGCTGTGCCTGGAGCACCCCATTATTGCGCTGGCAGCAGGGGCATTTGCGGGCATGTTTGCCAATTTCAGCCTCAGCCAGAAACTGGTTTTTCGGGAAAAACCACCACAGTCCACTCTTGAACTGGCAGAATATGCTGTGGAACTTTCTCACCATGAGACATCTCAGCCAGCCACTACTACAGACGCAAAATAACGCATTTCCAAAGCCCCTTCTCCTACCCCCTTCCGATAAAGCGCCGGGTGCGCTACAGCAGGGGTGGGTAAAGGAAGCTTCCCGGCTTTCCACCTGGCCGTGAGGAGTCTTTCCTGAAAACAGGATGCCAACGGAAAAGTCCGTCTGTCATGCTCTTGGGAAAAATCACGCGCCCAACCAGTTTCAGGACCGTCTGCCTCACGCCATGCTGACCACAAACGATATCCGTACCACCTTTCTGGAGTACTTCGCCGGGAAAGAGCACCAGATTGTGCCTTCTTCTTCTCTGGTGCCACGCAACGACCCTACCCTGCTGTTTACAAACGCAGGCATGGTGCAGTTCAAAAACGTGTTTACCGGCCAGGAAACCCGGCCCTACTCCCGCGCCACAACAGCGCAAAAGGTTGTGCGTGCCGGTGGTAAGCATAACGACCTGGATAACGTAGGCTATACGGCCCGCCATCACACCTTCTTTGAAATGATGGGCAACTTCTCGTTTGGAGACTACTTCAAACCAGAAGCCATTGAGCTAGCCTGGAACCTTGTGACCAAAAACTTTGGTCTTCCAAAAGACAAGCTGCTTGTTACCGTCTATTCAGAAGACGAAGAAGCTGCGGGCCTGTGGCGTAGCATTGCCGGACTGGATGACAGCCGGATTATCCGAATCCCCACCAGTGACAACTTCTGGCGCATGGGTGACACCGGCCCCTGCGGCCCTTGCTCTGAAATTTTTTATGATCACGGCCCGGATGTATTCGGTGGCCCTCCCGGCTCTCCGGATGAAGACGGCGACCGTTTTGTCGAAATCTGGAACCTGGTCTTCATGCAGTTTTTTGAAGACCCACCGGGCACACGCTCGCCGCTTCCCCGCCCATCAATTGATACCGGGCTCGGTTTGGAACGCTTTGCGGCTATTCTGCAAGGCAAGCGTGACAACTATGACACAGATACGTTTCAGGCCCTGATTCAGGCTTCAGCGGACGTTACACATCAGGCAACGGACGGAGCATTCAAGTCCAGCCACCGTGTTGTTGCTGACCATTTGCGCTCAACCGCGTTCCTGATTGCGGACGGCGTTCTGCCTTCAAAAGATGGCCGTGGTTATGTTCTGCGCCGCATTATGCGCCGCGCCATGCGCCACCTGCACATGATGGGCACCCACGACCCGGTTTTCTACAAGCTGCTTCCAGCCCTCATTCAGCAGATGGGTCAGGCATACCCGGAACTGGTACAGAGCGAAGCTCTCATTCGTGAAACCATGCGCGGTGAGGAAGAACGCTTCAAGGCCATGCTGGACCGCGGCCTCGGGCTGCTGGCTGAAGAAACGGACAAACTCTCCGCAGGTGCCGCACTCCCCGGTGACGTTGCGTTCCGTCTTTACGACACTTTTGGCTTCCCGCTTGATCTGACGCAGGACGCCCTGCGCGGCAGTGGTCATACAGTGGATGTGGATGGCTTTGACGCCGCCATGACCGTACAGCGCGAGCGCGCCCGTGCGTCCTGGGTTGGGTCAGGCGATACAGCGCTGGAAACAGTGTGGTTTGAAGGCCGTGATAAATTCGGTGCGTCAGAGTTTCTTGGTTACTCCACTGAACAGGCGGATGGTGAAGTTCAGGCTGTTGTGGTTGGCAATGGCTTCGTCCAAGAGGCCCCTGTGGGCACTCAAGTGGCGGTTCTGCTCAACCAGACCCCATTTTACGGAGAAAGCGGTGGGCAGGCCGGTGATACTGGCACCCTGACCGCCAAAGGCCTGCATGTTGCGATCACGGATACCCAGAAAAAAGCTGGGGACCTGATTGTTCATTACGGCACCGTGACCGAGGGTACACTCCGCCCTGGCATCGCTGTGACGGCAACTGTGGCACATGACCGCCGCTCCGCCATACGGGCTCACCATTCCGCCACTCACCTGCTGCATGAAGCGCTGCGCCGCAAACTGGGTGAACATGTTGCCCAGAAAGGCAGCCTGAATACGCCAGACCGCCTGCGGTTTGACGTCAGCCAGCCACGCCCCATCACGCAGGAAGAACTTGCAGAGGTTGAAGCTGAGGTTAATCGCCTTATCAGAGAGAACTCTCAGGTCGTCACCCGCTCCATGACACCAGAAGAAGCTGTGGCCGAAGGTGCCATGGCTCTGTTTGGTGAGAAGTATGGTGATGAAGTGCGCGTTGTTTCCATGGGCGGGGCCGATGGCAACAAGAGTGCATGGTCCATCGAACTGTGCGGCGGTACCCACGTCAAGCGTACCGGCGATATAGGGCTGTTCCGCATTACGTCAGAAAATGGCGTTTCAGCGGGTGTCCGCCGTATTGAGGCCGTTGCTGGTAAAGCAGCTGAAGCCCTCTCCATTGCCAATGAACAACGCCTGAACCAGATGGCGGCCCAGCTCAAGGTCAGCGTTGCGGATGCACCGGAACGTCTGGCTTTGCTGCTGGAAGAGCGCCGCACCATGGAACGCCAGATTTCTGCCCTGCAACGGCAATTGGCCGCAGGGAATGTGGCCTCTGCCGGGGTAGAAGACGTAGGGGGGCTGAGACTGGCCACCCGTAATCTGGGAGATACGGCACCGCGTGAACTCAAGGGGCTGGCAGAAACCATCCTCAAGCAGGGCAATGCGGATGTTGTCGTCCTGATTTCAACGGCCGGTGATAAAGGCAGCGTTGTGGCTGCCGTTGTGGCGGACAAGGTTGAAAGCGTAGATGCAGTGGCACTTGTGCGCGCAGCAAGCGTTGCCATGGGGGGCAAGGGCGGCGGTGGCCGCCGTGACATGGCGCAGGCCGGTGGCCCGGATGCCGGTGCTGTGGATGCTGCCTTTGCTGCTGTCCGCGCGGCCCTGACGGCCTGAGCTCTGGCCTAAACAGAGGGGGCACGTCCTGCGGCCCCTCTGTTCTGCTGTCTCTGCCCCGCCTTTTATGTTAGGATTGAGCCTATGTCTCTTCTCGGATCTCTGAAAATGGTGATGGCGCCTCCGCACCCGGAAGCCAAACCCTTTCTCCTCGCCTCTGGCGCAGCTACTCTTGCTACACGCTATCTTGGCAAAAAACTGTCTTGCCCCAAGCTCAAACTGCTTGGCACGGCCAGCGGCCTGTTTTTTGGGTTCTGCCTGTATTTTTTCCGTGACCCGGAACGCAAGACACCTGCCCGCAACGATGTTGCCGTGGCTCCCGCTGATGGGCGTATTGTCTCTATTGAGAAAATTGCACCCCCGGCAGAACTGGGCATGGGTACTGCTCCTGTCTGGCGTATTGCAACGTTCCTGTCTGTGCTGGATGTTCACGTAAACCGTATGCCCGCAGCAGGTACAGTAACCCGCATTGCCTACCATCCTGGCCTGTTCCTGAATGCCAGCCTGGACAAGGCGTCTGAACAGAACGAGCGCAACGCACTCAGCCTGACCCTGCCAGATGGCCGCATGATGGCTGTGGTACAGATTGCAGGCCTTATTGCCCGCCGCATTGTGTGCAGCGTGACAGAAGGTATGCAGGTGGAAGCTGGTGAACGTTTTGGCCTGATCCGCTTTGGCTCCCGGACCGACCTGTACCTGCCGCCAGGCGTTGAGCCTCTGGTTGCCGTCGGCCAGACCATGATTGGTGGCGAAACCGTAATGGCGCGCCTCTAATCCCTGTGGTCATGCAGCAGCCCCCTCCCTCCATACCCACGTCTTCTTCGGTCGGTTCTGAGGCAGGACTGTCCGTGCCAGACCAGCACCTTGCTCAAACCCGTGCTCCACAAGGTGCGGGTGGTTATGCAGCCGCGGGTAAAGGGCAACGCCGCAGGCGGTTAAGGCGGCGGGTACGCACAAAAATCAAGGGCACGTCGTTCAACAGGCTCATTCCCAACATTTTAACAATGTTGGGACTGTGCGCCGGGTTAACGGGCATGCGCTTTGCCGTAGACGGGCGTTTTCAGGCTGCTGCCATTGCCTTGGTTATTGCCGCCTGCATTGACGGGCTGGATGGGCGCATTGCCCGGCTGCTGCGTGGGTCCACCCGGTTTGGGGCTGAGTTTGACAGCTTGTCGGACTTTGTCTGCTTTGGTGTTGCGCCGTCTTTCATGCTGTATTTCTGGGCTTTGCGGGAGGGCGGTCGATATGCTTTTCTGCCATGCCTTATTTTTACAGTCTGTATGGCTCTGCGCCTTGCACGCTTCAACGCCATGCTGGATGGGGAAGAAGACAAACCCAAATACGCCAGTAACTTCTTCACAGGGGTGCCTGCGCCTGCCGGGGCTGGCTTGGCCCTCTTCCCGCTCTTTTTAGGGCTGGAAGCTGAAAAGCTGAATATAGACTGGCTTTATCATCTCACGCGCCTTCCCTACATGCCCAGCTTTACCCTGATCAGCACAGCTCTGCTGCTGGTCTCTACGCTGCCTGTCTGGTCATTTAAAAACTTCAAGGTTCCGGCAAAATATGTTCTGCCGGTTATGCTGAGCACCGGTATTTATACCGTTATTCTGGTGGCTGACCCGTGGGCGGCACTGGCTGCTGCCGGTGTTATTTACATGCTGCTGCTGCCCCTCAGCCGCCTGAGCTTCAGCCGCCTAAAAAAAGCCGCTGAAGACCTTCAGGAAGATGTAGAAGACGAAGACGCGCCAGCATAAGCAGCCGCTGGCGCACGCTGCCCGAACAAGGAACATAACCCGTCCAGCACCTCCTGCGGTGTAGGCGGGCACCCCTTGATACGCAGATTAATATGAACCTTACGGTTCAGCCCCCCCATAATGGTATAATTTTCCGGGAACAGGCCGCCATCTATGGCGCAGTTTCCAACACAGATTACACCTTTGGGCGTAGGCATGGCCTTCCATGCGGCTTCCAGTACCGGGGCCATGGCATACGTGAGTGCGCCGGTAATCAGCAGGACATCAGCGCCCTGCGGCGTAGAGGCAAAACCAAACCCCGCACCCTGCATGTCGTAACCACCCGCAGCCAGAGCTTCCAGCTCCATCCCGCAGCCGCCACAACCGCCTGTATCCACGTGAAACAAGAGAAGCGGCCAGCGCGGGCCAACGGGCTTTAACCGCGCGCTACCCTGCCGGAAGCTGGCGTCAAATACGGCCCGGATAAGCCCCATAATTACTGCCTTCTCTTCTTTACTGTCTGCTTAGCCATCCAGCGCGGATGCTGTCACACCCAACGATGCCCGGATAAGGCCAAGGTCCGCCACATTTTGCCCTGGCAGAACGGCTTCCAGCGCCAACAGGGATGAGTATGCCGGGTCACGAACAAAAGCGTGTTCAACCCGACCATCCTTTAACCTGACCCAATAGAGAACAGCGCCCCACGGCCCTTCAGCCATGCCAATGCCTTCTCCATCCTCATAATACAAGTCTATGCGCCCACCTGCTGACAAGCCTAGCTTTGGCCCTGCCGTATTCAGCATACGCAGGCTCTCACCCACTTCTTCCAGCAGTATGATCGCACGGTCTTCCACCGCCCCGTCATGCCGCCCGGATGTAAAACGCCACAGGCCGTCATAAGCCCGCATGTCACGGCGATAATCGCAATCGCCGCCGCCAGCACGGGCTACCGGGCCATCCAGCCCCACTTGCTCCAGTAGGGCGCTATCCACAACACCTAGCCCGACAAGGCGGCTTGAAAGCCCCGGGTAGCTTTGCCATAGCGTGACCAAATCAGGGTAAATCTCCTCTCCCAATTCAGCCAGCTTGCTGCATAATTCACCCATAGCTGCGGCTGTACGCAGGTTCACACCACCCGGTACGCAATGGTCCATCATCAAACGCGAGCCAATAATGGGCGCGGCTTCTGTCAGCAGCTTTTCCCGGAACCACATGCACCGTGATGCCACCAGCACGGCTCCGGCCTGCCGGGCAATACCAGCGAGTGTGAACAGATGTGTGCTAACACGTTCAAGCTCCAGCACAACAACCCGCAGAAGGCTGACCTCTGGCCCCATGCTCTCGCCACACGCGGCCTCAACAGCCTGACAAAAGGCAGCCTGATGCGCTGCACACGCCCCGGCCACATAACGGCCAGTCAGACGGTTGGCATCCTCCACGCGGCATGTCTTTAAACGCTGAGCCATGCCTCTATGCGCGTATCCCGTTACGGTTTCAGCGTAACGAATGACGTCACCATCCAAAGCCAGCGCAATATGTAGGGGAGACTCACGCCCACCTGATGCTGGTCCACTCCCCGCCGTTACACCCCCTGCTGCCTGCATGGCCTCAGACGGCTGAAATGTCAGCATGGTCTTGTTACTACCGGCCCCACCGGGTGCTGCTGCCAGCGGCATTGTCTCTGCCCAGACATCATGATCCACCAAGGGCCGGACATCCGTTGCCCACATGGCTTCTGCACCATACAGGTCAAAAATCATGCGTTCATACAGGCTGGAAACAGCACGCGCGGGAGAAAGTGCCGGGTAACGCCCCCCTTCCAGCATGAGAGAGGCTGCCAGAGGCTGGGTCCCATGCGGCATGAAGAGGGCATGCACCGCCACACCATCACACCACAGCCCGACAAATGGCAGGCTGTCATGCTTCAGACCCTCTACAAGGTCACGCCATGCCATTTCGTCCAGTTGAAAGCGCCATGGTGTTTCTGTGGGCTGACCGGCGTGAATATGCGCGACAACGTCCATCAGAATGCCCCTAGCATCATGGCAAGAGGCACCAGAAACCCAGTAACAACCAGCACCACGCACGCCACGCGGCCCGCCGCATCCTGCGGCCACACCGCATGCCCTTCACCCTGTACGGGCACCGCCCGCACAACAGCGCATAAAATACCGGCCAGTGTCAGAACTGTAAAAACCCACGACCAGTCGCTCATCATGGACAGTAAAAGCAGACACCCGACAAACGGTGCGCCGGGTGGAAAACACGCCAGTGTTCGCGCAGCCCAAGAGCGCTCAGAGCGGCTCCCGCCTGCCAGGCACCACCCGCACAAAAACAGAAGAGCGGCGACATCTGCCTTCGTGCCCACAGCAATAAGCGCCAGTGCGGAAGGAAAGGTCCGGAACATACGCAGCCCATCATGCGACCTGCCAGCACACGCCGTTAGCCAGACAGAGGCAAGCCCTGCAGCAATCAGGGCCGTATCAAACGCGTCCCCACCATGCGGCCTGAGCCGCATGGACAGAAGAATCGCTGCCCCGGCAAAAGGCAGGAACAACAATGTGTCGTTCTCCTCACGCCAGGGTTGACCAAACGGTGTGAGACCAGCCAGCATCACAATACCGCACGCCAGCAAAAGACCGGACGCGGCCTGCCCCGCAGGCAGCAGCAAACCGGCCAGCACCAGAAACATGCCCACAGACCCTGTGCGCAGCAACGCCCAGCCCGCCATAGCCTGCCCGGCAGGGCGGCTGACAACAAACACACCATACGCCAGAGAGGCCTCAAGAATCCCCAAGCCCACGATAGGGTCCGGCGTTACACAGGCCAGACCGGCCAAGGCGGTGGAAATATGAGGCAACCCACGCAGAAAACGGTTTGGGATGGTATTGGCCTCAAGCACCGTCAGCAGCAAACCAAAGGCGAGCATGACGCGCCCGGCACGTTGCACGGGGTCATCATCCCATCCGGTAGCGGCGGCTCCCGTTGCCGGAAACAGGAAAACAGCAGCAGCCAGCACGCACCCTCCGCCAGCCATCCACACAGCGACCTCCCTGCTCCGGGGAGTATTCAGGCTCATCACCACGGCAGCGCCGAGCAAGGGCCATGCAAAAGCCAATGCGGCCAGAAAAACAGGAAATGTCATGGTGTATCGGCCCCATCATAACGAGGCGGCTTGGGCACATAATCAGGATGGGGCGCAGCATCGGCAGCCCCAAGAGCGCTCCCCGGCTCCTTTTTACCTTTTTTGCGTTTGGATCCCTGACGACGACCGGAAGCCCTGACCACAGCCAGACGAGGCAGAACACGATGAACGCACATACCGCCCAATACGGCAATCAGCACCCCTGCCAGAACGGTAACGCCCACAACCATAAGGTGTTTTTGTATGATGCCGGATAACAGCACGCCTTCAACACATGTCAGCAAACCGGCCCACTGCCAGACCATAGCCTGCCGACACGTTACAGCAACCAGACCAGCAAGAACGATGCAAAGGCCGGATGGAAACGCCATCACGCCGGGGCGTGACCCTGCCAGCATCAACACAACCATAAGGCCAAGAGCCAGAAATGGTACGGCTGGGCCGCTCCGCTCTGGTAGGTTATCCTGCTGATAATAGCTGAGAAACCAGACCGGACCGATGGCAAAAAGCAGGGCAAATGCTGCCCCCGCCTGATGCAGGGGGTCCGTGCCATCCACAAGCATTGCTATTGCGCTAACAACGCCTAACGCTGACAAAAACCCTATGCCACGCGCTACAACACACAGTGCCAAAAGGGGCGCTAATATCGCGGCTAGTGTCATGGTTGCACGCCCCCGTCATCACCATAAATCGGGTTTTGCAGGGCAGCAGCGGCTGTTGTGCTGGAAGGTTCCTGCTGTGGGGTCAGGACAGGGTAGGCCACCTGCCACGCCAGAAGGCCTAGCAGAAAAACCGTAGCCAGCCGTACCCGCCCCTGCTTGGGCAGAGGCAACACCACCAGATGTGTCAGTGCCAGCAAGACAGCGGCGATAGCTACCTTTACCAACCACGCACCCCCGCCTTCCAGACAGCCGATGCCCCATGCTTCCATCCCTGCCGTGGCGGGAAGGGACAGCGTGCCGGACCAGGCGATATCCCCCGCCAAAGTAACCCAGCATAACCGTACACAATCCCGCGCCAGCAACCACAGGCCACGGTCAGGGCCGGAAAGAGGGCATGCGCCTTCCTCATCACTTTGCTGGGTGCGCCATGCGACCGCAAAAAGGGCAACGCCCATCAGCACAAAGGGGGCTCCATTCCCTAAAGGAGAGAGGCTCCGTATCTGGGCCAGAAAAGCAGCGAGATCCTGCCCACCGACCATCACCAGAACAGGTATCAAGGCAGGCAACAATAATATGTCTGCTATCAGCACCATATAGCCGTTCAGCGCATAGCGGCCCGGCTGCGCCACCAGTGGCAAAGACAAAAACAAAGACGCCAGAACCAGCACGGCAGAGATCAACAATAGCCCCGGTGCAGGAAAACCCGCTGGCAACAGCATAAACACCGGCACCATACCGCAACCCAGCACGGCAAGCACAAAACCTGCCCGCACAACCCCTGCACCAGCTTTATGATCCGGCTCAGCAAGGCCCGGACGGGTAAATTGGTGCCGTATTTCCTGCCAACGGCCACTCACCCTGTAGCGGCATTCGCCAGCCATTCGGCCACCCAGCCGTTCAACCCAGCCGGTAAAAAAAGGAGCGGCCACCAGCATCAGCACGGTCTGGCACCCCAATGCGGCAAGGCACAGTAGGCTCCAGCCCCAGGTCAGCACGAAGGAAGATGCAGGCACTGTCATTGTCCGACCAACAGCCCAAACAACAGCCCGGCAGCCAGAAAAAGCAGGATCAGCACAAGGCCCTGTGCTTCACACCATGCCACACTTCTGAACAGTATAGCCTGCACGTAACGACCACCTGCGGCCGTTTTATCAACAATGGCCCATTCAGAGGGCGTTTGGTTCTGTAAGCCTAGGAAAACCAGAAGCATGGTCCACACCGCTGCCTCTTGCTCCGTGGGCTCAGCTTCTACCGCTTTATCCACCTTTATAAGAGGCGCGCCCTCCTGCCAGCGCTGTCGCGCAGCCTGCAACCTTGGGAAGGGATAAAATTTACACACACGGCCCAAAGCAATAACGCCACCCACACAGACCATCAGCGCGGCCACACTATAAAGTGGCGTAAAACTCACTGGAGTGTCCGTAAACCAGACGGATAAAGCTTTTGACCACATGAAGTCTCGTGCATCCACGCCAACAAAAAGGTGGTCTTGTAGCGCTAGCCATGCCCCCGGCAACACAGAAACCACACAGGCTGCCACAAGACAGATAACCGCTGGCAGAAGCGGAAAAAAACCGCTCCGAATACTCTGCCCAGACAGACGAGCAGAAATGCCCTGCCCGCCCCGAAATGCAGCATATCCCAGCCGTACCAGCCCTAGAATACCCAGTGCCATGAAGCCTGCGGCCCCCACCAGCACAAGAATTGTACCCAGAGCCTGTATGGGCGGCGCAGCACGCGTGGCCAGTTCACCCGCGCTCACCAGGCACCACAGGACAGAAAACCCACCCAGCGGTGGCAGCCCGGAAAGCAGAAGCAAAGCCACGCTCAGCACGGCAAGACCAGCAACGCTGCAAATAAGAGGCGGAAAGCCTGTAGGCTCAGAGCTCCCCTCCGCATCCTTCTGTGGCTGACAAAGCCACAGCAAAGCCAACATAGCCAGCAATGGTGCCCCCAAGCCAAGTTGGGCAGCCGTTCTAAACTGGTCCATGCCCTCTAGCGTGGTTGCCAACGCCAAGGCCAATAGTACGACCAAGGCACCAAAACCGGCGCACGCCAACCCTGCGGCAATACGATGAACCTGCTGTGCCCGCAGTGCCTGCACGCAGCCACCCAATGCAACACAACAGCCACTCAGGATGAGCAGGACCTGAAACACAGGGTGCAGCACACCTGTCTCGGAAAGCAGGCGGCCCAGCAGAAAAACCCCGATACCGACGGGCACAGTCGCTTCAGGCCCTTTTTGTGCGGAAACTGACCAGCCCAGTAACAAAACCATAAGGCAGAGCAAAGGTGGGCAAAGAGGGCTGTCCGCAGGAATGCACGCAGGCACAACAGCCGCAGGTAACCAGACACCCTGCCGCCCCTTGCCTGCAAGCAACACCAGAGCTGTCCCTGCCAACAACCCGAACACCAAGGGCGAGAGCGCCAAAAACGCCAACCCTGCCAGAACGCACGCCATACCCCGGCGGCCCTGGCTCATGATACCGCCAGCAAATGCCAGCAGGACAAGCATGGGGAGTGTGGGACCATCCAGCCCGAAAACGGGACACCAACTCACAGCACCTTCTACCCGCAATGCGGCGCCCGTTACAGCCAGCAAGCCGATAGCTGACCACGCTGCTGCCTGCATTTCCGGCCGCCACGCCTCGGCTTGCCGTAGCAGGCCTTTGGGCAGAATTGCCAGCACAGCAGCCACGACAAACAGCGCCAGTAACCCGCAAAGAAGAAAAGAGATGAGAATGGAACCAGCCTCAACACCAAAAAAGACTTGCAGCCTTTAGCAGGAAAAACTGCCGGATAACACCACGTCCGGCGCTCTGAAAATCAGGACATTCACTTTATACGCCCCTGATAGCCTCAGGACTGGGGAGGTGGCACCTTGCCGCAGCCTTCTGGCACACTGGCAAACCGTTTGCGCCAGACCCTGCGGCGTGCCTGAACAGGCATGGACAGCATGGAATAACTATTTTTAACAACCTCTATCAAACTCAGGCTCCCCAGACCGGGGGCGAGCACCTTGCCGGCAATATCCGTCACCTGCCCGAATTGCAGACTGCGGCAGCCCCACTGGGCTGGCAGAAACAAGACCTCGTCCCTCCGTTCCGTATGCAGCATGGTTTGGTCAAAAATACGGCCTAATGCCCGTGCACCAAAGGCAGGCTCCCGCGCAAAGGGCGTGCGCCTTTGCCGCAACCGGCCACACCACTGGCTGGGTGTAATAAGGAGCATACGCCCGTCATCCCGCAACACGCGGCTGGCGCCGCGCAGCACTGTCATAGCGTGCGCCTCATCCCGGAAGGCATGCAGCAGCACAATCCGGTCAAATGTGTCATCCTGAAAAGGCAGCAGGGCCGGATCTGCACAGAGTATGTTCTCGTAATCCTGATGAGGGAGTTCCCCTCTCTCCCCATCCAGAACGTAGTCCGGCTGAAGCGCAGACACACATAAGGCTCCTCGCCCCCGCCATGCCTCCAGACAGGGCGTTGCATAGCCTATACCCAGTATTTTCTGTTGCCTGAGGTCTGGCCAGAACCATTGCAGCCGTTCGCGCAACAACGCCGCGCAGGTGGCCCCCGTGTGCGTACGATAAAAGCCAGGAACCATGGAGGGCATGACATCATTCATAGCTCTGCCTATCATGATCTGAACCCACTACGCCATGACCACACACCTGTGGCCACCCCACGCCTGCCAAGGAAGTCCCTGCCATGCCCCTATCTATTCGCGCCATTCCCGTTTTGTCAGACAACTATGCGTGGCTCCTGCACGATGAGGCAACAGGGCAAACCGCCATTGTTGACCCCGGAGAAGCAGCCCCGATACAGAAGACCTTAAAAGAACTGGGGCTGGGCCTGGACCTCATTTTACTGACCCACCACCACTCGGACCATATTGACGGTGCCCGAACCCTGCGGGACACTTACAAATCCCGCATTGTCGGCCCGAAGGCAGATGTGCACCGCCTTCCCCCCTTAGATCAGGCTGTGGAGGACGGGGACACGCTGGCTCTTGGCAACAGCACAGCACAGGTCCTTGCTGTGCCCGGCCATACCAGCGGGCATATTGCCTACTATTTCACAGCTCCACCGGCTCTGTTCTGTGGTGACACACTGTTCAGTCTGGGGTGTGGCCGCCTATTTGAAGGCACGCCTGAGCAGATGTTCACAAGCCTGCACCGTTTTGACACTCTGCCTGACGAAACGCTGGTCTGCTGTGGGCACGAATATACGCTTGGCAATGCCGCTTTTGCTTTACATGCAGACCCGCATAATACTGCCCTGCAAGCCCGCGTAAAAGACGTAAAAGCCCTCCGTGCAGCAGGCCAGCCAACCCTCCCCTCCACTTTGGGGCTTGAGCGGCAGACAAACCCCTTCCTGCGCGCCAAAAACAGCGTGGAGTTTGCTAAATTACGCCGGGAAAAAGACACCTTCTAAAACGCTCGCACCAGCAAGTACGCCATACCCCCGGCCATGATGAGAGATTACCCTGAGGTTAAGGGCTGTTAGCCAGAGAGCTTCTGGTTATTCCCCCGCACATCTTATAAGCTTTCCGAAACAATTTTTCAGAATAGACTGAGCTTACCGTAATGTCTGACCTACCCCGCCTTTCTGTCACAAGCTCTTTGCCTGCTGTTCTGGCCGTTGATGGCGGCGGCACCAAAACAGCCGCTATTCGGGTGGGACAGGACGGACGCATACAGGACTTCAGGGTAACAGGCGGTAGCAACCCGTTTGATCAACCCGCCTGGCGCGATGTGCTGGCTGATCTGGTCACCCCCATACGCGCCGGTATTCAGGCCTCAGCATTCGGGCTTGCTGGCTATGGTGAAAACCGGGCCATGGGCCAGCACATCCAAACTCATCTCCAAAGCCTGTGCCCTGATGCGCCCTTAAGCATTAGTAATGATGTGGATATGGCCTGCGGTGGTGCGTTTGCAGGCGGAGCGGGTGTTCTGCTGCTTTCGGGCACGGGGTCCATTGCCTGGGCGCAAAATGCCGAGGGACGCTCCCAACGGGTTGGCGGGTGGGGCAGCGTGTTTGGTGATGAAGGCAGTGCTTACTGGTTAGGCCGTATGGCTCTGGAACATTTGTGCCAGGCGCTGGATGGCCGCCGACCAGAAGCCGCCGAATTTGCCCAAAGGCTCTGCACCCACATGGACTGGCCGACCACCAACCCGGAAGCGATGGACGCGTTGCTAGGATGGCATGCAGAACAAAAGCACCCCCGTTCTGCTGTTGCCCAGTGCGCACGCCTTGTTGACAGCATGGCGGAGGAAGGTTGCCAGCACGCACGTTTTCTTCTGACGCAAGCCGCCACGGAACTGGCACGGTCCATACAAACCGCACGCGCTTTCTTTCCTACGGAAACACTGCCATGGAGTTACGCTGGTAGCGTATTCAACAGCCGCAGCGTTCTTGCTGACCTAACAGCTGTATGCGGCGCACCGCAGGCTCCGGTTCTCCCCCCTTTGGGCGGTGGTATTCTGCGTGCCGCCCGCTCGGCTGGATGGGCGGTGACAACAGGCTGGATTGCCACAGTGGCACAACAGTTCGCGCTCCTTGCCTCCTCCTCTCCTGCGAAGGGAGCGGCATAAATGGAACCCTCACCACCCTCGCAAGCTGCTGGTTCAAAACCTGATTTATGTCCGGCAGGGTCCTATGGCTGGACACCGTTGGCACTAACCGCTCTTTTGTTTTTTGTAATCGGTTTTGTAACCTGGTTGAACGGCCCTCTTATCTCCTTTGTCAGGGTTTCGTTTTCTCTTGATGATAAAGCGGCCTTTCTTATTCCGCTTGTTTTTTACTTCTCTTATTTTCTGTTTGCCATCCCATCCTCATGGATCGTGCAGTGCATCGGGTTGAAACGAAGCCTCTCGGTTGCCCTTGGCATCATGGCGCTGGGCATGGCGTGCACGGGGCAATTCATGGCCACAGGTTTGTATCACGGTGCCCTTGCGGGCCTGCTGAGTGTGGGGAGCGGGCTTGCCCTGCTGCAAACTGCTGTTAACTCCTATGTCAGTTTTCTAGGCCCGCTGCATAAAGCCGCCCAGCGCATTGCCATTATGGGTATTTGCAACAAATTTGCGGGTATTCTGGCCCCTATCACGCTTGCTTATTTTGTTATGGGTTCCATTCAGGATGTTGCCGTTCATGCCAACCAGATGACAGACCCCATAGCCCGCGCAGCCCTCCTCCACCAATTTGTTCAGAGCATTTACTGGCCTTATCTTGCCATGGCGCTGTTTATGGTGCTGACAGCCATTGCGGTCAGCCTCTCCAGCCTGCCAGATATTCATGCTCCGGAAAAATCTGGCGCGTCCACGCGGGCCGATACCCACTCAAAGTTTGTGACTATCGTCACCTCGCCGCGCATTCTGTGCGGTATCATCGCCATGTTTTTATATGTGGGGGTAGAAGTTCTGGCCGGGGATGCCATTGGAACCTACGCGCAGGATCTTGGCCTCTCCCTGAACCAAACACGATTTTTCACTGCACTCACTTTAACAGGTATGCTCGTGGGTTATTGTTTGGGCATGCTGTGCACACCCCGCTTCTGCTCGCAGGAACGCTACACTCTGTATTGCTGCATAGCCGGAGGGTTTTTAAGCCTGATGGCTTTTGTGGCGCATGGATATGGGGCCGTGCTGTGCCTGGCCCTTCTTGGCGTTGCCAATGCCATGATTTTTCCTGGCCTGTTTCCTACGGTGCTTAAAAATACGGGGGCTCTTGCCCCGCTCGTCTCGGCACTTCTTGTCATGGCCTATTGCGGTGGCGGGGTGCTGCCACAGCTTTTCGTCTGGCTTAAAACCATATTTGGTTTTCAAGGTGTTTTCACAAGCCTGACTTTATATGGCTACGGGTTTATAGCGCTTTATATGCGCAGCAACCCTGCCCGATAACGTTTGAAACAAGTAAAGACCTTCGACCATGCATACTCTTAGCGGCCACCTTGTCCTGCCTGACCGTATCCTCTCAGGTTCTCTCACATTCTCCAGCACCATTCACACTGTTGCTGAAAACCCGAATGTACCCGACCGCTATATCCTGCCCGGCTTTATTGATGGCCACGTGCATGGTGGCAACGGAGCAGACACGATGGATGGAGTTGAGGCCATCCATACCCTTTCCAAATTTCACGCCTCGCATGGCACCACAACCATTCTCCCCACCACCATTACACGCCCGTGGGCAGATGTTATGGACGCGTTACGGGCCGTGGCCGAGGTAGTGCGCACCCAAATTTCAAATGGCCCCGTGGTGCATGGCGCTCATCTGGAAGGGCCATTTGTCAGCCCGCACAAGCTGGGTGCCCAACCCCCGTATGCAATTGCCCCTACGTCTGACCGCGTTACGGAAGCTCTGTCTACAGGCTGCGTTAAAGTTGTGACACTCGCCCCCGAGCTCCCTTACGCTGAAGATGCCATAAACCAGTTTGTGGCCGCCAATGTGCGTGTGAGTATCGGGCACACTGTTGCCAGTTACGAGCAGACAGAAAAAGCAGTCTGTCAGGTCTGTGCGGCTGGCGGCATTGCCGGGGCCACACATCTGTTCAACGCCATGGCTCCCATCAGCAGCCGCAAACCCGGCCCCGTGACGGCCCTTATGTGCAGCGATGCCTATGCTGAAATGATTTTTGATACACACCATGTACACCCCGCCACATTCCGGCTTGCGCACAAGGTTATGGAAAACAGGCTCCTGTTTGTAACAGACGCCATGCGCGCAACCGGCATGCCAGAAGGCCCAAGCCAGTTAGGCGGTCAGGACGTTATTGTTAAAGACGGCGCAGTCCGCCTGCCGGATGGCAGCCTTGCTGGCAGTGTGCTGACCTTGGATGTTGCACTCCGCAACGCCCTACAGGCCGGTACGCCACTCATACAAGCAGCCGCTTTGCTCAGCCAGAACCCCGCCCGCTACCTTGGCCTGACAGACCGAGGCACCCTGGAAGTTGGCAAACGCGCTGACTACGTTGTGATGGATAGTGCATTCATAGTGCAGGAAGTATGGGTTGGCGGGCAGCGCATTCACTAATACGCCACCCATCTTCTCTTAGTGGCTTCTTGACACTAAGGTTTTCTCAAAAAACTGGCTCATCCATGTATAGGCCATCAGCCAGTCCTGCATGCGCAAAAAGGCATGGCGCTCATTAGGGAAAGCGTGTTCTTCGTAAGGCACGCCCTGCTCCGATAACAGCCGTGCCAACAGGGTGGACTGCGTAAATTCCACATTATAGTCGTCATCTCCATGCACCAGCAGCACGGGGGAGCGCCATTGCGCAACATTGGCTGCGGGGGATGACTGCCACTCCAGATCATGCATGGCCTTGTTTTGCTCCGGTGACAGGCCGGGTTTGTCGGAGCGTGTCATATCATGCACCCCATGAAAATCCGCACCAGAACGGAACACATCGCTATTCCGTGCAAGGGCCAAAGCGGTCAGATATCCGCCCCAACTGCCACCCCATATGCCAATACGCGCAACATCAACATCCGGCCGCGTTTTCAGGTAGGTGGCTGCTGCCAAGACGTCCTGATATTCGCTTGCTCCGTCTCTGCCAATGCCTGCGGCATTGCGGAAAGCTTCCCCATAACCAGTACTACTACGATAATTGACGGAAACAACAACATATCCTTGTGCTGCCAGTATCTGGTTCATACCATAGGCATTTGAATAATACCCCATACTGTTAAAAGCTGGCAGCATCTGGCGATGCGGCCCACCATGCACAAAAACAAGAGCGGGATGGAGTGCCGTTGTCTGGGTCTGGGGCATAAACAGTTGGGCGTGAACGTCCATGCCATCTTTACTTTTGAGTATGAGCGTTTGCGGGCTGACAAACGGTATGTCCGCTGTAGTCTCAGCGTTTAAGGCAATCGGCTCTTTCTTTCCGGGAGTAAGGATAACCGGGTGAGTTGTCTCCCTCACGCCTGCGCTTATCAGCCCTATGGCGCGACCTGCCAGAACAACATCCGTCTCCATTTCATTACTCTGCGTCAGACGTTGCGGCTGCCCCCGATCAAGCGAGACCTTCCAGCCATGCCACGCGTCCAGATTACCGACATTGCTCGTATAGAAAAGGGTCTTCCCATCATCTGACAACCGGTAGGAAGACACCTCGGCCTTGTCCGGCGTCAGACAAAGGGGAGAAGTTGGTTGCATGATATCCAAACGGCAAACCCGCATCCATCCACTGCCTTCCCACGGGAAGAGAATGTGCGTGTTATCAGACCACAGCACCCCAGCACCTTCCGGCGCAAAAAAACGTGCGCCAGCACCGGCATGTGGTGTCCAGACAACATGGTCCTCCCTGCTGTTCAGGTCATAGACATGGAGGTTCCAGAAAGACGCTTTTGCATTTCTTCCCGGCGTAACCGGAGAATGCTCCCGCACAAATGCGACACGATGCCCATCTGGCGAAAAGCTGGGCAGGCTGTCTTGCGCCAGAGCCGGGCTTAAAAACTCCATAGCGGACTGCTGGATATGCCACAGCCCAATAAAAGCGTGTGACCCACGATCAAGCGTAAAAGCGAGAGTCTTGCCATCTGGTGACCAGAGCAGGGATGTCAGGCTACCCCGCGTTGCCATAACTGCTTTGGCTTCTCCCCCTACAGGAGCAAGAAACAGCGTGCCTTTCTGGCTGAAGGCCAAAGTTTTTCCATCGGGAGAAAAAACGGGGTTCCAGCCTTCTCCCAACACCATCTGTTTGCCAGTGTCCAGAACAACATGCACGGTCTGCTGTGTACCAGCCGCGGCCAGGTCGGGGTTGGGAGACGGGTCATCAGGATATTCCGCGTCGCCTCCTTCCACATACGCCACTGTTTTCCCATCCGGTGATAAAGCCAGCCCCCACAGGTCTGTTCCATCATCTTTGGTGTAGTGCGTCAGCGCGTGTGGACCTGCTCCTGCATCTGAGGTGACAATATTGCGCACCCCTGCCCGCCGCTCCACCCATGCAAAACGCTCACTATGCCGGGCACCAACAAGATTTGTGGCAAATGGCAGAGACAACATGGCCTTGATCTGGCGTTGTGGCTGCATGTCCGCCAGTGGTGCTGCCGCTGCTGAAGAAAGGCCGGAAATTGCACCTGCCAGCAGGAGCGTGGCCAGGGGAAAGTGACGCATGAGGGAGGCGCTCCTGATAAAACTTGAAAAACCATTCCAGCAAGGGAGACACAAAACTATGTTTTTTGAGCAAACTTTTTAGAAACCTATAAAATCTCTAAAAACCATTATGTGCCTTAATTTTTTACGGCGCAGCGTGTCCCGGATAGAGCACCTGATGATGGCGCGCCGCTGCTTGTACGGCGTGTGGTGAAAACACGAGCGGCTGCATGGCACCCTTCAGCCATGGGGCCAGAAAATCATCATAATGCCCGCTTTGCGGTTGTGCTGCCTGACCGGGAAAATTGAGGAAGACAGACCGATCCCACGCCCCGACATCACAGACCATCAGGTAACTGGCTCCCCCTGTCACCGCATACGGGTTACGGCCTTGTGCGAGCGCTTTTGCTGACAGGTCAGGATTATACCACCGCGCCATAACCGTATAAGCATCTCCCCCGCTCTGCGCCGTTTCTCCTCCAACGGGTGGAAAAGCCTTGGCGACAGCGTAAGACGCATGGAGCGGATGCCGCATCTGAACGGTATGCAGTGCGCCCCACCTCCACGCCGCCATAACTGGCCCCAAGCGGTCCCGCACCTCCTCAACTGCCTGCTGCAAGGCTGTCACCAGCAGCGCATCCCGTGCTTTCTCAGGTTGGGGGCCTATTCGGCTATCGGGTGCCTGTAAAAACGCCAGCAGGACGGAAGCATTTAATGGCTGCGGTACAATCCTACGCAAGCCTTCTGGCACCAGAGCCTGATAGAACAGAACATTGAGTTTGGACCACCAGACCTCATACAACGCGGCCCCGGCACTGCTGGCGTCAACATGCCCGTCCCAATGCTTTAACAAGGCCACTTCCGCCGCCAGACTTGCAGGTCCGTCTGGCAGGCAGGCCACAACAGCAAGGGCTAAATGGGAGAGCGTATCATGCTGCAAAGCCACACTCTGCGCGAGTGTTGCCCGCTTGGTTTCCTGCAAAACTTCAGCAACGCGCTGATACCGGTAGGGGTCTTTCCATTCATAACTGACACAGCGCTCCTCGTAGGGATAGTCTGCTGGCAGGTTCATTTCATTGGATGTCCCGAACCATCCAGCCGCCGGGTTAAAGCTGGATGGCAGAGCCTCCAAGGGTTGCAGCCCCTGCCAGTCATACTGGCCATCCCCCGGAGCCGGTAACAGGCCGTCATGGCCGCCGGAACGGTGTGGCAAACCACCCGCCGCCTGCCAGCCAATATTCCCTGCCGTATCCGCATAAGTGAAATTGGTCGGACTGGTATGAAGTTTTAAAGCCTGCTGAAAGCTGGACCAGTCTTGCGCCAGATTAATACCGATATTGGCCAACATACCATTGGCACCGGGGTATAGCCACGTGGCTGCCACACTCACCGCCCGCTGCCGCGTGGGGTCAGTTGAAACAACGGGCCCTTGGGCAGCATAACGCAGTGTGACAGTGCGGCTGGCCTCCCCGCGCACAGCAATGGTGGTAGTCTCCTGCTCCATTTCCACCCATTGGCCTTTATGAAAATAACGGTCCGGATGGTGCGGGTGCGTCCGCAGAATAAACAGGTCTTCCTGATCGATATGAAAATTTGTGCGGCCAAAAGCAAAATATTCATTATGCCCTTGCATGACCCCCGGCATACCGGGAGTGCCACCGCCAATAACATTCAGCCCTGGCGCTGTGAGGTGAATAACATGGCGCGGCCCCGGAGAGCCAAAGCCAAGGTGCGGATCATTTGCCAGAATAGGTCTGCCTGTTGCCGTGCGGGAAGGCGCAATGACCCACGCATTGCTTCCTTCATTGGCGCGTCTATGGTCTTCCCCATGCTCGGCTTTGACTTCATGCACGCCCGCAAGCGGCAACGCCGCCTGCAACACGCCAAACCACCCCAGGTCCTGCTCTGACACAGCATGAACATCCAGACCTTCTGGCACTTTCAGGCTATGGGCAGGGCGCAGTGGCTGAATAAGAGCATCATATGCCAGCGCATTGTTTGCCGCTAACTGCGCACGACGAATTTCCCCTTTGGTATTACCCGTTGCCTCCGCCCGCATCCGCACAAGATCAAGCACATCCCAACTTAAGGGCTTGTAAGAAAATATTCTGAATTCTTCAGAGAGTTTTTCCGGGTCTTGTTCAAGCTCTTTAAGATAGGCGTTAATGCCTGCAACATAGGCTGTCGCACAGGTCTGGACGGTTTGTGGCAAAGCTGCAAATTCCGCGACTGCATCCCCCCGAAACAAAAACAGCCGGTTAGCGGTGTCAGACGGCACAAATTTGGCACCATATACTTCTGCCAAACGCCCAATGGCCCGACGATACTCAAAGTCCAGTTGCCATAGGCGGTCACGCGCCACCAGATAGCCATTGGCAAAAAATGCATCCGCGAGAGAACCCGCCTGCACATGCGGCACGCCCCAATGATCTTCAAAAACATCAACCGGGGCAAGAAGCCCTTCCAACCCGGCCATACGCACTGAAGGGCCAGCCTGTGCAGGCTTATGGGACAAGCTTGCAAACAGACTTGCTGCAACACCACCCAAAAGCGCATGACGACGGGAAAAGGCTTTAGCGTGTGTCATTTAAGGAGCCATTCCTTCAACAATATCCCGGATTGTCAGCGCAGAACCGCCGGAAAGAGTAAAACCAAGCGCGCCATGCCCTACATTTAACAGCATGTTGCGCCAGCGCGTCCGCCCGACTATCGGCACGCCGGTTGGGGTAGCAGGCCGCATACCGGCCCACGGCGTTGGCGGGGAACTTGCGCTCAGCGCAGGCAATGTTTCAACAGCCAGTCGCCTCAGCGCCTCAATACGCTCAGGGTTAATACGGGCATCCAGCGCACCAATATCCACCATGGCAGCAATACGCAGGCGGTCACCCAAACGGGCATAGACTACCCTGTTGTCATAATCTGTCACACTCACGCTGGGGAGCGTGGCCGCAGGGGCATCCATGGTCAGGCTGTAGCCTTTCAGGCCATAAAGCGGCAGGTCCAACCCAAGCGGCTGCAACAAAGACCGGGACGCCAGACCAGCCGCCAGCACCACAAGGTCCGTGTCCTGCACAATGCCATTCACTCTTACCCGGCAACGCTCTGTTGTTGTTTCCTCCAACTGTGCCGCACCATGCACACGGCAGAAATCCGGGCTTGCCTCAAGTGCCGCCAAAAGCGCCTGACAAAACAGGTTGCAATCAGCCACCTCATCTTCAGGGGAAAAAATGCCCCCAGCCAGGACGGGTGTCAGGCTTCCAAAAGCAGGTTCCACGCGTGCACAGTCAGCGGGGGTTAAAACCTGCTCCTGTTGCGGGTTTATAACGGCACGGGCAGCTTTGGCGAACTTACGCGCATCCCGATACACCACCAGTTTTCCGGGTTTGCGCCATAAAAAGTCACCTAACCCTTCCTGCCGCCAGTGTTGCAGGACGCTTTGACTACGCAAAGCAATTTCCAGAATTTTTGCCGTATTTTTCTGGTTGGTCTGTGCATTACATGCCCCCAGAAACGCCATAAGCCAGCGCCACTGGTGCCAGTCCAGCCGTAATTTAAGCGAGATGGGAGAATGGTGCTGAAACAGCCATGACACGGCATCCAGCGGCACGCCGGCATCCGCCAAGGGACGCACATATCGGTAACTCAGTTGGCCACCATTCCCGAAGCTTGCCTGACTGCCAACCTGATCTTCCCGCTCAACCAATGTGACGGTATGCCCAGCCTGTATAAGCGCATAAGCGGTTGTCAGGCCTACAACGCCTCCACCCACAACCGTAATTGTCCGTCTAGCTGACATAAAAAGACCAAACCCTTATTGCATGAGTGCGTCTGGCATGATCTCTTCGTACAAGAAAACATGCCTATTTGTCAGTAGAAATTTAAAAACAGATACTGCGCGACACCATTTGAAAAAAGCCCGCCCCCCTTAACTTGAAGTTAACCCTAGAGCGTGCCCTACAGCCGTTGCTACATCATGCCGCAAATGCACAACGCTATGCCCACCATTGGGGTGCACACGGTTGGTCAGGATAAAAACATAGCAGTCATTTTCTGGGTCTATCCACAAGGATGTCCCGGTAAAGCCTGTATGACCAAACGACTGGTGGGAGAAAACATCCCCTCGGGGTGAAGCATAAGGAGACGCTATGTCCCACCCAAAACCCCGCAGGCTTTTCTGCCCCGCCGGTTGTTGTGGCGTTGTCATGGCAAGCAGTGTTGCCTGTGTAAGGGGGAAAGAGCTTGGCTGTCCGGCGCGCCTTGCCAGCAAAGCCTGCGCATACAGCACAACATCCTGCGCGGTTGAGAATAACCCTGCATTGCCAGCCACGCCGTCCATACGGCGGGCGGTGGGGTCGTGCACCACACCGCGCAGCATCTGGCCCTGCTCATCATATTGGGTGGGGGCAATACGCGCCAATTGGCTGGCCGGGGGCAGAAAACCGGATTGCGTCATACCCAGCGGTTCAAGAATAGAATGCTTGGCGTAAACATCCAGCGGAAAACCTGAGATCTTTTCAGCAATAAGGCCAAGCGTAATAAAATTGATATCACTATAGATAAAACCGCTACCCGGCGTAATTTTGGGCACAGAGTTCATAATCCGCTCAATGGCGCTACTACGCCCCCACCAATCCGGTGTGCGCGGTAAATCTGGCTGCAACCCGGAAAAATGGGTCAGGAGTAGCCTGATCGTAATATCTGCCTTACCCGCCGCAGCAAAGGCTGGCAGGTAGCGTGCAACAGGGGCGTTGACATCCAGCAGGCCTTTTTCCGCAAGCTGCATGACAGCCAAAGCGGTAATCATGGGTTTGGTAAGGGAGGCCATGTCAAACACGGTATCCGTTGTCATAGCCTCATACTCAGGCTTCAAGCTCCGTGCTCCAAAAGCGGCCAGATGCAACACCTGCCCGTGCTGGCCAACACCCCAGACGGCACCGGGGCACTCGCCATCCCGAATAGCCTGCTTTATCAGCGCATCAGCCTTTGCAAAGCGCTGTGGAGTGCGGGATGTCTGGCAGGCAGCCAACGCCCCCGCGCCTGCGAGAACGCAGCTACCCTGCAGAAAAGACCTGCGAGACAGAAACGCTACGGACATGCTCATGGAGATACAACCTTGATGGGGTGCAAATCCTGCACGTCAAAACTGAAGTCTGAGCCTATGACTTCCATATGAAAGCCGGTCACTTTTCCTTCTGTATTCCGCTCGAACTGCACATAACTATCATCCCCGGCATCGTTCGCACGATCCTGCCACTTGGCGACAAACAGGTCGTGAGGCAGCGCCTGCAAGGTGCCAGTCAAACCATTTGCCTTGCTGAAACTAAGCGTCAAAGCGCCTTGGGTCACAGAAAGCCGTATGTCGCCCCGCCATGCATCGTGATACACGCCCACGTACTCCTGCAAAGCCGCAACAGGAAGAGATACAAAGGGGCGCGCCGGTGAACCCGGCCCCACCGTGGCGGCTTTCTCTGCCTTTTTCTTGGCGGACTGCTGGGCTTCCCGTTGCCAGTAGCCTACCCAGTCCTCGCTTTTGCCTGTTGCAATCAGGGAACTCAGGGTTGTTGCTATGGCGTATGTTGCATGGTGGTCATCACGGTTTGTCAGCACAACCAGACCTGTGTTTTTTTCAGGCAAAACTGAAACATAGCTGACCATGCCGCTCACTGTTCCCGTGTGCCACACACGTTTGAGGCCGAAAAAATCCTCCATAAACCAGCCATAACCATAGGCTCTGAAATGGGTTTGTGTTTTCTCGGCCATATCTGGCAGCGGCAAGAGGGCGGAAGGCGCCCATAGGGCATCCCGCTGCGTCTGGCTGATGATTATTTTGCCCTCCGCAGTTTTCCCGCCGTTCATTAAGGTCTGCACCCACCGGTTCATGCCATTTACGCTGCACCATATACCGCCAGCAGGGGCCATGGCGCTTGGTTTGAGTGCTGAGCGATCAGGCAGAATACCGCTACCGCCTTCACCCGTTGCAACATCGGTCTGCCCCGCCACCGGATGTGTACTCTGGCAGGCGGACAAACCGGCGGCATCAATCAGATGTGTCTGAACATACTGCTCCCACGTCTGGCCCGAGATTTTTTCGACCAGAGCGCCAGCCACAACATAGAGCAGGTTATTATAAGCGTAATCCGCCCGGTAACGGCCGGTAAACGGCATGTAAGGGAGTGCTGCCACAACATCCTGACGGCTGAATGTACTGTGAGAAAACAGCATGAGGTCGCCTGCCCCCAGCCCCATACCGCTATGGTGGGTCAACAGGTCACTCACCCGGAAATCCCGTGTTATCCAGGGGTCTGACACCCGAAATTCCGGCATAAGATCCGTAACACGGTCAGTCCACTTCAGTTTGCCTGCATCAACAAGCGTTGCAAGGGCTGTTGCTGTAAACTCCTTGCTGTTGGACCCTATGGCAAACAGCGTTGCGGCATCGGCTTTGCCGCTTTTTCCATCCTCCGCTTTCTGTCCATAGGCTTTTGCAAAGACTATCTGTCCGTCATGCACAACACCTATGGCCAGACCCGGCACCTGAAAGGCCGCTTGCGCCTTGCTGGCAACATCATCAATCTGTTGCTCTGTCAGACCGTGGGGAAGCTGGGGGGCCGCATGAACAGGTAAAGCCAAAAGCGCCAGAACAGCAGCGCCATTTATGCTGCGCCACACTGCTTTTTTGCAGGATTTCCCTATAAAAAACCGTTGCTGCATCATAAAAATAAGGTCCTTAAACTGTTATGCACCAGCACATTACCTCAGCAAGAAACCCGCCAGGAAACTTACACCGCACATAAATACGATACCGCAATGTTCTGAGCAAAAAAGCGGTGCTGTCCATGTCAAAATTATTCGCGTGCATTAGCTCTTGGTTAAGAGGAACGCAGTGCGCACCTTACCCCGCTACACTGCGGGAAGAGACGCAAGATCCTGTTTTATTTCCAATTGCAGCAGAGCCAGAATATCTTTTGAAATATGGGAAAGGGCATGGTCTGCCCGGAACAGCACCGTGCAGGCCATACCCAATGGTGGCTTGAGCGATAGCGGCACAGGCAAGCCGGGATGATGAAGGGCTGTCAGGCCATCAACAATGGCACACCCACCGCCCAACCGCACAAGCTCGGCCGCCATATAATGCGTTCTTACCCGTACTACGGGCACGGCGGCATGGTCTGCATCTTCCCACGCCATATCAAGCAGGCGTGCTGTTGGGTCATTCTCGCTCAGGCCAATGTAGCGGGCGTGGTCAATATCTTCCAAAGCCACAGGGCCTTCTGTTCTCTGCTTGTCAATCAACACAAGTGGGATGTCTGCAATATGGCAGGCCGTAAGGCCCTGCTGTTCGTAAGTGCCAAACACAATACCCAAATCCAGGTCATGGTTCAGAAGGCGGGAGACAATTTCCGGCCCATGCAGGGTATCAATGGTCAGCTCATTCCCAGGATGTTTGGCATGGTAGCTTTGAATAACACGCGGCACGATGCTGAGCCCAAGGCTTGGGACACACCCGATGCTGATAGCATGACCATTCCGCGCATAGCGCAGATTTTCCGTCAGCCTTTTCAGGTCGGAAATTTTCTCAAAAATAGTGTTGACGTGCGGCAGCATAATCCGTGCCTCCCGCGTGGGCACAAGCCTGCCGCCTGTACGCTCAAACAGGGCAAACCCAAGCGACTGCTCAGCATAACGCAGCACTTTACTGGCCGCTGGCTGGGAGACATGCAAGACCTCTGCCGCACGCCGCAGGGAGCCTGTGGACATTATAGCGTAGAACACTTCTATCTGGCGTAAACGCATAACCAGCGTTTCATCCTTCCCGTTTCATGATGGTGCAAGACACACGGTTCAGGCCCGGCATGGTACGCGCAGCAAAGGGAGTCTGCTGACGATACACCCTTGATAGCGCATTTTTTCCATAACAGAACGTTAACATGCCATAACAAATTTGAAATGCACAAAAGCTTCTGCCGTGTTGTCCCTTCCCGCCCCAGGCCGCATACTCTGGTGGCACACCCAACAGGAAGGCTTCCCATCATGAGATACCGGCATTCATGACCCTGCTTGATCTTGCCGTGATGGCCGCCTATCTGGCCGGTATGCCGCTTTTGGCGGTGCTTCTGTCTGGGCGGCAATCCTCCACCGCCGCGTATCTGGAAGGGGGGCATGACCTCCCCTGGTGGGCCTTATGCCTGTCCATGGTTGCAACTGAGACCTCAACCCTCACCGTCATCAGTGTTCCGGGGGTCGCGTTTGGAAACGGGATGGTGTTTGTGGGGCTGGCACTCGGGTATCTGCTCGGGCGTGCCATCGTGGCCTGGAAATTTCTCCCGCTCTACACCAACGGGCAGATGCTCAGCGCGTATGACTATTTAGGCCAGCGTTTTGGCGGCGCTATGCAACGGGCTGTGTCCGCCACCTTCCTTGGCACACGCGTGCTGGCTGAAGCCGTGAGGCTTTTTGCCGGAATGCTTCCGCTTACAGCCATGTTGGCAGCAACACATATTACCATTCCGCGCTCCCTGTTGCTCATAGGCATTGTTGGGGTCACGCTTTTTTACACGCTCTGCGGGGGCCTGCGTGCCGTTGTGTGGTCCGATGCCATCCAGTTCTGCCTTTATCTTGGCGGGGCCGCAGTATGCTTTGGGCTGCTCTGGCAGGACATGCCGCCGCAGGTTGTGAGTATTTTGCACCAGGCTGGCAAATTTGCCCTGTTTTCCCACGGCACCTCCCCTTTTAGCAGCGCCTTTACCCCTCTTGCCGCTGTTGGTGGTGGCGCATTGATGACACTGGCCTCCCACGGGACAGATCAGCTTATGGTGCAGCGCGTATTAGCCGCCAGAAGCTTGCGGGAAGCCCGGTTGGCCCTGATGGGCAGTGCCGTTGGCGTAGCCGCTTTGTTTGCGTTGCTTTCTGGTGTGGGCGTTCTGCTTTGGGTACACCACGGACAGGTTGCCTTACAGGCTACAGGCCTATCGTCCCCCGATGCCGTTTTTCCCGACTACATTGTGCATGACCTTCCCTCCGGGCTGCGCGGGCTTCTGGTTGCCGCCATTCTGGCCGCCACCATGGGGTCTCTATCCTCCACACTCTCTGCCATGACAGCGGCAACAGTGGGCGATTTTCCGGCACTGTGCGCCCGTCTGGCGCGGGTTTGCAAATTGGGTCCACTGGCTCTGGCCCGCGCTCTTACGGTGTTGTGGGCCGTTGCTCTGGTCGGGGGTTCGTTGCTGTTTGCCCAAAGCAGCCAATCTGCCGTGTTGCTGGGCCTATCTATCGCGGCCTGTAGTTATGGCCCCATGCTGGGCACGTTTCTGGCAGGCATGGCCGTTCCCTCCGCGCGCGCTACGGAACTTCTGCCCGCCTTTTGTGCCACAGTCCCACTTGTTCTGTGCGCCATGCTCATCCTCCATCCCGGCGGTCATGCGGTGGCTTTCCCGTGGCTCATCCTGCTGGGCATGGTCCTGCTTTGCGTTTTCACACTTACTCTGCGTGGGGTACGAAAGGTGCTTTCAAGCCCACATCGCTAACTCTGGCTCATAACTCCAGTCTTTCTCTTGAACAGTTCAGGACAACGCTTTCATGACCTCCACCATATCGTACTCTCAGGCAGCAACCGCAAAAACAGAAATGTTTGATATGCGCTATGAGTCTCTGGATTTATGGCCAACCGGACCACTACTGGAGGCGCTGCTTGAGAGCCAGTTGGGGGCTGTTTCTTCTGTAAAGGCCGCACTGCCGGACATGGAAGGCGCCATAGCTGCTGCTCTGCCCCGTTTGCAGCGGGGTGGCCGCCTGTTTTACGTGGGTGCAGGCACGTCCGGCCGTATTGGTTTGCAGGATGGCGTTGAGCTTATCCCCACCTATGGCTGGCCTGAAAACCGGCTTGTACTGCTTCTGGCAGGCGGAGACGCGGCACTTTTTCAGCCTGTAGAAGGTGCTGAAGATGATGAAGAGGCAGCACGCAGTGCCATAACCACGCATAGCGCTGGCCCTGATGATGTTGTGATTGGCGTAGCCGCCAGTGGCGGCACACCTTATACCTGCGCGGCCCTAGCCTGCGCCCGTGCCGCAGGCAGCCTGACCATAGGTTTGTCCTGTAGCCCCAACACGCGCCTTCTGCATGAGGCTGAACTCGGTCTGTTGATCGAAACCGGCCCGGAGGTCGTGGCTGGCTCCACCCGCATGAAGGCGGGAACAGCACAGAAAGTGGCGTTAAACATGCTCTCGACCGCCCTGATGATCCGCCTTGGCCATACATGGCGCGGGCAGATGGTGGATATGCGTATTGTTAACGCAAAGCTGGTAAAACGTGCCCACCGCATGGTGCAACATTTGACAGACTGCACGGAAGCCGAGGCTCAGGCCGCTCTAACGCAGGCGGAAGGCAACATAAAGCTGGCTGTGCTGGTCTGTTTTGGTTTTACGCCCACAACCGGCAAAGCAGCTTTAGAAGAGCATGGTGGCCACCTGCGTGCCGTTCTGGCATCCGCACACAGCTCGGTTTGACGAACACTGACAGTTTCTTAAAAAGGGCGTTACAGTCTTCATGAAAGTTTTTTTGTGCCCCAACAGGGAAAAGCTTGCCGCCTTAACCGCAGCTTTGCTTGCCGCGCAGATACGCACCAAGCCGGAGAGCGTGCTTGGTCTGGCAACAGGCCGCACGATGGAAGCGGTTTACGCACGGCTGGTGCTGGCCCACACCACACAGCAGCTCGATTTTTCCCGCTGCACCACGTTCAATCTGGATGAATATGCAGGGCTGGCCCCAACAGACCCCCGGTCCTACCACACCTATATGCACCAGCATTTGTTCCAACATGTGAACCTGACCGCAGAGCAAACACATCTGCCCAACGGCATGGCCGAAGACCTGTCAGCCGAAGGCGTGCGTTACGATGCCCTAATTCAACAGGCTGGCGGCATAGACTTGCAACTTCTGGGGCTGGGCGAAAACGGCCATATAGGGTTTAACGAACCGCTAGCTTCCCTTTCCTCCCGCTCTCGACCTGTTGTGCTTGCTCCTGAAACCCGCCAGCAGAATGCTGGACTTTTTGATGGTAACCCAGACTCAGTGCCACCAAGAGCACTTACCATGGGCACCGGCACCATTCTGGAAAGCAGAAGAATTATTCTGACAGTATCAGGCACAAGCAAAGCCCGGATTTTACAGGCGGTTCTGGAAGGCCCCGTCACGGCCCAAAAAAGTGCGTCTGCACTGCATTTTCACAATAACTGTCTGGTTCTGGCGGATCAGGAGGCTGCAAGCTGCCTGACAACACGCAATGCTATTGACCACGCCATGCAGCATGACCCAGAGTTATCCGCCCTGCAAACGCTCCTGACCGCATACTAACAAACGGATTTTCACCATGTCATACAGGACCAGCCCCATGCGTTTTTACCTGACGACCGCACTCGGACTGGTCTTATCTCTAGCGCCTGCCGTATGCGCTGCGGCTGCTGACAGCACAGGTGCGCCGGTTGCACAACACCCTGTCATCATGCCCGCACCTTCCAGCTTGCAAACAGACGGGTCAGCTTTCGCCCTCCCACAGACCCTTGCTGTGGTCTGGCATGGTAAAAAAACTGCCCTGCTGGAAAAAGCTGTAGAGCGCTTTCGGGTGCGGCTTGAAAAAATATCCGGACAGAAGATCTCTTTTACAACACCATCATCTGACCCAAGCCTTTTTACCCTGACGATTGCCTGTGATGAAGCTGGAGGCCCCCTGCCCTCCCTGACCATGCAGGAAGACTACACGCTGACTACCTCTGAAAGCGGCATAACCCTGAGTGCAACACAGCCTTTTGGCATTCTGCATGGCCTTGCCTCTACCTTACAGCTTGTTACGCGCACGCAGACCGGGGCGGTTCTAGCGCAGGCCACACTCAGTGATGCTCCACGTTTCCGGTGGCGGGGCCTGATGATTGATGTCAGCCGACATTTCATGACACTCCCCACGCTTCTGCGGCAAATTGATGCCATGGAACTGACCAAGCTCAACGCCCTGCATTTACATTTGGCAGATGGGCAAGGCTTCCGGGTGGAAAGCAAGCTCTTCCCGCGCCTGCATACCGTTGCCTCCCACGGGCAATATTATACGCAAAACCAGATACGCACTCTGGTCTCTTATGCTGCGGACCGTGGCATCCGTATTGTGCCGGAATTTGACACACCCGGCCACAGCTTTGCCCTGCTGGAAGCCTACCCCCGTTATGCCGCACAGGCACCCTTAAACTTGACCGACCGGGCGGAAAGAAACCGCGCCGCCCTAGACCCGACCAACCCCGCCACCTATCGGTTTGTAAACGCTTTATATGGGGAAATGGCCGCCCTGTTCCCTGACGCGTATTTCCATATTGGGGGGGATGAGGTTGTTGCCAAACAATGGAAAAATGCGCCCCGTATTATGGCTTACATGAAGGCCCATAACCTCGCCACGCCCGCAGAAATGCAGGCGGAATTTACACGGCGCGTCGCACGATCCCTAACCAGACGCCATAAGATTGTTATGGGGTGGGATGAAATAACAGCGGCTGAAATCCCGCAGGATACTGTTGTAGAAGTCTGGCGTGGGGCTGCACACACAGCCTCCGCCACCGCAGATGGTCACCCGGTTGTTGTGTCTGACGGCTATTATCTGGACAGGCTGCAACCGTCTGCCACCTTTTATCAGCGCGACCCGCTGGATATAACGGCCAACATGGCGGAAGCAAAAGCCGCTGCACAGGTTACTGGCCCCGGCGGCACGATTGATGCGCCCGCCGTGCAGCAGGTCACCCCGCTATCCGATGCCCAGAAAGCATTAGTTCTCGGGGCTGAAGGGGCATTGTGGACGGAAATTGTCACGGAAGAGATGCTGGACAGCCGTTTGTGGCCACGCATGGCCGCGCTGGCAGAGCGCTTCTGGTCTGCTCCCGCACAGTGTGATGCCTCAACCCTTTCTGGCCGCCTTGCCGTCACACAGGACCGGCTAGAACTGCTCGGGCTGGAAAGCCGCTCAAATAGCCACCGGATGCTGACCCGCCTTGCACCGGGTGATACTGACGCGGCAGCGACACTGCTCAGCGTAACCAGCCCCATAAGAAATTACGCGCACAACCATGAACTTTTACAAATTCGGCACAAACAAACCGCAACAGAGCAAGACCTGACTGCTCCGGCTGACATTGCAAGCCCGGATAGTTTTGTAGCTGACCGCTTCAACCAACAGGCTGTAGCCTATGCCGGTGGCCAGAAAGACCTGAAACAGAGCTTGCGGGCGCAACTGACCGCATGGACTGAAAATGATGCCGCGTTTCAGGCCGCTGCTCTCCGCCACCCCGGCTTGCAGGTCGCTCTGCCTGCCTCAAACGCCTTGAAAAATCTGGCGCAGGCAGGGTTGATGGCATTGGGGTATGACCGGTCATCTGGCTGGAAACGCCGCGCGCGCGAGGCCATTTATACCGCACAAGCTGAATTTGCCGCGTCTGCCACAACCAAGGTTGTAACCAACACCCCGCAACCTTCCTCTGACCTGTTGCAGGATATCCTGCCGGGCATTGAAAGCCTTGCAGCCGGGATTTTGCACTAACCTGCACGCTTTATAGAAAGTAGGCCAAATATAACAAAAAAGCTAAAACAGAACCTTACTGGCCCCCAGCCGTTGAGGGCACTACGTCATACGTGATAGGAACAGCGGATTGTCTGGTGCAGACATAAGTAGACATGCACCATGCCCTCGACTGTGTGTAGGATCACTCTTGAACGTGCTCTCCTGGCCTTTCCGGCTTTCACTTTTCATGGCCTGTCTGGGCAGCCTGTCTGCGTGGCTGCTTAGCCCCTGCGCCAGCGCGGCCTCCCTCCCTCTCACAACCGATATTTTGCCGTCAGGGGTCCCTCTTCCCTCTCCCGCGCCCGATTTCTCCATCCCGCCGGAAGATTACAGCACTGAACTCCTGGGGGACGTGCATGGCTTACGCACATGGCTAACCCGGCAAGGCGTACGTATTACCCTACAGGATGTAGAGGAAGTCTGGGGGCTGGCATCCGGTGGCCTTCAAACCGGAGCAACTTACGATGGCATGACCGCTATTGCTGCCTCTCTCAACACACAACAGGCTTTTGGTTGGCCGGGCGGTTTATTCAATGTCAGTGCGCTCCAGATCAGGGGACGCTCCTTTACAGCGGAACGGCTGGGCGCACTTAATACCGTCAGCGGGTATGATGCTGGGCGTTCCACCCGTTTGTTTGAAATTTGGTACGGCCAGAGCTTTTTCAATAACCATCTGGATATTCGGGGCGGGTCCATAGATCTTGATACCGAGTTTCTGGTGAGTCAGAACGCTTCTTTTTTCCTTAACTCCAGCTTTGGCTGGCCTCTCTCCACGTCCAGTAACCTGTATTCTGGTGGGCCGTCGTGGCCCTTGTCCGCTGTTGGCGTACGCGCAAAATGGACCCCAGCCGCCCCCCTTGTGCTCATGGGTGCCATAACAAACGATAACCCGACCCGCGGGCCCTTCTACAGCTCGGTCAGCGCAACGGAGCGTGACCCGTCTGGCACATTTTTCTCCACCCATGGGGGCACCTTGGTCATGGGGGAAGCACAGCTTTACCTTGACCTTGCCAAGCGCCTTGCTGGCGATGATGCGCCAGCCCTTCCCGGCACATGGAAAATTGGGGGCCTTTACGATAGCGGGCGCTTCCCCAGCCAGCGTTACGATAACCACGGTACCCTACTAGCAAGCCCGGACAGCACCGGTACGCCGCGCTACCACCCCGGAAACTGGATGGCCTATGCCGTGCTGGACCAGATGATATGGCGTAAGGAGAAAAACTCTGGAAAAACCATAAACTTTTTCTTCCGGACCTCTGTCGCCAATCAGAAACGCAGCTATTTTTCTCTGGAATTACAAAGCGGCCTGACCTTTGATGAACTGATTCCCGGCCGCCCGGATGATACAATTGGCATTGCCTGGGGCACCAGCCTGTACAGCAAATCCGCTTTGAAAAACGCCGAGGATTCCGTGCGTTTTGGCACCAAAGAGCCTTATGTGCTCAAACCTGAACATCATATTGAACTCACATATCAGGCCGCCGTAACACCCTATCTGATCGTGCAACCGGACTTTCAATATTTCTTCAATACAGGTGGCACCATTTCCCCTGCAAACACCACCCTTCCCCACCGCAGGAGCGCGGTGCTGGGCGTCAATATGACCACTACATTTTAACAAGGGCAGACGTTACGCTTCCCTCTGTTTATGAGTCTTCCTGTGCGGCAGTGAACGCCCCCTCTGGAACATTGATGACGTCCGCGAATTTCTGAGCTGCCTATGCGGCAGTGAACCACGGTAGCGGGAACGTGTGACACGGATTTACTTTCTGAGCTGCCTGTGCGGCAGTGAACCCAAACTGCCTGTATTTTGAGTTGGGGATGCATTTCTGAGCTGCCTGTGCGGCAGTGAACTAGAGGGAAAAGCTTGTAATCGCCTGAAAACTATAGAGTAAAGCCTTTTAAGCCGGATTTACCCCTCTTTTTTAGAGGATTATCTATCTATTTGATTTTAAAAGATCTTTTTTAGGCCTCTCAAAAAAGGGTCAAAACCAGGGGACAGTGCCCCCTAAACTCAACCCATAAGTACTGAACATGCCCGCCTTGGGCTGTTCCTGTACAGGTTCATGAGAAATAAAAAGTGGGAAGCGTTTTTGCCCCGTGCTGGCGCTGCTTATCATTACAAAAGGCAAGCGCAGCCGCTCGGCCGCTGTGTCTGGTATGGTGTGCTGTGCTGCTTGCTTATCCAACCCGTGCCTGCGCATGGCACGGCGCCGTAGCCGTGCCGGACTGCTTTTGGCCTGCACACGTTTGACAAGCCGATGCTGACAGGCTTTCGGCACAGGCAGAATATCGGCACTGGCCGTATAGTCCCGCACCACGCCCAGCCATTGCGCACCAGCCAAAGCCTGCAAAGCCTCCTGCGTTCCGTGCAGCCGCATACATCCACCCAAATTAGGGGGTGTATCAGCATATTCAGGAAAGCTTACACCAATCTGCTGCGCCCCCATCCCGACAAGAGCTTTATGGAGCGCACTGAAAAGCGCCTCCATAACGATGTGCTGCGCAATTTCAGGGTTGGGCAGGCAGCGAATATCTTGGTAAAAGTTATTCAGGTCAGCCGGCATCGCCAAACACACCCCCTCTTACCAGAACTGCCATGATGAAATGCTGATCTTCCAGTGACGGTTCATTGTCTTTCAGAACCCAGCCATCCAGTAAGCTATAAAAATCTTTTTTTGCTTTTGGCTGGCGGTAGGCAACACCCTGCGTGGTAACAGAACCATAAGGTTCTACGGCTATAGGCCCGTTGGTTGCAGCGTCTGGATACCATGTATCAATGGACCGCAACGCATTGCCAATTTTTTGCGAATGAATGCCCGCAACGGCCTGCTCACCAAGACCAACGCTGTAAAGAGTGCGGCTTTTTTCGCTTTTCCCTTTATCCAGCAGCAATTCTTGTGATGGAAAAACCTCCTGCCCCTCACCCAGCCGCACAAAAGCGCTCACACGCAGCAGCACATGCCGTGTACCAGAAAGGCCTGCGGTTATGAGGTCCGATAGCGCCTTCAGGTCTTTTGAAACAGCTTTATCGTCAAAACCACTGAGAGACTGCGCCAGAGCGTCAAAGCTCCATGTCTGTGCCGCCTGGCCTTTTGCCATTTCTGCCACCTGAACAGTCACAGCCTCTGCCCCAAGACGGTTACGCCACAGGAAACGACCATTCGCCAGATTGGCCGCATAACGCTGCCCCAACGTGCCCAGCCCTTGTGCCGCCAGATATTTGCCTACCGTGGCAATCAGCTTTGCGCGATATTCCGTGCTGTTACAGGCCGCAGGTTCCCCTACACCAGCCAAAACCCGTAATGTGAATTCTACCTTTAACGTATCTGCATCAAATGGCAGGCTGGCGACATCAACTGTCTGCAAATTAGGTTTTTCAATAGCAGCATTGAGTTTAGCCGGATCTGTCTCACCTTTTTTCAGGCGATTGGAAATTGTGCCGCGCACAGACTTTTCCCGTATGCGCACTGGCTGCCACGCATCAGCCTGATCTTTTTGCTCCCAACGGCCTGCGAAGAACAACGCATCGGACGGGTCGAGCTTACGCTCAAAGGAAAGAACAGAAGCGGTTTTCAGGGTTTTGTCTTCAGCCATAACTCAAAATCTCCATAATATTCTTAAAAAATAATTAGGCTCTCGATTTAGGAGCACGATAGAAATTGCTACAACGATACACCCCTGTTTCCGTGCAGGATGAGGCATACCACAACAGATCCTGCGGTGTTTTCACACGGCTTGGCGCTATCCATTGGCCAACAGAAAACAGGCTTTCCACTGCCTGAAAAGGCACTGTTTCGTCCCGCGCGCCCTTCACTGTGCCGGGCGGACACGGTGCCCCTAATGCCCCATATCCCACTGGTATGGGCACAACCCAGCCGTTATCCCGGTCATGCACCCATTCTCCCTCAGCCTCATCATAGTGCCAATTAACGCGGGAGAGGGAGAGCCATGCATCAAGGGCTGTGGCTTCGGGGTGCGTCTGGCGTAGGTGTGTGAAGCGCTCCGTCAGCAGTTCTTCACGCTCTATCAGCGCAAAACCCGGCAGTAATTGGTAGCGTTTTACCTCAAAGGTTTTCAGCACTTTTTCGGTATCGGCCAAAGCAAGGCACCAAGGCTTGAAGCGTGCTGCTGCCGTGCCAACAGGCGGCAGAACACTGCCCCCTGCCACCCGCATGGTTTGTAGCAGGTCAAACAGTGCCGCAACATCGTCTCTCTGCTGCACAGCTTCATCCTGCCAGCCATCTGCGCTCACGGCAAACAGTATGGATATATCAAGATGAATGCGGCCTTCCTCAACAATAGGAGCCGTCTTGCCGCTTTTATCAATCGGGTTGCGGGTCAGGTTAAAGGTTTTGGTAAACCCCGTATCCGTTACCTGCTCCTGATAACTATGGCAGACCACACCAACCGCATTGAAAAACACATCAGCCAGCCCTGCCGCGTGGGCGCGGCGCTCCAATGCCCACATAAGCCCCATAAAAGCTGTAATGGAAGGGAAGCCGTGCGTTAGAGGGCTGGAAATGGCGTTGGCATTCTGTACCCGAATATGCGGGAATACCACCAGATGGGAAGACGGAACCACAGGGCTATTCATTGCCAGCACTCCTCTCCGCCCGTCGCCGTCTCGGCACAGGCCATGCGACTGAAAGAAGAACTTGCCTTACCCAGTGTGTATATTCCGTATCCGCCACGGCAGTTAGCCCTGCTTGCCGCAAAGCAGCATTCAGATGGTTGGCAAAACGCTGTGCCACTTCATCCGGCCAGTCGCCCCACTCATAGGCTTTACGGAAGTCTTCGTCATGCGCTGCACGTTCCGGGTCAAGCCAGAGCTGCTCGCACAGTGCCAAATGGCATGTTGGGGCAACACTCCACCCTGCTGGCAACGCATCTTTGACACCGGCTTCAAAATTCACAAGTGCGGACGCCAGTTCCTGCTCAAGCTCTTGTCTATATTCTCTTGTCTCCAGCGTAGGTGGAGGGTCTTTTTTCAAAAACCCAGCCAGTTTTCTTACAACAGAAGCGGCATCCACTCCTTTGAAAAAGGCCGTCATGACGGTGTCCCGGTTAAAAACCGGGGGCTTTCTCTGAGACCGCCACTGAGGCGGCAACGAGGACAAAAGATAATTTACACCACCACGCTCAGAATTAAGCTGTGACACATTTTGTGGCTTTGTCCCGCCCAGTTTTCTGACCGCCAGACCTTTATAATCTTGATACTCCTGATCATACGGCTGACGTTTACGAAAAGCCTGACGCGCCAGAGCGTTCTGCTCACCAAAACGACTTTCCTGAATCGAGGCATGAACAGTATGCGCCAATGCGCTGGAGAACAGCGGTTGCAGGAGACTATAATGGCTGTCATCCGTCGGTTCATCACCAGTCAACCAGTAAAGCTGCTTCATAAGTGCGTGGGAGTTGAAATTTTCGCGGGATGTTACCAGCCCTGCAAATGCAGTTATCCATGATTGAGCTTGCTGTGCATCAGGCGAAAGAGCTGCCTTAAAATCCGGATCTCCTGCTTCTGCCCATGCAAGAAGTGTTTTATTATCCACTGTCGTTTTGAGAAACTTGAATACATCAAGCGCTGCCGCGTTTCCCACAACGTCCACAGCAAAATGGCTTCCCAAAGAGTGACTGCCTATCTCTTTTCGCTTAGGCAAATCATCCGGACGGATATAAAGACTACTTCCACCGGAAGACGAATGTGTGGCTTTTGCTGCGTGGGTTGCCCCTTGAATTTGCGCTACCCGACGGGCTGCGTCTTCCAGCCACATCGCATAGTCATATTTTGCTGCCGCTGGGCTATCCTCGGCCTCATTTTTTAATTTTTCATCGCGGCGGGTGGTAATAAAAGTGGCAATAGCCTGCTGAAATGCACGCGCCCTTATACTAAGCTGTTGCATAATTTCTCCCGTTTATACCGAGAACTCTAATCACTATAATTCGAAAAACCAAGAACTGAATGATAGAACCAGCCCATTTTGCTCGCCCTTACAGTAACAGTAGCCATGCGTTTTGCGCTGTCATACACAGGCATGTCCAGATTATCAGCCTGCGCACGTAACAGCACAGCAAGATCTGGCACGGTCCATGCGGTTATGGCCTGCCCATAATGTAGCGCAACGTCATGCCTCTGGCTTTTTTCCACCGGTGCATACAGGGTGGAATAAGGCTTACCTTTACCCTCGTTGTCCTCCCGGTAGAGGTGAAGATCGTCTTCGTCCTCATCAGGTAGAAACACAAGTGTCTCTTCTTGTTGGGTATTAGCTCTAAAAGGCTGCTGCTGCGCCAGAACACCAGTTAAAGCCGCTTGTGGGTATTGCCAGCATAAAGCGGACATCTCCCGCCCCGGCGGCAGGGCGGGAGCACGGCGGCTTGCCTTCTGGCCCACAGGCTGCGGCAACATGCACGCTGCCATACGTGCCTGTTCGAGATCTGAAAGGTGGGTCTGCGGTTGCCAGTCTTGCGCCGGAGGCGGGGCAACACGCGGCACCGCTGTAATGGAGAGGTATTCTTCAGGCCGCAAAAGGTCATGCAGCCAATGGGTTTCAAGATGGTACCGGGTCCCTTCCGCCCCCTCAAAACCCGGACGAACAAATACTGCACCGTCAGACTGTTTAAAAAATTTTATGGCGGTATCAAGAACAATAATATTCGGGCTTACCGCTGGTATACGTCTATGCCTCTGTACGCGGCCAGCCAACTGTATAAGAGCTCGCAAGGAAGATGGTTCTGCCACGGCCCAATCGGCATCCCAGTCACGCCCAACCTCACACACTGGAGAAGCCATGACAACAAAAGCATGGTTATGCGCAGGGTGCGCGTCTATTGCTGCCCTTACAACAGGCAGAGCATAGACGGCGTTTTTTGCACCGCGACGGTTAAAGACGCCATCAAGCATATTTTCCAACGCTGAGCGCTGCACAAGCGGAAAGCGTGCATGATAAACGCACAGATGGATAACTGTATCCTCACGCCCTCCCTGCGCAAAAATCTCACGCGCAACGTGAAAAAGCGGGTCAATATTGGCCATACGGACCAAGCCAAAACTGATTTTCTTACCCGTCACAGGGTCTTGCTCCCCGCAACGGTCATGCAACTTCAGGCTGCACTCACGCACAACGGCAGCAAACGCCTTGTATAACTCCTGTTTGGGCGCATTACGCGGCAGATCAAGCGGTTCTATTTCTGCCTTGCAAACAGGCTCCTGTTTTAAAAGGTTCTGGCTCCGTTGCAGAACAAATGTGTCATGCTGTTTTTCAAAATGAGCGACATCCCCGCACGCTGTACTGTGTGCAGAAAATTCATCCACCCAGAGGCACGGAATATCATAAGCAGCAACATTGCCGCTGGCATCGTGGTTTTTCTGGTAACAGGCCCGCCCCGCACGATATGCCTGATACATTCCCACAACCAATGATGGCGGCAGAGTGGCGGAGGAAAGAAGAACTCTGCTTCCTAAAAGCCCTGCCCAATAAACAAGGCGTGTTAGAGCTGGCAGATCATTCAGATCATAGTCATCCAGTTCGTCCAAAATGAGGTCCGCACTCATAAGCCTCAACATAGGTGCAATCTGCCGGCCGCCACGACAGGATTCCGTGGCGGGCACCATATGGTCTACTGTGCAGACCAGAACTGGCGCTGAAAGCAGTTGCCGCATGGCAGGGTCATGCCCAAGCCGGGACAGTAACGGATGCTGTGCTTCACAGCCTTCGTATAAAACGTAACTCTCTTCTTCCAGCAACCCAAGGCTTGATTCAGACCCTGAATGCTCAGCCCGCTTTGCGTAATACTCAAACAATGCCTTACTGGCCGCCCCACCGACCCGAATAGCAAGCTCGTCATCCCCAAGATGTAAATCTTTTTGGTAAGATCGACCAGTTTGTAAAGTCAGTGCACGCAAGCCAAGTGCGTATGTCAGCCGTAATCCTTTTTGCGGATCAGCCCAGGCATTGACAATTCTGGCACCTGCAAGCGTTTTGCCAGTTCCGGTGGATGCCATGCAAACACAAAAAGCCCCCTGCGCGGCGGCATTTTCTCGCATAGCAGTTGCGGCATCTGCCGCCTTATCTTGCCATCTGAAGCGCGGGTTGGCACTTCTACGCCGCAACCCTTTATGGTGCACCAGATAAGGCAGATAGCGTGCAAAACTTGGCAACGCATGGGCAATCATCCCTGCGTCCCGCGTAACACCCAGTAAGTGTTCAGTCAGCGTTTGTTTCAAGGCCCCCTGACCGTCCGTATTTGCGTAAAGATTTGAAGAAAATTTGTCTTTCAAACGCTCCGGAGCACGGGGCGGCAAACTTGAGTAATAATGGTCAGACAGCATCAGGCTCAGTCGGGCCAGATGCAAAACATATGTGTTTTCAAGCCAGCCACCAGCATGGCCCGGGTCAAGAACCAGAAGCCGAGTGGCTAATTTAGCAACCTGCTTTTGCCACTCTTTGGTTTGCATCGGCAGGGCATTAGTGTCTTGCAACGTCCAGTAACGCTCACGCTCTTCTGGCGCTGCCTCTCTGACACATTCATTCCAGGCGTGGGTTATACCCTCCAACGGGCGCTCAAGATGCGCCAGACTGAATGTTTCCAGCTGTCTGCCCAGATAATCCTGCCCACTTTCATCCTTCTTTTGTACCGGCACAAGCGGAAGGCGATGATGGGTAACAATAAGCCAGCCTATAGCCGTAGCCAGAGGCGGCATGTTCTGAAAAGGTGCAGCATCCTGTGCATCCACCCCATCTTTCTGATAGCGGCCCGGTGCCAACCATTCCTCTACCCTATACCGGCTTTCAGCAAGCCTGCTCAGCCACTGTGCATCTGTGTCCTGACCCACAAAAGCCTGAAAAAGGCGAAGCGAGACCCATTCGTGCCGGTAAAGGTTCTTCTCCATAGTCTTCGCGCGTAACCGGGCTTGAAATGCGAGGCTGGCCTTGCCCAGATCATGCAGCAAAGCCGCTAACTGCGCGAGTAGACGGATCTCTTCTCCGGTCACCCAGTCATTTTCGTCCTGCGCGCGTAAAATATTGCGTTCGGTTGTATTGGTCGGCACAGTGCCGTCAGCGTTAAAACGGCTTGCATCCCCCACAACCCAGAGCAGGTCACACTGTCCTTGCCCATGTAGCCAATGACAGGCCACAGACGTATTGCGTCTGGCTGTTTGCCGTAGCAGTTTGCGAACCGTCTCCAGCCCATTCTGCGTAAGGGGTGTCTGCCAGCTTCTGCTCCCCTTGCGTTCAGCAAACTGGTCCAGAATCCGGCGGGTTTCTTTTAAAGCGCGCTTATCACATTGGGATACGAACAGGATGTTCATGGCTGCACAGTATGCGCCATGCTTAATGCTACATCCTTGACGGTATCAATCATGAAGTCGAGGGACTCTGTAGTCGTTAACGCACTAATGCAGTTTCGTCTGAACTCCTGCTCCTCATCCCCACGCATGGCGGATAGGAAAGCCTGCGGCAAAATGGTGGCATCCTTGACCAAGTCGGCAATGTCAAACACCAGGCCTCCACGGCGTGTCTTGCCATGCAAAACGGCCAAGCCGTCTGGCAGCCCTAAAACCCATGCTGCGGTAGCGCCCAACCCGTAGGCCAGATAATTACCGTGATCGAGAAAACGATTGGCAGGATCTGCTCCCACACCACGTTTGGCGCGGGTAAAGTCACCATATCCTACAGTTTGAGCCGCCAGTTTGAAGAGCGCTTTTGTCAGCCGTGCCTCTTCTATTAAAAGCGCCCCAACATCGGGAGCCTGCCCTATGGCGTGCTCTGTACTGGACAGCAATGCGCTTAAACGGACAGCGTCAGGGGAAAATCCACCATCCCTCAAAGCTCGCTTTGTCCACTGCTCCTGTATTCGGGCAGCACGCGCCAACTGGAGAGCTTTGGCAGCACGCAAGCGTTCCTGTGGTTGAAACCAGAAACTCACCCAGGCCTGCACATATTCAGTTGGGCGATATTCACTCTGCGGGGAAAACCACAGGACATCTGTTTCCTGCTCATTGGCCGAAAACAGCGGCGTTCCCCCTCCCCCGCAAAAGCCGACCATCACTCCAGCTTTAGCCAACTCACGCATAGCCGCCTGCGTAACAGAAGTGCCTGTTCCCAACAAAACTGTGGTGGTATTGGCAATTGGAATATTCCAATACAAAGACTTCTTGCCACACTCCGTCACATACTCAACCCGCCCACCATTCACCAGAACCCGACAGTGCTGCAGGTAATAGATATTGGCACGTTTGGAGTGAAGTATTGTCTTCAGATCACCCGCTGATATATCTTTCATAGAAATATCAGCTTTTATAATTATAAATATTTGAAATTATTTTTTATTTTTTTACTTTATTTTTTTAGGAATTTTGAAATTTATGCACATCAAAAATATTATTCTTAATTTTGATGTGCGACAATTTTATTTTGTGTATTTCTCTATAACACTCAAAACCTGTTTTTTCACGTCATTGTAGCTCTGACACGCATTAATAATTTCTATCGGCGCACCATCAAAACGCAGCGTTCTGGTTTTTTCAATTTTTGTAGCAAGCAAATCTGGATTATGGTCCGACTTACGGGCAACTGCGGTGGGCAGATCTACATCCAGAAAAATAACAACTGTAGGATGCACACTGGCCATGCGGGTGTAAAGTCGCTTCTCCACCCGCGCCAGCCAGGCAATAAGAGGGTTCTGCGTTTTGCCTGCTGACAGACCTGGTCCATCACAACAGCCCGCCAGCTCAGCTTGTGGGTAACGATCTGTTACAATTTGAATATTATTTTGATGAGCTTTAAGAAGTTTTTTAAACGCCAAAAACCGTTTGCAGGAAAAAAGGAACACGACAGAGGCCGTCACGACACCGGGTATGCTTTCTCCGGGCGTGCGGGTTTTTTTTGCCTTGCTTGAAAGAGCGCGCTCAACAGCTTTGCCAATGATCGGCCATTTCTGAATTTTTCGGCCTATATCCCCTGAGCCCAGCCCCAGATACACCAATGCCGTCTTGCGTTTTGTGTTGAGAATATCGGCTATTTCCGCAGAAATAGTGGATTTTCCAGACCCATCACACCCTATGAATGCAATAATTGGTGCGCCACCTCTTTTATGCGCAGCCGGAGCCATAGAGCCTGTCATCATCTGTCAAAACCACCATACACATTCAGCCCGCACTTTCTCGCAGGCTTCTTATTTTGCCCTTTTTAGATACATCATAAATGCAATTTGCGCCATCCATGCACCCTCCCTGAAGAGACCCGAGCTTATTTGACGGAATGCCCACTTAGTCGGTAGAAGGCACCATCTTGCCTTCGGGCATTCATGAGCTTTTGGCCATTTATAGCTACTTTATCCAGCAACTGATCGAGCTTTCAGATTACAGCGAGGAACATCATGGTGTGTGCAGAGGTTAGTATTGTTGTTCCCTGCTACAATGAAGCAGACAATGTCGCTCCCTTGGTCACAGCTGTGAGTGCTGCGTTGAAAGACCGCTCATGGGAGGTCATTTTTGTTGATGACAACTCCCCGGATGGGACCATCAACGTGGTCAGGCGTCTTGCGCAGCAAGATGAACGGGTGAGAGGTTTATTACGGATTGGCCGCAAGGGTCTTTCTTCTGCGGTTATTGAAGGAATATTAGCTTCTTCCGCTCCCATAGTGGCCGTCATGGACGGCGACTTACAACATGACGAAGCCTGCTTGCCTGCCATGCTGGATGCCATCCAGAATGAACAGTATGATGTTGCCGTTGCCAGCCGCCATGTAGAAGGCGGTGACAGTGCAGGACTCTCTAACAAATGGCGCCATTTCCTGTCTGAGCAGGGAATACGGCTGGCAAAAAGCTTATCCGTTCCCGTGAATGACCCAATGAGCGGCTTTTTTGCGGTGCGACGCGAGTGGTTTGAGACCGTAGCCCCCAATCTGACCGGGCGCGGCTTCAAGATTTTGATGGAAATGCTGCTTGCGGCCCCCAAACCGGTGAAAGTGAAGGAAGTGCCCATGGTCTTCCGTGACCGTTTGCATGGTGAAAGCAAACTCGGTCCGCAGGTCATGATACAGTTTCTTATCATGATCGCCGAAGGCTTGTACAAAAAGCCCGCTGTCAAGCGTGCCACATTTGTTACGGGTGGAAGCATAGCCGGACTTTTAGCCTTGTTCTGCATCAAACGGCGTCTTCGTTAATTTACCCACTTTTTATAAGTATGGTAAAATGCCGCAGTCAAACAATGTCCTGTCGCTTTTGAAGCATATTTTACCGTACCTTTTCCTGTTAGTCCTTGCACTGCTCTTACGGTGGCAGACCTTGGGTAACCCCATGGTGGAGGTAGATGAACAATTCTACCTTTTTGCAGGGGGCAGACTTCTTGATGGGGATTTACCCTTTGTAGATGTATGGGATCGCAAGCCTTTTGGCCTGTTCCTGCTTTACGCTTTTTTTCATCTTTTTGGCTCTTATCGAATTTGGGCGTATCAGATTGGAGCCCTTTTAAGTTTATGGGGCACAGCATTACTGGTGCGCCGTATGGCAGCAACAATTGCTCCGGCCAAAGGAGCTTTTGCAGCCGCTGCTCTTTACGAAATATGGCCCAATTTGGCAGGAGGAGAAGGGGGCCAGTCCCCTATTTTCTACAATTTCCTGACCGCCTCAGCTATAGCACTACTGCTGACTTACCTGCCCCGCATGGTAAAAAGCAGCACTGTGCGCCGTAATACCGGATGCGCAGCAATGCTGCTCTTTGGTTTGGCAATACAAATTAAATATACTGCTATTTTTGAAGGCTGTTTTGTCGGGTTGTATCTTTTATGGTCAAGCTGGAAAAGCAGAACACCCCTACGTACCATTGCCCAAGATACAGCGCTCTGGATCAGTGCTGCCATATTACCAACACTCAGCGTGTTTCTATTCTACTGGTCTATTGGCCACGCGACTGACTGGTGGTACGCCAATATCACATCCATTTTCCATCGAGGTGCTCTCCCTCACAAAGAGACATTGTTCTTAATTTTAAAAATATTGATCATTATTGCACCATTGTTTTTCTGCTGGCTCTTGCGCACTCGTTTGAAAATTGTTTTTTCAGACACGCAGAAAAATAAAATACACTTTCTGGATGCATGGACTGGCACTTCTCTGGCGGGAGTGGCTGTTTTCAGCCCGTGGTACAATCATTATGCCCTTCCCGTCTTTGTGCCGCTCGCCGTTCAGGCCGCTCCCTTATGGGGCAACCGGATTGGCAGAGGCGTCATGCTTATGGTTGCTGCCGTAGGCACACTTCAGGGACAACTCATTTTATGGAAACACCAAGTAAGCAAAGGTAATAAAACCGTTTTTTCAGAACTGGAACAGGCCATTGGCAGCACAGGGAAAGGCTGTTTTTTTATTTATGATGGGCCAACACTGCTTTACGACACCCTGCCCTATTGCAAGTTAAGCACCCATCAATTTCCTTCCCATTTTTATTTTCAGTCGGAGGTCAATGCCACCGGCATGAACCCTCTGTCAGAAATACAGTCCATACTGGCCAAGAAGCCGGACCATATCGTGACGCAAGAACCAGCATCCCCGATAGAAAATATGGTGGTCCGCAATGCACTTTACGCCACATTAAATCGTGACTACACGCCTACTTACACGTGGACACGCAAACACCGCTCTATTGTTGTCTATACCCGCAAGGCAGCCCTCTCCCCCCTGCCCCATCCGGATGCTGCTTTAACGCGATAAAACGATGTGGCAATAAAATACCGGCTTTCACGGTATTTTATACTTTGGGGTAGGCTGTCGCTAAATCCGTCAGCAACCGAGATATTATTTCCGGCACAACAATTTTATCTTTATGATAGTTCAACTGCCCTGATACTGATTGAGAGATCAGGTCATCATGCATGCGCCCCATAAGTCCATTAATGGCACTTAAAAAACGCGACATTTTATGATTGTCCGCACTTGGGTAAAGGGTCCGCAATGTATCAAAAAAAGACACATGTCGGCTGATGATTTTTCGCAAGGCATGAAATTGCGCTGAGGTTATGCTTGGCTCATTCAAATAAGCCGGGATTTTACCAATTTCTGCCTTCAGCATCCGGTTAAACGCCTGTGTGGTGTCCAACCTTGCCTGCTCTACCAGGCGCTGCCTGATTTTCTGGAACGGGCCAGAGACAAGAAGCCGCATTACGCCGCCCAAAAGCAGGATTTTTCGTTTCAGGCCATTACGGAAGGCATCCTGCACTTCTCCCATTATGGTCGATGTTGCTTCGTATAAAAAAGGACGTTTATGGGCCGGAGTATAGAGAATAAACGCAAACCCCATGTGCTTATATTTCGCACGGATATGTTTGAATGCTACTCTCTCCTGCTCGGAGAGGTCTCTTTTCCATAAAATGCTGTTGGCTAGCCGCACAAGTTGCTGCGGGGCAATCCCCTCCAGCCATAATTGCTGACACAGGTTAAAACACTGCGTGACCTGATCTTCCGAAAAATTGGCAGGAATAACCGCTGGTAACGTTACATTGCTGTCCGCAACATCATTCTCCAATATCGCATCAAAGAGCGTATCGAGTGTATCCTGAGAAAAATGAGTGCGAACGGGCATGGAACAACCTGTAACAAAAACTTTGGTGGAACTGCGCTCATCACGCTGAGCAGGAGGCCTGAACCAGGCCGTAAAAGACGTACCTTCTGGCTGTTAGTGGCACGACCTACCATAAGCGGCCATCACTGCAGAAACATGGGTGCGAGCGGTAGCAAGGACCGTTTCCAGCGGTTGCGTCGCATCCAGCTCCACAACGGGGGCACCATTAAACGTGAGACGTGGCACATCTGACACCTTTTGGCGCAGGGCTTCAGGCCGATGATCCGGTTTCCGTGCCAGCGCCGTCTCAAGGTCCACATTCAAACGCAAAACAACATCTGGACGGAATTTGGCCATCCATTCGTAAATTTTCTGCTCCCCATAGGTAAGGGCTTTCACCACACCATTCTTCGGATTACGGGCCACAAGACCGGGGCCATCCATAGGGCCTGGCACGGAGGCCTGCGGAAAGCGGTCTGTCAGGATGCTATAGCCTTCCCGGTGGAGACGTCGCATGCGCAGGAACCTTACCAAACGCCGCATGGATAGCGCAAAAATAACAAGCGCCGTGAGGGTCCCTGCCCCCTTCTCGCGCCGTGTGTTCGAAGCCTTATGGACAATGCGCTTATCCACCTTGGGACCTACAAACGGAATACGCGCAATGGCCCGCCCCCAACTGCCTGTCTGCTTTCCCAAATGACAGAAACGGGTGGGCTGCTGCGCGGACATCCACGCGAAAAGAGCAGTCCCTACTGTTGTCTTCCCGCTACCATCTGACCCCACCAGCGCGATAACCGGCGTTTTGCGGCCAGAAAGCGCGGTATAATGCGGGGCGGACTGAGGTTGTTGCGCCAAAGGCGGCACGTTAGACTCTGGCACCAGCAGGGTGTTCCTCTCATAGGCATCTACACTGGGGCTCTGCCTACCATAACTCTGACCAACCGGGAAAAAATTTAGCAATTCCCTGACCAATCCGTTGCGTGCGTTGGGCTGATTTGATGAAGGCTGCCTGGTGCGCTATAGGCCACGCGCACGAGGGGATTGGCGATCAAGGGATGTGCTGCCCCCTCACCCCAACGCGTGCCCTCCGCCCTCTCGTCTGACCGGAACCCCCTGCTTGTGAGTCAAGAAAAAGGCAAAACAGCGTTTTCACGCATTATCAGCAACACCAGCATTATCGTGCTCGGGCGCGTGCTGAATGCCGTATGCAGTTTTATCTATATTCCCTGGACCGTGCAGACAATCGGCCTAACCGGCTTTGGGCAACTGCTGCTGATTACCAGCTATCTCATGCTTGTTTCAGACATTACACACCTGCACTCCTGGCAGCCGCTGTTGCACTTTGGCACCTCGTCTTACAAAGAGAAAAACCACCGGGAATTCCATCAGATCCTTGGCTTCTGCATGCGGTCGGACTTTATAAGCGGTCTGACAGGCATGATTGTTGGTATTGGCGGGGTTATGCTGTTCAGCCGCACTATGGGGTGGCCAGATACACTCCGCTCCATGGCAGAGCTGACAGCACTAACCATACTCGTCATGAACCGTGGCTGGCCTGTTGGCGTCATGCGTATGATGAGCAAGTTCAAGGTTGCCACAACAATTGAACTGGCTGGCACCCTGACCCGTACCATCGGCAGTTTTATCGGGTTTGAACTGGGGAAAGGCCTACCCTATTTTCTGGCGGTATGGGGTATTACGCAGCTGGTTCTGTTCGTGCTGTATAATACCTTTGGCATGTATCTGGTCCGCAAAAATATCAGCACTTCATTCCCGTTGCGGGAGTTGTTTATGCCAACCGTGAAAATACGGGGCATATGGAAGCTGACACTCGGCACCAGCTTTAGCGAGATTCTGGAATCTTTTTTCAAACAGATTTCCACACTGCTGATCGGTGCGTGGATGGGTGCGGCAGAGGCTGCTATTTTCCGGGTTGCCACCCAGATTACCAACGCCATAGCAAAACCTGCCACCATGCTGATCCCCGCCATTTACCCTGAGTTCATACGCTTCCGGAACGAGCGGGACTGGCAGGGTTTCCGCCAGACCATGTTACGCATTATGGGCACAATCGCCCTGCTCAGCGTTGTTGTTCTTGGTGTCTCGCTCAGTTTCGGCAGTTCCATACTGGACTATATGCTACACCATCATTCGCCCAATGGTGGCGCCCTTATCAGTATTCTGGCTGTGAGCGCCCTGATTGACGTTGCAGTAGTGCCATTGGAACCGCTGCTGACAGTCATGGGCAAGGTCTATTCCGTACTCCGCGCCAAGATTGTCACCATTATTCTCTATATGCCTGTCCTGCTTGTTCTGACCCATTTTATGGGCATCTGGGGCGCAGCCCTTGCCTCGGTTATTGCCTCGGCTGTCATGTTCCTGTGGTGCTCTATTCGGGCTGCAACCGTGTTTGCGGCCGTGTACGCCTCTGAGCGCCCAGAGCCACCACCATCAGAACCACACATTCCGGCCTGAACCAGAGTTGACCACTGGATAAACCCGCATGAAAATTTCCTACATTGTCACAAGCCTAGAAAATGGTGGCGCGCAATTAACCATTCCGCCGGTGCTGGCATGCTTGCGCCGCCATGACTGTGACGTCAGCGTTATTGCCTGTGAACCGCGCGACATGAAGGCTGCCGAGAAACTGGACGCGGCTGGTATCCCTTACTCCGTGCTCTTCAACCGCAAGCGCAATAAGCTGACTTACGTGGCTGGTTTGGTAAAAGCCTTACGCGCGGATCGGCCAGATATCATCTGGACCTCCCTCAGTGTTGCAACGCTTGTGGGGCAGTTAGCCGGGAAAATTCTGGGTATTCCCGTTGTCAGCTGGAAGAACAATGCTGAAGCGCGCCTTTATACCCAGCTTTGCCGCAACCTGACACGGCTTTGGGTAGCAGACTCTGCCATGGTGGCCACATTCCTGCGCCAGACAATGCATATCCCGGCGCAACGTGTCATGACATGGCCACTTTATTGTAGCGACACATCCTCCTTTATTACATCGTACTGGGATGACTCACGGCCTTTACGGCTAGGGTCCATGGGCCGACTGAGGGAGCAGAAAAACTACACAGTTCTCATTGATGCCCTGCATGGGTTCCTGCAGAAAAACCCCCAATATGCCACCCGCCTCACCCTCTCCATTGCAGGAGAAGGCCCCTTGAGGGAAGAGTTGCAAAGCAGAATTAACCAATACGATTTGCAGAATGTGGTGCAGCTTTTAGGGTATAATGAAGACCCGAAAAGCTATCTTCAGTCTCTGGATGTATACTTACAGCCGTCATTATTTGAAGGTATGTGCCTTGCAGCCCATGAAGCCATGGCGATGGGGCTACCCGTTATTGCAACACCCGCGGGAGAACTGGCGTTTAGTGTCAAAGCTGATCAAACTGGGTTTGTCCTGCACGGGAACACCGAACAGGCTCTCATAACCACCCTGGAAAGTATTTTTTCCACGCCAAAACTGGTAGCCCAGTATGGCACCGCTGCCCGAGACTTTGTTTCTCATAAGTTTAGCGAACAGGCTTTTGATCAGGCCGGTGCCGATATACTGCAACACATTAAAAATATGCTGCGCTGATTACTTATTTTTGTAAGTTTGCGGCATCCAGCGTTTGAGCAGAAGCGAGTTACTAACAACCGAGACCGAGCTTAACGCCATTGCTGCACCGGCAACAACAGGGTTAAGCAGCCCAAAGGCCGCCAATGGCAACCCAAGAGCATTGTAAACAAACGCAAAAAACAAATTCTGGCGTATCTTGCTTAATGTTGCGCGGGAGAGGGAAATAGCATTCAGAACGCTGCTCAGGTCATTGTTCATCAGCACAATATCCGCTGTCTCCAATGCAATGGCAGAGCCTGCACCAATCGCAAACCCAACATCTGCTGCGGCCAGAGCCGGGGCATCGTTAATGCCGTCTCCCACCATGCCAACCTTTTGGCCTTTAGCGCGAAGCGCTTCCACAGCACTTGCTTTGCCGGCTGGCAGAACACCCGCCTTAAAGTCTGTTATACCAACCTGCTCTGCTACTCTGGCGGCGGCACGCGCATTGTCGCCAGTTAGCATTACCACGTTTATACCGCTTTTTTGCAATGCGCTTACCGCTGGTGCGCTATCCCCCCGCAAGCGGTCAGACAATGCAATATAACCAAGTACTGTGTGAGAGCTGGCCACGGCAATCACTGTTTTGCCAGCGTTTTCATGATCCGTAATGGTCTGCTCATCCAGCACAAACCCTGCTGACTGAATAAACTGGGGAGAGCCAAGCCATGCGCTCTCCCCCGCAATACTCGCCTGCACCCCTTTACCTGGAACCGCCAGAAATTCGCTTAATGCCGCAGCATCCGCCTGCCTGCTCTGTGCACACTTAACAATGGCACGGGCTAGCGGGTGCTCAGAGTCTTTTTCAAGGCTGTAGGCAACATGCAAGAGCCTGTCTTGACTTATGCCTGATGCAGGAAGCACATCACCAACTGTTGGCATGCCTTCTGTCAGGGTGCCGGTTTTATCAACTATGAGAGTTTTTACTGTTTCGGCCTGTTCGAGAGCATCTGCATTTCTGAACAAAATACCCGCATTTGCCCCTCTGCCAGTGCCCACCATAATAGCGGTGGGCGTTGCCAGCCCCAATGAGCAGGGGCAGGCTATAACCAGAACCGAAACAGCATTAACAAGGCTCCAGAGCGCCTGCCCGGTCACGGCCCATCCGATACCAAACGTAAGTCCTGCCAAAACCAGAACAACAGGCACAAAAACACCCGCCACTTTATCCGCAAGCCGTTGTACCTGCGCTTTAGAGCCCTGTGCCTGCTCAACCATTTTGACAATATGCGCCAAAACCGTATCTGCCCCCACGCCAGTGGCCTGCACACGTAAAAGCCCGTTTGCGTTTAGAGTGCCACCAAAAACCTGCGCCCCTGTTTTTTTGAGCACCGGCAGGCTTTCACCGGTCAGCATGGCCTCGTTCACATCAGACGCACCCTCCAGAACCACCCCATCGACTGGTACCGTTTCACCCGGCCTGACCACGAAAATATCGTTCTGCCGCACGGTGCCCACCGGTTGGTCTATTACCGCCCCCTGCCGCTCAATATGGGCCATGCGCGGCTGAAGCGTTAAAAGACTTTGCAAACCACTGGATGTTTTATTTTTTGCATAGGCCTCCATCAGCTTCCCGAGGGAAATAAGAGTGATGATGGAGACACTGGCCTCAAAATAGAGAGGCTGAGGAAGACTAAAGATAACAACGCAGGCACTAAATAAATACGTAATGGTAGTGCCAAGAACCACAAGAACATCCATGTTGGCAGAACCACTGCGGACGGATTTCCAGGCGTTTCTGTAAAAATTGCGGGCGCAATAGAACTGCACGACCGATGCCAGCAGCATTTGCACCCAGCCCGGAAGGCCATGCATATGGCCAAAAAACATTGAGATCATGTCAAAGAAAAACGGTAGAGAGAGCAGTGCTGTCAGCAAAAATTGGTAACAGTCATGCCGCCATGCTTTGGCTTTCTGATCCTGCGCCGTCTGTGCCGTATCGGGCTTGAGCGGAGCAACGCCAAACCCCAGTTTTTCTATGCTGGACTGTAAGTTGGCTGGGTCTGTCAGGCCTGCAACATAGTCTATATGTGCCTGCTCTGTCGCAAAATTAACAGCGGCCTGCACACCGGGCTGCCTGTTCAGCACACGCTCAATACGTGCGGCACAGGACGCACAGCTCATACCAGAAACTGAAAGATCAAGGCTGCTTTGCTCAACTGAAAAACCAGCCTGCCTTACCGCATCCAGAACAGTATTGAATGGTATGGAAGGGTCTTGCAGCGTGACCTGAGCCCGCTCTGTCGCAAAATTAACAACAGCACTGACACCATCCAGCCTGTTCAACACTTTTTCAACACGCGCAGCGCAGGAGGCACAGGTCATACCGTGAATGGGAAAACTGACAGGCTCGGCCACAGCTATGACTCCTTCATACACACCATGCCTCAGATTATTATACCCCCAAGGGGTATATGCAAGCCTAAAATACCTCTCGCATCATGAGTGCCCGCAAACTGTTTATGGCAGGAGCCAAGGCAGCCTGCTAAACTGGAAAAACCATATAAAAGGGGTGCAACGATGGATCTGGATGTGATGCCGGAAAACGAGACACAGGCGTGCCAGAGTTGCGGCTGTGAGCCTGACACCAATACTAAGCGTGTCCAGCAACCTCAGAAAAAAGCGCTCATCAACCGCCTGCGCCGCATAGAAGGGCAGTTGGGTGGCGTGCTGAACATGGTGGAAGAAGACCGCTACTGCGTTGATATTTTAACGCAAATTTCTGCCGTAAAATCAGCGTTGGATGGCGTTGCAATTCACATCCTGTCCACTCACGCGAATGGCTGCGTGCGGGATGCTGTGAAGCAGGACGGAGGAGAAGCCGCCATTGACGAACTCCTGGCCGTTATCCGTAAAATGATCCGGTAACGCTCTCCCCCTCCTGCATACGCTTAGCGGTCGAGGGTGGTTGCTGGGGCCTGTGTTGTGTCCTGCTGCATGGCGGCATCCATCTTGTGGCACACTGCCAACTGGCTTTTGGCTTTGGCATCCAGTTTTTTGTTCTGTTGTTCTGCCTGCTTCAGGGTTTCACACAGTGCCATTTGCTGGTCCATGCTTAACCCAGCCATTGGGTCTGTTGTGGTCGCCTGCTGTTGCCCCTGCGCCGCGTAGACAGGAGATGTGGCCAGAAGAAGCGTAAAAGCCAAAACAGAATAACGCATTTTCATTTCTTTTTTCCTATTTGCCATAATCAGAACCAGCTTCTCACCCCAAGTGTAAAGCGGACAGACCCCGTATCTTCCCCTTGAGCGTGCGCAATATGACGTGCCTGAGCAAGGTACCCGGCATATGTCACGGCTACATAGGGGGCAAATTTGCGCCACAACTCGTACCGTAGCCGCAAACCTGTATCAATTTCAGACACACCCGCCCCAACCTGTCGTCCGGCATCAGACTTGGTATAAAAATTGAGTTCGGCCTGCGGCTGAAGAATAAGCCGGTTGGTCAGCAAAAAATCGTAAGACCCTTCGGCCCGCGCGGCAAAGCGCCCGCGATCACTGACATACGCTGTAGCCTGCACCTCAAACTGATAGAGCGCCAAGCCCTGTATGCCCAATGCGCCCCACGTCCGTGTTGGGCCATCATCTAGGTCAACCCGCGCGCCCGCCTGCACGTCAAAATAGGTGGAAACGGCACGGCTATAAAGTGCTTCATGCTGACCATCCGTTAAGCGGCCGCGTTCCAGCGTGCCTTCACTTTTAAGCCACAACTTGTTGTAGTCTGTGCCGTACCAGCCTTCACCATCCCACCGCAGGTCTGTGCCTGTGCTGTTATACCGCCCTTCCAGCGCATTCAGAATGCCATGAAAATACTTACCTTGATCCATAACCGGCTGCATGGAGCCCATAATGACCGCAGGTTTGCCCGTTGGCGCATCCGCTGCATGATATATGGAAGAAGCTGACTGAGACTGGGCTTGCGCTGGCACCGCCAGCACGCACCCTGAAACACCAAGTGCTGCAAAAAACGCCTTCATTCCACAACCACCGTACGAAACATGCCCAGATCCATGTGGAGCATGAGATGACAATGATAGGCCCAGTTTCCCGGCACATCTGCCGTAACCAGATAGCTCAGGCGGGATCCCGGCTGCGAAATGATAGTGTGCTTGTAGGGGCGATAATCACCCTGCCCGTTTTCAAGCTCGCTCCATAATCCGTGCAGATGAATGGGGTGCTCCATCATTGTATCGTTAATAAGGGTAAAGCGGACCCGTTCTCCCTTTTTAAGGCGTATCGGTCCGGACTCTGAATATTTACGCCCGTTAAAACCCCAGATATAGCGCTCCATATTGCCGGTAAGATGCATAATAATCTCACGTGACGGCGGGCGGGGGTCGGCTCCCTTTCTGGTGGCGCGAAGGTGCTTGTAAGTCAGTACACGTCGGCCATTATTTTCCAGACCATCGCCAGGGCTGCCCAACCGATCAATTGGCATGACGGCGATATTCTGATTTTCAACATTCAGGGGTGGTGGCCCAGGGTCATCAACCTCTAACGCGGGCTTGCCCATGCTGCCATGCATATGCGCCATACTGTGCCCGGCCATACCGGCCATTCCCGCCATATCATGCCCTGAACCTGCCATCATGGCATGGTCGTGAGGCATGGCCATGTGGTCCATAGATTCACCCGGCTTCATATCGCCCATCCCCATATCCACCATAGTTCGCACGGGTCGGGGGTCCATGGGCGGGACAGGCGCGGACAGCCCTGCCCGCGAGGTCAATGTACCCCGCGCAAACCCGGTTCTGTCCTCACTTTGTGCAAAAATGGTGTAGGCTTTGTCCTCTTTGGGCTGCACGATCACATCATATGTTTCGGCCACGCCTATCCGAAATTCATCAATCGGCACAGGCTCCACATCATTACCATCCGCCTGCACCACCAGCATTTCAAGGCCGGGAATACGCACGTCAAACAACGTCATGGACGACGCATTGATAAACCGCAGACGTACTTTTTCACCGGGGGTAAACAAGCCGCTCCAGTTCATGCCCGGAGAATTACCGTTAAGAAGGTAGGTATAAATAATCCCTGTGACATCTGAAATATCGGTCGCGGCCATCCGCATACGGGACCAGGCCAGCCGATCTTTCAGGGCTTTAAGCGCACTCCCCGCCTGTCTGGCCTCTTTAGGGAAAGAGGCAGCCGTCCTCTGTTTGAATACATAGTAATCTGATTGCATTTTCAGGTTACTGATCATGTCCATGGGGGACACATCTGTCCATTCAGACAGCAGAATAACATAGTCCCGCGCGCAGGCATTGGGATCCGGCCTGATTGGGTCAACCACAATGGCGCCGTAAAACCCTTGGGCTTCCTGCATACCTGAATGGCTGTGGTACCAGTAAGTCCCGCTTTGATGCAGCCGGAAACGATACGTAAACTGCCCCCCCGGTGGAATACCCGAGAAGCTTAACCCCGGCACACCGTCCATATCAGACGGGAGCCGAATGCCGTGCCAGTGGATGGAGGTGGCTTCATCCTTCAACTTATTGGCAACCGTTATTTCTACCAGATCACCTTGCCGCCACCGCAAAATGGGGCCAGGCACAGAGCCCTCCACGCACGGGGCATGCAGAACTTTGGAGTCAATTTCGGTACGTTTGCGGCCAACAGTCAGGTTCCACACAGCGGAAGAAGACTGAGGCACAACACCTGAAGCCGGTGCAGCCGCATACCCCGGACGCGTATGGGACGCCCAGGCGCCCAAAGCACCTGCACACGCCACAAAATGCCGACGTGTGAGGCCGCCTCGGACAGGAGACGAACTGGTCATGTAAAAATCCAAACGTGCTGAGCGTTACGGGGTGCGCCTTATAGGGGCATCACCCTCACAAAATTATGCGCTTAGACAGTTTGGAGTCTGGGCGGCCTGAGCAACGGCGAGCGGGCTGCCCCCCGAAGGCCAACAGCCGACACGGAAAAAAACAGGCGTGCCCCGCTGCCTAACGAAGGCACATGCTGCTGCGCCATCGGCTGGACTGCGCTGTCTGACAACAGTTGATGACTATGGCAGCAGGCATCACCTTGTGGCCCAGTGTCCCTCTGTGAGGAGTGCTGGTGTGCTGGATGACCCTTTACACCATGAAATGCTCCGCAAACCACATGGTGCGCCGCCTCATGAACGTGAGAAAGACCAGATACAGGGCCGTGCTGGGCGTGTGCTGGTACGATGGCCATAAACAGCCCAACCTGCATAAACATGCAGGCTATCAGACCTATCCATTTTCTGGCCGAACGCTTTGGCATCACATCCTACAGTTCCGAATGAGCAACTCCTCGGTCACATCCCCAAATATACCCCCAGGGGGGATATACCGCCAAGTCTTTTTTTCTTGAGCCCCCGGCCTGCCACCCCTGAATAGTCATCTTTTTTTTGCAAATGAGAGTCGTTATTATTTGTGGTGGCATTGTTGTTATAACGTGCCATAAAGTGGGAGAACACAGCCTTACGTCAGGAGACCGCCATGATTATTTCTGCCCCAACCGATTACCGGAAAGCCGCACGCCGAAAGCTACCGCCCTTTCTGTTTCACTATATTGATGGCGGGGCGTACGCGGAACGGACCATGCAGCGCAATGTGTCTGATCTGGCTGATCTAGCGTTGCGGCAGCTCATTTTGCGCAATGTCTCCAACCTTCGCACGGATACAGAACTGTTTGGCCGCAAGTTCGCTTTTCCTGCCGCACTGGCGCCCGTTGGTTTAACCGGGATGTATGCGCGGCGTGGTGAAGTTCAGGCCGCACGCGCCGCCGCAAAAACCGGCATACCCTTTACACTCTCCACGGTATCAGTCTGCCCTATTGAGGAAGTGCAGAAACGATCTTCCGCCCCCATCTGGTTTCAGCTTTATGTGCTCAAAGACCGTGGGTTCATGAAAAACGTTCTGGAGCGTGCTAAAGCAGCGGGCATTACAACGCTGGTCTTTACTGTGGATATGCCCACACCGGGTGCCAGATACCGGGATGCTCATTCTGGCATGTCTGGCCCTTATGCGTCCCTCCGGCGCTATGCGCAGGCTGTAACACACCCTCAATGGGCATGGGATGTCGGCCTGCTGGGCCGCCCGCATGACCTTGGCAATATTTCCGTCTATCGGGGCAGCCCCACCAAGCTGGAAGATTACATCGGCTGGTTGGCTGGCAATTTTGATCCATCCATTGGCTGGAAAGACCTTGAATGGATCAGAGAGTTCTGGAACGGCCCCATGATCATAAAAGGTATTCTGGACCCACAGGACGCTCAGGATGCCGTGACCTTTGGTGCGGATGGGATTGTTGTCTCCAACCACGGTGGCCGACAACTGGATGGTGTACTGTCTAGTTGTCGCGCACTCCCCCCCATCACCAAAGCGGTTAGAGGCAAGCTGAAGATTCTGGCAGACTCCGGTATTCGGTCTGGTCTGGATATTGCCCGCATGATTGCTTTAGGTGCTGATGCCGTGCTGCTGGGCCGGGCGTTTGTCTATGCTTTGGCCGCTGACGGCCAAAAGGGTGTGGAGAATGTTTTATCCCTGATGGAGAAAGAACTTCGGGTTGCCATGACGCTGATGGGAGCAAGCACTATTGCCGATATCACGCCCGATAGCGTTGCCAGACTTGACGCAACAGAAGTCTAAACGCCCTACCAGCCCCTGACCGGCACAGGCAGGGTAAGAGGCTGGTCGGTCATGAGGGATGAAAAGAGTTTCTGCTTTATCTCTTCCACATACTGGATTTTCTCTGGCGGCAGCGTCTTGTCCTGCTCAAGCTGCTGGAGAAAATCCTGCCAATGCGCAACTGTCAGCCAGCTTTCCCCCTCCAGCCCGTATGCAGGGACAAACGTCAACCGTGCCGACCACGCCAGATGCAAGCCGCGCCACTGCCCTGTGAGGCTCTGTACCAGAACATCTGGCGCCCTCTGAGCACCGAGTGACGCCTCTGCCTGCTTTGAGCTACCAGTATCGTCCAAGCCTGCATTGCTGAGCAGGTGCGTCCACAGAATGCTCCGGTCAACTGCTGTACCCGGAATAGAAACCACTACCCTCACATCTGATAGATTTTGCGACCACGGTATGAGCGCCGCCTGATCTGCCGTCATGGCTAGCCCAAGAAGACTAGCCTGAGCATCTGCCTGAGTATTCCATTGCAGAGTACCGGCAAGGTGCGTCAGGACCAGACTGTAAGAGGCCAAAGGCCCTTCCTTCCCGGAAACTCTGAGAAAATCAGCGCTGAAGCCCATCTTCTGTCCAACACCCTGCGGCCATAGGGGGAGTGAAACCGTAAACAGCGCACCCTCTGCGTGCAGCACAGTCCTGTTCCGGGCACCCAATGCAAGCCCACCCACTACGTGAAGACGTAGGGAGAGCGGATGCCATACCGCAAGGTCCACCTCCCCTTGCGCCAAAGAAATTTGGGATGCTGCCAGTGTTCCTGTGGAGCACGTTAAAACCACGCCTGTGTAAATTTGGCGCACAGCCCAAAGCGTATAGTGCCTTTGTTGGCTGACAGACGTAACGGTGCATCCAGAACGCGCTTGTAATGACGCGGAAATATGGGGGGCATACATGGCTGCACTCCCCCACCACGCAGCATAAAGCAGGAGGGCACCCGTTACTGCGTACCATAAGCGCCGTGGCGTCATCACGGGTTTGTTCGTCTTCCCAAAAGCATGTTTCCTATGCATCCCGTTTCAAGAATGGTCGTTTTATCCACACATATACGCCAAAGCCGAATGTTAAGGCCGAACATCTTTAAGAAAATATTTATTATAGATGCACCATCAAACCCAAAGCAGGGGAAATCCTCACAACTATTTATTTTTAAATAGTTTTTCCAAGAAAGATAGAAGCACACTCAATTCCAGAACTAATCTGGTTTATGTCATTTTTATGTAATTGTTACAAAACACAGCATTCAGCACGGTAACGGCACAAATAAAGGGGCACGAGATCCACACACTTATCCACACCCCATGCAGAATACGTAGGCCCCTTATTGCGTAACACGCTGATCAGCTTATCTGCTTTTCCAAGGTGCGCCATGCTGCTTCAATTTGAGGAAGCATCACTTTGCGGCCTGCGGGTGCCAGCGGCTCCCCAATAACCACATGCAGCACGCCTGACCTTTTGAAAAAAGCATTCCGCCCCCAGAAACGGCCGGAGTTGGTGGCAACCGGTACTACGGGCAAACTGGTATGGGCCGCCATGGCAGCAATACCCGGTTTAAGGGGCACATGCTCCCCGGGCGCTGTGCGCGTGCCTTCTGGGAAAATAATGATCTGTTTGCCGGCCTGTGCTGCCTTTTCCGTCTCCTGCAACAGAGCACGAAGGGCCTTTGCACCATCGGCTCTTTCAATGGGCATCATGCCTGCCAGAATAAGCATTGGCCCCAGAAGAGGAATACGCCGCAACTCGCCTTTCATGACGTAGGATGGGCGCGGCACCAGCAGCATCCAGATCAGGGTATCAAACGCAGACTGATGCTGGGAGGCTATGAGGAATGGTCCGTTAAGTTTGGCAAGCCTCTCCTGCCCGCTAATCTGTACCTGCACACCGCAGACCGTGCTGAAAAGCCGGATCATTAACTGTGACCAGAGCTTGGCGTACGCCAAGGCCTGCCCGCGGGCAAACCAGCGGATGGGAAAGGCCCCTATGCCCATGGCCACCGTGAGAGCGAACGCCAGAATATTGAACAGAAATGAGCGAATAACAGCCATGATCGCGCCTTATGACCTTTCTGCACCATGCTTTGGAGGCCTTTTGCAGACCAGAAAATACCTCACCATGCAAGCCGCAGCCCGTATTAAACAGGAAACCGACCGGTTATAGCTGGCCTGTACGCCGCTCACACTGTATAGAAACGCACCATTACGACCTATAAGATACAGGACAGACATGACTGACTATAAGGTAAAAGACCTTTCCCTGGCAGAATGGGGCCGCAAGGAAATTTCCATTGCCGAAGGCGAAATGCCCGGCCTGATGGCTCTGCGCGAAGAATATGGTGCAAGCCAGCCCCTTAAGGGTGCGCGCATTGCAGGCTGCCTGCACATGACCATTCAGACTGCTGTTCTGATTGAAACACTGACAGCTCTGGGTGCTACGGTTCGCTGGTCTTCCTGCAACATTTTCTCCACGCAGGACCATGCTGCTGCTGCCATTGCTGCTGCCGGCATTCCCGTATTTGCGTGGAAAGGCCTGACAGAAGACGAGTTCAACTGGTGCATTGAACAGACCATTAAAGGTCCGGACGGCTGGACCCCGAACATGATTCTGGACGATGGTGGTGACCTGACGGTCATGATGCACGACCAGTACCCAGAACTGCTGGCTGAGGTAAAAGGCCTTTCTGAAGAAACCACAACGGGCGTACACCGCCTGTGGGAAATGCAGAAAAAAGGCACGCTGAAGGTTCCAGCCATCAACGTGAACGACAGCGTTACCAAATCCAAATTTGATAACCTGTATGGCTGCCGTGAAAGCCTTGTTGACGCCATCCGCCGTGGCACGGACGTGATGATGGCTGGCAAGGTTGCCGTAGTTGCTGGTTACGGTGACGTGGGCAAAGGCTCCGCTGCATCCCTGCGTAATGCTGGTTGCCGCGTTCTGGTCACGGAAGTTGACCCGATCTGCGCCCTTCAGGCCGCCATGGAAGGCTATGAAGTTGTGACCATGGAAGATGCAGCCCCACGCGGCGATATCTTCGTGACAGCAACAGGCAATGTGGATGTCATTACGGTTGACCACATGCGCGCTATGAAGAACCGCGCCATTGTGTGCAACATCGGCCATTTTGACTCTGAAATTCAGATTGGTGGCCTGCGTAACTTCACATGGGACAACATCAAACCGCAGGTTGATGAAGTTGTTTTCCCTGACGGCAAACGCCTGATTGTTCTGTCAGAAGGCCGTCTGGTGAACCTTGGCAACGCTACAGGCCACCCTTCCTTCGTGATGTCTGCCTCCTTCACCAACCAGACGCTGGCACAGATCGAACTGTGGACAGCACCTGCTGGCAAGTATGACGTTAAAGTCTACACCCTGCCGAAGAAGCTGGATGAAAAAGTAGCCGCCCTGCATCTTGCAAAAGTTGGCGCACAGCTGAGCAAAATGAGCCAGAAACAGGCTGACTACATTGACGTGCCAGTCAATGGCCCGTTCAAACACGAAGAATACCGCTACTAATAAAACATCTGCCGCGGATTGCTTTTGCACCGCGCCAGACAAGAGCGCAGGGCTTCATGCTCTGCGCTTTTTTTATGATGCAAATTCAAAATAAACGACATGTATTCACGGACGGCCCATAACTGTGTTGTTCAGAAATACAAAAAACAGATAGACGCCCAAAGCTAACTTGATTAACTAAAGTTAATTTAAACTTTTATTTCTCGTCCTATGCAACCCTAAGCGGTGTTATATACTTGAACCCGCACAGACCCTGACGTCATTACGCCATATTTTTTGGTCACTGTGTTGGGGTACTATTAGCAAGGAGAACTTGAGCATGAGCATTTTTGGCTCCATTCTGTCTTCCATTTTTCACCATGCAAAAGCCGCTACACCTGACAGCACCACAGGCGCTGCAGCAGTAACCTCTGCTGCTGTCCCGACCGATGCATCTGCCGGTGCAGCAGCAACCCCGCCTGCAGGCACACCAGTGAACATTGATGCCGTTCTGGCTGACATGGCTGCAAAAAACGGCCAGAACCTGAACTGGAAAGAGTCCATCGTTGACCTGCTGAAACTGCTGGGCCTCGATAGCTCCCTCGACTCTCGCAAAAAGCTGGCTGGGGAGCTGGGTTACACCGGTGACACCAACGATTCCGCAACCATGAATGTCTGGCTGATCAAACAGGTTCGCCAGAAGCTAGTTGAAAACGGCGGTAAGGTTCCTGCTGGCCTGTAAAATATGACTGTTTCCACTGTCTTTCGGCTCCCGAAAAAGTAGATACAGTTTGATTATTAAAAAGGCGTGCAAGGCTTTCGCTTTGCACGCCTTTTTTTACGCCTGTTACGTCTCCGCTCCCACAGAAGGGAGAGCGGAGAATAAATGCTTAAACGCTTTCCGCAACCCAGTTGCGCTTCTTGGTTGCCTGCCCAATACCCGGATTAAAGCAGTTGCATGGGTCCAGTGTACGATAGTGCGCCAGCATGTCTTCTGGTGCCTCGTAAAGATGTCCCACATTATGCTCTGCCGGGTAACGAGCCCCGCGCTGGTCAAGCCCAGGCAACATGCTGTGCTCAACAGCAACGGCATTGTAGCCTTTTTTAATGACGTAATCCTGATGCATGACGTGGCATAGGAAATGACCGTAGTAGAGTTTGACGATAATCTTGTCTTCAATCTCCTGCGGCAGTGTTTCAAACCACTCGCGGTCATTACGCCGTAGAGCCACATCCAACGCCACAATATCTTCCGCCTCGCGGTGGTGTACGGCACGATACCGCACGGCCGCCCCGGCCGCAGCAAAACGATGCAGGAAGGCTCGGCTCCCTTCATCGGGTGTGCATTCAAAATACGCACCAGTCACCTTACTAAAATAGTCAGCCAGGTAGCTGCGCATGGCAGGTGCAAGGGTTTCCGTCACTTTAAGCATGAGATGATGCTCATACTTATTACGGTAGTCGAGCATCCGTTCCGGCAACTGGTTAGGAATAAAGGCACTGAGCGCCTGCATGATGCGATCACTCAGATTTTCAGGCAGAAACCCAAATTTTTTCGTGAAAATGTCGAAACGGGATTTCATGGCAAACATTTTTGGCAGGAAAGCCGTGCCAAATTTGCGAATAATCGCAAAGGTGTCTTTGCCGTATTTTTCCGCAATATTAAACGCATCGCGGTGCATGTATTCGCCAGCGATGGGCAGTTCCTCAAACGCGGTCAGAACATGCCTCCGCAAATCTTCCAGTTCATCTGTGCTGTTGGTGCCAATGTAGAAAACGCTGGCGTTTTTGTTGGCCGGGAACGTATCCAGCCGTACAGCAAACACCACCAGTTTGCCTGCACAGCCTGCGGCCTCATGCCAACGTGCAGGGTCAGCGTTATAGCGTGCCGGTGTATCGGCATCTACATCGCGTACATGGGTGATATAATGCCCGTCATGGCCATGCCCTGCATCCCACTGGATATCGGCATCACTGAAAGTCCCAGCCTGCAATTTTGCAAGAATACTTTCCGGGTCATTACCCAGATCAATCCCCAGATGGTTGACCAGGCGGAGTTGCCCATCTTCCGCAACCTGCCCGAACACCGCCATCTCTGTATAGGCTGGGCCACGCTGCACCAGTGCGCCACCAGAGTTATTGCTAATTCCCCCCAGCACCGAAGCCCCAATGCAGGAGGACCCTATAACAGAATGGGGTTCACGCCCTATGGCAGCCAGCTTGCTTTCAAGCTCATACAAGGTAGCTCCGGGCAGGCAGACAACCTGCTTGCCATCACCAATCAGGTGGCTCCCTGTCAGCCTGAGCGTGCTGATCAACACAATTTCACGGTCGTAGTCATTGCCATCAGGCGTTGAGCCACCGGTAAGCCCCGTGTTGGCCGCCTGCATGATAATAATTTTGTCTGCCTGAACACAGGCCTGCGCCACGCGCCACAGTTCAATCAAAGAACCGGGCTGCACAACTGCCAGAACATTCCCGGAGCCAAACCGAAAACCATGCCGGAAGCGATACGTCTCAGCCTCTCCCGTCAGCACATGATGGCTGCCAACAATGGCGTTAAGGCTGCTGAGTAAAGACTGGTCAGCCTGAGGCTGGATCTGGGTCATGGAAGCGGGAACTCCGGTAAGGGAAAGTGCTCTAAACGCGTGTTGTTACAACATCTGCGTACCGTTATACCACTCTCCTTACGGGATGCCTGCCTCTCACTACCTCTTGAGCTTTAAATATCCGTTCACATTTCTGAAAAAAACGGGACCCGCTCGGGGCGTAGCCCGCTTTCCAGACTTTTAACCTCTTGAGGCCGCACCGTGCGGTTTAGTCGTGCTTTTGGCATCTGCTGTATTCACGCTCATAACCTCTGGCATATCTGCGGTATCGACCACAATTACGCTAGCTCCCGCCAGAGGAGAGGGCGTGCGGTCAGGCCGCAGAAGCGCTTTGAAGCGTTCATCAATAGCTGACATGCGCTCATATTCCGCATCAATCAGCCCATGCTTGTCAAAAAACACATTCAGAGCCGCCGGAATACGAATGCAGCCTTCAGACGCCGTGTGCCCTAACCGGCTTTCCAGATAAACGGGGTCTGTTGCGTGCATCTCCAGCCGGATCTGCCCTTTTTCACGGCTAGGTAGCCAGCCTTTTTCGGCCCATTGCCACCCGAAATCCCACACGCGCATCCCCTTGATGCCGTTGCCCATAATACCGTTTTCATTCTTGGTGCCCAAAGCACGATAACCAAGAATATCAGCCGTATTCTGGAAAACCCCCGTAGGCGTAATGTAATAAAATTTCCGGCCTGTTGTGCCTGTAGAGACCTTTGTACTGCCTATCACCTGCCAGTCAGAGCTATGCGGCAACGCCAGAAAAATACACAGCCTCTGCACCGCCGGATTACGGTCCACCACAATAACAACCTGAGGCCGATCGAGCGGATAGCCGGATTCCGTCAGTTCCTTTTGGGCAAGGGAAACCCATGCCTCTTTCCGCACGGTAGGCACCTTAACGGCAGCAGGTACTTCATGCCGGAAGGCATGGTTGAGCACTGTTGCTTCCGCACGCGCCTGCTCCTCCGTCAAAATTGGGAGGGAGGGAATTTGCAGCGCAGGCGCCGCCTCTGTAACCGATTCGGGAATAATAACGGGAGAGGGTGCCCCCTCCCTGTCTGCTGCGGCACCTTGGTGCCCGGCAGTATCGGCAACAGGGGGCGGAACCTTAGAGGTATCCTGCTCCTGCGCCTGAGTGAGTTCTGGCACAAGGAGCAAACTGCCCGCCAGAAAAAGCAAGATCGGACCTTTTGCTCCGTGCACGCCATATACTCCTGTCATTCATGCCAGAAGACTATGGCACCCCTTCCCCAAAGAAGGAAATCTTCAAATATTCAGTGACCGGCCATCAGCCCCCAAGGCGGCTTCTTTCACGGCTTCGCTCAAGGTTGGATGTGCATGGCATACGCGGCCAATATCTTCAGCAGATGCGCCAAATTCAATTGCCATTGTTGCCTCTGCAATCAGTTCACCCGCTGCCGGGCCAATGATATGCACGCCCAGTACGCGGTCTGTTTTCTTACAGGCCAGAACCTTCACAAATCCGTCTGTCATGCCCAGCGCCCGGGCACGCCCGTTTGCCATGAAGGGGAATTTGCCGGTTTTGTACTCGGTTCCTTTTTCCTTCAGTTGCTCTTCTGTCAAACCAACAGATGCAACTTCCGGCCACGTATAAATAACACCGGGGATGGCGTCATAATTAACGTGCCCTGCCTGCCCTGCCAGAATTTCGGCCAGAGCAACGCCTTCTTCTTCTGCTTTATGGGCCAGCATGGGGCCTGCAATCACATCCCCAATGGCGTAAATGCCGGGTACATTGGTTGCAAAATGAGCGTCTGTGACAATGCGGCCCCGTTTATCCAGCTCAATACCGGCTTCTTCAAGGCCCATATTCTTGCTGGCCGCCGTGCGGCCCACTGCCACCAGAACAATATCAGCTTCAAGCGTTTCGGCCTGCCCACCGGCTGATGGCTCAACCGTCAGGGTAACGCCTGTCTTGGTTTTTTCGGCTTTGGTCACTTTATGACCCAGCTTCATTTTGAAACCCTGTTTCACCAGAAGTTTCTGGAACTGGGTGGCAACTTCCTTGTCCGTACCGGGAACCAGACGGTCAAGGAATTCAACAACCGTAACCTCTGCGCCAAGGCGGCCCCACACGCTGCCAAGCTCAAGGCCAATCACACCGCCGCCAATGACCACCAGCCGCTTTGGTACGGATGAAAGTTCAAGCGCACCTGTGGAGGTGACAATAACTTTCTCGTCAATTTCAATACCGGGCAGGTTGGCACTGTCACTGCCGGACGCAATGATAATGTGTTTTGCCGTAACAGCTTTACCATCGACCGTGATGCGGCCCGTGCCTTCAACCTTACCGTGACCCTTGAGCCAAGTGATGCCGTTTTTCTTGAAAAGATACTCAACACCCTTGGTGTTGGCTTCTACGATATCAGCTTTGCGGGCCTGCATTTTTGCAAGGTCAAGCTTTACACTATCAATCACAACGCCATGGGCTGCAAAATCATGGCCAGCAGCGTGGTAGTTTTCAGAAGACTGCAAGAGCGCCTTGGAGGGAATGCACCCCACATTCAAACAGGTGCCGCCAAGGGTTGCGCGTTTTTCAACACACGCCACCTTGAAGCCAAGCTGCGCGGCACGAATAGCGCCAACATATCCACCAGGGCCAGAGCCAATGACAATAACGTCGTAATCAGTCTCTTTCGGGGTTTCTGCGGCGGGTGCAGCTTTGGCTTGGGGCGCTGCTGGTTTTGCGTCTGTTTTAGCGGGAGCTGGCTTGGCAGCGGCCGCGTTTCCGGCAGCACCTTTTTCCAGCAGTGCAAGAACTGCGCCTACATCAACCTCATCGCCTTCCGCAACGGCGTGGCTCTCCAACCGACCATCAGCAGGGGATGGAACTTCTACACTGACCTTGTCTGTTTCCAGTTCTACCAGTGGCTCATCTGCCTTGACCGCATCGCCAGGCTGTTTCAGCCATTTCCCGACCGTGGCTGTGGTCACGCTTTCCCCAAGGGAAGGTACTTTAATTTCGATTGGCATGAATCTCGTCTCGCTTGCGTTCAGGGTCAGATAAGAGAAAACAGGCGGGGCCATGATTGCCCCCGCCTGTCACCGGTTCTCAGACGTCGATCAGAAGGCGGCGTGGGTCTTCCACGTTCTGTTTGATACGGACCAGGAAGCTGACTGCTTCTTTCCCGTCCACAATGCGGTGGTCATAAGACAGCGCAATATACATCATCGGACGAATAACAACCTGCCCTTTTACAGCAACCGGGCGTTCCTGAATGGAGTGCATGCCCAGAATACCGGACTGCGGCGCGTTCAGGATTGGTGTGGACAGCAGAGACCCATAGATACCACCGTTGGTGATGGAGAAGGTACCGCCGGAAAGGTCATCAATTTTCAATGTCCCTTCACGCGCTGCCTTACCAAAACCGCCAATGGCTTTTTCAATCTGTGCAAAACCAAGTTTGTCAGCATCGCGAATAACCGGAACAACCAACCCATTTGGTCCGCCAACAGCAATACCAAGGTTGACATAGTCACGGTAAATCACGTCCTCGCCGTCAATTTCCGCGTTGATGGCAGGAAACTCTTTCAACGCAGCAATAACAGCACGGGAGAAAATGGACATAAAGCCCAGCTTCACACCGTGTTTTTTCACGAATGAGTCCTGATATTCCGCCCGCAGTTCCATGGCGGCGGACAGGTCAACCTCGTTAAAGGTTGTCAGGATAGCAGCCGTGTTCTGAGCGTCTTTCAGGCGGCGGGCGATGGTCCGGCGCAGGCGCGTCATCTTCACGCGCTCTTCACGGGGGTCATCATTCCGTGGGGGTTTGGGGGCCGCCTGCTGCTGGGCGACCGGAGGCTGGGACAGGAAGCTTTGGACGTCACCCTTCGTGATGCGCCCGTTCAGGCCTGAACCCTGACCAACCTGATCTGCGCTCAGGTTGTTTTCCGTCATAAGTTTGCGTGCAGCGGGGAGAGCCGCAGCGGCATCTATTGCCGGAGCAGCTTTTTTGTCGGCTGGGGCAGCGGCAGGAGCCGGTGCTGCGGGAGCAGCCTGCTTTTCAGTCGTTTTTTCAGCAGGGGCTGGTTGTGCTGAAGGCTTGTTGCCACCGGCACCGGGTTCCAGTGTTGTCAGCACCGCACCAACTTCCACCTCGTCCCCTTCCTTCACCGCTGCCGTGCCGAGCACACCAGCTTGCGGGGCAGACACTTCAACGCTGACCTTGTCTGTTTCAAGCTCAACAATCGGTTCATCCGCAGCCACGGCATCGCCGGCTTTTTTCAGCCATTTAGCAATGGTTGCAGTGGTAACGCTTTCACCTAGTGTCGGCACCTTGATCTCGACTGACATCTCTATCCCCATTTTCTTCAAACATGCACCGGTGGGGTTTTATACACCAGAGCCCACCTGTCGTTTCTCATCCGTTTTCCAAGCATGGATGACCTGCTCAGACAGTTCCGTATTTCAGTCTGTTTTCTTCACGCCCAACGCTCTGGCAATGAGGTCAGCCTGCTCCGCAGCATGAATACGGGCAAGACCCGTTGCAGGGCTGGCGGCCGCAGCACGCCCCACATAAGCTGGACGACCTGCTTTATGTTTGGCAGCGACAAGTGCTTTTTCGATACGTCTGTCAGCAAAGTGCCAAGCTCCGCCATTTTCCGTTTCTTCCTGACACCACACAACCTGCGCGTTCGGATAGCGCTTCAGTTCAGCAGCCAAGGCGGCTTCAGGGAACGGATAAAGCTGCTCAAGACGCAGGATGGCTACCTTGTTCAGCTCTTTCTCGCGCCGTTCTGCCAGCAGGTCATAATAGACCTTGCCAGAACACAGCACGACACGCTCAATCTCGGCATCCGCAGCCAGAGCGTCAATTTCTCCCAGCACAGGCTGGAAGCGCGTACCCGGCCCAAACTCCGTCAGAGCAGAGACTGCCAGCTTATGACGCAGCAGAGACTTTGGCTCCATAAGGATCAAAGGTTTACGATAATCCAGCTTCAACTGGCGACGCAGGGCGTGGAAGTAGTTTGCTGGCGTTGTAATGTTGCAGACAAACATGTTGTCTTCCGCACACAACTGCAAATACCGCTCCAGACGCGCAGAAGAATGTTCTGGCCCCTGCCCTTCGTACCCGTGTGGCAACAGCATGACCAAGCCGGACATACGCAGCCATTTGGTTTCACCTGAGGCTATGAACTGGTCAATAATAACCTGTGCACAGTTGGAGAAGTCCCCAAACTGGGCTTCCCACAACACGAGTGTTTGCGGGTTACGGAGCGAATATCCGTATTCAAACCCGAGCACCCCGTATTCTGAAAGAAACGAGTTCCAGATCTCAATTTTTGCCTGCTCAGGCTGAATATGATTGAGCGGCGTGTATTGGCTCTGATTAGTCTGATCAATCAGTGTGGCATGGCGTTGGCTGAATGTGCCACGCTGGCAGTCTTCACCAGACAGACGCACACGGTGGTTTTCCAGCAAAAGAGAACCGAAACCCAGTGCTTCACCCGTTGCCCAGTCAAACCCTTCGCCGGTCTCAAACATAGCCGCCTTGGCTTTAAGCTGACGGGCAATTTTTGAGTTCAGGTCAAAATTATCAGGAACAGTGGCCAGCGCTGCCCCAATGGTTTTCAGTTTATCCTGTGCAATCCCGGTTTCCGGGTAGGCGCTTTCCACCTTGCCAGTTGGCGCTGTCAGGCCGGACCAGCCACCTTCCAGCCAGTCAGCCTTGTTCACCTTGTAGGACTGTGCGGCTTTGTAGTCCGCATCCAGCCGTTCAAAAAACGCATCCCACTGTGCTTTTACGTCAGCCTCCGTCACCACACCTGCGGCGATAAGGCGCTTGGAATATAGTGCGTGTGGCGTTTCATGCTCGGCAATGGCTTTGTACATAACCGGCTGCGTGAAAGCAGGTTCGTCCGTCTCATTGTGCCCGTGGCGGCGATAGCAGACGATATCCAGCACGATGTCACTGGCAAAGGCCTGCCGGTAATCTTCTGCCAGACGGGAGGCATAAATAACCGCCTCTGCATCATCACCATTCACATGCAGCACAGGCGCTTCAATGGCTTTGGCGACATCCGTGCCGTAAACGCCGGAATGACCGTTTTCAGGGTTGGTTGTAAACCCAACCTGGTTGTTGACCACCATGTGAATGGTGCCACCTGTCCGGTACCCTTTGAGCTGAGACATGGAGAATGTCTCATACACAATGCCCTGACCGGCAAAGGCTGCGTCACCATGGATAACAATACCCATGTGCGCTGAGCGGTTTTCCGTATCGCCTGTGTCGTCCTGAATAGCGCGCACTTTGCCGCACACAACCGGGTCAACTGCTTCAAGGTGAGACGGGTTCGGCTGGAGCGAAATATGAACGGAGTGGCCGCCCACTTCCACATCCGTGGAGGAGCCCAGATGGTACTTCACATCGCCTGAACCCGCGACGTCATCCGGCTTGAAAGACCCACCAGCAAATTCATTAAAAATGGCCACATAGGGCTTGCGAACCACATTGACCAAGGTGTTGAGGCGGCCACGATGCGCCATGCCAATGGTCACAGACCGGACGCCCTGACTGGCCCCCTGATCAATAATGGCGTGCAGAGAGGGAATGGAAATTTCCCCGCCCTCAAGCCCAAACCGTTTGGCACCCACGTACCGTTTCTGACAGAAGGACTCAAAGCCCTCGGCTTCAGTCAGGTTCTGCAGAATAGCTTTCTGCTCTTCGGGTGTAACGGCTTTCTGCCAGTTATCGCCTTCAAGACGTTGGCGGAACCACTCACGCTGTTCCTCATTGCGGGCATAGAGATATTCCGCGCCGATGGTATGGCAATAGACCCCGCGCAAGGACGCAACAACGTCCTTGATCTTGGCGGATGGCCCCTTGAGCAGAGGTTGAAGCAGCGAGCCTATATAGACCTCACGATTCTGGTCCTTATCGCCAAAACCATAGGTTGCGAGCGCAAGCTCCTTACGGGGCTGAGGCACTTTAAGGCCAAGCGGGTCCAGCGTGGCTTCAAGGTGCCCATATTCCCGGTAAGCCCGGACAAGGCGTGCAATCGCCAAGCTGTCTTCAGCAGCCAGACCACCAACAGCGCTGCCTTTGGCCCCTTTTGCCACAGGCTCTGGCTCATCACCCGTAATGATGGACGCACGGGGAGCCCATGACGGCCCTACAGCGTCTTTCAGGACGGCGGCTTCTTCCTCTTCCAGAGAACTGAAGAGTTCATCAAAGGAGGGATCTACTGTTTTGTGATCCTTGGCCCACTGGGCGTACAGATCAGCAAGATAGGCAATATTGGCCCCGTTAAGCGCCGTTGCCAGTACATCTGAAGCTGCCATGTCAGACTCCTTCCCGTTGCGGGGCCAGCCCGAACTGGTGGCCTTGCATTGTGTCATTCCCGAACAAAACCCGGACCATGTTTTTCTTCATCCCACATCTCAGTGCAGGATGCCCTGCCTTGCCCTGTCGTGACGAAAAGGTGCCGGTTATAGCGCTACACATGCTGCCCCTGCATCCTTCCTGCACTCATGCATTCGTTCTTCCGGCCAAAGGCGCTGTGCCTCTGGCCACTCTGTGATTTTGCTAGACCGCTGCTGCATCGGGAACAAGAGAGCCGCCTGTCACGCTCTTGAGAGGCCATGTGCGGCCTGTGCGGCCTTGGCACCCTGTGCCAGCCAGCTCTCGCTCCCCATCTCAGCAAGACGTGATGCGGTGCGGGCAAAAGCATCCGCCCCATCACCGGTGGTAAAGAGCTGGTCAGGGGTAGCCTCCGCCGTGGCAAACAGCAGATTCCCGTTGTCATACAAGGCATCAATCAGGGTAATGAAGCGCCGTGCGAGGTTGGCATCGTCCTGTCCCATTTTGGGAATGTCATCTATGATCAGAACGGTGAACTGCTTTGCGAGCGCCAGATAGTCGTTTGGACCACGGGGCTTTCCACACAAAGAGTTGAAATCAAACCGGGCCACGGGGCCAGCAGCCTGATCCACCTCAAAGCTACGACCACTGAACTCCAGCGTCACAGGTTTGGGCTTTTCCTGCCCGGCATAGCGGGTAAAAATCTCGTCCAGCCTTTGTTTGCCGCGCTTGTCTGCGGGCACAAGCCATGTTTCCCGGTCCTGCTGCCGCCCACGGCGGTAATCCCGTTGCGAATCAAGCTCCACTGTGTCCAGTTCCCGCTTGATAATGGCAATGAACGGCTTGAAAGCATCCGCCCCCGGCTTGTTCTGGAACAGCTCACCAGGGTCTGTGTTGGACGTGGCGACAATAATAACATTGGCGGCAAAAAGAGCTTCAAACAGCCGCCCCAAAATCATGGCGTCTGCAATGTCATTCACCTGAAATTCATCAAAGCACAAAAGCTGTGCCCGACCTGCGATAGTTTTAGCTAACGGCGGGATAGGGTCTGTCATGCCGGGGTTGGCAGCCTTGAGAGCATGAAGCTTCTGGTGCACATCCTGCATGAAGCGCAGAAAATGAATACGCTCCTTCCGTTGCACCGGCGCACAGGCAAAGAACAGATCCATCACCATGGTTTTGCCACGCCCAACGCGGCCTACAATATACAAGCCACGCGGGTGCTGGGGTGGCGCAGGCGCTTTAATGCGCTGCACAAGCCCGGCCAGCAGCCCTTTGGCCGCTGGCTGAGGGGCTGGCATGTGGTCCAACTCCTGCCAAAGCCGGTCCAGCCGCTCAATTACCCGTTTCTGGTCTGGGTCACTTGTAAGGTCGCCTGACGCAATGCGCGCCTGATAAACCGCCATAGGCCCTTGCTGTGCCACCGTGTGTGCCTCGTTCTTGTTATTCTCGTTCATACCTTACGCCGATAGCGGGGAGCCACCCCACTGAGCAAGGGGCCTGAACCTCTCCTAACCGTGTCGTGACAGGCCACGCTGCTTTCTGCTGCATTCTAGAGGGTTTTTGTTAACAAAAACAGGACACAGCACATGACTGACTGGAATGCCTACCGCACGCACCTGAGCCAGAACGTAAAAGTACTGGCCAAACTGTCCCCCAATACCCTCAAGGGGTTACAGACCCTTGAAACCCCTGAACCAGACAAAAAACATCTGGACGACAAAACGCGGGAGCTGATCTCTCTGGCAGTCGCGGTCACCACACGCTGCGATGGGTGTATTGCGGTTCATACTGTAGGCGCCAAAAAAGCTGGCGCAACGAAGGAAGAGATAGCCGAGGCTCTGGGCGTAGCGGTAGCGCTGAACGCCGGTGCAGCTCTTGTGTATTCCAGCCGGGCGCTGGATGCGTTCGACACCGTGCAAGACTAAACGTGCAAGACTAAAACAGACTCTAGCTGCCAGCAGGACGGTGTCTCGCAACGGCATGATGCTCAGAACAGCATCGCATTGTCCTGCTGGTCGTTAAAAAGTGGGTTTGTCAGAGGCAAGGCAGGCCATCCGTACACAGCGCCTAGACGCACCGATAATAAGGGCGTCGAGGTCTGTTAATCGTTCTATTCTGCCTGCGCCAACGGCAGATTAGGGTGCCCATGCCCTCCGGGTTTTAAAACCCATGGCCGCGTGCCCTGCCACGCACGGTCTGTTTGGAGGTCAACCGCTTTCGCGGTCGCAAACACAGTCTGCGCGCCATTTCGCCATGCGGAAAAACGATCAAGCCGCAACGGCACATTCGGACAGGACTGGCGCAACGGGGCAGAACTGATAACGGCATCCGCGCCTTTACAAACGGCATCAGGCAAACCTTGCATCCCATCTGAGCGGTCATGCAGCCTTAACAAAAAGACCTTGTTAGCAGCGGAGAAAAAACACAGCCCTGCCTCGCCGTCACTATCGCAGCTTAACGCGCCATCCAGCACTTCATCCTGCACGGGAAACGGCTTTATGGTTTGGGCTGCCACCGCCTGCTGCCATGCGACACCTAGCCACGCGGCATCGCGAGATTGGCCACCAACCCACAGTGTTTTTTGCTGATACAGCCCCACCATACCCCCATCCGGGCTAATCATCATGGTTGGGCGCAACACCACAAATGGGACCAGCAAGCCAACACCAACCGGCGCAAGCCCCCAGAAACGCCATGTTTGCCGCCATAAGCACAGCCAACACAGCCCTAATATAATAAGCCCCAAAGCCCAGGGGGGCATTGCCGGCACCATAATGCGGGCAGCAGGCCACTGCACTACCACACGCGCCGAAGCGATAATAAGCCGCACACCCCACCCCATAGGGATGAGTGCCAATGCCTCACCATGAAACGGGACCAGAACGAGGGCCACCAAGCCTAACGGCATCACCCAGAGCGCCATCACAGGCACGACAAACAGGTTCGCAATAACAAAGAAGGGTTGTATTTGGCCAAAATGCGCCATCACAACAGGCAGGGTTGATAAACCAGCCAAAAGGCTCGTCAAACCCAAGACCAGAGCATGGTGTGTAGCCCTATGTGCCAGTTGTAACCACGCAGGCTTGAAGGTCAAAGCCCGAAAGGCGGCAAGTTTAGGCCCGGCAACCTCATAGCCCGCAGCAAGCGCCATCACTGCGACAAAGGACATCTGAAAAGCCGCACTCAGCACATACTCCGGGTGCCACACCAGCATACCCAGTGCTGCAAGCGCCAACCCGCGTAATGACACGCTCCGACGCCCGATAGACAACCCAACAACAACTACCGTTGCCATAACCAGACTGCGGATAACTGGCAGATGCAAACCGGTAAGAGCGGCGTAGCCAACCCCTCCGCCTAGCGCGACAAAGGCAGACAGTGCTTTGCACGGCCAACGCAAACTGGCCCACTCCCATCGGGCAAATGCCAGTCTGGCCGCCACCATAATCACGGTCATGACAAGACCCAGATGCAGCCCGGCAACCGCGAGCACATGCGCCAATCCTGAAACCGCAAACTCCTGACGGACAGTTTGTGGAATGCTGGCTGTTTCTCCCGTCAGCAAAGTCGTAGCCACAGCCCCTACAGCGCCAGGCAATACGGCGCGAATACGCTGATCAAGCGCCTCCCGCACAGGCTCAAGCTGCACTGTAAACCCGATGCCTCTGGGCGTGGTTGTATTCAGGCGCTCAACGGGGTCCAGCACGCGCCCATATCCGGCAAGGCCTGCAAACCATGCCTCGCGTTGCATATCCCGCCCTCCCGGATACGCCGGAAAAGGAGGTGGCGTCAGCATGGCCCTGAGCCAGACCGTCTCTCCGGGAAACAGAGGCTGGGTATCATCCGGCCTTAATTTAAGGCGCAGGCTGCGGCGAAGAGGCGCCATTCCCGAATCGAGAGGGGTTTCAAACTGTGCCGCTACCACCTCGATAGTGCGGGTTGCGAGGCCTGTTTTTGGGGCCACCCCTTGCGTCACACGCCTGACCGTGCCGCTCAGTTCTATCGCACGGCGCGGGAGTTCCGGCATGGGAGCATGGCGATGCGCCGCCCCCCATGCCGATGCAAACCCGATGGCCACGGCAGCGCACCCCGTACCCAGAACCCGCCCCCAGACTGTGCCCCGCCACATCCACAGCACAACACTGCTGACACAGGCCACACCAAGAGGAAGAACCAGACCACACAATGCTGATGGCTCGGTTTGAAGCGCGAAGTACCACACACTCCCCGCCGCTACGGCCACGGGCACCCACAACACCAGACGCCTGTATTCGACCAGCAGGCGGAGTGCCATACGGTCAAACACAGGTAACACAGCCACCGCCTGTGCACAGATGGGCAGCCGCCACGCCGCCACAGCGTATGGCTACCCGCGCCCGTGCGTGATATGGGTGCGCCTTATGACGACCATCCGTACACGCTTCGCTCCGAGTCCGACCGGCCTTTTGCACATTGGCAATGCCCGCGCGGCCCTGTTCAATTTTCTTTTTGCCCGTCATCACGGCGGCGAGTTCCTCCTGCGCATTGAGGATACCGACCGTGAGCGTTCCACCCAACAGGCAGTAGACGTTATTTTTGACGGTCTGGCCTGGATGGGCATTACGGCAGATGAAGAGCCTGTTTTTCAAAGCACGCGACAGGCACGCCACGCTGAGGTAGCGCTGGAACTGCTGGCAAAAGGTCTGGCCTACAAGTGCTACTGCACGCCAGAAGAACTGAAGCAGATGCGCGAAGACGCCATGAAAAATGGCCAGCCACCCCGCTATAACGGCATGTGGCGCGACCGTGACCCCTCTGAAGCGCCTGAAGGTGCTCCCTACGCCATTCGTATCAAAGCCCCGCGAGAGGGCGAAACTGTTCTGAACGACCTTGTGCAGGGCGAAGTCCGCGTGGCCAACGCGGAAATGGATGACATGATCATCCTGCGCTCTGACGGCACCCCCACTTACCAGCACGCTGTTGTGGTGGATGACCATGACATGGCCATTACCCACGTTATCCGCGGGGATGACCACCTGACCAACACATTCCGTCAGGCCATGATCTACCGTGCCATGGGGTGGGATCTGCCCCGCTTTGGCCATCTGCCACTCATCCACGGCCCGGATGGCGCCAAACTATCCAAACGCCATGGCGCACAGTCTGTGGTGGAATTCCGGGAACAGGGTTATCTGCCTGAAGCTCTGTGCAACTACCTGCTGCGTCTGGGCTGGGGCCATGGGGATGCTGAAATCCTGTCCCGTGAAGAACAGATCAAACTGTTCGACATTGATGGCGTTGGCCGCTCCCCTTCCCGCATGGACTACGCCAAGCTGCTGCATATCAATGCCGTGTGGCTGCGTCAGGCAGATGATACCCGCCTGACCGATGATGTGATGAACCGCCTGAAAGCCCTTGAAGGCGTGCAGACGGATGACACGGTACGCGCCCGCGTTCTTGCCCTGATGCCCGGTTTGAAAGAGCGTGCCCGCACCTTGGTGGAACTGACGGAAAGTGCAGCCTTCCTTGGCCGCCATGTGCCGTTGACCTTCAATGATAAAGCCAAGAAAATTCTGACCCCCGAAGCCCGGACCATTCTGGACGGTCTGGCGCGTGAACTGGCAGCGGTAGAAGACTTCACACCAGAAGCCATTGACGCCGCCCTGCGCCGCTTTGCGGAGCGTGAAGGCCATAAACTGGGTCAGGTTGCCCAGCCTGTACGCGCCGCCGTAACCGGGTCCAACACGTCCCCCGGCATTGATGCCACGCTCTTTGCCTTGGGTAAGGACGAAACTCTGGCCCGTATTGGAGCAGCCCTGCATGCCTAGCTTTCCCGGCCGGCACACCCAGCATCTGCTTGGCCTGCAAGGCATGACGCCGGACCAGATTGAGCCGCTGCTTGATCTGGCCGAAAGCTATGCCCTGCTCAACCGGTCCCGCAAGGTCTCGCGGGACGTGTTGCGGGGCCGCACCCTGATAAACCTGTTTTTTGAAGACAGTACCCGCACCCGTACCTCGTTTGAGCTGGCGGGCAAGCGGTTGGGGGCGGACGTTATCAACATGTCTGTCGCCCAGTCTTCCGTGAACAAGGGGGAGACGCTGCTGGACACGGCAGCAACCCTCAACGCCATGCAGGCTGACCTGTTGGTCGTGCGCCATGCGCAGTCTGGCGCACCCGCCCTGCTGGCACAGAAGGTGGAAGCCTGCGTGGTGAATGCCGGGGACGGCACGCATGAGCACCCAACACAGGCGCTGCTGGATGCCCTGACCATTCGCCGCCATTGTGGCCATCTGGCTGGCCTGACCGTTGCCATTTGCGGAGATGTTGCCCATTCCCGTGTAGCGCGGTCAGACATTCACCTTCTTACCACCATGGGCAGCCGCGTGCGGGTTGTCGGGCCACCTACTCTGGTGCCAAACGCCCTTCGGCACCTTGGGGTGGAGGTTTTTCACACCATGGAGGAAGGCCTGAAGGATGTAGATGTGGTCATTATGCTCCGTCTGCAACGCGAGCGTATGTCCGCAGGGCTTATCCCGAGTGCCCGTGAATATTTCCGCTTTTATGGTCTGGACAATCGCAGGCTTGCGCTGGCCAAACCCAATGCCTTGGTAATGCACCCCGGCCCCATGAACCGTGGTGTGGAAATTGACAGTCAGGTCGCGGATTCTGACCAGAGCGTGATTCAGGAACAGGTGGAAATGGGCGTTGCCGTGCGCATGGCCGTGCTGGACCGCCTGACACGCAGCAGGCACTCAGCATGAGCACTCTCCTTTTTGAAAATGTCCGGCTTCTGGACCCGTCCGCAGAACTGGACCAACCGGGCCGCCTGCTAGTTCGCAACGGGGTTATTGAAGCCACGGATAAAGCCGGTGCTGAAGGCAAGCCTGAAGACGCACAGATCATTGACGGCCACGGGGCTGTGCTGTGCCCCGGCCTTGTGGATATGCGCGTTGAAATTGGTGAGCCAGGACACGAGTATCGTGAGACCATAGCCTCCGCAGCACGCGCTGCCTCCGCCGGTGGCATCACAACCATTGCCGTCTTACCAACCTGCGAACCCGCCATTGACAACCCTGCCCTCGTAAGGCTGCTGCGTGGCCGTGGTGAGGAAACAGGAGCCATTTCCATTCTGCCCTATGGCGCTTTGACAAAAGGGTGCAAAGGGCAGGAACTGGCGGAAATTGGCTTGCTGAACGAAGCAGGGGCCGTTGCCTTTACAGATGGCGCCCGCGCCATAGACCCAGCCCGCCTTATGCGGCAGGCCCTGACCTATGCCAGCGGCTTTAACGCCATGGTGGTGCAACACCCGGAAGAACCATCCCTCGCAGGTTCTGGCTGTGCAACTGCGGGTGAGCTTGCCACCCGCATGGGCCTGCCGGGTATTCCGACCGTAGCAGAAGCCATCATGATTGCGCGGGACATCAGACTTGCAGAACTCACGGGTGGCCGCCTGCATTTCGGCCATGTCTCAACCGGGGAAGGCGTTGAACTGATCCGTCAGGCCAAGGCCCGCGGCGTCCCTGTCACCTGCGATACCGCCCCGCATTATATTGACCTGAACGAAAACGCGATTGGCGACTTCCGTACCTACGCCAAGTTCTCCCCCCCGCTCCGGTCCGAAGCTGATCGTCTGGCGGTGTGTGCTGGGCTGGCCGATGGCACAATTGACGCCATAGCCTCCGACCACCTGCCACGTGATGCTGATGACAAGCGCCTGCCCTTTGCGCAAGCAGCAACCGGCGGTACAGGCATGGTCACACTGCTGGGTGTGACATTGGGCCGTGTGCATGATGGCACACTCACCCTGGCACAGGCCATTGCCCTGCTTACGCATAAACCCGCCGGTTTGCTGCGCTCAAAAGCAGGCACTCTGGCCAAGGGTGCCGCCGCAGACCTCTGCCTGTTTGCACCGGAACGGAGCTGGCTGGTGGAAGCAGGCTCCCTACCGGGCCGTGCACAAAATACGCCTTTTGATGGCCGTGCGCTGGAAGGCAAAGTGCTGGGTACCTGGAAAGCGGGCCGTGCTGTGTATGGGGCAACAGCAGCATGACGGAAAATCTGCCGACCTACGCGCTTTGGCTCATGGCTGCCATGGCCTTCCTTGGTTACTGCCTGGGCAGCGTACCCTTTGGCCTCATTCTGACTAATCTGGCTGGCGCGGGAGACCTGCGCAAAATTGGCTCTGGCAACATTGGTGCCACCAATGTGCTGCGGACAGGCCGCAAAGACCTTGCCGCAGCCACACTGGCGCTGGACGCAGCCAAAGGCTTTCTGGCCGTAGTGATTGCATGGATCATGACACCGCCGGATTTTGCGGCACCTATTACAGCCGTTACAGCCCTAGCCGTGGTTTTTGGGCATTGCTTCCCCATTTTCCTTGGGTTCCGCGGGGGCAAAGGGGTTGCAACGGGGCTTGGTGCCTTACTGGCCCTCTCTCCTCTCACCGGGCTGGTGGGATGTGCTGCATGGCTGGGTTTTGCCAAACTGACCCGCATTTCCTCAGCAGGAGCCATTGCCGCATTTGTCATCATGCCTGTGGTGATGCTGGCGCTGCATGATTTCAGCTTCCAGACCTCCCCCAAACCAATGGCAACACTGCTCATCAGCGTGCTGGTGCTCGCCCGCCACCACGCCAACATTGGCCGCCTCCTGAACGGGACAGAGCCTCGGGTTGAGCGCAAGGTAAAATGAGACAGCCTGCGTGACAGATCTTCTGGCCTGCCTGCGCCTTGCCCGGACCGACGGTATCGGGCCGGGGCGCTGGCGGCAGATGATAGAACGCTACCATACGCCACAATCGGCCGTTGAAGCGCTACCCCACCTGCGTATCAAAGGCCGGGCATCTTTCGCTCCCCCGCCGGTTGAGCAGATAACCCGTGAAATTGAACAGACCCTGAAGCTGGGTGGCCAGTTCCTGACTGTGCTGGACCCTGCTTACCCCCCGCAACTGCGGGCCTGCCCGGACGCGCCGCCGGTTTTATCTGTTTTGGGAGACCGTGCCGCACTCAGCAAACCGGGCGTTGGTCTGGTCGGGGCGCGCAATGCGTCCGTGCATGGTGTCCGGCTGGCAGAAAGTCTGGCAACGGATCTGGTCGAAGCAGGCCTGACAGTCATCTCCGGGTTGGCACGCGGCATTGACCGAGCCGCCCACATGGGCGCGTTGCACCGTAAAGGTGTGACGATAGCCGCCATTGCAGGCGGACTGGACCGCCCCTACCCGCCAGAAAATATACGCCTTCAGGCAGAAATTGCAGAAAAGGGCGTGGTTGTAACGGAAGCGCCCCTTGGCACCATTCCAACCGCGCGCCATTTCCCGCGCCGTAACCGTCTTATTGCCGGATTAGGACTGGGGTGTGTGGTGGTGGAGGCCGCCTTGCATTCCGGCACCCTTATTACCGCACGGCTGGCGCTGGACTATGGGCGAGAGCTTTTTGCAGTTCCCGGCACACCACTGGACCCACGCTGCCGTGGCAGTAATGACCTGCTTCGTCATGGAGCCATTCTGACTGAAAGTGCGGCTGACATTCTGGCACATCTGCCGCCCCTTTCCCGCTTCGCGTCCTTTCCGCACGGTCCACTTTCACAAGAAAATACGAGTCAGCGTGTTTTTTACCCCAGTCCTGCTGACACCCTGTTTACCTCCCCCCCCACATCAGGCCAGCCCAGCCGGGTTTCAGGCCAGAAGCCGCCTAAATCTGCTGAATTTCATTCTTTCTCTCCCGCTGATCCTGCGCAAAGTCCCCCACCCGTACAGCATGCCACTATGCAGGAAAAATTACTTGATCTGCTCTCCTTTACGCCCATACCGGTTGACGATCTGGTTAGGCACTGTCAGTTCTCAGCTTCCGCCGTCTTGACTGCGCTGACAGAACTTGAGTTGACCGAGCGCATTACGCTCCTTCCCGGAGGGCGCGTTGCCTTGGCAAATGAGGCAGGCAAGAGGGCTGATTGAAGTGCTGCTTCCGGCAGGTCGGAGAGACTATGACTGACGTTGTGGTGGTCGAATCGCCAGCAAAGGCGAAAACGATCAACAAATATCTTGGTGATGGCTACACGGTACTGGCTTCCTTTGGCCATGTCCGGGACTTACCACCCAAAGACGGATCCGTACGGCCGGATGAAGGCTTTGCCATGTCCTGGCAAGCAGATGAGCGCGGCACCAAACAGGTTGCCGCCATCATCAAGGCGTTGCGCGGTGCCAAGACACTGTATCTGGCCACTGACCCGGACCGTGAAGGTGAGGCCATTTCCTGGCACGTCCGGTCCATGCTGGAAGAAAAGAAGGTTCTTAAAGGCGTTGATGTTCAACGTGTGACCTTTAACGAGATTACCAAAAGCGCCATCAAACACGCGATGGCACACCCGCGTGAGCTCGATTTTCCGCTGATCGAGGCCTATCTGGCCCGCCGCGCGTTGGACTATCTGGTGGGCTTTACCCTCTCTCCTGTTCTGTGGCGTAAACTGCCCGGTTCTAAAAGTGCTGGCCGTGTGCAGTCTGTCGCCCTCCGCCTGATTTGTGAGCGGGAAGCGGAAATTGAGGTTTTTCAGCCGCGCGAATACTGGACCGTAGCCGCGGCCCTGACCACACCCGCTGGTGCCCCGTTTACCGCACGCCTGACCCACCTGAACGGCAAGAAGCTCGACCAGTTTGACCTGAATACTGCGGACTTAGCGGAAGCCGCCCGGAAGACTGTTGAGGGTGAAACGCTCTCCGTGTCCTCTGTTGAGCGGCGCAAGGTCAAACGCAACCCGCAGCCACCGTTCACCACCTCCACCCTTCAGCAGGAAGCATCGCGCAAGCTGGGTATGGGGGCACAGGTCACCATGCGTACAGCCCAGCAACTCTATGAAGGGATTGAACTGGGCGGTGAAACCGTTGGTCTTATTACCTATATGCGTACCGATGGTGTGCAAATGGCACAGGAGGCCATTAACGCTATCCGCAGCCATATTGGTAAGCAGATTGGCCCGGACTACGTTCCGCAGCAGGCACGGCATTATTCGTCCAAAGCCAAAAATGCGCAGGAAGCCCACGAAGCCATCCGCCCGACAGATGTGTTCCGCACACCGTCCTCCGTTGCCGGATATCTGACACCAGATCAGCGCCGCTTGTATGAACTGGTCTGGAAACGTGCCGTAGCCAGCCAAATGGAATCTGCCGCACTAGATCAGGTTGCGGTTGATATCTCTGGCCCTTCCGGCCAGACCGTATTGCGCGCCAACGGCTCCATCATCACGTTTGACGGCTTCCTGCGCCTGTATACCGAAGGCCGGGATGATAGCGACAAAGCAGCGGATGATGACTCCCGCATGTTGCCTCCCATGCAGGAACGTGACCCGCTAAAGCAGGAAAAAGTAGAGGCAGACCAGCACTTCACCCAGCCTCCACCCCGCTTTTCCGAGGCCTCACTGGTCAAGAAGATGGAAGAGATCGGCATTGGTCGCCCTTCCACTTATGCCTCCATCCTGACTGTGCTGCGGGACCGCAACTATGTCATGCTGGAAAACCGCCGCTTCATCCCTGAAGCACGCGGGCGCTTGGTGACAGCATTCCTCGTCTCCTTCTTTGAGCGCTATGTAGACACCAAGTTTACCGCAAGCCTTGAAGAACTGCTGGACGATATTTCAGCCGGTCAGGCTAACTGGAAAGAGGTTCTGGCCTCCTTCTGGCAGCATTTCTCCCAAGCCGTGGCTGATACCAAAGACCTGACCATTACCGATGTGCTCAATGCACTCGATAAAGACCTTGGGCCTTTCTTCTTCCCGCCCCGGCCAGATGGGTCAGACCCACGCCATTGCACAGCCTGCGGTACGGGCCGCCTTGGCCTGAAACTGGGCCGGTATGGCGCGTTTATTGGCTGTTCCAATTATCCGGAATGCCAGTTCACCCGCCGCCTGTCTGCCGATAGCGCCGAGGATGGTGAGGGCAGCGAAGGCCTGAAGGACGGTATGCGCGTTCTTGGCCAGCACCCTGACACTGGCGAAGATATTACGGTCCGCCAAGGCCCGTGGGGGCTTTATGTGCAGCAGGGTGAACCAGACCCCAATGACAAGAAGGCCAAACCTAAGCGGGCCTCTCTGCCCAAAGGCGTGGAAGGGGACAAAATCACGCTGGAGACGGCTGTGGGGCTGCTCTCCCTCCCCCGTCTTGTGGGGCTACACCCTGAAACTCAGGAACCAATTGAGGCCGGACTTGGCCGCTTCGGGCCTTATGTCAAAATGGGTGCCATCTATGGCTCTCTGGACAAAGACGACGATGTGCTGACCATTGGCCTGAACAGGGCTGTGGATGCTCTGGCCAAAAAACTGGCCTCCATCCGCACTCTGGGGGCACACCCCAAAGACGCCGAGCCTGTTATGGTGCGTAAAGGCCGCTTTGGCCCTTATGTGCAACATGGGCAGATGGTCGCTACTCTTCCCCGTGGCACAGATATGGATGATGTCACGCTGGATGACGCCGTGGCGCTGCTGGCAGAAAAAGGAAAACCTTTGAAAGCCAAAGGGGCTGCTGCCAAAAAGAAGACAGCCACCAAGACCACGTCCAAGAAAACCACCACCAAAGCGGCCAAAACAGCCGAAGGGGACGCAACTCCGGCAAAAGCCAAAAAAGCGCCCGCCAAGAAAGCTGCGCCTGAAAAGGCAAGTACCACCACAACGCGCAAGAAAAAGGCCGAATAAACCATGCGGAAGGGCAGCGGGCCTTTGCCCCTGTCCGACCATGGGGCCATTCGGCACGCATTGGAAGCTGGCACAGCCCCTATGGGGCTTGCAGATATTCTCCATGCTTTAGGGTTACCCCTTAGCCTGAAGGCACAGTTGCGGGCTGTGCTGCATGAAATGGCACTGGCCGGAGCGCTGGCAACGCTCCCTCCGGGCAGACTGAAAGCCATTACCGGCCTGCCGGAAATGGTGCGCGTGACAGTGGGGCACCTGCGGTCTGACGGTTGCGCCTATGCCCATCAGAGCCATACCCCAGACACCTCGATTCTGCTTGTCTCCGGCCTTTCAGATGGTACTTTCCTGCTGCCTGGCGATGAGGTTCTCGTCCGGTTGCGTCCGTGTACGGCCCGTAACCGTTTACGGGAAGGACGCCCCATCCGTCTGCTCTCCCGCCAGATCAAGAGTTTTCCGGCGCATCTGACAGCCTGTTGCTTTCAGGCTGACACAACATGTCTGGCCACTTTTGAACCCTGCGATGGACGCATCGACCTGACCGTTACTGTGAAGGTCCCACAGGAGAATGCTTTTTTCACAGCCTTGAAGCCCGGTGTCATTGCGTTGCTGGACGCCGCCGCCCCACAGGCTGGCAAAAACGCGCCCTTTGCGATGACGCGTATTTTAGGGAACTGTGATGCTCCCGGCATGGCAGCTACCCTCAGCATTCTGACACATACCCTACCGGAAAACTTTACTCCAGAAAGCGAGGCTCAGGCTCATCTTGCCTCCCAACGCCCAGCCACGTTGGAAACAGCCGGGCGGCGCGATCTGAGTGATCTGCCGCTCGTCACGATTGATGATGAGACAGCGCAGGATTTTGATGATGCCATTTGGGCAGAGGAGACCGCTGAGGGTTTCCATCTGGTCATTGCAATAGCCGATGTCAGCCATTACGTGCCGGAAGGGTCTACACTGGACCAAGAGGCCCGTATACGCGGCAACTCCGTTTATCTGCCGGGCCATGTGCTGCCTATGCTCCCGGAAAGCCTCTCGGCTGGAGCGTGCTCCCTCAAGCCGCATGAAGACCGGCTTTGCGTCTATGTTGATCTCACTCTTAACGCTGACGGACAGTGTGTGTCAGGCCATCTGGGCAGGGCCCTCATGCGCAGTGCCGCACGCCTGACCTACCGGCAGGTGCAAGCCGAACTGGATGGGCATGATGACGCAGCATTCTCCTTGGCTAAGCTGCCCCCTGCTCTACTCAGCACGTTAGCAAAAGCCGCTGCCGCCCTGCGTCAGGAAGCCGTGAGCAGAGGAGAAAGGAGCGAGAACACACACGCACCGGATGCCTACAGCATAGAGTTTGACCAGGTGGGGTATCCCGTTGCGTTCACACCCCGCCCACAGGGTCTGGCGGAGGATATTGTGGCGCGCTTCATGATAGCCGCCAACCGCTTTGTGGCAGACTTCATGCGGCAAAACAGCGTTCAGGGCATGTTCCGGGGACATGCCGCCCCTAAAGCCGGGCAGCAGGGTCGCCGTGTGCCTGCGTACTACTCTCCTGTCGCAGCTCTCCATCATGGATTGGCCCTGCCAGCCTATGCGCATTTCACCAGCCCCATACGCCGCTATGCTGATCTGGTCACACATCGTGCCGTTATTGCAACATTAGAGTCCACCTCACTTCCCTACCCGTCTGAGGACGATACAGCCGCCGAGTCAGGTTTGCAGAAAATGCAGATTTTACATGCGCTGGCAGGGCATCTGCATTTTACGGAGCGCCGTGCTGCGTCTGCCACACTGGCCTGCCAGAACCGGCTTGCAGCGCTCTTTTTACGCCCCTTGTGCGGTCACGCCATGACGGCCTATGTGACAGGAACAACACGCTCGGCCGTCACCCTGACATTGACGAAGACGGGAACTCCGTCTTTGCTTTTCCGCAGCGCTTTGCCGGATGATTCAGGATTGTATGACGACTCGCACACCACACACGCACCTCAGCGGTCTGAAGCAACGCTTCAGCCAGGCTGCATGCTGTCTGTTGTGCTCAGGGCAACAAACCCGGCGCGAGGCACCCTTACTCTGGCAGCAGATTCCCATGCGCGCTAACACAGCCCTGCGCTTTGTACCGCCCCTCCGGCGGGCTTTCCCCTGCATGGTCGTGGCAAGCCTTATCCTGTGTCAGCCTTCCTCACTCAAGGCTGCGGTGGCTCCTCCCTTGCCGTCTGGCAGCCGCCCTACAGCCGTGCCAGACACCCCAGTGCCGCCGCCATCAGCACTTCCACCGGATGCAGCGCCCCCTCTCAAAAATGCGGCAGCGGCCGTTCCGGACGCCCTGCCCTCAGCCGCAAAGCAACCAGCGGCAACGGTTACCGCCACCCCAGACACAGCCATTGACCTGACGATGGTACGCACTGTCATTGCCACAGCGCTGGAATTTCTGGGCCCCCGCACGCTTGAAGCCCATTCAAGCCGTGACTTCACGCTCTGGGGCCTCGGCGCGCTCACGGCTCTGGACCCTACACTTTCGCTGGATACGCGCGGGGCGGACATCCGCCTTCTGGCGGGGCAGACATCTCTTTTCGCCCGTCCGGCCCCGCCCGCCAACCGTGACGATGACTGGGCGCATCTGGCTGTAGAGTTTATCTCCGCCGCACGCGCCCACTCTGAAAGCGTGCGCGCTGCCACGCGGGAAGATCTGGTGCAGGCGTTTTTTGACGAGCTGTTCAATCATCTGGACCCGTATTCCCGCTATATTGGCCCCTCCTCTGCCACAACAGACCGCCATGCCCGCGTAGGGGGTGAGGCCGATGCCGGGATCAGCCTGACGCGCAAAGGCCGAGACATCATCGTGTCTGCCGTCAACGCTAATGGCCCGGCATGGACTGCAACCGTAGATACGGGCGACAAACTGCTTGCCGTTAACAACAAACTGACAGCAGGTCAGTCTGCGGAAACGGTTACCCAGTGGTTACAGGGGGCTGAAGACTCCCGCGTTAGCCTGCGTTTGCTCTCACCCGGCAAAAAACGCGGGCACACTGTTGTTCTGCGCCGCGCCAAGGTGCCGCCTGAAACTGTGTTTGCATTTGCCAGTGGCTCGCTTGTCGTCCTGCGCGTGACGTCATTTTCCTCCGACACGGCAGAGGAAATGAGCCAGTATCTGGACCAGGCCACGCAAGATCCCGGCTTGAAAGGGCTGATCATAGATCTGCGCGGCAACCGTGGCGGGGTTTTACAACAGGCTGTCACGGCAGCCGCGCTACTATTGGACCATGGTGTGGCTGCGGTAACCGATGGGCGTGATGCACAGGCCAACCATATCTGGGCCGTACAGGGCGGAGATATGACCAACAATCTGCCCATTGCAATTCTGGTCGATGGCCGGACGGCCAGTGCGGCAGAAATTCTTGCCGCCGCCTTGGCTGACCATCGCCGCGCGGTTGTGATTGGAAGCTCCACCCTCGGCAAAGGCCTTGTGCAGACAGTTGCGCAGTTGCCTGATGAAGGAGAGCTTTTTGTAACCTGGAGCCGGGTTATAGCCCCTCTGCACTGGCCTTTGCAGGGTCTTGGGGTCATGCCCCAGATCTGCACCAGCCTTGGGGAGGCCGATACCAGCAGGCAATTGCATAGTCTGGCCCACGGCAGTCTGGACAACCGCGCCGCAGTACTTGAATCCCGTGCAGCACGTTTCCCGCTCACGGTCTCTCGTATTCTGGCTATTCGCCGTGCCTGCCCTGCCGCCCTTGGGAGTGATCGGGACGTAGAAACCGCCCGGGCAGTGCTGGAAAACAAGGCGTGGTACAGAGCCGCGATCGCAGCCATGCCAGAAGACCCGGCAGCCCTCCCGGCGGCCTCCAAGGAATGACCTCACCACGCCTGAAATCGGATTTTGTGGCGCGCGCCATCCTGCGGCAGGCTGCGCAAAATGGGCAGTCTGCCATGCTTTTACGGAAGGGCGATGCAGATGCCGGCAGCATTTTGGTGGTTTTACTGGAACGAAATGGCTCCGCCGTTGTTCTGAGCCAAACACGAACGCCGGAAGGGGAAGCCGCATGGCTCAGATCATCAGGTGAAAACCCGCTCTCACCCGCAGAAATCAGCCTCTACCTTGAGCGCCAGACCCGTTTTGACCCCGACCTGTGGGTTCTGGAACTTGAAGCCCCGGAGTTTAAACCGCCCTTCAACGCGACTCTGCTCTAAGGACACGAAAATATGTGTGACTTATGTCACACGCCAGATGGCCTGATACCACGCAAAACAGGCACCTATGTGAAAACAGACCCACCTGCCTGTTGCACATGACGCAAGTTTACAGCAAAGAAGACAAGCTTATGTGCTTTATCTGCACACCTACCCACATGCCCGGCCACTACCGAACCAGTGCCACAGCAGGGAGAATAACATGAAGCTGCGCCAAGGCCTCCTCGCGCAAACACTGCTTTCTGTGCCTTTGGTCGCAGGGCTTTTACTGTGCGCGGCCCCCGTTATGGCTCAACCGGTACAGGGCCTGTATGTTGGCGGTGAAGGCGGCGCAACCTTCAATCAGGACCAGATGGTCCGTAGCTCCCCCATGTTTCCGCATGGCCGTGACCGGTGGCGTACGGGCGGTGTCGGCATTGGCTCGGTCGGGTATGGGCTGGGCAACGGCTTCCGCGTGGAAGTTGAAGGCGACTACCGCAGCATGGCCTACAAGCAGTTCGCAGGCAGCACGGTCACAGGCAGGGCAGATGGCCGCCGCCAGACCTATGGCGTTATGGCAAACGCCCTGTTTGACATGGACATTGGCAAGCCTTGGCTGTTCCCGTATTTCGGGGCCGGTGTCGGCTATGGTTGGACTCACCTGAACACCAGCCTGAACGGTGACCAGATCAGCCAACATATGGGCGCCACATTTGGCAACTTTGCCTATCAGGGCATTTTTGGCCTGTCCTTCCCAACACCTTGGGTGGTCGGCCTGTCCATGACAGCGGAATACCGGTTCTGGACCATGCTCGGCCCGCAGTCCCACAGCTCTACGGCATGGGGTACGGTCGGTGGTGCCAACCTGTCAAAATCCTATGGCTTTGCCAGCGGCAACCGCGACACCAAGACAGACTTCAACCATTCCCTGATGCTCGGCCTGCGGTACGAGTTCAACCCGGCTCCCCCACCGCCCCCGCCGCCAGCAGAAAGTGCAGCTCCAGCCCCTCAGGCAGCCCGCAGCTACCTGATCTTTTTTGACTGGGACAAAGCAGACCTGACAGACAGGGCACGCTCCATTGTGTCTGTTGCAGCTCAGGCCTCCACGCACACAACGCTTACGCGCATCACCGTGTCTGGATATACTGACAACTCCTCCGCTCATCCGGGTGAGAAACGGGGCGAAGACTATAATATGAAGCTCTCCCTGCGTCGTGCAGAGGTGGTGAAGGCCGAGTTGATGCGTGATGGTGTGCCCGGCACAACCATTGACCTGCATGGCTATGGGGAAGCCAACCCCCTTGTGCATACAGCCGCGAACACAAAAGAACCCCAGAACCGCCGCGTGGAAATTATCTTCCAGTAAAAATGACCACATTGCTTGGTTTCGGTGCCGCTCTGGCTTTGGTCAGAGCGGTTTTTTATTGCCCGAGGCAGATATTGCCCTTTCCTTTCCGCACTGCCATTCAGACATGATGACACAAACGCCTGACTTCGAAATTTTTCTGGCTACCACGCCCGGCCTTGAGGGCATCTTATGTCAGGAAGTGCGGCTAAAGGGCTTCAAACACGCCAAGGCTGTTCCAGGTGGCGTCACCATAAAAGGCAGTTGGCCTGAAGTCTGGCGTGCCAATCTTTGGGTTCGGGGTGCCAACAAGGTCCTTGCGCGCCTTGTCAGTTTTCCCGCGCGCTATCTGACGCAGCTTGAACGCCGCACCAAAACTTTTGACTGGGCCAGTATTCTACGCCCTGACGTACCGTTCCGGGTCGAGGCCTCCTGTGCAACCTCCCGCATTTATCACGCGGGAGCCGCTGCCGAGCGTATTGCCGCCGCTATCTCAAGCGCTTTGGGGGTAGCCAGCACAGACACTGCCAGCCTTGTTATCAAGGCCCGCATAGAAAACGATGTCTGTACTCTCAGCCTTGATACATCGGGTGAACTCCTCCACCGACGCGGGCACAAAGTTGCTGTTAACCGCGCCCCCATGCGGGAGACGCTCGCCGCTCTCTTCCTCACACAATGCGGGTATAACGGGGCCGAACCCGTGCTGGACCCCATGTGCGGCTCCGGCACATTTGTGCTGGAGGCCGCTGAAATAGCGGCACGCCTTAACCCCGGCCGCCTTCGTTCTTTTGCTTTTGAACAACTGGTCTCATTTGCCCCCGCCGCGTGGGCACAGATGCGGGCGGTGAAAAGCCAACGCACGCCCCCACACCGCTTTTATGGCAGCGACCGAGACAGCGCTGCCATTGAAATGTGCGTGGCAAACGCCAAATGTGCCGGTGTGTCAGATTTTTGCGTGTTTGAGCAAAAGCCTGTGAGCGAGATTCGCCCTCCCGCCAACGAGCCTCCGGGCCTTGTGATCTGCAACCCGCCCTACGGCACGCGTATAGGAGATAAGGAGCAACTGGCCGCTCTCTATCGTGCTTTTGGCCAAACCATGCTGGACCATTTTTCCGGCTGGCGTGTGGGGCTTATTACCAGTGAGCCAACCCTGGCATATGCCACGCACCTGCCATTTCTGCCCAACACAGCCCCCATCCCGCATGGTGGCTTGCGCGTAGCGCTGTACCAGACAGCTCCCCTGCCATAGAGAACGGGGGGCCAATAGCAGCCCCCGAGACCCTCTTGGGTACGTTTTACAGCCCGTTAAACAGGGATGTAGAGAGGTAGCGCTCCGCAAAGGACGGAGCGATGGCAACAATGGTTTTGCCTGCATACTCCGGCTTGCGGGCCAGTTGCAAAGCCGCATGCAGCGCAGCGCCGGACGAAATACCAACCGGAATACCATCCAAACGCGCACACCGCCGGGCAGCAGCAATCGCCTCCCGCTCAGAGACCGTCAGGACACCATCCAGAGATTTCGTGTGCAGCGTTGCCGGGCAGAATCCGGGACCAATACCCTGGATGCCATGCGGCCCCGGTTCATCCCCATTCAGGATGGCGCTTTCGGCGGGCTCCACACCAAAAACCTGCAAGCTTTTACGGCGGGGCTTAAGGGCTTCCGCAATACCGGTTGCAGTGCCCCCTGTGCCAACGCCTGCAACAATGGCATCCACCTGCCCGTCCGTATCAACCCAGATTTCCTCTGCTGTCGTTGCGGCATGCACAGCCGGGTTGGCCGGGTTGTCAAACTGGTCCGGCATCCATGCGTCCGGCGTTTCGTTCAAAATTTCGTTAGCGCGAGCAATAGCCCCAGCCATACCCAAACGGGCTGGCGTAAGCTCAACCTGTGCGTCCATCAGGCGCAACATCCGGCGGCGCTCAATGGAGGCCCCTTCCGGCATGGTCACAATCAGCCTGTACCCACGCGCTGCGGCAACAAAAGCAAGGGATATGCCGGTATTACCGGACGTTGGCTCAACCAGCACGGTACGGCCTGGCGTGATAAGACCCGCTTTTTCAGCGGCCAGCACCATAGCTGCGCCAATGCGGTCCTTGACCGACCCGAGCGGATTGAAAAATTCCAGCTTCAGCAGCACGCGGGCTTTCAGCTTATCTTCCTGTATCAGATGCGGCACAGCCACCAGTGGTGTGCCACCGACAACATTGGTAATGGAGTCGTAAATACGGCCGCGGGGAGCCGCAAAGCCATATGTCTCGCGTGAAAGATCCGAAGCTGTCATGAAAACGCCTTTTCGTCTGTCTGCATTTCTGTCAACATTATAATACGAAATAACCGCGTAGATAAACCGCACAACCCCTGCTATATGCGGGACAGCCCAGACGTAACGTTACATTTGCCCTTTTTTGAGGTGGAAGGAAACCGGATCATGATCCTGCGCCGTGACAGAGCCATGACGGCTGTTCTCATTATGCTGGACGTTGCATTCCACGCAGGCCGTTCCGGTACAGTCAGTGCGGCGGATATTGCTGAGCGTTCCAACCTGGCCCGCCGTGGTATTGAGCCCCTGCTACAGGCTCTCTCCCGGACAGGGCTTCTGGAAAGTATTCGCGGGCCGCGAGGTGGTTACCGGCTTGGCCGCCCCCGCCGCGATATTTCTCTGGTCGATATCATCAACGCGGTTACGCAGGACGATCAGAACCCGGAAGATGGCCCACAGGGTCCGCTTTTTGCCAAGGTGATAGAACCAAGCTGGAAACAGTTTGATAAAGACCTGACCGTGCAGATGAAAAAAACCAGCCTTGATGATCTGGTCAAAAAAGCTGAGACATCCGGCCTGAAGCGCCCCCTGAGCGAGCCTATTACCTTTTCTATCTAGCTCTAAGAGCGGCTTGCTCCATACAAAAACCCCCGCAGCGTTTTCCGCTGCGGGGGTTTTCTTGTATCTACGCAATTTTTACGGGTGGCTTATTTACTAATTTCTTAAACAGGCCACCCTGTATCGTATTATTTTTTGCGCTTAGCCGTCGTGACACGGCGGCGTGCAGGCGTTGCTGCTTTTTTAGCCGGTGTCGGGGCTGTGACGGCAGGCACAACAGGCTTGGCAATAACCACGCCAGTTGCATCCACCTGAGCGGTTACAGTCAGACGCGTACGCTTCTGCCCGCCACCCGGAATAAGGGTTACGGTAAAGCTGTCTGTACCAGCGTAGCCCATGGTGGGGGTGTAGCTGACATGCGTGTCATCATCCAGGCTGTACAGGAAGGCTTTCCCGTGCTCTGGCGCAGGTGAAACGCCGAAGGACGCATAGGCCTTGCCAGAAGGCTGGGAGAGCTTCAGCTCACACAGGCCATCGTCAGACCGGACGGTCATGGTGGTGGAAAGCTGGCCATCCGGACCCGTTTTCACGGGGGTTGTGCTACAGACCGCAGACTTTTTCAGATACCCGAACGGGTTAGGTGTTCCAGTCCGAACGGGACCACTGGTGGTCGCACAGCCGGCAAGCAGACCACCTGTTAGTGCCAGAACGGCTATTCCTCGCAAGCGCACTGTCAGCTCCACTCATTCATCAATTATTACAAAGGATGAACCCTGTGCGGCCGGAGGCAAACTGGCTGAAAGAGTTTTCGGCCCATAAGCGCCTTGCGCACCATGATTCGCTTTTGCGTTTAGAACATCCGCGCCTTGGAAGAAAGGGGCTAAAAAATTCAGGGCTTTCTGTTTTCTCCCGCTTGGTAAAATGCGGCGGCCCAACCATCATTTTGCCCCAAATGTGACGTTTTAAGAGGAAATGTGCGTCGGCGGAGAAAACAAGTCTTTGAAGCCTTAGACGGTATTCAGTCTGAAACACGGGCTGACCACCGAAAATGCCTCTGGCTTTCTCTCCTGAATACGCTATTTCGTGTCGTCGAACCTTTATAAAGACCGTCTCGTATGCTGGACCGCGGGCAACACCTTAACGTGATGAAAAACGCCAGCCCCGGCATCTATCGGAGGAACCGCATGTCCTGTTTTTCTCGTCTTCTGGCCGCAGGCGTTCTCGCTGCGGGCGTACTGCATAGTTCTTACAGCCTAGCGGCTACACCGTGCGGCCACTCCCCCGCACATGAAGCCTTTGATGTGCAGGCCCTGAAGAGCGAGTTGATGGTAACCGCCCTCTCCTGCAGCGCGCAGGACCGCTACAATTCATTTGTTGCCAAGTTCCGCAGCAATCTGCTGGATCAGGAGCAGAAGCTGAACACGTATTTCCGTAATACGTATGGCCGCAGCGCACAGCGTGAGCATGACGACTATATTACCCAGCTTGCCAACGTGCAGTCAGAAAAGGGCCTGTCCGCTGGCACCATTTTCTGCCAGCAGCGTCTGGCGATGTTTGACGAAGTGAATGCGCTGGACACCACGGAAGACCTGGCAAACTATACGGAAGCCAAGGACGTAACGCAGCCTGCCTCCTTTGAAACCTGTGCGGCACCTGCCACCCCAAGCCGCGCTACGCGCCCGGCAGCCCGCAAGACACGCTCCGTACGGAAAGCTTGATACAGGCGGTTCCTTTCTTCATTCTGATCTTCTTAAGGCCGCGTATCCCGCGGCCTTATTTTTCCGTACTCGACTCGTGTAATCCATAAATTTCTAGCGTGGATGTTCTCTTTTTGTACCTATTTTAAAGAAGAGTAGCGTCTAGCGCTTGACGAATCCTTCACAAAGCGGGACAGACCGTAACCATGAGCGACCTGTTTTCCGAGCCCCCTCCGCCCTCCCGCCGGTCTGCCGGAAAGGCAGCGAAGCCTGAAGCCGACAGCACGCAAGCCTATGACGCCAGCGCCATTGAAGTGCTGGAAGGGCTGGAACCAGTACGCCGCCGCCCCGGCATGTATATTGGCGGCACAGACGAGACCGCGCTGCACCATCTGGCCGCTGAAGTGCTGGATAACGCCATGGACGAAGCCGTGGCAGGCCATGCATCCACCATTGATGTCAGCCTTGAACCCGGCAACAAACTGACAATCAGGGACAATGGACGCGGTATACCCGTAGACGCCCATCCCCGCTTTCCTGATCGTTCCGCGCTGGAGGTTATTCTTACGACCCTCCATGCTGGTGGTAAGTTCTCCGGCAAGGCCTATGCAACGTCTGGAGGGTTGCACGGTGTTGGCTCATCCGTTGTGAACGCTCTGTCCTCCCGCATGGACGTGGAAATTGCCCGTGACCGCGCCATATGGCAGCAGTCTTACGAACGCGGCATTCCCGTAACAGCGCTGGAAAAAACAGGGGCCACCCAGAACCGTCGTGGCACGCAGATTGCCTTTGTGCCTGATGCCCAGATTTTTGGGACGCACCATTTTGTGCCGTCACGGCTTTATAAGCTGTGCCGGTCAAAGGCATTTCTTTTCCGTGGCGTAACCATCCGCTGGAACTGTGATCCATCGCTCATCAAAGCTGGCGATGATACGCCTGCAGAAGCGGTGCTGCATTTCCCCGGCGGTTTGGCTGACAGCCTGAGTGATGAACTGGGAGCCTCAGCCCCCCTCCTCACCCCCATTTGGGCGGGTGATGCAGCCCTCCCCCCTGCGGCAGACGGCCGCGACAATGGGCGCGTAGAATGGGCTGTTGCCTTTCTGGAAAGCGGTGCGGCATCCCTTGCCTCTTACTGTAATACCATTCCCACCCCACAGGGCGGCACACACGAAACCGGATTCAGGAACGCTCTGGTCAAAGGCTTACGTGCCTGGGGTGACCAACGCTCCAACAAAAAAGCAGCCGCTATTACGGCGGAAGATGTGCTGGGCACCATAGCGGCTCAGCTCTCGGTCTTTATTCGTGACCCGCAGTTTCAGGGCCAGACCAAGGAAAAGCTTACATCGTCCGAAGCCAGCAAGCTGGTTGAAACTGCCTTGCGGGACCGGTTTGACCACTGGCTAGCGCAAAATCCGCCGCAGGCTGATGCGCTCCTGACCTTTATGATTGAGAGGGCAGAAGAACGCCTTCGCCGCCGTGAGCAAAAAGAAACACCGCGTAAGAGTGCCACACGCCGCCTGCGCCTGCCCGGCAAACTGACCGACTGCACCCGCGAACGCGCTGAGGAAACCGAGATATTTCTTGTGGAAGGCGACTCCGCAGGCGGCTCGGCCAAGCAGGCGCGTAACCGTGAAACACAGGCCGTTCTGCCATTGCGCGGCAAAATTCTGAACGTAGCCAGTGCCACGACAGAAAAACTGCGCGCCAATCAGGAATTGCGGGACCTCATTGAGGCGTTAGGCTGTGGGTCTGGCGACAAATTTGAGCTGAGCAAACTACGTTATGGCCGCGTCATTATCATGACCGATGCTGACGTGGATGGCGCACATATTGCCTCCCTGCTCATGACATTTTTCTACCGTGAACTGCCGGAGCTTATCCGTGCGGGCCACCTCTACCTTGCACAGCCGCCACTCTACCGGCTGACACAAGGTGCCCGCTCCGTGTACGCCATGGATGATGCGGACCGAGACCGCAAAATTAAGAAAGAGTTCAAGTCACGCGGTAAAATTGATGTCTCCCGCTTTAAAGGTCTAGGGGAAATGCCCCCGGCGGACCTTAAAGAAACAACAATGGACCCGAAGCGCCGCACGCTGCTGCGTGTTGTGGCTCCGGCGGAAGACCGTCTGGCCACGCGTGAACGTGTTGAAAGCCTGATGGGCCGTAAACCGGAACTACGCTTCGCCTTCATTCAGGAACACGCGCAATCTGTTGGAGAACTGCTGGATGTCTGACCCACTGCTTCCTGCCGAATGAACAACACCGACCTGACAGTTAAAGAGCGCGCCGCCGCACTGGCGCAATTAATTGGCGGCATGGTGTGTTTGCAATTTGGCTCTTCTACAGCCAAGGCACTTTTTCCCGTCTTTGGTGCTGCGGGTATGGTGGGGCTGCGCTGCTTCTTTGCCACCGTTGTCTTGATGTGCATTTTCAGAAGCTGGAATGTTCTATCCTGGCGGGTGCTCAAGCTGGCCTTCCCTTACGGGCTGGCCATTTGTGCCATGAATCTGTTTTTCTATTTGGCGCTTCAGCGTATTCCGCTGGGTATTACCGTTGCCATTGAATTTACCGGCCCTCTTTTTCTTGCATTTATGGGGTCTCAGCGTCTGGCTGATATTGGGTGGCTTGTGCTGACCATTGCCGGGTTGGGGTTATTGCTCAACCCTTCTTCCTCAACTGCACCGGACGCCCTGGGGATTCTTTTTGCCATGGGAGCAGCCGTTGCGTGGGCGCTCTACATCGTGTTTGGCAAACGCTTTAGCGGCAAGCTGTCTGCCGGACATGCCTGCACTATAGGGCAATTATGCGCCAGCATCGTGCTGTTCATACCCTGTTTTCTACCGGCGTTTTCAACGGGGCTAGGCCAGCCCAAACTGCTGTTCCTCAGCCTGATAGTGGCCATATGCTCATCGGCTCTGCCCTATGCGCTGGAAATGCGCGCCATGCAGCGTTTGTCCGCACGGGACCTTGGGGTTTTTTGTAGTCTGGAGCCTGTCTGCGCCACGCTGGCCGGGGTTCTCATTCTCCATGAAACGCTGCCCCTCAGTCGCTTATGCGGCATCCTGATGGTCGCGGGCGCTTCAGCCGGAACTGTTCTCACGCCCCGGCGTAGAAAAAAGCCTGACGAGCTACCGGAACTCCCCCAATAACAAACCTCTGACAGCGCGCGTTTTATCGCGCTGCCACAGCAACAGCCGCGTGGGACGTGTTCTGCGCAACAGCGTTCGCGCTGCCATGAATGGCCTGCATGACCACCGGGTCAAACAACCGGGTAAAGCTACCCGGATGCACGCCCATCCATAAGGTCACAACAGCCAGAGGCACCAATACTGCCATTTCGGCTGCGGTCAGGTCACGCAGCAGACTGACAGTACCTTTTACGCTGCCAAACAGTACATGCCTGTAAAGCGAGAGCATATAGACGGCACCCATAATCATGGTGGCCCCCGCAAGCAGCGCTACCCAGAATGAAACATGAATGGCCCCCATAAGGACCAGAAGCTCCCCGACGAAAGACCCCGTACCCGGCAGCCCTATGTTGGCCATGGTAAACAGCATGGCCAAAAGGGCTAGAACGGGCATCTGCCTTGCAACGCCGCCAAGAGCATCAATGTTCTGTGTTTCAGCACGCCATGCCACCGCAGACACACAGAAAAACAGGGCCGCAATCACCACCCCATGTGAAAGCATCTGGTAAATTGCGCCATCAATTCCCTCTGCGGTCAGGGTGAACAACCCAACAGCAATCATGCCCATGTGTGAGAAAGAGGAATACGCAATAACGCGCTTCATATCTGTTTGGGCAAACGCCACAAAGGCGGCGTAAATAATGGCCACCACCCCCAAAGCCAGCACATAGGGTGCAAACGCGTGCATGGCATTGGGAAACATAAGCACCCCAAAGCGTAGCAACCCGTAGGCTCCGGTTTTGGACAATACGCCTGACAACATGGCGGAGGCAGGTGCCGGGGCTTCAGAATAGGCGTCAGGCAACCATGCATGAAGCGGAAACAGCGGCAGCTTGACGCCAAACGCCAGAATGAACGCCAGCAGCAGCCACCCCTGCATAACCGGGGAAAAACCTGCCTGCATAAGACCCTGTATGTCTGTAGTACCCGCCTGTAGCCACATAGCCACCAGCGCAATGAGCATGAACAGGGAGCCACCGAACGTAAACAGGAAGAACTGGAGAGACGCCCACATCCGTCTGGCCCCGCCCCATACGCCAATCATCAAGCTGGCTGGAATAAGCGTTGCTTCATAAAAGACATAGAACAGCACCAGATCCTGCGCTGAAAACAGACCGAACAAGGCCGTTTCAAGCAGCAGGAATGTGATGGAAAAAGTGCGCACCTGCGTTTGCACCGTGCGCCAGCTTGCAGCCAGCGCCAGCGGGGTCAGAAATGCGGTGAGCAGAATAAAGACCAAAGAAATACCATCCACACCCGTATGGTAGGAGATACCTTGGTCCGCCATCCAGCTTAGCCGGGTTTCAAACTGCAATCCGGGGCGGCCTGGGTCAAACTGTGCCCATAAAACTGCACTGAGCCCCAGCACCAGAAGGCTTGTCCAGAGGCTGAGCCATCGTGCGCTACGCCCTTGGTCTGCCCCTCCCCGCCCTAAAAGAAAAACCAGCCCTGCGCCAGCAAGAGGGAGATAGGTTATGAGCGAAAGCAAGGTGGGGTACACGGCGTTCTTACCATCCGGGTTACATCACGGTAGCGCTAACTGTGCGCCATTTTGGTGCTGCAAGCCAGAGAAGCGCTGTTCACGTTCCGCCGAGCAGGCTTCCGCCGTTCCCCTCGTCAGCGGCGACCGAAAAGCTTTTCCAGATCCTTTTTGCTCAGCTTCAACCAAGTCGGTCGGCCGTGGGAGCATGTTCCGGCCCGTGGCGTTGCTTCCATCTGGCGCAAAAGGGCATCCATTTCTTCTCGTGTCAGGCGGCGTCCGGCCCGGATACTGCCGTGGCACGCCATTCGGGCAATGACGGCATCCATCCGGCCATCCAAGGAAGGCATTTCTTCCGGGCTGCCATTATCGTCTGCTTCCAGTTCGTCAGCCAGATCACGCAGTAGCCCTACCGAGTCGCTGGTATTCAGCATAGCCGGAAGTGCGCGGACCAGAATGGCATCGGTCCCGAACGCCTCCACCTCTATACCCAGCTTGGCCAACATCCCTTGCCGCGCAGCCAGAAGCTCCACCTGCAAGGGTGGTAGGTCCACAACATCCGGCACGAGCAGCCGCTGGCTTTGTACCGTACCGCTTAAAAATTGTTCCCTCAGCCGTTCATGGGTCAAACGTTCATGCGCTGCGTGCTGGTCCACCAAGACAAGGCTTCCATCTGCAGCTACCGCGATAACATAGGTATCCAGCACCTGCGCCACCGCAGCCCCAAGGGGATGGTCAGCCACAGAGTCTGTTGAAGCAGGAACGTAAGCGGGCTCCGGCTCACCCCCCATAGACGGAGCAGCTACGGAACCCTGAGCCCCCACCCCACCACCCAGAGGGGGCAACATGCGGGCTGTCGGTGCATCTCCCAACCTAAGCCGAGGCTCTGCCACCACTGTGCCTGCCCGCAGGGGCAGCGTTGACGCCGCACGCCCCGGTGCCGGGGGAGCAGGCACGACCGGCCCGGCAGAGGTTTCGGGCGGATACCAGATACGCCCCGGCTTTACGGCTGAGAAGGAGGGCCTGACCCCGGCATTTCCAGCCCCGCCCTCCAGAGCACGGGTCAGGGTGCCGATGACAAGCGACCGTACAGCGGCCTCATCCGCAAAACGCAATTCCGTTTTTGCGGGGTGAACGTTCACATCCACCCTGTCCGGCGGGATAGTAAGGGTAAGGGCAACAACAGGGTGCCGGCCGTGTTCTATGACCCGGCGATAAGCCACCCGGACTGCTGTTTTCAAAACGGGATCAACAACAGGGCGACCATTCACCAGCATGAACTGGCCAGTCGCCGTAGCCCTGTGTACGGAAGGGCCACACGCAAAACCGGACAGCACCATGCCGTCCCGCTCCCCATGAATACTCAAAAAGCCATCGGCCTCGTTCGCGCCCAGCAAGGCAGCGGCACGGCCCGCCATGTCCTGCGCTGGCAGGTCAAACAGAAGCCGGTCATCCATACTAAAACGAAAGGCCGTTTCCGGCACGGCAAGGGCCAAACGCCTTACAACACTCTCAGCGTGGTTACCTTCTACCCGAGGACTCTTCAGGAATTTCCGCCGTGCGGGGGTGGCAAAAAACAGGTCTTCCACCACAACGCTGGTCCCGACAGCCCCAGCACTTGGTTCTGGCGCGGAGACCTTGCCACCTGCAACATGAATACGCCAAGCCCCGCTCTCCCCTTGTGTACGGGACGTTATGGTCAACCGCGCCGCAGCCCCAATAGAGGGTAGCGCCTCCCCCCGAAACCCGAGGGTGCGGATATGGACCAGCGATTCATCCTGAAGTTTGGACGTACAATGCCGCTCAACGGCCAAAGCCAGTTCATCCGGGGTCATGCCGCATCCATCATCCGTGACAATGATGCGGTCTATCCCCCCACGCTCCAGACTGACATCCAGCCGTGTGGCGCCCGAATCTATGGCGTTTTCAACCAGTTCCTTTAACGCGGCGGCTGGCCGCTCTATGACCTCACCCGCCGCAATGCGATTGACCAGAACCTCTGGCAAGCGGCGCAAGGTCGGGCGGCGCGGCGCGGGGGCTGCGTTTTCTGAGGGAACGGGAGACGGGGAAGATAAAAAAGAAGGGTCTGACATGGCCAGACCCTTTGTATCAGAACGGCTGCCTATTTGGGAGCGCGTTGTGTGGGGGTAACCCCATGTGTAGGAGGCTTGCCCAGAGCCGCATTTGTTTTCAGGCGGCGGTTTTCTTCATCCGCATCCACTACAGCACCGGCTTTACCGCCTTTCCAGAACATAAGCTGCTCCACAAAGCCTGAACCGGCCTGCCCCAGCTCACCCTGATCTGGCGCATCAGCGGCCTGAGAGGCTTCTGTCACCAGCATGCTCTGGCCATCACTGTTGGAACCGTTCTCACCGTGCAATGCAACATCAGGCGAGAGGGTTTCGAGCGCCTGCAAGCGTTCGCTCTCGTCCTGCGGACGCTCTGCACCGCTCACGGGCTTTGCCAGTTCGTCCATTGGCGGCATGGACAGCGGTGCCCGCGTGGTGACGGTATACTCATCTGGCATACTACGTTCGAGACCGAACGCCCGCGCTGCCTCGGAGCCGGAGCACCCGGTCAGCAGCACACATCCGCCAAGAAGCAGCAGCGGAGAAATCAGTGTCGAAACTCGGCGTGCCATCTTCTGCCTTTTATCCTTCCTGCCCAGCCTGCCGGAGGGCAGGTCGCTTTTTCTCAAGTTGTCTGGTGGTCTTTGCCCATAAGGACATTTTGCACCAGTAGTACGCAAACTGAGCACACTATAGCGGAATCAGCTACGTTAAATACATACCATGACCATCCAAACGCATGGGCATGGATAAAATCCACTACCGCGCCATACCGGACACGGTCCATCACATTCCCAATGGCACCGCCAGTAATGGCCCCCACACAGGCTGCGGTCAGCCTGCTTGGTGTGCGTGCCATCCATACCAGCAAAATGCAGGCCACCGCTAGAGCAATGACCGAAAACACTATGCGCCCAGCACCGCCTAACCCACCAAACATGCCAAATGTCACGGCGTGGTTCCACACCATGCTGAAGTTCAGGAAAGGCAGAATGGCTATGGACCCTTTATCGGGCAAATTCAGCCCGTAGAGAATCCAGTATTTGCTCAACTGATCTGCTGAGAGCGTCAGCATTAACACCAAGGCTCCCAGACCAAATGGCCGCGCTATGAGGGGCTTGCTCACACGCCCCCCTGCACACTACCGGCTTTACCCAAGCCCGCCTGCTCCACAACATCGGCGCAGCGCAGGCACACACCGGGGTAATCCTGACGGGTGCCGGTTTCTGGCAGAACTTTCCAGCACCGCACACATTTTTCACCCTCTGCCACACGCACAACAGGCGCGCCGTGCAACGTACCGCCCTCGGCCCCCTCCACGTAGAGAGAGGCGCTTTCCGGGTCGATCAGCACATCAACGTGAGACACAATGGCAAGCTCGCTCCAGTTTACCCCGGCAAACAAAGCAGCCTCTTCCTGTGACAAAGTCAGCTCGACCTGGGCCTGAAGGGAAGACCCGATGGTGCCATCGCGCCGTGCCCCTTCAATCTCGGTCGTGATGATACGGCGGACAGCACGCAGGCGGGTCCAGCGTTCATCCAGTTCCGGATTGCTCCACTCAGCCGGCAGATCAGGGAAAGGCTGCATGTGCACGCTTTCCTCGTCTCCAAAGCGGGCGGTCCATGCTTCTTCTGCTGTAAAGACCAGCACCGGCGCCAGCCACGTGCTCAGGCAGCGGTGCAGATGGTCCAGCACGGTACGGGCAGAGCGGCGGGTGTGGTTATCTGGCCCATCGCAATACAGCGTATCTTTTCGGATATCGAAATAGAAGGCGGACAAGTCCGTTGTGCAGAAGCCATGCAACGCAGGGTAAACCCCAACCCACTCATGCGTTTCCACCGCGCGGGCGATCAAACCACCAAGGTCCGTCAAACGGTGGAGCACCCAGCGCTCAAGCTCTGGCAGCTCAGCGTACGGCACAGCTTCTTCTGCCGTGTACCCATCCAGCGCCCCAAGCAGCCAGCGCAGCGTGTTGCGCAAGCGGCGATAAAGCTCGCCCTGCTGCTTAAGAATTTCCTTCCCGATACGCAGATCCTCATGCGTGTCAGAATTCATGACCCACAGGCGCAGGATGTCCGCCCCCAGGCTGTCATTCACGTCCTGCGGCGCAATGACATTGCCAAGAGACTTGGACATTTTACGGCCCTGCTCATCCAGCACAAAGCCATTGGTCACAACTGCCTTGAAGGGTGAGATGCCGCGTGTGCCTACACTTTCCAACAAAGAGGACTGGAACCAGCCGCGATGCTGGTCAGACCCTTCCAAATACAGATCAGCCGGAAAGCTCAGATCCTGCCCGCCCAGAACGAAGGAATGGGTAGAGCCACTTTCGAACCACACATCCACGATGTCGAACACCTGTTCGTAGTCATCGGGGTTGCGGTCTGGGCCCAAGAAGCGTGATGCCGGTGCACTATACCAGACATCTGCGCCCTCATCCCTGAAGGCATCCACAACGCGCTGCATGACTTCGGCGTCCCGCAGCACTTCGCCCGTACGTTTTTCAACAAACACCGCAATAGGCACACCCCATGCGCGCTGGCGGCTGATGCACCAGTCCGGGCGGTTCTGGACCATTGAGGTCAGACGGTTGCGGGCCTGTGCGGGCACAAAGGTTACGTCTTCCAGCGCATTGAGCGCCTTTTCGCGCAGGGCCCCTTCCCCATCCATGCTGATGAACCACTGCGGGGTTGCACGGTAAATGATGGGCGCACGAGACCGCCATGAATGCGGGTAGGAATGAACAATCTCACCCCGTGCCACCAACCCTGCCGGAGCCGTGCCCGCAGCGTTGGCCTGTTCCATAGCGTTTGTCAGAGCAATGCAGACCGGGTCTGCCGCCTTGAACACATGCACGCCAGCAAAGCCCGCAACCCACGGAGAGTATGTGCCATCATCCTGCACTGTCTCCGGAACTTCCACGCCGTACGTACGGCACAGCCGGAAGTCATCTTCACCGTGGGCAGGAGCCATGTGGACAAGGCCCGTACCGGCATCGGTCGTGACAAAGTCACCGGGGAGCATGGGCACATCAAAATCATAACCGGAGCCACGCAGCGGGTGGGCACACACAGCCCCTTCCAGCGCGCTACCCGGCAGCGTGTAAAGGATGTGATGCGCTGTAACGTGTGCTTCCTTGCAGAAGGACTCGACCAATGCTTCCGCAACCAGCAGTTTGTTGCCCGGCTCCAGCAAAGCACCCTCTGCCGTGTCATCTACGCGCAGCACAACGTAAGTGACTTCCGGCCCGTAAGCCAGCGCACGGTTACCCGGAATGGTCCAGGGGGTTGTGGTCCAGATAACAACGGACACATCCGCCAACGCGTGCGCCGGGGTCGGGTCCTTAACAACCGGGAACGCCACCAGAATGGTGGTGGATTTATGGTCGTGATATTCAATTTCGGCTTCAGCCAGAGCGGTCTTTTCAACCGGGCTCCACATGACCGGGCGCAGACCACGATACAAGCCGCCATTGAGCAGAAAACGGCCAATTTCCGCTACGATAGCGGACTCGGATGAAAAATCCATGGTGGCGTAGCGGTTGGCCCATTCAGCCTGCACGCCCAGCCGCTTGAATTCTTCCATCTGGATAGCCAGCCATTTGCCAGCATAAGCCCGACATTCCGCCCGGAACTCAAGCACCGGCACGCTGTCCTTGTCGCGCTTGGCCTTGCGGTATTCTTCCTCAACTTTCCATTCGATGGGCAGACCGTGGCAGTCCCAGCCCGGAATGTAGCGCACAGCATAGCCTGACATGCGGTGTGCGCGGTTGATGACGTCCTTGCCAATCTTGTTCAGGGCATGGCCAATATGCAGGTGGCCATTCGCGTAGGGCGGGCCGTCATGGAGCGTAAAAGGCTGCCGCCCTTCCGCCTGCGTTTTTATCTGCTCATCCAGCCCAATTTCTGCCCACCGCGCCAGCCACTCCGGCTCACGCTTTGGCAGGTTCCCACGCATGGGGAAGGACGTGCGGGGCAGAAAAACCGTATCGCGATACAAGTCGGCGGGAGAAGTTTTTTCTGTGTCGCTGCTGGATGTAGACATGGAACGGCAGGTGTCACTCTGGTTCGGGTTCAGCTCAATGCGCGGCAGGCACAGATGTGCGAGCGCTACGCATGGTTATCAGAGCGCACGGGCGGCGGGTCAAGCGGCTCCGGCGCAAATGGGCTCTTTTGCGGTTAGAAAACCGCATTAAGCGCAAAACAGTCCTACCGGAGGTCACCGTTTTTATGCCGGCACACAAGGTCGTTCAGCAGATAGGTAACAACGGCATAGGTGAAAAGACCGGCTATGGTCGTCTCAACATACTGCCGCGCTGGTACAACGGCATAAAGCACAAACGCCAGCAACGGCAGGCCTATGGCATAAGAGGCTATCCGCAGAAGGATAGTCATGCAGCCGCCGCTCCTGAACTGAGGACACGCTGCGCTGCCTGTGCGTCCTGCGCAATTTGCGCTTTCAGGGCATCCAGCCCGTCAAACCGCTTTTCAGCCCGCAACATCCGGTGCAGCACCACAGAGAGCGTCTGGCCATACAGGTCTCCCTGATAGTCAAACAAATTGACCTCCAGCCTGCTTTCCTGCCCATCGTTAATGGTCGGCCTGCGGCCAATATTGGCAACGCCGGGCTTTGTGCTGCCATCCGGCAGGCGCACGGTCACGGCATACACACCGCGGGCTGGTTCCAGATGCCTGCCCAGTGGGATATTAGCTGTTGGGAACCCCAGCAGTCGGCCACGCTTATCCCCGTGCTGCACCACACCCCGAATAGACCAGGGCCGCCCCAGTTCATCCCGTGCGCGTTCAGGATAACCTTCCTGCAAGAGCCGCCGGATACGCGTGGAAGAGTATGGCCCAGCGGCATCTGCCAGTGCTGAAACCGAGGTAAACCCTACCCCCAGTTCAGCCGTGCGTTCTGCCAGAAACGGCACGGACCCACCGCGCCGGTGCCCGAATGCAAAATCTGGCCCACAGGCTACGTGCTTTAATCCCAGACCATTATACAGCACGTCCTCTACAAACTGCTCGGCTGGCATAAGGGAAAAGGCTTCATCAAACGGGATCTGAAACACATGCTTCACGCCAAGCGCACCCAGAGCGGCAAGGCGTTCGTCCGAAAGAGTGAGGCGAAAGGGTGGGTCCTGCGGGCGAAACAGCTCACGCGGGTGCGGGTCAAATGTCACCACGGCCAGAGGCAGATCTGGCCGCGTTGTATGCAGGGTATGAACCAGATGGGCGTGCCCCAGATGCACACCATCAAAGTTGCCCAGCGCCGCAGCACAGCCCCGCGCCTGCTGGGGAATGGTCAACCAGCTTTCGTGCAACTGGGCATGCATGGTCAGGCCTGCCCTATACCCGGCAACCCGAACAGGGACGCCGCTTCAATCAAATTACCTGCCACGGGGTATTCTGTTCCGGCGACCGTACCATCTTCATGGCGTACAATCTGGCATACTCGCAGTCCCGCCTGTGCAGCGGCATCCAGCTCTGCCGTCACGTCAGACAGGAACAGTACATCCGAGGCTTTCCAGCCGGCTTCCTGAAGCAGGGAGACATAGCTGGCCGCTTCTTTTTTACCGCCTACGCGCAGGTCAAAAAAACGGGTGAAAAGCGGGGTAACGTCCCCTTGTGCCGTATGCCCGTAAATCAGTTTCTGGGCAGGTTCTGAGCCTGAGGAATAAACGGCCAGTTCAATACCGGCACGGTACCAGCTCTCCAGCATTGGCACGACATCCGGGTACAGACGCGCGACAAGAGCACCGCGTTTGTAGCCTTCCGCCCAGACAAGCCCTTGCAACGCTTTAAGGGGTGCTACTTTGGCATCCTCATTCATCCAGCGCTCAAGCTGTTCAAGAGGGGGCACGCCGGGGGCCAGCTTTTCCGTCTCAGCCAATGCTGCCTGCACCGCAGGGTCATCTTTCCGCTCTTCCAACACGCGCGCCATGTGCGTGCGGGCATAGGGAAACAGAACATCATGCACAAAAGAAATCGGCGCTGTTGTGCCCTCAATATCAAGCAGAACAACACGCGGGGCAGAAGCAGCAGTCTTCATGAGGGGTACGCCAAAAATTGATGGGCAAGGTCCGTGCCGGTGTAATCGGCTATCCAGCCTTCCTTGCGGGTGAAAATGCGTAAGGTCACAAAATCTGGCACCGGGCCGCCGTCAAACCAGTGTTTTGTGCCTTCTGGTACGGAGATCAGATCAGTCTGGGTGCATTCCACATCATAAATACGGTCTGCCACATGCAGGATGAAGTGGCCTCCCCCATGCACAAAAAACCGTACTTCATCTTCGCTATGCGTATGCTCGGACAGGAACTTGCCGCGCAGCGTGGGCCAGTTGGGTGTTTCTGGTCCAACGCGCAGCACGTCGGCAGAGCCTGCGCCGGTCTCTCCCATCAGCTTGTCCAAAAAGGGGCGGTACGCGGCCAGAACGGCCTCTTCTTCCGCATCACGGGCAGGAATTTCCGGGCCTTCCCACCGCTCGAACCTTACACCCAGCGGTCTTAACTCCGCTGCTATTTTGGCGGGGTCAGACGTGACCAGAACAGGGGTTTCCGGCACCGTATCCTGAAAAATGGTAAGACTGCTCATACACCCAGCTTCCTTCGTTCAAGAAGGCAGGCCAAAAGAAACTCCAGCCCTTCCAGCCTGGCCAATGCGGTTGGCATATCCTTGCCCCACACATACACGCCATGGCCGCGAATGATGTAGCCCGCAGGCATGACCCCAAAATGCGGGGCTACCTCACGCGCCAGCCGCGCTATATCCTGATCGTTCCTGAACAGGGGAACAGCAAGAGTGGCATCATGAGTGGTCTGCCCCTCAAACACCTTCTGCACTTCGTAATCAGAGAGCTGCAACGCCTCTGTCGGCTCGATCATGGAAAGCACGGTCGATGCCACAGAGTGGCCGTGCAACACGGCTCCCGCAGAGGGGTCCTGCTGGTAAATCTGGCAGTGCAGCAGGGTCTCGGCACTGGGCCGGTTTCCTGCATCATGCGGTTTGCCGTTTTCATCAACCGTGATGACGTCCGCTGCCTGCAAAAAGCCTTTATGGCCCCCTGAGCGCGTAATGGCGATACGACCATCTGCCAACCTGCGACTGATGTTCCCTGCTGTAGCAGGCACCCAGCCCCGGTTGTCCATACGCTGCCCTGCGGCAAGAATATCCTGCACAGCCTGCGCAAAATCCGTCATGAACCCCGCCCGACCTCTCTCATGAATGTACGATGACCTGCTTGCCTGACCATGGCTCTGCTGGCGCACACGGCACCACCAGACCGGCCGGGTTTTCAGGGCTGGTGCGTTTTATCGCGCTGTGCAGCCTGATCCACCGATGTGGCGGACGGAGCAGGAATATGGCCGCCGGGGCGTGTGGCGCTCTCATCCATCGGCTCATCATCAGCCATATGCTTCTTGAAAGACTTAATGCCCTTCGCGAAGTCACCCATCATAGAACTGATTTTACCGCCGCCACCAAACACCACCAGCACAACAATAAGCACGATCAGCCAGTGCCAGATGCTCAAGCTACCCATTCAACAGTCCTTTGTTTCCCTTTGACACAGGCTGGACGGCCCAGATACCCTGTGTCTGTCCTTCTTTCACATGGCGGCCATTGTGCTGTCATGCAAGTCTGTTCTTCCTTATATCAGACAGCAGGCCCGCTGTATGCCCCGTGTGATGCACCTTGCCGGGGCCAGACCACGCTTAAGGCTCTATAAAACCATAAGTGGGGTAGATGGTTTTACCCATCCCCCTTATCGGGCTCCACCAGACGCGCACGCGCGTCCAGTCATTTGCAGCGGAAACATCTTCCACGGGGGCGCTGCGCGTTACGCGGCCAGGCTCCCAGTTCGCGTGCTCAACCAGCACCAAACGGGCACTTTTGACCTGCTGCACAACAGAAACATGCCCTGATGGCAGGCGGCGCGTGGACCGAAAAACCAGAACATCGCCTTTGCGAGGCGTGCTGCTGCGGCCATACACCCTCCCCGCCTGCCCCCACCAACTGGCTGCGGCACCCCGCAGGTTAACGGCCGAGTGCTCACGGGCATACGGTGCACATTGCACGGAGCCATTCCACCCACGCCCACCCGCACAGGCGGCCAAAAGAAGAGGCGCTGCGTAAAAAACGACCCGTTTTACGACTCGGACTTTAATCGTTCGACCCACTGTGCCGCTTCCTCCGGATCCATATCCAAAACCTGTTCCGCAATATCGCGCCCAAAGCCGGAGCGTGCAAAAACGCCCAGTGCTTTCTGCCGCTCTGCCATACCGCGTAGGCGGCGCTCTTCCTGCGTTTCTTCGCCTTCAACAGATGAGGCGTCTCGCCGCAGGCGTGGCAGGTTGGCAAATGGGCCCAAACGCCGTTTGCGGGCGGCTGTCAGGGCCGCAGAAAGTTCGGTCTCCCGCGCGGAGAACCCTTCCACTACACCCTGTAGCGCTGCGGCCCGTACCTCTGCCTCAACACCCTTGGCAGCCAGATGGGCCTGTACCGCCTTGCCTGAGCGCCCTGAGCGGGTAAGTCGCTTGGCACGGGCGCGGGCAAACGCATCATCATCAACAGCGCCAAGCTGCACCATGTCTGCCGCAACAGCCTGCACAACAGGCCGCAGGGCCGCCATATGTGCCGCAATATCCTCACGGTCCGCTCCGGCTTTCAGGGCCGCACGCTCCCACCGTGCTACACGGCGCAGCAACACCTGCTCCAACCCATGCTGCGTTGTGGCAAACCGGGCCAGGTGCGCCAATGCGGCCTCTCTCAACGCCGCTTTATCCGGCGGGGAAGGACAATCAGAAGGTAAATGAGACAACGCCATACGCGGTTCTATGCCCCAAAACAGAGTGCTGTGGCCACTTTGTGCCGCCACAAAGCAACAATAGGCAAGAATTGCGCCAGTTTCATGAAAGAATTTCGCTCTCAACGTTTGACACCGGGGGGCGGCCCTTGTCATCATGGGGGTGCAACGGATCGCCCGCTCCAGCACGGCAGCGGGCTTTTTTCGTTTTGCACCTGTTTTTCATTTTTCACGCAATGACCGCAACACAAAGACAAAGTTCATGATTCCAGCCCTGACCCCGACCTACAACCGCGCAGACCTCGCTTTTGAGCGTGGCGAAGGCGCCTGGCTGTACACGACGGACGGGCGACGATTCCTAGACTTTGCTGCGGGCATTGCCACCTGCTCTATCGGGCACGGGCACCCGCACCTGGTGCAGACAATTCAGCAGCAGGCTGCCAAAGTCATGCATGTGTCCAACCTGTTCCGGGTACCGCAAGCTGAAAAGCTGGCCCAGCGGCTGGTTGATAACAGCTTTGCGGATAGCGTCTTTTTCTGCAATTCCGGCGCTGAAGCCAATGAAGGCATGGTCAAGTTTGCCCGCCGTGCGCAGGCGCTGGCTGGCCACCCGGAACGCACAGAAATCATCTGCATGGAGGGCGCGTTTCATGGCCGGACACTGGCCATGCTCTCCGCCACCGGCAACCCCAAATATCTGGAAGGGTTTGGCACACCGGTTGCTGACTTTGTGCATGTGCCTTTCAACGATATTGAGGCCGTAAAAGCCGCCATTGGCCCGCGCACTGCTGCGGTCATGCTGGAACCCATTCAGGGGGAAAGTGGCATCAAGGTTGCTTCCACCGCCTATCTGCAAGCCTTACGCGCCGTGTGTGATGAAACCGGCGTACTGCTGGCACTGGATGAAGTGCAGTGCGGCATAGGCCGTACCGGTAAGCTGTTTGCACATGAATGGGCAGGGATTACGCCTGACGTTCTGTCTAGCGCCAAAGGGCTCGGGGGCGGCTTCCCCATCGGGGCTGTGCTGGCAACAGAGGCTGTAGCCAAAGGCATGACAGCAGGCACCCACGGCACCACTTTTGGCGGTAACCCCCTCGCCTGCGCGGCTGCAAATGCCGTGCTGGATGTTCTGCTGGCCCCCGGCTTCATGGACCAGATTCAGGCGCGGGCTACCCTGCTCGACAGCCTGCTGGATGACCTGATCAAACAGGCTCCCGGCGTTTTTGCAGAACGCCGCGGCCTTGGCCTGCTGATCGGTCTGCGCTGCATCCCTCCTGTTGGAGAAGTGCAGGCTGCCGCCCAGAGAGCAGGCCTGCTCTGTGTCACAGCAGGTGACAATGTTTTGCGTCTGGTTCCCCCTCTAACACTCACTGAAGAGGACTGCCGGGAGGCCGTCTCCCGCCTGCGGCAGGCGGTTCTGTCCAACTCTTCTGCTGATACGACTGTTCTGGAGACATCCCTGTGAGCGCTGCCCTTTCTTCTGTTCCTGCCAACACAGACAAGGTCGGCCCTCGCCATTTCCTTGACCTGAAAGATCTGGATGCCGCAACGCTGCGCCAGATTCTGGATGTTGCCCGCAGCATGAAAACCATGCAGCAGAACCGTCGCTTTCCACTGCACCCGCGCCGCCCGCTGGCGGGGCGGATGCTGGGTATTATTCTCTCCAAACCCTCCACCCGGACGCGCGTGTCCTTTGAAGTCGGCATTCGCCAGCTTGGGGGGGATGCCATTATCCTCAGTCCCGGTGAAATGCAGCTTGGCCGGGGTGAAACCATTGCCGATACTGGCCGCGTGCTCTCCCGCTTTGTGGATGCGCTGGTCCTGCGGACAGGCAAGACGGACTCCCTGCAAACATTGGCCAAATGGAGCAGTGTGCCGGTTATCAATGGGCTGACACCGTCTTCCCACCCCGTGCAGATCCTGGCTGACATCCTGACATTTGAAGAGCATCGCGGCCCTGTAAAAGGCAAAACCTTTGCCTGGACAGGCGATGGCAACAATGTGCTGACCTCCCTGATTGAAGGTGCAGTCCGCTTCGGGTTTGCCCTGCGCGCCGCAACCCCAGCAGACATGCGTCCCGCGCAGGATGTGCTGGACTGGGCCAAGGCACAGGGCGGTGACGTGCAATGGACGGACGACCCCAAAGCCGCTGTTCACAAGGCAGACTGCGTTGTGACTGATACATGGATCAGCATGTCTGATTCAGACGACGAAGCAGCAGCCCGCATTGCCAAGCTCGCGCCCTATCAGGTGAACACAGAATTGATGGCGCTTGCGGCAGCAGATGCCCTGTTTATGCACTGCCTTCCCGCCCATATTGGGGAAGAAGTCACGCAGGATGTTTTTGAAGGCCCACATTCTGTTGTGTTTGACGAAGCTGAAAACCGCCTGCATGCCCAGAAAGGTATTCTGGCATGGGCTATGGGCGGTGCGGACTGGGCCTCTTTTGGCAAGGAATAAAGCATGACTGGCACGGATAAGGTTGTTCCCACCACAACAGAAGATACGCCCTCCGTTCCTGGCTGGGTGGAAACAACGCTGGACGAGATTCTGGCAAACCTGCCGGTCACTGCGGAAAAACTAGCTCCGCTCCGTGCCTCCTACCTTGACTGCCTTGCCAATTGTGGCCGCGCCACAGATCTGGACAGCGCTCACGATGCCTGCCGCCAAGGGCTGTTGCGGGCCTTGAAAGACAATGTGGGTCTGGATTCCACCACCCTGCGGACGCTGGAGCAAAAACTGGAAAAGCTTGAACTCGATATTTCAAGCGCCATTTAAGAGAAAACAGCTTCTGACTTTCTTGCGCTCCCTGCGCGGAAAACGGCAGGCAGAACGGCTGGCTTCAGCCGCCCTGTGCTGCCGTTTTCTTTTGTGTCGATAAGGCCCCCACTATGGAAACCCCTGCTTTTCTTGACCGTGACCGCCCCGATGTGCCCGATCTTGTTGTGCCCGGTGGTGTCACGCCTTTCTATCTAAAAGGCCGCCCTGTCCGTGGCCGTATGGTGCATCTTGGTGTGCTGGCGGATGTCTTGCTGACGCGCCATGATCATCCGGCTGCCGTTACACGTCTGGCGGGCAAGGCACTCGCTTTGGTTGCTGCTTTGGCATCAGCCCTCAAGTTCAAAGGCTCTTTCTCCCTTCAGATTAAAGGGGATGGCCCTGTCTCCATGCTAGTGGCAGACTGCACGGACACAGGTGCCCTGCGCTTCTATGCCCGCACGGAAGAAGACGCCCTGAACACCCTTCTGGCTGAAACCTCTACCCCGACCGACCGTGAGTTGCTGGGCAATGGCTACCTTGCCCTGACAATTGACCAAGGCCCGGATATGGAGCGGCATCAGGGGATTGTGGAAATTGCCGGAGATGACCTGGCAACCATGGCATCCCACTATTTTGCAACCAGTGAACAACATGCCTGCTGGCTGTTCCTAAGCTGCAAAATGACCGATGCCGGGTGGCGTGCTGGTGGCCTGATTCTGGAACGCATTGCAGGGGAAGGCGGGACCCATGTGGTGGGCGATGCTGACGCAGATGCAAACTGGGAAACCGCCACCATTCTTGCCTCCACACTGTCTGCCCGCGAACTGCTGGATGACAGCCTATCAGCCCCGGAGCTGTTGCACCGCCTCTTCCATCAGGAAGATCTGCATGTCAGCCAGCCGCGTGCTCTAGCCTATGGCTGCCGCTGCTCCCGCGCACGTCTGGTTGATGTGCTGCAAGGCTTCTCCAACGATGACCTGGACCACATGGCGCAGGATGACGGGCAGATTGTCATGAATTGCGAGTTCTGCAACATCGACTTCCGCTTCCCCCGCAAGGATATTCTCTCCCGTGCGGAGCAGGATTAAAGCATTCCCTGACAGGGTGTGACGTCACACCATACGGCCAGACGTAATAAAAAGGCTGCTGGAACATGATGAGTCCAGCAGCCTTTTTATAAAATCCAAAACACCCGGAAGGCCGGAAGGCCGGAAGGCCGGAAGGCC
>NZ_BAMV01000009.1 GCF_000963925.1 Acetobacter cibinongensis
TTAAGGTGTTGCGACGACCGGTTGAATCCGCCCAGTGTGATCAAATCAGCTTTCTGCTTTTCATTGATTACCGCCCCTTCAGCTGCGGCCTTATCCAGCAACCCTTGCGCTTTATCGCGGGAAGCCTGCTGCTTCATTTCAGCAAGCTGCGCTTCCAGTTGGGCAACTTTCCCCTGTTCCTGACCAGCGGTCGCTTTGGCCTGAATGGCCGCCAGAACCGTTTTTTCGTCAGCGGCCTTGTCAACGCCCAGCGCAGTAGCAACCGCACTATGAAGAGTGACAGTGCTGCTGCCTTTGGCCGCAATCGCCGCCATCACGTCACTTTCCGTGGCTGTGTCGGGCAGACCCAACGCCGCACGAAGCTTGGCGATATCCATTTCAGTTTTCTCCGGAGTTTTACGGGAGTGCAGCGACACAACCGGCAGATCCGGTGTATTTGTGAGAGCCGCACGCAAAATTTGCGTCACCACGCCACTTTGGCTCTTCAGCACTGGCGATATCCAACGGTAGGCTTTGCCCTGCATCAGGGCCTTACCTTCAGCAGACCAGTCCACATAGCCCCAGATACCGTCCGCCCGACTTTCCATCCGGGTAACCCATGCTCGGGCCGGAGAGGCACCCCCATTTGGAGCGGCCAGATCCGTGGCATGGTTTTCATCAAGAAGGATTTTGCCGCCTGCGAGCGATGCGCTGATCACGGCGTCAGGGTTCGCCAGCACCAGGCTGGCACCCTTCTCTCCGGTGAACGATCCGGCTGGGCACAAATGCACCCAGTCCGGCACGCCGTCAGAGCCAGCAGCACCCTGTGGGATAAGAAGAGGAAAAGTGGTGTTCATCCCCGCCAGTATCGCGGTTGAGAACACAGACTGGCAGAGGCGCGATTGCCCCCCGGAAAATTCCTCACAGGGCGCAGGGGAGGCATCTTTGCCGCACACTTCCACCCGGAAGCCTTTAAAAACGCCACAGACCCCTTTTAGAGCCTTTTAGAAGCCTTTTAAAAGCATAGACACACTGTGCTTACTCATCTGGAGGCTATTGCACGGTCTAAAAACTCTTCCAACTCCTCCAGCACCGTCTGACGGTCTTCTGCAGTGAAGCCAAGATACGGGCGGGCTGGAATAACGACCTTTTTGGCAAAAACCTCACGGCCACCAATTTTGAAGGCCAAAGACTTTTTCCCTCCTTGCGGCACAATGGTGGCCCCAAACTGGTGGGTGGCAGCATATGGAAGGTGCGAGCCCCATACCAAGCGCCGACCGTCAACGAACGCCGATATGCCTCCAAATAGCTCTCCCGTGCGAAACAGAATGCGCTGATCCGTCTTGCTGGCAGCGTAATCAGGGCGTAAGGGTGCCCAAGGGCTTCCATCTGGTCCAGCCTGCTTGTGGAAGCGCTCCTGGGTGGACTTGATCATCTGTTCACCTACGGCAGAGAGAACGCGGGCGGGATGCTGGCCAATATCAGCTATCCTTTCCAGCATTTCGCTCATCGGCCTGAAGCTTCCCTTCAGTTCAATGCTTGCCATTTCTCTCGTCTCCGCGTTAGGTTCGTACCGCGAGCCGCATGGTGACACGGTAATATTCTTCTCGCCGTAACGACCTCCCAAGGCGTGCTACGTAGGGTTCCCAGAAGGCCCTATCCGTGCGGCTCGCTCCCAGCCTCTTCCACCGGCTTTTCCCACAGCGCCCCGCGTCGCAACAGACGCAGCCGGTCTTTCTCATTCAGCACATGATAGGTCATCAGCTTGGCGGCTTCTGCCCCTTCCTGAAGGCGCACAACGGCATAGTAATACTGCTTGCCCACCAGCCCGATCACACCCACACCAACGCCAGCTGCCGTCTCATTGACGGAAACCAGCGCCTTGGGTTCTGCCAGAATTTGAGGGAGTGCCAAAAACTCATCCTTGCCCAGCTCAGAATGATGCAACCGCTCTTTATTCAGCGTTTCCGCCGTAAGGTGTACACTGCCATCCCACTCAGGAGCACGTTGCTCCGCAAGCCCACGCTGCACTGCAATTTCGTGGGTCTCTTTATCAAATTCCTGAAGCAGCTCCTGCGCTGGCTCTGCCAGCCGCCCAGCTTCAGCCGTGCCCGACTTTACTTCCAACAACTCCTCGATCTGTTGTTTCTGTGCCTCTTGCAGCACTGGCGCTGGCACAGTTGCTTTGGGAATGCCGCCAACGCTGACCAACGGTTTAACCGCTTTCTCGGCACGTCTCTGTTCTTCCGCCTGCCAGACTTTTCCGGGGTTGTAAGCAAAGCCCAGGTCAATACCCTTGGGTGTTTTTACCATCTTCCCCGTTGCAGGGTTGCGCACCTCTACCCATTCAACCTTGGGGCTTTCAGACACGGTCCAGTTGTTCTTGCGCATATCCCTGCGCGACACAGCCTCAACCGTGCAGTGGCAGTGCCAACCATTGGGTGCCCAATGCGTATCCCAGAACGGATCATCACGCGGCAGGATAATGCCGTCCCACGATTCATGCAGCAGACGTGGGTGAGCACAGGCATGATGCCGGTAGCGGAACCACGGATACATCTCAATCGCTTCAGGCGTGTTCAGCCGCGCCCATTTCCCGGCGGAAAACGCTGTGGAAATGTTCGTCTGGTAAATCAGAAAGGCCCGCTTGCTGACAGCATCCTTGACCCCGAACGGGTTACGAGGCTGCCACGCATGCTCTTGCGCAATTTTCAGAAACCGTTTCTGGAAAACATCAAAGCCAGTGCCTTCGCCCTGCGCCCGCAACAACGCCTCATGCACCTGGTTCAGCATGCGGGTTTCCGTCATGCCCGCTGATGTAAACGCCTTTGCGTGTGCCTCGGCCTCCAGCTCTCCGTACCGATCAGTTGTGATGGCAGACCGCTGCCGCAGGAATGATATGGCCGCAGACGGTTTAACTTTTGCGAGACTTAAAAGGCTCTCAAAATTAGCTGGGTCAGGCGTCGTCATGGCGCATCTGATCCAGTGCCAAGGCATCACCCATCAAATAGGCAAGCTGGACTGACTGCTCCAACGCCTGGGCAAACGCATCAATGGGCAGGTCCAGTTCCGCTATGCGGTCCTGGGCCTCATCAAAATCAGCGGCCCCTTTAATGGCATTCTGCACAGGGAGCGACATTTCAGACCACGCTTTAGCCGCACGCGTTGCCAGTTGACTGCTCATTGCGTCAATCAGTGCCGGGGTCTCAGTCCCACCATTCCGCTCAACAAGGTTTACAATGCGGGAATGCAGGGTTGTCTGTTCTTCGCCTGCCTTGGCGTTGGGCGCAGTGTTGTGCGGTGGGGCAATCTGGTCAGGTCGTGTTTTCGCGGGCAGCATATGGGCCGCTGTCGGGGGTGCCAGCGGGGCACGGCCACCGATGACGTCGTCACCGTCTTCTGGCTCTGAAAACCCAAGACGTTGCCGCGCTTCTGTCGCGCGCACGGTCAGACCTTGCGGCCCCAGCCACTGCAACGCATTGGTCACTTCCGTAATAGACGGCTCATCCGGCCTACCCACGCGAAGGTGCGGGTATTGCCCCATGCTTTGTGCGCCAAACGTCAGATCAATCTGCGGGACAACAGCCTGCTTCTGTAGCGTGATTGACAGAAGGCTTGCGTCAAATCGCTCAATATCTTCTTGCACCAGGCGATGAATTGCACCCGATGCATGCGCACCCTGTTTGCTATCCGTCGTGCCAGTCTGGCCAAGCACAACTTTGCTGATCTGGGCGTCTATCCAGTCGCAACGCCGCTGGTGGATATCGTTAGAACCCGCCCCATGCTTGGGCTCAATAAAATCCACCTGCATACTGTCGGGAATAATAGCGCCAGCCGCACCCATCAGATTGAACACGGCCCGTGCCAGAACGCGCTTCTGTTCTTCGGAAGCCCCCACGCCAAACTTACCAATACGCAGCGGCAGGCCGTAGCTTTGCACGAACACTCCCCAGTCCCGGCTTGTGAAGTGCTTGAACATCACAAAAAACGCGACAGTCCGCGTCATGCCTGCCCGCAAAGTCAGGCCAGACCAGCTCTTATGTTTGTGCACCAGGAATTTGTAGGGCGGCATTTCCCTAAAACCGGGCTGACTTGGCGCACCGGGAACACACGGGGCTGCTGGATCTGCATTGTCATCCCTGATCAGGATCGTCTCACCGTCCTGATAGCTGGCTTCAAACCAACGCTGTGGCCGATAGTCCATTTCCACAATGCGGTTACAGCCGGGACTTAAATCCCAGGTTAATTCGTGAACCGAAAACCCTTTGCCAACAGCATCCAGAATATCAAACGAGGACTGCTCAACCAGACCAAGTCGCAACCAGTCCCGGATAAACTCTGCATGTTTCTCATGCTCCGGGTCCGGACTTGCTGCATCAACCGTGATGGGCAACTGACCAACCGAGCGCTTGCGTGTACCCAAAACCCCCTGATAGTGCGGGTCTTTCTCTTCAATAATCTCGGCAATCGTCTGCCAGGCAAGGCTGTCACCCGCATCAGCTGCTCTCAGCGCAGACCCCAATACATCCGGATTTAAGCCGATGGGCGGCGTAGCAATAACGGCTGGCCGCTGCCCATACATATCGGCCCCGGCAATAACGTCAGTTAAAGCCGTGCTCTCAATCGGGTTGCCGTATTGATCAAGCAACTTTGCCATCAGCGTGTTTCCTGGCACAGACGCGCCCATTCCCGGTAACCGGCATCTTCCTGCACGGCACGATGAATTAACGGGCTTTTAGAAGCCTTCAAATCAGCGGCTAACGCCAACTGGTCGGCTGCTGACCATGGCACTACAAGCGGGCAGACGCGCTGCTCTGGTTTGTCAGCGCACCCACCCAATGCCAGTGCATTGAACCCAAAAGCTAAGACACCGATGGTGAAGACCGCACTACGCCGCATCAGAAGCCTCCGCTTTGCAGCTTCTGCTGAAGCGCATCATCAGTAGGTGCTGCTGAGACCTGAGCTTGCGTCAGATCAAGCTGGGCTTTCTGCGTAGCCTGCGCCTGTACCTTAGCTTTTTTTGCATCACTCTCAGCCTCTGCTTTTGACGACAGATGCGCAATCCATGCCACACCAGCCGACAGAACCAGAAACAGCCCGCTCAGCACATAGATAATCGGGTTGCTCATACCATCACACTCCCACGCAAGCCGTCATCAGAGCGTATGCCCAGCCGGTCTGCTTCAATTTCACGTTCGATAGACCAACTCCCATCAGGGCGGCGCTGTGCGTCCAGCTGATGCTGTGACGGTACAATTTCGCACTCATATTCCATTGGCTTTTCACGGCTGGCGGCATACGCCAGGGCGGCTGCAATAGCCGCATCACCATGGCGCTTTCCTTTGCTGCCACTCTCGCTCGTCCGCTGTTCCGGAACTTTGGCCACACCGCGCACCATTTTCAGTGCTCGCAAGTCATCCTGAGTGTCACGGTCTTTAGGGATCAGCAGCGTCATATCTTCAAATGCGGCCTTAAACGGCGGCATATTGTCGCGGTACCAAGCCTCGCTCAGCATCACAGCCTCAACCCGCGTGCCGTATCGCTGCTGTGTCAGTTCAGCCAAATGCTGGCCATTGCCGCGAGCATCAAGCTTGGCTGCACGGAACATTGGCAGATTATCAAAGATAAACCACAGGATAATGCGCTGGCTTTCAAACGGCACGTTGCGCAGTTCAACCGTAAACGGCGTGCTGCGCACAAGGCTTGCAAGTAACGTCAGTATCCAGATCACAGTTAAATCGCCTGAGCGCCCAAAGTCTTCGCCCGCAAAATGGGGGCAGTCTTCAGGCAGCGCCTTCAATAACGGCAGCAGCTCTTCCCGGCAAAACTCTAGCGTCTGTTCTTGCCGGATATGCTCATCCAGCAGGGCAAAGCGGTCATCGCACTTCCAGCGGATAACAACAGAGTCAGCAATCTGGCACTTCTCAATGATCGTCAGTGGTAGATATTTGCCCGAGCCCTGACTGGGAATGCAGCGCAACTCTTCGTCTGCATCATCGCCATATTCACGGTAAATCTTGTCGCGCCACGCGGCCTCTGCTTCGGCTGACCAGGGCTTACCCTGTTTTTCGCAAATTCTCTTGTACAGGCCATCTGCCAGAGCATCATCAAACGTGGTGCGCAGAAGCTTACGGTCTGGATATTTCCCGGCCCGTATTTCCTGCACCAGTTCGTTGAAAGGGTTATCTTCTCCATTGTGACTGGAGATAATGACAATGCGACCACCCCAGATAAGAAGCGCAAAAGCCGCTTTTAAGACGGCTTTAAGATCATCAATAAACGCAGCCTCATCAATAATCACCAGACCCTGCTTTGACCGGAACGCACGCGGCACAGATGGCAGGCCAAGCACCTCGTTCCGGCTTGCAAAGTCGATACGATAAACCTTCAGGTCTTTATCGGGGTTTTCTGGGTCATTGAAAATCTCCTCCGTCATGTCGGAAGCAGCAAGCTGCAACAGACGGGCATGATCTCCGGTGTCCGAAATGAACTGCCGGGTCATGTCTTTTTCAAAGCCCATATAGAAGACGTCCATGCCGCCTTCTGCCTCAAGCAATGCCCCGGTCATGGCGGAAAGCCAGCTGACACCCCAACTCGCGCCAATGCGGCGGCTTTTTTCCCAGACCGTAACCTCATATACCAAGATGGCATCGTTTGCCGTCTGCTGGTATTTCAGCAGTGCATAATGCCCGTCACCGTCAGCCTTGTCCCATATTTCCGGAACTTGCGGAGTGCGTTCTGGAATCACTGCTTCTGCCCGAGAATACGGGCACGGATCATCTTGGCCGTCTCAGCCGTCAGCCCTTTTTCCTTCACGACCTCTTTGAGGCGTTCCTCATTTTCCGCACGGATACGTGCCTCCACACGGGCTTCCACCTTGGCAATGAAGTCAGCATCCGTCTTGCTGGAGCGGGTCAGGTGGTCCAGCGCTTTAGACAGCATCATCAGCGCTTGGGGGTTTTCCTTGATCTCTTTGATCGCATCGCTGTCTCCCACAAATAGGCGCATCAACGTGCTGTGCATGAGCTGAATATTGGCCTGCACAATACGGCTTTCGGGTTCATCCCCCAGCTGCCGAACCAGCATTTCCGCCATGTCTTTTGACTGGCGCATTTCACGCCCGACATCTTCCATGCGCTTAAAGTGCCGCCCCAATGCCGACCGGCTGATGTCTGCACTGTGCAGTTCACGCAATGCCGCCAGAACTTCGTCAATGCTGTAACCAGCGCCGCGTAATTTCTGGATTTCGTCACGTATGGCTTGCGGCAGCTTATCAACGGTTGAGGGGCGGTGCGCCATTTTAAAGAGGCTTCCGCGCCGCAACTCCGGGCACTTCACGGGTTGTATCCCGAACCTGCAACCCTTCCGCCGTCAATGTTGCCACCCAAATTTGCCGCCCTGGCGCAAGCGTCATCCGGTCCAGTGTAACGCAGCCTTCACGTTCAAGGTGTTCAAGGTCACTACGAATAGCGTCAACGCTGGCAGGACGGCCCATGCCACGAATTGCCAAAAGCACAAGGTCTTCGTTCAATGTGCGGTCAGCCATCTGGGCGATAGCGTCCAGAACATACCAGCGCCGGTCTTCCAGCAGATTTTTACGCACCTGCGCGTTCATTTTTCTGTCCTGACTCTACATAGCCTTTGACGATCAGGTTCAGCATCTCGTTAGAGCGCTCCTGATCGTGCGAGATTTTTTGCAGCATTTGTTCAAGATGCTTGTCACGCAGTTCGTTTTCAGACTGCCTGTCTTCAAGAAGCTTGAGCCGCCGCTCAATTGCTGCGTGCCTTACAAGCGCAAGCACAACCCAGCAGGTGATGACCAATCCCATAAACAGGAACACGGCCATCACCGGCCACGGAACAACTACGCTTGCAGCCACATGGGCTGCATCCACCGTCAGCCTGCGGCTGTCTGTGTCGTGGTTGCTGCGGCAACAGGTGTTGCATCTGCCTTCAGGACATCGGCGGGCACCAATGCTGTAGCGAGATCATAAATGGCGCATTTCAGGTGACTGACCACCGCATCCAGTTCTGGCACGGTAATGCCTGCAGCTGTGGCCAGCGTGCGGAATTCAGAAATGGCCGTCTGCACCAGCGGATTGCCAGCCTCAAAGGTCTTGAAGACCTTAATCAGGTCATCCAGGCCGTTGTCCGATGTCGTCACAGCGGAGCGGATGGCGTTCTGCGCTACCTTCTGATAACGCGCCCCTTTGCCCGACAGCATGCCGGAAACAATAGGCGTAAGCAGGGCCAGAGCTGGCGTTGCCAACGCCAGAAGTGTGGTTTTAAGCTTGGAAGATGCCATATCGGCCTCCATAAGCGCGCCGCGTCGTGCGCGTGTTTGTCATGAAAGCCGCTGCGCGCCCGCCCACGGCTGTAACCGTTACGGGTAGGCGAGCTGCAACGCAGCCTGCACGCGAGCATCCAGCCGCCCAAGCCAGCCACGTCCAAACTGTGGGAAGGCACGGAATGAGCGGTAAGCGGCTTCCTGTTGCGTTGCGAGCGCGTAAATTAGCACACGCCACCGGCATTTTTGTTCAAAAAGAGCGTTTATGGTTTCCGGCCCAATATCACCGTCCACAGTCACACCAAGGTCAGCCTGAACCTTGCGCCGGTATTTATCAGAGAGAGTTTCCAGCACTTTCCCCTGGGACATGTTGAAGACGGCTTCCAGCGTTGCCTCGTCAATGTCACCGTCAATCTGCTTGGCATCCATTTCCAGCACACGCTGTAACTGTTTTGCTGCACGCGCCACGCCCGAATTAAAAGCAAAATCAAACAGCATCAGGTCAACACCTGCAGGCAACTCATCCCCATTAATCGCACGCCAATACAGCGTGCGAGCAATGGCCGAGAAGGTTTCCTGAGTGATCGACTGCATCACACGCACAGTCACCATGTCCGGGTCATGCAACCAGCGCACCATAACTGGCGCACTAATGCCGCGCATTGTCCCAACCAGAGCCCCATGCCCAACCTGTCCACCGGTCCAGTTGCCTGGATCAGCCCGGTTGCACTGATAGAGCCCTTCGCGGGATGCTGTGAATTGTGCTGATTTTTCGAAATTACTCTGCATAGGTGCAGAGTATTGTCATGGTCTTGATTTTGTCAGGGATGCGATCGCACCCCGTAAATGATCAGCAGAAGAAAAACATTTGTCGTTTGTCCTGCTGCACAAGCTTCCGGTGCGTGATGATCTTGCGCGTTCTTCCGCCGATAATCCGAACAACTGCAGATCGGGAACAACCCAGGCGCGATGCAATATCGCTCATAGTCATACCCTGCGAATAAAACAACAAGGCTCTCCATTCACGCGCAAGAGGCACGTCGTAATGGCTTCCGCCATACTCATCGCTCAACGCCGCCGCGATGTCATCACCGTAAACCTGAGCACATCTGGAATTTTTAGAGGTGGTGGGAACCCAGATGCGCCGACCGCCAACGCTATCAATAAACGATAAAGTGCTTTCGACACCCACAGCGTTGACCAGAAATTTTATCTGATCTGGCACTTTCACGTCTGGCATCGTGTGACGATTTCCAAATTGATCCAGCACGCCAACCATGCGCTTTCCTCATATTTTCTGCTGAATGCTTCATGTACCACGCCCAATCAGAAAACATACAGAAAATTCAAGTGGACAAGATTGTCCGTTTGATCGCGCATAAAAAAAGCCACCCCGCAGGATGGCTTTTTCTCGCAAACAAAAAACAGAATTAATTATGCAACGGCATCATCGCCCCACCTTATTTCACCTGAAGCGCCGTAACCTTGCGGGCAAACATGTCGTACTGGCAGAGCATCGTCCGCCTCTCTTTTCCGCCATAGCCGTTGGGGATCATCGCCTCACGCTGGGCGAGGACGATGATCCCCATATGCCATACCTTGTCGCTATAGCTTATGTATTCCCCGAACCGCTTGCCCTCCATGAAGCTCGGATATTCCGCTGGCCCGAACCGCAGACCATCTGCGGCGACGAGGCACTGGAGACGCCCTTCCTCGGCCAGCGGAGAATAACGAATAACCTCATCGAGATTACGGCACTTATCGAAGTCATTGATGCAGGGATGTTCCGCCAATTCTCGTTGATTATCCTCTGAAACAGTAATGTATATCCAAGCCACTAAAATCCCGATAACTGCTGCAAGTCCATAAAATATTTTACGCATTAGACGCACCTTTGTTCTTAAATAAAATAGACGGTCTCTAAGATCCAGAAACACCTTAAGCAGTCGCGACCTGCTGTGGGAAGAGTAAAAAGAAAAAGGGAGCCTTTCAGCTCCCCTCGTTAAAAAAACATATCGTCTTGTTCATCATCAGGCGGCGATCTGCTGGCCCACCACATCATCACCAGTAAGTATGGGTAAAACACTGATAAAATCACAACGCTACAAAAGTTCATCTATCAGTGCATCTCTTTTGAAGGCGGGATGTTTCTCAGAATATTTTTAAACCCTATAGCCACGCATGCGGCCATCGCTGCTGCTTCTGCCAATTCACCCGCCGCACGTTCCAGTTCAAACTGGTTTGCAAGGTTTATCCCGCTTTCTGCCATTTGGTTCATACGACCCAACGCTTCCTGAATATCGACCCCTCCTGATCGCTCTCCCCATTTTCTGGTCCGGTCTGTGATATCAAGCAAAACTGCCGAGACATCATCAAAATCAACATTTCCATTACTCATTATGCTGCACCTTCCAACCTCTTCTGCCACGCCTTCAGCCCCTCAATCACCTTCCGCGCACTCGGTTCATCCAGAAACTCTGGTGCGCTGACCCCCGTCATACGCTGCACATACGCCCGCAGCGCTTCACGCGTGCCGCCAGTGCGCAGCATTGGGGCCATGTCGCCCCACAGCGCATATACTTTGCGCACATGAGGCTTGCCAGCAGGCTTTTTCGCACGAAAGCCCAGCCGTTTCATTTCAGCAAGCACGTCATGTAACTGCCCAATACTGCAATCAGACGACGAGTTCTTTTTCACGACACGCTGGAGAAGGGCGCGGTAGTCCGCGTCCTCCAGCTTTAACTCTTTGCGGGCCACATGTAGCTTGCGCACCAGTAAAGAACGGCCTGCAACCGCTTCTTTCGTAAGAGTGCTCATTCCGCCACCTCAGAAGCAATAAAACTGTCAATGTAAGTATCAATGGAGGTGCTTGTTATGCCGCCGGGAACACAACCTCCTTGTTCTTCAACGTGCTCTATAATGGCATCCATAATCGCAAACGCCATTTTGCGCTTCACCCATTCCCAGCGGGCTTTGTCTTTTTCCAAAATAGCAACACGCGCCTGTGCGGCCTCAGCATCCGCACGGGCATGCAGCAGCTGTTCCCGCAGCTCACATTCTGAAAACACAGCAATATCAGTCATTGTGCCCCCCAATTTCTGAAAAATTCATGGCAACCCGCGTGTAATCATGTGGCTCGTCTGCACGATAGAACAGAATGTTGCGGCGTGACCGCACAGTGCGAATGCTGGACTCAATGGCCCGCACCGCCAGTGACCACTTGGGATGCGGGATCTGCGCCTTTTTTGCCAATTTCAAGCTGGCCGTGCTGAATGACCCAACGCCATCATCCATTTGCAAAATGCTGCGCAACAGGCTGTCAGCCCAAGGCGGCATGTCCTCCTTCATGTCGTCGAGAATTTCACGCACCAGACTTTGTGCCGCAATAATGCTACCGTCAGATTTCTGCGTTCGGTAAACTTCCACCTTTACCTTCATTTTGCATGGTATGTCTTCAATCTGTGCCCTTCCGCTTTTGCCGCCTTTTTGAGCCCCATAGAGTTCCCGCATGGCATCTTCATATTCTTCCAGAATATCAAACATTCGTTGCTTGAATTCGACTGTCAGGGCGCTATAGGCCTCCGCTTCTTCAATCATGCGGCGGGCCGTGTCATGCTGAAGCAGTGCTGCGTTTCCAAACACTTTCCTGGGCTGCTTGTCGCCCAGAACAGTCTCCACCACGCCTTCACGGTTAATTTCCATAGTCAATTCCTCAGTGTTTTGTAGATGAACGTGCGGCATGCATTGCTTGGTGTTGCGCGTTCTGCCCCCCTCGCAACACCAACGCGAGATAGAGAGCCAAAATGCTCAAGTCCTCGGCCTGATCGGCAAGTGCCTGCCAATCAGGCCGCTTCCCTGAGTTCGCAATGCGTAAATTCAGGCGGTCTGCTTTATGTTTCAGCTGTCTCACTGCATCTTTAGCTGCTGGCTGCTCTTTAGTCAGAAATTGGAGCAGACCCCTCCTAAGCCCGTCGAGAAGAGCCGAAATATCAACAGTCATAGTGAAGCCTATCATACGTCTCTCCTGTTCATCGCTGAATAATAGGAAATCAGCTCTGGCGAGGTCCCCGTCAGACTGACACGCAGTTTTTCCATGCACTCATATGCCTGCTGGTCACTCAGCTGGTCCGTTATCCCAGGCACGGCATAATACTGGCCATTCCACGCACGTGCTTTGAGAGCAGTCCGGATCGCATCGCGTGTGCCGCAACACAACGGCAACATGCCATCTGGGAACCCAACGCCAGGGCGAAATTCAATCCGGCCAGATCCATGAACCCACGCAGTCATCAGTGCATCTTTTGCGATGCGAGCACTCATGCCCGCACCTCTACAAACTCGGCATCAATAATGACAGGAAGCTGAACTTTGGCATGTGCCAGCATTTCACCAGCTGCTGTCAGCTCACGTGCAGCGGCATCCAGCTTGTCTGCCATCCGGGCCAGCCACACAGCCGCTTCCTGCCGGTCCTGATTGAGCAGTAGCGTAAACACCCGCTGCTCTGCATAAGCACTTGCGCCCTGACGCAACTGTTGCGCCACAAGGTCGATCTGTTGCATTGGCTGCGCCATCAGCTGCACTCCATCGCTTTGAGAATTGCCGCGGCTGTTGCATCGATAGGGTAACTGTCAAAGAAGTCCGCAATCACATCGCGCCTGTTATGTGGCGTGCTAAGAAAATACACTCCCGCGCGCACAGATTTTGTCAGGTTTCCTGCTGTCACGTCAGAAGCGAGTGACTGAAGGAGGGAGTGTATGTCACGCAAAAGCGGGTCAAAGCGCTCCGGTTTGTCAAAGCAGGTATTTTCGACAACTTCTGCAAGCACGTCAGAGGGGTTTGGCATTTCCAGAATACTCATAACACTCACCCTGCCACTCGGATTTTAGGGAACTCACCAGTCATGTGCTCTGCCCATGCATGCTCAAGGTCTTTTTTGTTAATCTGATCGCGCTTGTTCACACGGGCAATTTTTGTAGCGTTGCGCAAAACTTTCGTCATGCTGCGCAGGCCGCCTTCACGTCTTCCTATCTCCTTGGCGTAGGCTTTGACCTCATCATCATCTACGCCTTCCCATACTGCCAGAATGGCGCACATATCTTTCTGGCGTGGCTTGTTGATCTTCCGGCGCAGTCCGATACGGCTGAACAACTGGGCATAGTCTGCCGTCCGGCCAAACCCATCAAACTTGGCGTTCAGGGGGGCATTCCCAATAAAGACGACACCCACTTTTGCTTTGTCATGAATAGACCGGATTTCTTCAACGGCCTTGACTGACAGATGTTGTGCTTCATCAATGATCAGCACAGCCTCCGTTCCTTTCAGGCGGCGCACAATGGAACGCATGCGGCGCTGGCCTTTCTCATTGCAGCCAAGCTCTTCTGCAATTTCCTGCAAAACTGCAGACGGGCTGGACAGGCTGGGGTCAGCCGTAATCATGAACACATTATTGGTCCGGCGCTGGTATTCTTCAGCAGCCTCTGTCTTCCCGGTTCCCGCATTGCCGGAAATCACAGCCAGATCGACATCATATTGCGCCGTTTCAATCATGTTCATGATCAGACGGGCAGTTTCTGTCATGATAAATCCGGGAACAACGGGCCGTTCCGCACGATTGCGTTCCTTGGTTTCCTGTGCATCCAGCCACGCTTGCAGCTTGCCTGCCAGCTTCTCGTTATCCCCCGCATAGTTTCCGCTCAGGAAAGAACTGATAGCCGGGGCAGATACGCCGGATGCAGCTGCCATTTGCGTCAGGGAGAGCACATCACGCTCTTTGCGGTCGCGGACAGCGTCACGCAGGCGTGCATGGTCATTCATGATCTCGGTCATGTGTAAAAATTTCCTGTTTATTGGAGCGTTATTTGCTCAGTTTAGTCTTCGTCAGTATCCACAAGCCGCAATGACCGTTCTGCCGGTCGCACCTGCTCGTTATATTGGCTCAGCCAGTCTTCTTCTTCATCGTCATGGTGCGCCACAGCAGCATTGCCATGACTGATGGGGGCTTTCGGGCGAAGTGGGCGCACAACCTTGGTTTCCGGCAGTTCCGGTTCCGGCGTTTCCACATCCCCATAAATGCGGGCCAATTCATGCGCAGTAATACGCTTTTCGGCCTTTTCAAGGTCTTTTGCGGACCGTTTAAATGCCTTGTAAGCCCGCGCATGGCTCTGCGCTGCCTGCTTGTCAGCAAACCCAGCCTTCTCAACACAGGCCGCCGCACCCAGGTATGTGCCATCCAGCCGGTAGACATGGAGGTCATCATGCAGCGCCTGCGGGTCAAACCTGACCACAACAGACGTTGCCCTATGCTGAAGCAGGAAGTCTGAGAAATAACGGTTATCAGCCAGCTCAATCACACCATCCCGGCGTGCAACCGTAACGCTTTCAGCCGCCATAAGGCAGAGCCTATGCATTTCCTCCGTTGCAGTCGTAATGGCACCCCGGTTCGCAGCGTCTTGATAGCTTTCCATGAAAACATCATCAAAACTCCGCTTGCCCTGACACACATCAGACCGCCGCCCCAAGCGGGCATTATGCTCACGGATGCCCTCAGACACCACTTCCAGGAAGACATCCAGCGGCACGGCGGATGACCCGTAATTCTCCGGCTTACTGGTCACGGTATTGCCCGTATATGCCCCAGCAAAGCGCGGGTGTTTTGCCAGGTCACCTGCCAGATCACGCCACGCCCGCTCAATGGGTTTAGACCGCCCACTGTAAGGTGTGGCCCAATGCACCTCGACCCCCAACTGCGGCAAAATACCCATAGGCTCATCATCGCGCACCTTGAACCTGTAGCGGTTCTGCACACCACCGGTCAGCCACTTGCTGGCAAAGTTGCGCCCGTTATCCAGCCAGCATTTTTTAGGCACACCGTATTTTGCAACCATGTCACCAAAGGCCAGACGCACACATTCTTTGTTTTCGGAAACATCCACGCGCCAGGACAAAATCTTGCCGCTGTAAATGTCCTGAAAGCCCACTAAAACGGGCCTGACAATCGTCTCCTTTCCGTTTTCCACCCATTTTACAAACACGTCGAACTTATGGCCGTCTGCGTTCACGGCTTCCAGAGCATGGAACACAGCATGGTCACGCTTCTGCGCTGGGAACATGACTTTCAAAGCCTGCTCTCCTTTCCGGCAAAGTGTCAGCAATTCAGGCGGTAAAGTGTCCAGCCTGCGCTTCAGCGTTTTGGAAGATGGAAGCTTCCAGCCTTTCTTTTTTGCCAAATCCTCAAGCCTGCGCATGCAGGATGTAAAGGTTGGCGCTTCAAGCCGTAGATAATCGGCTTTCAGAATGTCCCACGCTTCCGTTGGGCACTCCACCTGCTCCGCCCGCTTTGCATAATGCGGCGCAAGACCCGCCAACCAGTCACACCGGTTCAGGCCGCGAACGTCCCGGTACCAATTCATGATGGTGGTAGCACCCACACCTTCCATGCGGGCAATCTGCAGAACTGCAATCTTCTTGCGGCATCCTGCATCCACTAGCATTTCCACCGCCATGACGATGCGATGCGCTTTCTCCGCACGGGCTTTCAAGGTGTCGGGCAGAGCATCATAACGCTGCCAGATATCCTGCCGCTCGCGCTGCTCCAGTTCTGGCTCTTCCAGCTTAACGTCCTGCGCTTTGATGGCCAGAGCAGCACGGGCTGGAAGCGGCAGGACAAACGGCGTGAATTCATAGCCACCACCGGCTCCCTTGCGGATACGCCACGATTTTCCTTCATTTTCAGGGTTGAGCCAGCCCTCAGAATCAATGCGAGCGTTAATGCCACGCTTCGTGCACGGCATATCCGGCAAAGCCATAGCTGCCAGCTCAGACGGGGAAAACCACTGAACTGAACTCAACATCAGAACCGCCCTCCCAACTGACGCCGTAGCCCATTTTCCATACGTGTAAGCTCTTTCTTACGCTCGGCCACTGCCGCAAGCTCAATCATCGGCAGATAGCGGCGCTCAATGACTGTCCAGCCACGCCCTTCAGCCAGAAACTCAACAAGCCGTCGGTCCTGAGTTGCGCCAATCAACGCATCAAAGCGCGGCACACTGATCTGATGATCTTCGCGTTGCCCAGACGCGTATGCGTTCAGCATGTTGATAGTGATAGGCCGTCCTAGAATGTCGCTCATGTGCTCAGCAATTTGAGGACGTGACTGGCCGCATTCTTCCAGCGTCACGGAAATAGCGCGTGAAAGCCGAAAACCGAACGAATTACCACGGACCAGAGCAGGGTCATATCCGGTAACAATAAGCGGCGGCTCCCAGTCCAGCAGTGATAGCTGCCTTTCATCAGGTTTTCTGCTCATGCTGCCTGCTCCTTGCGGCTGCGCAAACGCGCATCCGCTTCCGTAATTTCAAGAAAGACAGACTGTGGGCAGTCCATGATCCAAAGCATGTCAAACAGCAGCGGTAGAGAGGGGGAAGCGCAACCGCTTTCCGCAACGAATACAGCGTTCTCAGTGCATTCAAGCCGTTCAGCCAACTCAAGACGCGTCATATCGCAGCGTTTACGCTCGCGTCGGATAATAGCAGCAACAATACTCGCAAGATGGCGAGGTGGTACACGATCGCTCATCATGCTGCATCCTCCAACTCAAGGGCTGGAGAAAGGAAGTCATGGAAGCGCAACTTAGTAGCCTGATCAGCCTTGTTCCATAGTGCTACCAGCTTGTCATAAGTGGTAGGCGGGGCTTTCTTGGGCTGGTTTTTCAGTTGCCGGATGATCTCAGAAATATTCTTGATCGTCGGCCACTGGTGAACTGCCTCAGCAACTTCACGCTGCATATCCGGCGTCTCTTTTGCCAATGCATCAAGCTGTGCGCCACTATCAGCAAGTCATGTGCTGGAAATTTTCTCGCGCACGTCAGGCATAATGTGCTTAAACCGGGAAATAGAGCGATCGATTGTCTGGCGGGACAACCCGAGCTTATCGGCGGTGGCTTTACTGAAGGTTGGGATCAAATGCTCAAGCTTGAGCATTTGATCTGACTTCCGATCTCCGCCCGCCTGAACTTCCGGATGAAGCTTCTGATAAACGTCCTGTCTGCGTGCCAGAAATGTTGCGCGATCTAATGCACTCAGTTCACGGCGGCAGAGATTTTCGTCAATCTCCAGCAGTTCAGCTTCTTCATCTGAAACCTTCTTGATAACGCACCAGGCATTCTCAATCTCGGCCAAACGTAACGCTTCAAGTCTGTGCCCACCGGCAATCAGTTTGTAACGCTTCCCAGCCTTTCGCACCTCAATCGGTGTGCGTTGGCCTTCCTCCTGCATGCTTGCTGCAATCATGGCCGCATAATCAGGATCAATCGTCCGCAAGCGCTCGCCTACGTCAATCTGCGCAACTGGAATAGACGCCTGTTCCGGCATCGCTCCGTCCAGTTTTTCCTTCACGTCCATGTTCATGCTGCCACTCCGTTTTGACGGTGTGCTGCACCAGATGCGGCAGTAGAAACTCTCCCAATGCGACACGGAATGGGAGTGCCATCAGGATGATAAAAATCAGGCCATACATCATACGGCTGCTTACCCATTTCCTTGGCGATAATCTGCGCCATAGGGTGGGAATAAGGGGGCTGGCGAATGGTGTTGGACGCCGCAGCCGGGGCGCGTCCCTTGGCAACGGAAAAGGCTGCAAGCGTGCCCCATGTCTTGCAGATGAACGCCTTAATGTCTTCCGGGTGCATTCCGCGTGGCTTTTGTGCCATAATAGTCTCCTTGACCTAACCCGGCTGCAACCGGGCTCTCTTTTTCGTCTATCCGCGTGAGTTATGAGGGGGACAGAACACCGTGAGAATACCAACTATGGAACGATACGCAAGCGCGTTCTCGTACTTCCCACTTCTTTCCTGTGGATAACATGTTGATAAAACTCTCGAACGCGCACGGAACTGCGGATTTCGATGTCTAAAAATGCTCAAAATGACGATTTCCCAGATCTCAAAGAAAACTGGGAAATCGAATCAATCTCAAATCGGCTCAAGCAGGCTGTTGAAAACGCAGATGGGAACAAGGCCGTCTCAGAACGCGCAGGCGTCCCCCTAAGCACATTGAACGGCTATCTTGCTGGGAGGGATATGAAGGCCTCAGCTGCTGCTAGACTAGCGATTGCCTGCAACGTCAGCCCTTCGTGGCTCCTGCTTGGCCACGACGCTGATGAACCGGCGCTAAAGATCAGCCCCAGTCAGTCCCATCCTATTCCCGTGCCCGCAAACGATGTGGCTTACATCGACTACTACAATGTAGCGGCCTCTGCTGGTTACGGGATATGTGCAGACGCAGGCGTAAAGCCCGAAAAAGTGGCGGTTTCCCTAGCATTTCTTAAGGGTGATCTTGGGCTTGACCCTAACTGCGCCCTCATGCTGGAAACCAGTGGCGACAGCATGGAGCCCACACTCCGCTCTGGTGACCGCCTGCTGGTCGATACCCGCCGCAGGCATATTCTGGACGGCGTTCACGTCCTGGTCGTGAATGGTGGCCTGCTGGTCAAAAGGCTCTCATCCGAACCCAGCGGCAAGATCTGCATCGCCTCAGACAACCAGCTCTACAAAGAATTCCTCACCGACGCCTCCCGCTTCCACTGGGGCGAACCAGACGGAGGAGACGCCATAACAATAATAGGCCGCGTAGCCTACAGACTACAGGCAATGTCATGAAGCACAGCAAAGAAGAAAGAGAGCTATATTATTGTTCTCTTGGGAAGTTCGTTGATGCCTTCTCTACCGTGGAAGACCTCGTAAGAGAATTATACTTGGTCGCAATGCGTTATGCGCACAAAGAACCCAAAGATCATCTCATGACACCGCTCTCCATTATCGTGAAAGAAACAGGAGAGCTTTTCAAAGACAATGATACTTTATGCCAGAGAGATTTTAACCACTTCTTTGACCTAATGAGGATCAGAAATAGTATATTCCATCATAGATCAAGCATAATAGAAGGCAATCTCGTCTCAACAAATAGACACTTTGAAATAAAACCCGATAAAGTGAAGACCTTCAGGAGCGATCCATTAACACTGGAACTTATAACAATGGACTTAACTATAATACAGTCATCATTTGCCTATCGCTTCTACTGCGTAACTTTAGGGGAGGGATCAATCGATGGACGATCCCTTATTGAAGCAACTCGTTCATTTGCGCTTACCCCTTGGCATTACGCAGTCAAGCATTCAGAAGATCTACCCGTATAGGCGCCTGTTGCGCTCTCTAAGTTTGGGATCAAGCTCCTCCCCCCTGGCCTTTTCCATTGCCCGGTAAATCCCCTTTATCTGCGCAAACGGATCATGATTGTCATCTACTGGCTCGGCTTCGCATTGGGCATTTACTCTTTGCCCAGCCAGCCACATGTATGCACTCACCTCAATTTCCGCATTAGGATCTGTTCTATCGTCAGCCATGCTTACTTCTCCATCTTTTGTTCATATGGTATCATATGCGCCTTGTGAGTAAGAGCCTTTTAAAGGCAACTTAAAGGTCCATATGGATAAGATTAAGGTCCGCTATGATCGCAACGTCCGCATTTTCCTTGGCCTGCTCTTTGCGATGTTTTTGGGTTTGACCGGAATGATGGCCAAAGGATTTCACTGGCTCTAACGGAGCCTTAAAAGGGTTTTAAAAGGCCCCTCTTTAGCATGGGGTTCTTTATAGGTTGGGTTCCATATTTGGTGTCCTTTCGGCCATAATGCCGCTAAGGTTCCAGACATCACCAAGAGGCATAATCCCCATCGCCACCCATGGCCCGGTTATGCCGACACCAGCGGTTTCCCTAGATATTTCGTCCCACTAAATCCCCGCTGGTCCCACTTAATCCCGGTTTCCCAGTAGTTCCATTCCCTGTGTCCCCTTACATCCGGGCTTCCGGCTGACGAAGCCCTTGCCGGTAAACTTGATCGCCATGCCTTTCCCGGCTCACCGATCAATCAGCCCGAGACAAACAATGAGAACCGCATGGGCTCGGTTGCCTTGCACCATGCCTTTAATAATTGTGTCAAGCTGACTGTTACCGGACGTTATTACGACAATACCGTACATGAGTATGGTAGTTTCGTCGATCCGGATCTATTTCCGCCAGATGCCTCTGCGCCGACCGTTTATGGGGTGTCGCCAATCCTGATGCATAACCGCACCAAGGAGGCCACATTCGACGCCAATCTTTCCGCCAAACTGCATATCCTGGGTGGAACCCATCAGCTTCTTGGCGGCATCAATTACGACTGGACAAGCTTTTACAGCGCCATGGGTTTTGGCGTCAGCGATACGCCGTCCGGCACGATCGACCTTGCCAATCCGGTCTACGCCCTCAGCTACACGCCACAACTTCCCGTCAATTCCTACACCAACGACCATTATCAGACCTATGCCGTCTATGCACAGGATCAGGCAACTTACGGCCGTCTCCATGTGACTGGGGGGCTACGTTTCACGGCCCTTAAATTTCGGGAGGCGACAGATTACAATGTAGCGAATAATTCGACCTATTATCACGTCTCACCGCGGATAGGCGCGACATTTGATATTGTGCAAGGTGTTGCTCTTTACGCGGGCTATGCGACGGCATTCAGAGCAGCTTTCGGATTTGTCGGTCTGGAGGCTCCGAAACCCGAGACCTCCCATAATGTCGAGGCAGGCATGAAACTGGCGCTCCCCGGGAGCGGCCTTTCTGGCACAATCGGGCTGTTCCGCCAGACGCACGATAATGTTGCCGTCTCCGACATGAACAATGTGGGTTATTATGTGCAGAGCGGGCGGCAGCGTGCTCAAGGGGTGGAGGCCGACATGGTCTGGGAACCTACCCCAGCGTTCTCACTGCTTGCCAATTACGCCTATACGGACACAAGGGACGATGGCGTGTCTCCAGGAGACCAGATTGCCCGCGTTCCTAAAAGCAGCGGACGCGTGGCTGCCCGCTATCGCTTTCTGCATGGCTGGGCAAAGGGCTTGTCTTTCGGCGCGGGCGTCACAGCCTATACTTCGCGTGCCTTGACGCTGCCCAATACTATCTCCGTGCCCGGTTATGCCGTAGTCGATGCACAGGCTGACTACAAATTTGATCGTTACACGTTGGGGATTTCCATGGTGAATCTCGGTAACAGGAAAGCCTGGGATCCCTATTCCTACATGGGCAATCCGGTCGTTGCACCGATTCAGCCCCTCTCGGCTTATGCGACCCTCAAGGTCAGGCTCTGATCATGAAGAATGCAATGAAGTATCTGAACACGGCGATGCTCCTCACCGTGTTCAGTCTGTTTATCTGCGCGGCTTCCCCGGCTCCAAGCCCTAGCATAACGATACCACTTTACCCTACCGGCGTTCTGCCATCGCTCAGTGTTCCGGAGACACGGGCAAAGATAGGCGACACGGACGAAACGATGGTCTTCAACGTCAGTAATCCAACGTTGGAGTTATTCCGCCCTCGTCCTGATCACTCAAACGGCACGGCAGTCATCATCGCACCCGGTGGTGGCTTCGTCGGCCTCAGTTATGAGGCCGAGGGAACCGCTGTAGCGCGAAAGTTGACCGAATATGGAGTCACGGCTCTGGTGCTTAAATATCGAACGATACGAAGTCCTGACGACGCGATGCATATGCCGTCTGTTCATATGAAAGAGATGGAGACGATCATGGCGCGGGCGAAGAGCGGCATACCTGCTGAGGTGCCACTCTTCGCGGGCGAGCCCCATGCCGTGGAAGATGGCAAGCATGCTATCGCGCTGGTTCGCCAGCATGCAGTGGAGTGGGGTATCAACCAGAAAAAGATTGGCTTCATCGGTTTCTCGTCCGGTGCCTTTCTGGCGGCGGATCTTGCTATCGGGAACAAAGCCACCCGGCCAGCTTTTGCAGGACTGTTTTATGGCGGATTGCGCACGCCAGTTCCGATAGATGCGTCTCCCGCTTTCATCGCAGCCGCCGCGGATGATCCGTATTTACCTAATGATGGCACGCTACTCTATACAGCCTGGCGCAAGGTCGGAGCTTCAGCAGAACTCCATCTCTATGAGCGTGGTGGCCACGGCTTCGGCCTGATAGCAAGAGGGGACACGAGCGATCATTGGTTCGACGAGTTCATTTGGTGGATGCAGGCGCGATCTTTGCTGAAACAGTGATCAAATACATCGTCGAAGAGATTTTCGTATCCTGCCGGAATTGGTAAGGTAGATTTGGTAATTTTTTCTGCTGCACATAGTGTTAGCGTCCGCTCTTGATTATCCTCTTCCAAGAGCGGACTGACCGGGGCCCATAAACGACCTGTTCGCTAAAGGAACGTAAAGCTGACAGGCGGCAGCCGCCTACATCGGGCGTCATCGGATATGCGTTGGATTTCCCAAAGCGGACGCGCGTCATGCTGTGCGAAGATCATTTTCATCCTTCCCACAGTGCTTCTGGCATCTCGTTGAGAACCTCTGTGCTCGCCACAAGGAGTGGCGCGCTGTCACAACCAGATATGAAAAAACAGCATCCGCCCACTCAAGGATCTCGTTGTCGAGGCGGGTTTCAAGCAGATCACACTCATGAAGCTTGATATCGAAGGCATGGAATATCGTGTTCTGGACGCCTTCTTTCGCGAGGCCTCGCCCAGCCTGTATCCGCAGCATATTATTCTGGAACGCCCAACACAAAAAAGCGCCTGGTCCGGGCTCTCCATGCTGCTGATTCAAAGCGGCCTCTACCGTATTGCTGGGCGCACACGCGCCAACCTCCTCCTGTCGCGACAAAAACCATCAGTGATTGGATAAGTCTCGTTTTTTTAAAAATAAAGCACAAAGAGAAACTGCTGCCTGCGAGCAGGCAGCAGCTGTGAGATCAGTCTTTCTTGTCGAGACGATCAAGTGTGTCACAGGCGCGTTCCAGAGCCTGTGTCATCGTTTCGGCCAGAAGAACCACGCCGTCGATCGTGTCTGACTTACCATCGCGCACCTCTCTGAGACCCGCCAGAAGCGGGCCTTTGAGGATCAACAAGACCTCGTAAACGTCACGCACCGGGGACGTGCTCTCCAGGAATTGATTTGACATGAGAAAAGTTCTTTCTTCAAAAGGCATTATCCTCAGCAAGGAAAATCCCCTCACGCGTAGTGACACGGGAGCCCCGATGACACAGGCACACGATGACCTCTTCCTTTTCTGGGGAGAAGGGCAACGACCCTTCGAAAACGCCTCTGGAAAAATCTGAAAAACAGATCTGACACGCGTACAGTACCAGCAACAAAACAGCCGGATTGACGGAGCCCTCGCATAGGAGAAATGAGGGCCACCACACGGAACCAGAAAAAGGGGCCGCACAATCAGTGCGCCCCCTTCCCTCTGCACCCTGATGACAGCGCCATCAGACGGCATTTAGTCAAAATCCCGAAAGATCCCGCCTTCCATTGTCTGCCATCCCTGCGCTTTGCCCCATGGTTCAGAAACCGGCGGTGGCAGCGTGCGTGTGCAGGACAAGGCGACCAGCATGTTCAGACGTGTCTGGGAGAGCAGTTCCGAGAGCACGACACGCCCTTGCAGCAGGCGGGCTGTGGCACCGCTTTCATACCAGGGCATATCGAGCGTCGGCTGACTATATTCAGCAAGCTCCGCCAGTGTGTAGTCACCCGCCCTGCCCAACTGGAACACCCGCGCGAGGCGATAGAGACACAGGAGATACGGTGGCATCTCCCACGGCCCACCCAGCATCTGATGCAGGAACGCCATATTGTAGCCGGCAAGGCACAAAGGCAGTGCCTGCCCGCGTGGAAAGACCGCATTGAAGAGACTGTCTTCCACGACAAACGCACTCCCGCATTTTTCTCCGGGCATCTGCTCCAGAACGCCCTCGAATGTCGGGCTATCGATCTCCATTGTCCTGTGCCCTGCGCGGAAGATCACGTCTTTCCACGCGAGGGAGACCGGTAACCCCGACCGAAGACGACAGGGTCCACCGGATGTTTCAGGCAGAATATCGATCAGGCGAATGGTGCCCTCCTCCCAGCGTGGGAGCCTTTCTGCTGTTTTGGGATGATTGGTCATGATCAGGCTCCGCGCAGTGCAACGTCATCGACGAGATCAACGCAGAGGTCTTTCAGGTCTGCCGGACGGGCAAACAGATCAAGCCAGATCAGAACAGGCGTTATATCGAGAGCACGATAGACGTTGAGACGCTGATCAAGACGCGCCAGCCATTTTTGCTCTTCGTCATTCCGGGTTACCCGATCAGAGCCGCAGCAACCCGCCACTTCTATATAGCGGGAGACAGCCCCTTTCCGCAGTGTCAGGTCAGCCCGGAACCGCCCCTGCGCGAGACCGATTGGTTCATGCACATCCAGCACCATGTTCCTGCGTAAAAAGCCTGACAGGATCTGATACACAATGCGCTCGGGAAGAGAGTCCAGCACAGTGCCATCAAAGGCGACGGGTCCTGGCGCTGGCAGATCAGGCCAGCGACGCATCGCCATCTGTTGCACGCGTGCCCACTCGAGGGTCCCCGTGTCACCAATGAACACCAGATGCTGTCCCGCCGCGCCCATAAAACGAAACATGTGCGCGTTGGGTGGCGCCCCAAGGGCAAGAGTCATATCCCTGTAGAGGAGAAGATCCTCATCGGTTGGGTAAAAGATAGAAGACAGCGCAGACGCACTGCCTGTCGTTGTTGAAAGCGTAGCCATGTGATTTCCGTGAAGTGGAGCAAGCCCGTAAGGCGGCTGTGCCATGAGGCACTTTTTCCTTTTATGGGGAGACTGGAACGCCAGCCTCGACAACTTCCGCCTTCAAAATCACGAACACACTGAAAGTATAGTTTTGAGAAGCTTACAGTAAAAGACTGAACATTATCACCCGTGCCGCAACCGCTTTTCGTGATGGAAGAGCGTGCACCATGCCCTAGCCCTGACGACAGCACTGTGACTCAAACTATATATATTAAAGTTTTCTATAGAAGGCATTCGTGTCTTTGCAGCTCAACCAAGCACTTTTCCTCACACACCGCGGCGACATTTCGGTCTGACCTTATTTTTGGTGACATCGTATCAGGACCGTTTTCAGATTTCGGTCTGCCTTGAGCTTTCTTTCAGAGTTCTGGCTTTTCGTTTCTATTCCGGAATTAGCGTTGTAAAAAACGCAGCGCATTTTTCTGCTTGAATTTCAATGGTATTTTTAGGCGTACGTTTATCGTAACGATTTGAACCGTCACGGTAGTATTTTACGTTTAAAAAAGAGGCTGATGGAAACAGAATACTATCTTTATCTCATTGATTTGCCTGCTTTATGATAGCTCGCGACCCCCTTACCTCCACGATCTGTCCGGGGGCCGTCAGGCCATCCGGCAGGGTGCTGTTTTCGGTGCTTGCACCAAAACTGCGGTATCGTGCCTTTTTCTTCTCTTTTGAAACTTTATTTCTTATTAACGCTATATTTTGTAATAATATTGTTTGTCCTGTTTTTCCTTCTGCCAGCGTTAATAAGTGTTGAGTCCTTCATCAAAAGCGCCTCTGTAAGCCTCATAGAAGCTTCAGGATGGGCTTTTATGGCTGGTCTGGTATCAGACTGCTTGAATCCCCCATTGATCGCTCTTGCGAGCTTCTATGAGGCTTTTCGTTTTTTCTTGTCCGGCTGTTTTGTGTTTTGCTGGTTTTTTGGCGGCGTCATGATTCTTGTCGAATTTTCAACTTTCGCTTTAATCCTCGAAAACAGTTCCGGAATCGCCATTTTCGAGGGTGGATTGATCCGTAAGGGATAGGTTCCTAAAACCGTTCGGATATGGCTGTTTTAGGGGGTGTTTTTAGTCGTAGGCAAATTATCCGACAATCATTCCGACAAGGTCATAATTTAGTCTTTTTAATATTTGGAATAAAAATCCGTTATTATGTTATTTTGTGGTCAAAATTACCTTTGCAATTTTGTTTTTTTGAAAATGTATTTTTTCTGAAATTCTGTAGAACTCCATCTTAAAAATTATACGAGATTCTATAAGAGTGGTGCGCTGTCGTATCCCAATACGAAAAAACAGCACCGTTGTTCCTCGCAATCACCCCAAATCGCTGGCCGGAGCAGACTGGATCAAGCTTTAACAGAGCCCTGGTTTATAACGCATCCTGGCCCCAGTTTTCGGAGATGGAACTCATTAGCAGCAAGGTCCGAGACGTATAAAGCAAAGAGGATGAATGGCGTGACTAAAATGGCAAGAATGCGCAGTCCTGTAAGTTTCAGACAGAATGATCCTGCACTCAACAGACTGCTTCAATGCACACTTATCAATGTTGTACGGACCCATAAGGTCCATTCACAGCGTGATATTAGACTGATTGATCTGCAGATCATGTTTTTGGAACATCAGTTACGTCTCAAAATTCAGAACCCACCCTATGGCTCGCGTCATGCAAGCTTTGCTGAGTTTCTTCAGTCTCTCTCGACTTCTCTGAGCGCCGAGCAGCGCGCCCTCATTCTGTCATTGAATCGTCTCACCGAGGCAGAATACCCCAGAAAATCTCTCCCCGCAGAGATGATCCCTGTTCTGTCCACCTATTTTCATGAAGACGAAATATGGCAGTTGCAACAGCAAATTTATAAAGCCTATCAGCAGTCCGGCTCACCTTGCCCGCACTATGAATTTTGCGATTATCTGCAGGATCGCACTCTGATTACCGGCACGCTCCGCGGCATTTTGGGTCGTGTACTGCACATTGCGGCGCGCCAATACTATCACCATCCCGACATTCCGCTGTCGTTGCAACGCTGCCTGCACGCCCTGAACGAGACAAAAGGTGCAGATAAACTTCTTGTCCTGCCTACAGATTTCCCGACTGGATTAAGAAAAGAAAAGACCGGAAAAAGGGCACTGAAGCAAACCATTAGCCTCGCAACATTCAAGACGCTCAAAGCGTCTTATGCTTCTATTCTCCCTTATTTGGCGGCTATGGATGTCATCTGGTGCTATCGCTCCCTGCCCTCTCATCCTCTCCCTGCCTGGGCAGATCCGAATGTCTTGCCCGGTCGAGAGCACCGGTCATGCCACAGCTTTATGGACACTCCTGACGATGTCGATATCGCTGCCAGAACGGTCTCTTATGCCCGATGGTTTCGTGAGTGGGGCATACGCCATGGTTCTCACAAAACGCAGAACAGGGTTCTGGATCCAGCGACAACGCCTGAGATCAAAACTGATTGCCCTGAAGCAGTGCCTATCACCCAAATCCCACACACAAAGACGGAACGGACACCTCGTCCAGTATCGCCGACCATTCCTCTGCCGTTACTGCCGCTGCCCGACGCACTTGTGAGAGCTCTTCAAAGTTATCAGGACCCCAATTCCAAAAAAGAAAAAAACAAAATTGATGAAGGCTAAATCATTTCAGCCTCCACCCTGCTTCTGAAAGCCAACATGAATTGCTTATCTGACTAAAGGAGGAGCTGGCATGAGCAGCAGGCAGTCGATGCAGAAACAAGTCTCAGTGCAGATGTATGACACTCAGGCATCACATCACTCGACCCAAACACTGAAGCTCCTGGTAAAAATTCTCGCGCATCATGCGGCGCTGGCTCACGTCACCGCCACTAGACCACCCTGTGTTGCCTCCAAAAAACCGAGCTCGACCGCCAAGGCCTGACATTTCTCTTGTCAGATCCGTTGGATCGTGGCTTTCTTGAGGACTTCTACAGTCCCCGTTGGGACCATCATGCGGGTAAGCCCCGCGACAGCAGTTTTTCTTCGGAAAATATCACACTGCATCATCACCGTTATGGCTCTCTTCTGACTGGTATCCGCAGATCATCACAGGGTCTCGCATACTAAGCAGTGCGTAACACACGTCACGCACCACACTGCAGCCAGTCTCTCCTCTTCTTCGAGAAACGATGTGCTATGAAAGTTGCCCTTTACGCCCGCTATTCTTCTGACAATCAGCGTGATGCGTCCATTGAGGATCAACTCCGGATTTGCCGCACGTACGCGGAACAACAGGGATGGACGATCGTCGACAGCTATTCTGACCGGGCAATTTCCGGTGCGTCCCTGATCCGTCCCGGGATCCAGGAACTCATCACGGATGCCAATACCGACCGCTTCCAGATCGTCCTGACAGAAGCCATGGACCGCCTATCCCGCGATCAGGAAGATATTGCCGGCCTGTTCAAGCGCATGCTCTTCGCTAACGTAAAGATCGTCACGCTCTCGGAAGGCGAGATCACCCCTCTTCATATCGGCCTCACCGGCACGATGAATGCGCTCTACCTCAAGGAACTGGCCAACAAGACCAGACGCGGCCTGCGCGGTCGTGTCGAACAGGGCAAGTCTGGTGGTGGCCTGTGCTACGGTTACGATGTCGTCAAACAGCGCGACAGCCATGGCGAGACGACCTGCGGCGAGCGCGCCATCAATGAGAAGCAGGCGCAGATCGTCCGATGGGTCTTTCGGGAGTATGTCGACGGCAAATCTCCTAAAGCGATTGCCCTGTTACTGAATGCTGAAGGCCATCGCGGTCCCTTGTCAGAAGCCTGGAGTCCGTCAACACTCAATGGCAATCGCGAACGCGGCACGGGCATCCTCAACAATGAACTCTACATTGGCCGACTGGTCTGGAACCGGCTGCGCTATATCAAGAACCCGAGCACCGGCAAACGCGTCTCGCGCCTGAACCCTGACTCCGAGTGGGTCATCCAGGACGTTCCTGAACTGCGGATTATCGAGCAGGATCTCTGGGATGCGGTCAAAGCCCGTCAGAGCAAAACGACCTGGTCGCAGAAATCCCGCGGAACAGGCGTTCACCCTCTCAACGCCCTGCAACGTCCGACCCATCTCCTGACGGGGCTGATCAAATGCGGCTGCTGCGGCGGTGGCTTCTCGATGATCTCCAAAAACCATCTTGGCTGCTCAACCGCCCGCAACAAGGGCACCTGCGACAACCGTCTGACACTCCGGCGGGATGTCCTGGAGAAATCCGTGCTCAATGGCTTGCAGACGCAAATGATGGATCCCGCCCTCTTCAAGGAATTTTGTGACGAGTTTACCCGTGAGGTTAACCGACTGCGGATGGAGAAAGGGGCCGATCTGGTCGCTCTGAAATCCGAACTTCCCAAAATCGAGCGCGAACTGGATAAGGCCGTTCAGGCAATTCTCGATGGCTTTGCCAGCTCTGCACTCAAGACACGCATGGAGCAACTTGAAGCGCGTAAGGCGGAGATCGAAGCACGTCTGGCCGATACCCCTTCCCCGCCGCCCCTGCTTCATCCGAACATGGCGGAGTTGTATCGCCAGAAGGTCGCGACACTTCACGAGAGTCTTCAAAAGGCAGGGAGCGAC
>NZ_BAMV01000008.1 GCF_000963925.1 Acetobacter cibinongensis
GCCTGGCGGGGGCGGCCCCCAGCAGGGTAGCTTGGCTCAGGGCACTTTTGCCACGCCACATCACATCTTCCAGTCTCCGACTTTCCCGTTCCGGGTTGCTGACCAGCTTGAGGAAGGTTGTATCCAGTGCTTCTGCCAACCGGTCCAAACTACCCAGACTGATATTGGCGTGCCCCGATTCCAGATTAACGATCATGCGGCGGCTGATGCCAGACGCAGCAGCCAGAGCCTCCTGACTAAGGCCTGCTTCCTTGCGTAAATGGCGCAAATTTGTACCGACATGCGCCAGAACATCAGAACGAGGGACTTGATTGTGCATTATAGTGCTCATATACGCTAAAACCTATGACCCATACCACATCATCTCACACTCGGCCTCGTAGCGGTCTCTCGCGGCAAGAGCTGATTCTCATCGGCATTACCGTGCTGTGGGGTGGAACATTCCTCATTATTCATAACAGTATGCAGCATACTGGGCCGCTGTTTTTTGTGGGCGTGCGGTTTATTACGGCAGGGCTTATGTCTGCCGTGCTTTTTCGCAAGGCTCTGGCAGGGCTGACTAGGCATGAGCTGAAGGCCGGATTGTGTATCGGGGTATCCGTGTTCATGGGGTACAGCCTCCAAACATTGGGCCTGAAGACCATTCCCAGCACGCAGTCCGCCTTTATTACGGCACTCTATGTGCCCATTGTCCCGCTGTTACAATGGGGCGTGCTCAAACGTCGGCCGCACGCCATGAGTTGGGTTGGTATTGCTCTGGCCTTTATTGGGCTGATCTTATTAACCGACCCCAAGGCAGTTGCAACAATTGGGTTTAGTGTCGGGGAAATTGCAACCTTGCTGGGTGCGTTGTCCATTGCGGCAGAAGTTATTTTGATCAGCCGTTTCGCCATCAGTGTAGATAGCCGCCGCATTACCGTGGTGCAGTTGATGGTGGCAGGCGTTCTGGCTCTGCTTGCCATGCCGGTTGCGGGCGAACATGTACCGGCCTTTTCATGGGACTGGGCAGGGCCAGCCATAGGGCTTGGTGCCATGAGCGCTATTATCCAGTTTGCTATGAACTGGGCGCAAAAAACCATTTCTGCCACACGGGCTACCGTTATTTATGCGGGTGAGCCAGTGTGGGCGGGTGTGTTCGGGCGTATGGCGGGGGAATATTTGCCATTGCAGGCCTTGGTAGGAGCAGGCCTGATTTTGGTAGGGGTGCTAGCCAGTGAACTGCGCTTGCCTGCCCGGCGAAAGCCGGAAGGTGCGGCAAGCGCCAAAAGCTAAGTCTTTCTTTAAGTGTGTTTGCCAGACCTTACGGCTGGCGGAGTGCAGGCCTGCTTATCCGCGCAGCACGTTGCGGGTATAGCGGCGCGCCATGTCCGCAGCACTTTCCTCGCTCGGCAGTAGGCCAATGAGCTGTAGTTCATCATAGTATTGGGCAATCTGTTCGCGTAGAGGGTGGCCTGTTACCGGGTGGATAGGCGGTTCACTGCTCAGCATGTCCTGCACACTTGTTGAGTTCATGCCCGCTGTAGCCTCCGCTATCAGGGTGGCGGCCTCGGTGCGGTGAGCATTGGCCCACCGGGCAGCATCCCGCAACGCCAGTGTCATGGCTGTGGCGGCATCAGGGTCTGCGGCCAGTGTGCTGCTGGATACCCCTAAAATCATGTTGGTGCGGTCTGCATAATGGCCGGTGTTGCTGCTGACCAGTTCGGTAAACAATCCGTTTGATGTGCCAAGCAGTTGCCAGGCAAAGGGGTCGTGCGTGGCTATTGCGTCAATGGTTTTGGCAGCGGCTGCTGTTATCATATCTTCGGCGGGCATGGGGCGCCATGTAATGCCCTCCATGGCGTTAATGCCCTTGCGCCGCATCATGATGGCAAAAAACAGTTTGTCGGCAATGTTCTGGTCCGGAATGGCAATGGTGCGGCCAAGCAACTGGTCCAGCCGGGTAATGCCTGCACCCCGCCGTACCAGTAGCCGGAACACACCCGGCTGAATGCCCAAAATCAGGTTGGCTGCCAGACCGTCATGCAGTTTTGGCAGCCATGACAACGCAGGCGCTACGGCAAAATCTGCCACGCCACCAGCAAGGGCTGCCAGTGCGCCGGACCCGTTGAGCGGGGCAGAGGTAATGTCAACGTCCAGACTATATTGTGTGAAAAAATCTTTCTGGTAGGCCACCGCCAGCACGGGCGCGCTGGAGGCATCAGGCCATGCCAGTTTGATCTGCCTGTATTGGCCATCCGGCTGCCTGCGTGGCGGGCGCGGGTGCCGCAGGACCTGATACGCGCCAAGTCCGCCCGCTACGGCCAGACCAGCGAGACTGCTGAGAAGAACCGTGCGGCGTGATGTGGGGCTGGTAGAGGGTCCGTGCGTGCTCATGGGTCTGTTCTACACGCTGTTGCGCCGGGTGTCGCCCGCCGGGAAAAGACATGCCGCAAAAAAATGAAAAAAAAGGAAAAAAGGGGGTTTACGAGTGCCGGGGAGTGCGGCTATACGATGCCTCGCTGGTCCCGAATAGCTCAGTTGGTAGAGCAAGCGACTGTTAATCGCTGGGTCGTAGGTTCGAGTCCTACTTCGGGAGCCAGCCTTATATTTCCTCAAAATTTTCAAATTATCTTGCTTCTGGTTACAGGCTTCTGTGCCCAGTTTTTTGGTGTGCCGTTTACGCTTTGGGTAAATGCAGGCCGCGCTGTGGCAGGCCTGCATGTCGAATACCGCTTCGTTAGCGCAATGCTGCAATGCCGGTCAGTTCAACCTTCCATGCAGGATTAGCCAGCTTGGCTTCCACCGTAGCGCGGGCCGGTTTGTTAGCGCGGTCAAGCCACGCATCCCAGGCCCGGTTCATGCCGGCCATGTCGCTCATGTCAGCCAGAAAAATCTGAACAGACAGCATGCGGCTTTTGTCGGTGCCAGCTTTAGCCAGCAGGGCATCAACCTGCCGCAGAATATCGGCCATCTGCCCTTCTGCATCCAATGAGGAATCGTCAGCAATCTGGCCGGCAAGATGGATCAGGCCGTTGTAAATCACAGCGCCGGTCAGGCGTTCTTCCGGGTCAAGGCGGGTAATATCACTCATTTTACAGGGTCCTTTTTGAAACAGGGGCTGAGGTGTCAGGCCAGCGGCATATTATCAATCAGCCGAATATCGCCAAGGCTTGCGGCCACAAACAGGCGGGCGGTCGGGTCAGAGGCTTGGGTGGGCTGGAGCGTGCTGCCAGACCGCAGGTCCAGATAATGCACCACAAAACCGGCTTGTTTCAGGGCATTTGAGCACACGCCAAGCGTGGCTTCTACCGTGCCGCCTTGTTTCATGGCGGTAATGCAGGCTTTCAGTGCTGTGGGGAGTGCTACAGCCTGTTGCCGCTGCTCTGGGCTTAAACGCTTGTTGCGGGAAGAAAGGGCAAGGCCATCGGCTTCGCGCACGGTGGGTACGGGCAGGACGCTGACTGGTAGGTCAAGGTCCTGTATCATGCGGCGAATAAGACAGAGCTGCTGGAAATCTTTTTCTCCAAAAGCTGCGATATTTGCGCGTGTTTGCAAAAGCAGCTTGGTCACAACAGTTGCGACACCATCAAAATGGCCGGGCCGGTCAGCACCGCACAGCATACTGTCCAGACCGGACACCATAACGCGTGTGGCAAAGCCGGGGGCATACATCTGGCTGGCGTCTGGCGCATACAGCACATCGACGTTGCCTGTTTTTTCCAGAAGTGCTGCATCTGCCTCCAGCCCCCGTGGGTAAAGGCGGAAATCATCGGCATTGTTGAATTGTATGGGGTTTACAAACACCGTCACAATACGGCGCGTCACTTTGCCATCCAGCGCTTTTACCAGTGTCAGATGGCCGGTATGTAACGAGCCCATGGTGGGCACAACACCTATTGTGTCTCCGTTGCGGTGCCAACCTGTGACACAGTCGGTCAAATCCTGCCGGGTTGTAATGAGTTTCATAAGACTGTCCGATTGTAGAAAATAAGGAAGCAGGGCCACTGCTGTCGATGTGGCATGAGCAGGCACTCTGTTTAAGAGGTTTTGGCCTACACGGCCAGTTGGCACCCTTGTTGCCCGGAAACCGTCCCTCACGCAGTATGAGCGTTAAACTAGGGAAAACTTGCCCTTCCATCATGGTCAGGTGTTTTGACAGTGGGCAGGTAGCCTGCTTTACAGGCCGGGTTTGTAGCCCGCAGGATAAAGAAAGGTGAGACAATGAACACCCTTTCTGAAGCGCCCGTTGTTAAAGGCTGGTGCCCCGGTCTTTATGCCCCCATGCAGGCGGCAGACGGCTGGCTTGTGCGTGTGCGGCCGGAGTTTGGGCGGCTGACGGCGGCTCAGGCCCTGTGTCTTGCGCAGGAGGCCGAGCAGCACGGCAAAGGGCACATTACCCTGACAAACCGGGCGAACCTACAGTTACGAGGGTTTTCGCATGAGCAGGCATTGGCTTTTCCCGCACGGATGCAGGCTGCGGGACTAGGTTTGCCAGACCCGGCGCAGGAAAAACGGCTGGCTTTGCAAATAACGCCCCTTGCCGGATTAGACCCCATATGTGCTGATGACACACTGCTATGCGCCCGCCTGCTCAAAGCTGGGCTGCTTGAGCGGGACAGTCTGTCCGGGTTGCCGGATAAATTTGGGTTTGCTGTAGAGGGGGGCGGTATATGCCCTGTTGGAGCCTTGAAGGCAGACATTCTCCTGCAAACGGACAGGGGCGCATGGCGTGTCGCGTGCGGGGCGGCGCGTAGCTTGCCACTCACTGGTCCTCAGGCTGTGCAGCTTGCATTGCAGTTGGCGGAAGCGTTTGTGATGCAGAATGAAGCCCAGCGCCCAATGCGGAACCCGCACTGTGGTGCAAGGTTGTTTGCTGCGTGTGGTCAGGGCTTTGCTGAGTCGGCAGATCATCCTTCGGCTGTAACCCCGCCTGTGCTGGTGGGGCAGATCCTGCCGACGCTCTATGGGATGGGTGTGCCTTTGGGAAGCCTTACGGTGGCCATGTTGAGGGCCTGCGCCCACAGTGCCGCCAGTGGTGATGGCTGGCTTTATCTGACCCCATGGCACAGCATCGTGCTCGCAGGTCAAAAAACGCAGCCGCTTCTGCATAGGTTTGTGACAGACTTGGCGGACCCGCGCTTGCGGGTATTTGCCTGTGAGGGTGTGAAGGGCTGTGCACAGGCGAGTGTTGATGTGCCAGCGCTGGCCTTGCAACTGGCGGCGGATATTCCTGTAACGACTGCGGTTCATGTTGCAGGGTGCAGCAAAGGCTGTGCCCATCCTGCTGCTGCGGATGTGAGCATTGTGGCCGGGTTACAGAGCTATGCCCTTGTCAGAAACGGCACGGCGGGCGATGAACCCACCTGTCATGAGTCCAGTTTTGACGCCGTGCGCGCCCGTGTGCGGGCTTGGGCAGCAGAGAAGACGCCAAAGGAAGGGTAGAGTATGAAAGCCGCGATGGAAGAATATGAGTATATTCGTGATGGCGCGGCCATTTACCGGCAGTCTTTTGCGACCATTCGTGCAGAAGCTGACCTGAGCGGCTTTACCCCGGAGCAGGCCAAGGTTGTTGTCCGCATCATTCACGCCTGCGGTATGGTGGATGTTGCCCGGCATGTCCGTATGTCACCCGGTTTTGTGCAGGCTGCAACGCAGGCTTTGAAAAACGGAAAACCAATTTTATGCGATGCCCAGATGGTAGCGCATGGCGTGACACGCACACGCCTTCCTGCGGAGAACGAGGTTGTGTGCACTTTGCGTGACCCGCGCACACCAGCGCAGGCTCAGCAGATTGGCAACACACGTTCAGCCGCAGCGCTGGACTTCTGGGGGGATAAGTTGGATGGCGCTGTGGTGGCCATAGGCAATGCCCCAACCGCCTTGTTTTATTTATTGGAACTTTTGAATGCGGGAGCCCCAAAGCCTGCCGCCATTATTGGTTTACCCGTTGGGTTTGTGGGGGCCGCAGAGTCAAAAACTGCTCTGTCCCACCGCACGGATGTGCCGTGGTTGATAGTGGAGGGGCGCTTGGGCGGCAGCGCCATGGCCGCCGCTGCGGTGAACGCGCTTGCCTGTGAGGCCGAGTAACATGGCACAGGGCACGTTACATATTGTGGGTGTAGGGCCGGGTGACCCGGAATTGTTGACAGTGCGCGCTGTTAAAATACTTCAGGCGGCCAAAGTGGTGGCGCATTTTTGCAGGCATGACAAAAAAGGCCACGCCCGCACCATTGCAGACCCCTATATAACACCCGGCACGCAGGATGTGCGGCTTGCCTACCCGTTCACCATTGAGGTGTCGGTTGAGGACCCTGCCTATCAACGTGATATACAGGGTTTTTACGATGCCTGTGCTGAGCAGTTGGCCGAGAGTCTCGCGCAGGGGCAGGATGTTGTGTTGCTGTGTGAGGGCGAGCCTTTTCTGTATGGGTCCGCCATGTATCTGTTCGACCGGCTCAAGGGGCGTTTCGATACAGATGTTGTGCCCGGTATTGCGGCCATGAATGGCTGCTGGTCACAGGCACAAGTCCCCATGACACATGGGGATGATGTGTTATGCGTGCTGCCAGCAACATTGCCGGAAGCGGAACTGGCACACTGGCTTGGCCAGACGGATGCCGCAGTTGTCATGAAGATTGGCCGTAACATGCCTAAGGTGCGCCGCGCGCTGGAGCAGTCTGGCCGCCTGCCAGATGCTCACTATGTTGAACGTGGAACACAGGCAGGCAGCTTTACTCAGCCATTTGAGAAATGTGGTGACACAGCACCTTATTTTTCTCTTGTTCTGGTACCAGGCCGGAAGGGCGTGCGATGACAGGGCGTGTCAGCATTATTGGGCTGGGGCCGGGCAATAAGGCGCAGCGGACACCGCAGGCCACGCAGGTTCTGGCACGGGTGACGGACCTTGTGGGCTACGGCCCCTATGTGCAACGGGTTGAAGCGCCAGCGCATGTGGTGCGCCATAGTTCCGACAACCGGGAAGAACTGGACCGCGCGCGCCATGCGTTGGAGATGGCGCAGGCCGGGCGGCATGTGGGGGTTGTGTCCGGAGGGGATGCCGGTGTGTTTGGCATGGCGAGTGCCATTTTTGAAGCGATACAGAACGGCCCCGCAGCGTGGCGCAGTCTGGATATTGAGGTCATACCCGGTGTCAGCGCGGTTCTGGCAGCGGCAGCCAGACTGGGTGCCCCATTGGGTGGAGATTTTTGTGTCATCTCTCTTTCCGATAACCTGAAGCCCTGGTCTGTTGTTTTGCAACGCTTGCAACTGGCCGCGCAGGCGGGTTTTGTTATTGCCCTGTATAATCCGCGCTCAAAGGCACGCCCGTGGCAGTTGGGTGAGGCTTTGGCGCATCTGCGGCACTACGCCCCGGCAACAGCACCTGTTGCCTTTGCGCGGGCCATTGGTCGGCCCGATGAAAGTGTTAAAATCAGCACTGTGGCAGAAGCAAATGCGGAGTGGGCGGACATGAGCACGCTTGTGCTTATAGGCTGTGCTGCCAGCCACACCATAGAACGGCCAGATGGTCAGGACCCGTGGATTTACACGGCCCGAACAGTTGCAGCCCCCTGATGCTGCAACCACGTCATGGCCTCCCGTGCTGTTGCTACCGTCTGGCTGGTGGTTACAGCGGGACGATTGATCATGATAACGGGAAGATTACAGGCGCGCGCGGCCTCAATTTTTGCAAAGGTGGAGCTACCACCAGAATTTTTTGTAACAAGATGCGTTATGTCGTAGTGCTGGAACGTAGCAAGTTCAGCGGCCAGATCAAAAGGGCCTTTCGCTGTTATAAGGGTGGTTTTGGGGGGCAGCGCGGCGGGGGCTGGGGCTTCAATGGAGCGCAGAATGTAATGGTGCTGCGGTGCAGCCTGAAACGGCCGCGTTTCCTTGCGGCCTGTTGTCAAAAAAACTGTCAGAGGGCTTTTGCCCAGCCCGGCAGGGTCCGCCAGAGTGTGTGCCGCAGCCTGTATGGAGGGCACATACTGCCAGTTATCACGCGCAGTAGCTTGCCATTCCGGGCGCTCAAGCCGCAGCAGCGGAATGCCCAGTTCTCTAGCGGTCAGGCTGGCAGTGTGGCTCATGGTGGCAGCAAAAGGGTGGGTGGCATCTATAATGGCCTGAACCCTGTTTGCACGCAGCCAGCACAGCAACCCTTCACGGCCGCCAAAACCCCCAACACGGCAGGGCAGAGTAGGCAGAGCCGGATTTTTGGTAACACCCGCCAAAGACAGGGTTGGTGCAAAAGCACTGTTGCCTGCCAGCATTTGGCACAATGCGGTGGCTTCCGTCGTGCCACCCAAAATCAGAATACGCAAAGGGGCGGGCGTAGCAGGCATTGGTACGGCTTTCAGGCTGAGGCACTTGTCCCCAGCCATATCGCTGGAGTGCAGACCAAGGCAAGGCATGCAGCCGTTATGCCGCCCCGCACAGTGAGAGGAAATGTGGCATGACAGATGGCACGGCACAGACACGGTGGCTCACTCTGGTGGGGGTAGGGGAAGATGGGCCTGATGGTCTGTCTCCGGCAGCACGCAGCCTGATTGAAAATGCGCCTTATGTTGTGGGAGGAGAGCGCCATTTGGCGCTGTGCCAGACCCTTATAAAGGGCGAGGCGCATATATGGGACAAACCGTTTTCCAGCGCCCTGAAGGCGGTTTTGGCACGGCGGGGCCAGCCGACGCTGCTTTTAGCATCGGGTGACCCGTTTTTGTACGGTGTTGGGGCATCGCTTGCTGCGCACATCACACCGGAGGAGTTCTGGTGTGTGCCGTCAGTGTCCTCGGTTGCTTTGGCGTGTGCCCGCATGGGGTGGGCACAACAGGCGTGCCGGGTGCTGTCGCTTTGCGGGCGGCCCAAGGAACTGCTGCTTCCTTACTTGCAGCCGGGTGCCCGGTTGTTGATTCTCTGTGCCGATGAGCAAACGCCTGCCATGTTGCTGGCGTGGTTGACGGAGCGCGGGCTGGGGCAAGCCCAGTGGCACTGCCTGCAAGCTCTGGGCGGCCCGCAAGAACGTGTCGTGAGCGGTCTTGTGCAGGGTGGTGTGCCTGTAGCTGTAAACCGTTTGTGCATTCTGGCACTTCAAATTCCTGCAGGGGCGGTGGCCAATACCATACCCCGTGTTGCAGGGCTGCCAGACATCTGCTTTGAGCATGATGGCCAGTTAACCAAGCGTGAAATACGGGCTGTCACGCTCTCTTCCCTCGCACCCAGAGCAGGGGAGTTGCTGTGGGATGTGGGAGGGGGTGCTGGCTCGGTTGGCATTGAATGGATGCTGGCGGACCCTGCCTGCCGGACCATTACAGTTGAGCGGACGCCTGAGCGCGCTGCCCGTATTGCCCGCAACGCGCAGACGTTGGGGGTGCCGGACCTTCAGGTCATTACCGGGCAGGCTCCCACAGTATTTGACGGTTTGCCAGCGCCGGACGCCATTTTTGTAGGTGGTGGTGCAAGCAATCCTGCGTTGCTAGAGGCAGCATGGGCAGCGCTTAAACCGGGGGGGCGTATTGTGGTCAACGGAGTTGTGCTGGAAACAGAGGTCCGGCTGTTTGAGGCCATGCAAAGATGGGGAGGCAACCTGACGCGCTTAAATGTGGCGCGGCTGGATACAGTGGGGACACTGCACGGTTTTCGTCCAGCCATGAGTGTTACGCAGTGGGTAGCATGGAAGCCATGCCAGTCATGATAACGGTGGCAGGGTTGGGGTGGAACCATTCCGCCACGCCGGAGCAGGCGATGCGGGTTTTGCGCATAGCCATGCAAACATATTCCATACAAAAAATTTCCAGATTGGCTGTGCCAGACTTTAAAAAAGCGGAGTGGCTGGCTGAACTGGCCCATGCTTTTCAGGCCGAGTTGGTTGCAGTGCCCAAGCCAGTGCTTATACAGATGCAGCCTTTGTGCCTGACACACTCTGATATTGTGGCAGAGGCAACAAGGGGTGCGTCTTCCATAGCGGAGGCCTGCGCCCTTGCTGTGGCCGGGCATGGGCGGGTTTTATATGGGGCACGGCAGGTTCAAGGTGGTGTTACCTGCGCTTTGGCCAAGGGAGAGGGATTATGACAGTTCATTTTATTGGAGCAGGCCCCGGCGCTGCTGACCTCCTGACCCTACGCGGGCGTGACATACTGGCCAACTGCCCGGTTTGCCTGTACGCAGGCTCCATTATCCCGCCGGATATGCTGGCATTTTGTCCGCCAAATGCACGGTTGGTTGATACGGCCCCCCTTACATTGGACCAGATTGAAGCTGAGTATGTGAAAGCGCACGAGCAAGGGCAGGATGTTGCGCGTCTTCATTCAGGGGACCTGTCCCTTTACAGTGCAGTTGCAGAGCAGACGCGCCGGTTGGACAGGCTGGGTATTGCGTGGCGTATGGTGCCGGGTGTGCCAGCCTTTGCCGCGGCTGCGGCCACGCTAGGGCAGGAACTGACAGTGCCAGGTATTGCCCAAAGCCTGGTGTTAACACGAGTGACTGGCCGTGCATCCGCAATGCCAGAGCGAGAGAACCTGCCTGCTTTTGCCGCTACTGGCGCAACGCTGATTATTCATCTGGCTATTCATGCGTTGGATAAAATTGTTGCGCAGGTCATGCCTTTTTATGGGCAGGACTGCCCGGTGGCCATTGTGGCCCGTGCAACATGGGCGGACGAGGTGGTGCTGCGCGGCACGCTTGGCACCATTGAGGCCGAGTTTGCCAAAAACCCTATTGAACGCACGGCCCTTGTGCTTGTGGGGCCCGCATTGGGGGAAAAGGATTTTCGGGAAAGTGCTTTATATAGCACAGACTATCATCGCCGCTTCAGGGGGCTGGATACGGCCCCGCAGCAGTAACCGCGTCAGTTTGGCCAACGCACTGGCCTTTACGGTCGAAGACCATCACATCGACCCGGCAAGGTGTGGGGCTGAGTGTGTGAAGCGCGGTGCGCAGTGCTGAGTGGGCAATAAGGTTTCCCAACGGCACACCATTTGCGCTGGCACAAAGAAAAGCCTCTGCCACGGTCTGGCTGCTGGCAATGGCACTGCATGTCGGGGTGTCTGCGCCCCCCTCACACGCCAGATCTGCCAAAGCCTGCATGTCTGCCTGCCCGCGCTTGGAGTGCAGGTCCAGTCTGCCTTGGCCAAGTTTGGTCATTTTTGCAATGCCGCCAGCAATGGTCAGGCGGGCTACGGGGTGGCTACGCACGTATTTAAGCAGGCCGCCAACAAAATCCCCCATTTCAATCAAGGCAGTGTCTGGCAGACCGTAATACTGCTGCGCGGCTTTTTCGGAAACATTGCCGGTTGAGCCAGCAATATGCGGCAGGCCTTCAGCACGGGCGACATCAATGCCACGGTGAATACTGTCAATCCATGCGGCGCAGGAGAAGGGCACAACAATGCCTGTGGTGCCTAAAATGGAAAGCCCGCCAACAATGCCCAAACGGCTGTTGAGGGTGCGCTCTGCCAGTTTGGCTCCATTATGGACGGAAATTGTCACTTCCGCGTCGGGCAGACTGGCATGCGCTTCAGTCAGGGCCTGACGGATCATGGCGCGGGGGACAGGGTTAATGGCGGCTTCACCGGGGGGCACGGGTAGGCCGGGGCGTGTGACAGTGCCCACCCCTGTTCCGGCCCTAAAAACAACACCGCTGCCCGCAGGCAGCACGCGGACCGTGGCCCGAATAACAGCGCCATGCGTCACGTCCGGGTCATCTCCCGCATCTTTAATCACCTCGGCGTAGGCGGTGTCACCCTCCTTGCCGTGGTGGCAGAGGGCAAAGAGCACAACCCTGCCGTTTGGTAGTGTTATGGGTACGGTGGCTGGGGCAGGGTGCCCCTGTAGCATCAGCCATGCGGCCTTGGTTGCGGCAGTGGCGCAACTGCCGGTTGTCCAGCCCCGGCGCAGTGGTGATGTGTTCTGGGTCATGCTGCGGACAGTAGAGCAGGTGAGGCGCTTTGAGCAAAGCCAATGGACAGAGACGTCATGGGTAAAAGATTAAATTTTGCAAGAGGTGAGATTACCTCCCCCCTGTGGTAGAAGGCGGGTATGTCCTACGCAGATTTTGTTCACCTTCGGGTTCATTCCGCTTACTCCTTGAGCCAGGGTGCCATTCGTGTGCCAGAACTGGCCAAAATGGCGCAGGATATGCGTATGCCTGCCGTGGCCATTGCGGATTCCGGCAATCTGTTCGGGGCGCTGGAATTCTCCCAATATTGTGCCAAGGCCGGGGTGCAGCCCATTATTGGCTGTCAGTTGGGCTTGCCCTCACGCAATGACAAACCGGGTTCCCCGGCGGAGCCGGTTGTGCTGCTGGCCCAGAACGAGACTGGGCTGACCAACCTGCAATTTTTGTCGTCCAACGGGTTTCAGGAATCTGACCCGTCTGACCCTGTGGTAAGCCTGACAACATTGCGCGAAAGGTCTGAGGGGTTGCTGCTGCTGACCGGCGGCACCCGTGGGCCACTGTTTCAAATGTTGGCGGAAGGCCAGAAGGATGAGGCTGAACGCTGGCTGGCCCAGATGCATGAGGCTTTTGGTGACAGGCTGATTGTTGAATTGCACCGCCATAACCTTGCCGTGGAAAAAGCGGTAGAGCCGGGCGTGATAGCGTTGGCAGACCGGTTTGGCCTGCCACTGGTGGCGACCAATGAATGCTTCTTCCCCAAGCGGGAAATGTATGAAGCCCATGATGCACTGATCTGCATTGCCCAAGGCCGCACTATGGCGGAGCGGGACCGGTGGCGCGTGACGCCGGAACACTGGTTCAAGCCACCCGCAGTTATGCGTGCTCTGTTTGCTGACCTGCCAGATGCCTGTGACAACACGCTGGAAATTGCCAAGCGCTGCGCCATCAAGGTGGAGACACGCAAACCCCTGCTGCCCGTCTGCCCCAAGGTGCGAGAAGGCGCAACGGAGGATGAAACCCTGCGCGCCATGGCATGGGAAGGGCTGGAAAAACGCTTGTCCGGCGTGACCATGGATGAGGAAACGCGCAAGACCTACAATGAGCGTCTGGCCTTTGAGCTGGATATTATCTCCAAAATGGGGTTCCCTGGTTATTTCATGATCGTGGCGGACTTCATCCAATGGGGGAAGCAGCATAATATTCCGGTGGGTCCGGGCCGTGGGTCTGGTGCAGGGTCATTGGCTGCCTGGGCGCTGACCATTACCGATATTGACCCCATCCCCTTCAACCTGCTGTTCGAACGGTTTCTGAACCCCGAACGTGTGTCCATGCCTGACTTTGATATCGACTTCTGTCAGGACAGGCGGGACGAGGTGATTGCCTATGTGCGGCGCGAATACGGGCCAGACCGTGTGGCGCAGATTATTACCTTCGGTAAGTTGCAGGCCCGCGCGGCTGTACGAGACGTTGGGCGTGTGCTGGGGCTGCCTTACGGCATGGTCAACCGTGTTGCGGAGCTTATTCCCAACAACCCCGCTAAACCAACCACCCTGAAAGACGCCATTGCAGGCGAACCCAAACTTCAGGAAATGCGTGATAATGACGAGGCTTTGCGCAGGCTTCTGGAAATTGGTCAGCAGATTGAAGGTCTGTTCCGCCATGCCAGTACGCACGCCGCAGGGGTGGTGATTGGGGACCGGCCTTTAGTTGAACTGGTGCCGCTGTACCGAGACCCGAAAAGTGACACGCTGGTTACCCAGTATAACATGAAGTTTGTTGAGCAGGCCGGTCTGGTCAAGTTTGACTTTCTGGGTCTGACAACGCTGACCATTTTGCAAAGGGGCGTTGGTTTCCTGCGTAAAATGGGGATCGAGGTTGATCTGAGCCGTATTCCGCTGGATGACGCCGCAACCTATGAGATGCTGAGCCGGGGGGATACGGCAGGCGTGTTCCAGTTCGAAGGCGCGGGGATGCAGGACGTCTTGAAACAGATGCGTCCTACACGGCTGGAAGACCTGATTGCTGCCGTGGCCCTGTATCGCCCCGGACCCATGGCCAATATTCCCGATTATTGCAGGCGTAAACATGGGGAGGCCTGGGAGCCACCGCATGAGGAAATTCGGGATATTCTTGAAGAGACCTACGGTATCATGGTCTATCAGGAACAGGTTATGCAGATTGCCCAGAAAATGGCAGGCTATAGCCTTGGTGGCGCTGACCTTCTGCGCCGCGCCATGGGTAAGAAAATTCGCTCAGAAATGGATACACAGCGCGAGTTGTTTACGGAAGGTGCTGTTAAACGCGGCATTGACCGTGACAAGGCCGTTGAAGTGTTCGACATCATGGCCAAGTTTGCTGACTACGGCTTTAACAAATCGCACGCGGCAGCGTACGCTCTTGTTTCGTATCAAACGGCATGGATGAAGGCGAACCACCCGGTTGCGTTTCTGGCTGGTTGTATGTCCCTGGCACGGGAGCGTACTGAAAAACTGGCGGCACTACGGCAGGAAGCCGAGCGCATGGGTATTAAGGTTCTGCCGCCAGATATTAACAAATCCGAAGCCGATTTCTGCGTTGAAACCCTGCCGGATGGTAGCAAGGGTATCCGGTATGCGCTGGCTGCGGTCAAAAAAGTTGGGTTCAGCGCCATGGAGGCCTTGGTAGCCACCCGTGGCAGCAAGCCATTTAAGGACCTGTCCGATTTTGCAGCACGGATTGACCCTAAACAGATCAACCGGATGCAAATGGAAAATTTGGCCAAGGCCGGTGCTTTTGAATGTATTGATAAAAACCGTGCGCGTGCCTACCGCTCTGCGGATACTATTTTGCGCCGCGCACAAAGTCAGGCGCAGGAAGCAGCATCAGGCCAGATAGGTCTGTTTGGGGGTGCGGGACATGTTGAAACGCTGCGCCTTGTAGAAGGGGCCGACTGGCCGGAATTTGAGCGCCTTGCCATGGAGGCCGAGGCCATCGGCTTTCATATGACGGCACATCCGCTGGATGCGTATGGTCCGGTCTTGCGGCGTATGGGGGTCACTAAATCCTCAGCGCTCCTGTCTGCGGCGGAAGCCGGGGTAGGGCGTGTGAGCATTGCCGGGTGTGTGGTGGATAAAAAGGAACGCCCAACACGCACAGGGAATAAAATGGCATGGGTTCGTCTGTCTGACGCCACTGGCGGGTGCGAAGTCACTGTGTTCTCCGAAGTACTCAGCCGCGTGCGGGAAAGTCTTACCGCAGGTACCGCCGTTCTGGTGAAAGCAGACCTGAAGCTGGAAGGCGAGGCCTTGCGTATTACGGCCAGTGACATCATGGAACTGGAGCAGGCTGCGGCACAGAACCAGAGTGAGTTGCGTGTCTGGGTTGAGAAGGAAGACGCGCTTGCTCAGCTTTGCGATATTCTGAACAGCCAGCGCGGCGGCCCCGGCCGTATCACACTCCTGCCGGGTGTTGCCGATACCTGTGACGTGGAGGTCAGGTTGAAAGGCGGCTATAAAGTGACGCCGCTACTGGGCCAGCGCCTGAAGACGCTGCCCGGTATCTCCCGTGTGGAGCAGGTGTAAAAGGGGCCGGAATCATGTGGCACCTGTGGGCGCTGGAACTTCCGTGGCTGGAGCCGGAGGCAGCGCTGACTGCATGGGGGAACGCGCCATGGTGTGCTTTCCTGGATAGCGGCGGCCCTGTTGACGCACGAAGCCGGTGGAAAATTCTGGGCGTGCACCCAAAGCATACGGTGTTTGTAGTGAACGGTCTTCTGCACAAAGATGGTGCTGTGCAGGCAGAAAGTTCACCGCAGGCCGTGTTTTCTGCTCTGCGGCACGCTCTACCAGCCCAGCCGCAGGGCGCACGCCATCGCCCTTATGACCTACCGTTCTATGGTGGGTATATCGGGTTTTTTGACTATCATTTTGGAATGCAGTGTGAGGCGGTGCCCTCTCGGCATGTAAAACATGACCAACCAGACTGTGCTTTTGGCTTTTATGAGCAGGTATTTGTTTGGGATAGGCTGGAAAAAAGAGCTTTTCTTGCCGGTTTTTCAGATAATGCAGAATCTAAGTTAGAAACCCTAAGATTATATCAGGAATTATGGAATACGGTTGGGTGTGCCGATACGCCTGCACGCGTGCCCCGCCTTGTCTTTACACCGGACCAGACAAGAGTAGCCTATTGTGCGGCTGTTAAACGGGCAAAACAGTATATTGCGGCGGGAGATATTTTTCAGGTTAACATAACCGGACGATATGCCGCCGAGAGCGAGGAGCCGCTTGACGATTTAACGCTCTACAGGGCCTTGCGTCATGCTGCGCCTGCGCCTTTTGCTGCGTATCTCCGGTGTGGTGAGGCGTATGCTTTGCACTCCACATCCCCAGAGCGTTTTCTGCAACTTGATGCGCAGCGTTACACCTGTTCCCGCCCGATAAAAGGCACGGCCCCGCGCGGTAAAACCGATGAGGAAGACAGAGTTTTTGCGCAGTCTCTGGCTGTAGACGAAAAAGAGTGTTCCGAAAACCTGATGATTGTTGACCTGATGCGCAATGATATAGGGCGCGTTGCAGAAATTGGCAGTGTAACGGTGCCGGAGTTCTTAAAGGTGGAGCGCTTTGCCCATGTGCACCATCTGGTGTCAGAGGTGCGCGGCAAGCTTGCGGAGGGGCAGGATGTTTTTGACCTTTTGCAGGCAACCCTCCCACCGGGCTCTGTGACCGGTGCACCCAAACACCGCGCCATGCAGATTATTGATGAACTGGAAGCCTCTGCCCGTGGCGCTTACTGTGGCAGCATTGTTTGCATAGGCGTGGAAGGGCAGATGGAAAGTTCAGTGATTATCCGCACCGTTGTCCGGCACGGCAACAGCCTGCATATCGCTGCGGGAGGGGGCATAACAGCACTTTCTGACCCCGATAAGGAGTATGCGGAAATGTGCCTAAAAATAGCGCCGCTTCTGGCGGTATTTGGGCAAGAGCTATGACATCGGTTGTCTGGTTTAATGGGCGAATTTGTCCGGCAGAACAGGCCCGGATTGACGTGGCGGACCGTGGTCTGACGTTGGGGGATGGCCTGTTTGAAACACTCCGCGTGCATGAGGGCAGGGTGCTCCGGCTGCCCCTTCATGCTGCACGGCTGCAAAATGGTGGTGCAGTGCTGCAATTGCCTGTGCCGACATTTGCGGAAATGGCGCAGGCTACGCAAGAGCTTCTGGCCGCAACAGGGTTACAGAGCGGTTCCATGCGCCTTACCGTAACGCGCGGTGTGGGTGTGCGTGGCTTGTTGCCACCCACGCATGCTGAACCAACTGTTGTTGTGACCGCAACGGAAGGGGCCCCTACGGTCGCAACTGTTAGCCTGATGACCAGTCGGCTTATCCGGCAGGATGAGCAGTCTCCCTTATGCCGCATGAAAAGCCTTAATTATCTGCCGCATATTCTGGCCCGGCAGGAAGCCGCGCGTGCCGGGGCGGATGAAGCCTTGCTGCTCAACACGCAAGGGCGTGTTGCAGAAACGACCATCAGTACGGTTGTTGTGCAGCAGAGCGGCAACTTTATGACACCACCAGTAAGCGAGGGAGCGTTGCCGGGTGTCGCCCGAGCCGTGCTTTTTCAGGCGGGTTTGATAGAGGAGCAGCCTCTTGCTCCGGCCGCGTTGTCGGTGGCAGAAGCAGTCTATTTAATCAATAGTCTTGGGGTAAGGTGTGTAACCTCTCTGGACGGGCACCCTCTCCCTCTCAATAAAACCGGAGCTAGGTGTTTGTGTCAGGCGCTGGCAGTGCCGCTGGAAAAATAAGGAACTTCCTTGAGGTTCTGTCGTTGGGGTTATGACAGTTCTGATTTTTGTTAAGGAAGCAGATAGCATGGCTTTACGTGTTCAAACTCTCGTTCTTGGTACGGCACTGCTGCTTGCACCGGGCTTTGCTCTGGCGCAGGAACAGCAGACCCCAACAGCAGATTCAGCCGCCGCACAGGTTGGTAAGTCCCCCAAGGCGGCTCTGGATGAAAACGGCAAGCGCATAGAGCCGTCTGAAAAACTCTGGAACAATCCTCGCACAAAAGCAGAGCAGCCCGGTACGCAGCCGCCGTCCAACGCAGTGCCAGCAAACACGACGCCGACCTCTGGCGAAGCGCTGAAGGCTCCTCATGCGTATCAGCCCGGCAAACACAAAACAGGCCACCACAAGAAGCAGAGCGTCACCTCCCCGCATGAAGGCGCGAAAAGCGACTGAGTAAGTCCGGCCCTCTGCCCTCAGAGAGCCTGCTGAAAAGCCGCTCCGTTTATCCTGTCACGACGCAGTTTTGTGTCCTGGCAGGGAACGGGCGGCTTTTTTTTGTGCGCGTGTGCCTGCTTGTCCCTGCGATCGTGAATCTGACATGCAGCGTCATGGCTTGCCCCATGCGGTATTAAGGCTCAATCGTAACGTGACAAGTTGAAGGGCGGCTGCGCTCCCCTGTGTGCGCCAACGCTCATGCACACTAAGGAGTTAAGCACGTTATGCTGGTGAAAGCCCCCGCTAACCAAGCAACCCCCACGCAACAGGCCGGAGAGTACGACCTACGGCAAATCGATTGCGACCCCAATTTCTGGTACCCCGTTGCATGGTCTCATAAGGTCAGGCCGGGTAAGGCGTTTGCAGCCCGTTATGCAGGGCACCCTATAGCGCTTATTCGCCCTGAAAACGGGCCGGTTTATGCGCTGGAAGATCGGTGTGCACACCGGCAGGTGCCCCTAAGCAAAGGCCTTGTGGAAGGTGACTGCATAAAGTGCTGCTATCACGGTTGGGCGTTTGACCGTGCAGGCAAATGCGTGACGGTGCCTTACCTGAACCGGGAGGATGTTGGCCGACCAGTCCGGGCTTATCCCTGCCGTGAAAAATCAGGTCTTATCTTCATTTTCCCCGGTGATCCTGCGTTGGCGGAGAGTGTGCCCGTTCCCAAAATCGCGCAGGTCGGGAATCCAGACTACAAAACACGGCATTTCAGCCCACGGTTGAAGTGCCATTACACTTTCATGCACGAAAACCTGATGGATATGAATCATCAGTTCCTGCATCGCCGCCAGATGGGGTCCATCACCGCGCGTTTTCTGGGGCAGAGTAAGGGCGAAAATTTTCTGGAAGCCCGGTACAGCTTTGCCCGTAAAGGCGGCAATCAGCCACTGGCTGAGGCGCTGATTTTCGGCAAGCACCATGATGACGGGCGGGAGCAGCCTGTGGAGGAAGTGGTGTCCGTCCGTACCACCTATCCGTACCAGACCTTAAAAATTCACGACAAGGATGGTGATCTGATCATGGACCTGTGGGTGGCCTATGTGCCGCTGGGGGCGGACCAGTTGGGCACCCAGACCTTCGGGCTTCTGTCAGTTAAAAAGCCAAAATGGGGCTTTTTGCTGGATCTGGCATGGCCTGCGCTGGGGCTGTTCACCCACCGCATTTTTGAAGAAGACCGTGAAATTGTGGAGCTTGAGCAAAAAGCATGGCGTGAGCTTGGGGGCGACCGCAACATAGAAGTCTTTCCCATTATGAAGTCCCTGCGTGCACTTCTGGCGCGAGAGGGTGTGCCTAACAAGGCCGCCAAGCCTGTGCATAAAAGCTGAAACCATAGTTTCACTTGCATAAAGCCGTAAAAACGGCCATACGGGCCTCGCTTGGCCCAGGCCGGGACGACGCACGCGAAGCCTTTACACCTCTGGTGTCCTGCAAAACAGGGCAGCGCTTCGCGGAGGATTAACCAGAATGGTAGGATTTACGCCCGATGGCGATGCCCGATTTCACACTGCGCCAGCTGCTTGAAGCTGGTGTTCACTTTGGTCACCACACACGCCGCTGGAACCCGCGCATGGCGCCGTACCTGTTCGGTGTGCGTAACCAGGTTCACATTATCGACCTGCAGCAGACCGTTGGTATGCTGGACCGCGCCCTTCAGGCTATCCGTAACACGGTAGCTGGCGGTGGCCGCGTTCTGTTCGTTGGCACCAAGCGCGCTGCTGCTGACCCGATTGCTGAAGCTGCAAAACGCTGCGGCCAGTATTATGTGAACCACCGTTGGCTGGGCGGCATGCTCACCAACTGGAAAACCATTACGGGTTCCATCAAGCGTCTGCGCCAGATTGAAGAAATGCTGGACGGCGGCACGTCTGGTCTGACCAAGAAAGAAATTCTTGAGCTGACCCGCGACCGTGACAAACTGGAACGCTCACTCGGTGGGATCAAGGAAATGGGCGGTCTGCCCGACATCCTGTTCATCATCGACACCAACAAAGAAAAGCTGGCCGTTGAAGAAGCCAACAAACTGGGTATCCCGGTTGTGGCCATTCTCGACAGCAACTCTGACCCCAAGGGTGTAACCTTCCCAGTTCCGGGTAACGATGACGCCATCCGCGCTATCTCCCTGTACTGTGACCTGGTTTCTTCCTCTGTTCTCGACGGTATTTCCGCAGAACTGGGTGCATCCGGTCAGGACTTTGGTGCGTCTGAAGAACTGCCTGTTGACCCGGCTCTGGAAATTGCAGCTTCTGCTCCTGCAGAAGAAGCTCCGGCCGCAGGCTGATACTGACTGGGGCAGGTGGGTATCATGCTCGCCTGCTTTCAGCTGAGATATGTGCCTGCGCGCAGGCATGATTACGGTGCGCGCCCCCTCAGGGCGCGTTCTGGTTTTTAAGGAGTGACAGACATGGCGGCCATTACCGCTGCATTGGTTAAGGAACTGCGCGAAAAAACTGGCGCAGGCATGATGGACTGCAAAAAAGCCCTCAACGAAGCCAACGGCGAAATTGAAGGTGCCATTGACTGGCTGCGCACCAAGGGTCTGGCTGCTGCTGCCAAAAAATCCGGCCGTACGGCTGCTGAAGGTCTGGTAGGCGTTGCGTCTGAAGACAAAAAAGCAGCTATGGTTGAAGTCAACGCTGAAACCGACTTCGTTGCCCGTAACGAAGCGTTCCAGAACTTCGTTGAAGCCGTTGCTCAGGTTGCGCTCAAGGTTGGTGAAGACCTTGAAGCCATTAAAGCTGCAACACTGGCCAGCGGCCGCACGGTTGCTGACGAACTGACACACCTGATTGCTACCATCGGTGAAAACATGTCCCTGCGTCGCGCACGGGTGTTCACTGTACCGTCTGGCGTTGTGGCAACTTACGTGCACGGCGCACTGCGTCCGGGCCTTGGTAAAATTGGCGTTCTGGCTGCTATTGAAGCACCGTCTGCCAATGAAGCTATCGAGCAGCTGGGCCGTCAGGTTGGTATGCATGTTGCTGCAACCCGTCCGTCCTCTCTCGATGTTTCCAGCCTGAATCAGGAAGAAGTTGAGCGTGAACGCGCTGTTCTGATTGAACAGGCTCGTGACTCCGGCAAGCCTGAAGCGATCATTGAAAAAATGATCGAAGGCCGTATCCGCAAGTTCTATGAAGAAGTTGTTCTTCTGGAGCAGGTCTGGGTGCATGACGGTGAAAACCGTGTTAAAACCGTTCTGGAAAAAGCTGGCGTCAAGCTGGTTGGTTTCGACCGCTTCCAGCTTGGTGAAGGCATTGAAAAAGAAGCTGACGACTTTGCTGCTGAAGTTGCAAAAGTGTCCGGCGTCTGATTTTTCAGGCTGATCGCTGACTAATGGACAAGGGCGGGACATCCCAAGACTGGGAGGCTCCCGCCCTTGTGCTTTCTACCTTCCCGTTAGGGGAGACAAATGCCCGCGTGCATGTGCTGACAGAAGAGCACGGACTGTTGCACGGGGTTGCATACGGTGCCCGTTCCCGCGCAGGGAGTGCCCTGTGGCAACCGGGCAATGTCGTTAAAGTCCGTTTCCAAATTCGGTCTGCCGGAGCCATGCCGCGCCTGTCTGGTGAGCTGCTCTACGGGTCCAGCTTTCGCTTGCTTGACACTCCCCTTGCTCTTTCCATGTTGCAATCCGTTTGCGTGCTGGCGGATACGGCTTTGCCGGAAGGTGAGCCATGCCCGGCACTATTTGCCAAAACGCTCAAGCTTCTGACTTTTCTGGGTATTGATCCGCCATTATCCGAACGTGAAGGTCTGCCACAGGTCGTCCGATGGGAGATGGCGCTTCTGGCAGACCTCGGCTTCGGGCTGAACATGTCTTGTTGCGCCGTAACGGGGGCCACAACCGGGCTACGCTATATCTCTCCGCGTACAGGTCGCGCGGTTACAGATGAAGGTGCCGGGGAGTGGAAAGACCGCCTTCTCCCGCTGCCCGCTTTTCTGCTGAGTGATCAGGATGTCGGCACCATGGCGGACTGGCTGGCGGGCTTACAGCTTACCAGATATTTTCTGGTGCGGGATGCCTACGGGCAGCGCCATGCCCCACTTCCTGCTGCGCGGGAGCGGCTGGAGGCCCGGGTTATGCGGGTAATAGAGGGGGGAGCAGCAGACCGACCCGGCTCCCGTGAGTGCCTCGCCTGAAAGCTGAGTTCTAGACCGGGACAAGATGCTGTTTATGTAGCCATTTTTCGGCCAAAAGCGACCATGCCGTGCCTTTGTAAGGCTCGTTCAGGCTAAAGCCGTGCCCGCCTGTTTCCAGAAGATAGCGCGTAACAGGCACATGGTGCTGCACACAGGCCTGCTGTAAAATTTCGGTCTGGGGGGCTTTGGCAATGCGGTCGTCTGCCGCATGGACCAGGAAAAACGGTGGGCTTTTGTCTGTAACATAGGTTTGCACGGACCATGCTTCCGCCTCAGCTTCCGTAGGGTGAGCGCCCACCATGCTGCGCCGTGTCTGGGTTGTGTCATACGGGGGGCAAAGTGTTACCACAGGGTAGGCCAGCATGGCGTAGCGGACCGTAAGTGGCAGGTGGTCAACCTCATCAACCGGTGTGTAGGTTTGCCATGTAGGGCGTGTGGCGCACATGCCCATCAGGTGTCCCCCGGCAGAAAACCCCAGTAAGCCAAGTTGGTCAGGGTTTATGCCGTACTGGTGAGCGTTGGATTTTATCAGCCTGATAGCGCGTTGTGCATCCTGAAAAGGGGCAAGCCGTCCAGCATGCCACCCCTCGTCTGGCAAGCGATAGGTCAGCACAAACACGGTGATACCGAGCGCGGTAAGCCACGCTGTGGCGGGCACGGCCTCATGCCGCATGACAATCTGCCGGTAGCCGCCCCCTGCCGCAAGCAGAATGGCGCTGCCATTGGGCTTCTCGGGCCGATACACTTGCAGCACGGGTGTTGAGATATGGGAGATGGACCCGTGAGATGTCACATACAATGCCTGGTCCGCCGGGCCACCTCCGCCGGGCGGCACGTTTGGCCAAAGCTTGAGTGTTAAGGGGGCGTCCGCCACATCTGGTTGAGGAAGAGAGGACGCGTAACCCGTAGAAGCAAGCACTGCGGAGCAGGATGCTGTAGCCAGAAAAGTACGGCGGGTGCACAGAGGCATGGCTATTCCTGAAACGAGAAACAACATCCAGCCTAGCAGGCTTTGAAGCGTGAAACAGGAGTTATCATCACGCTGCAAGTCCCCCCATTATCACGTTGTCGAGGTGAGGTTATGGGGTGTGACCGAAAGGGGGCGTTAAGACGGGTTGTTGAAAGCTGGTATAAGCTCAGTTGCCGGTTTCAACTTGCGTCCAGCCGTTACGGTACATGCAGTCCTTGACCAGAATACGGCGCTGGCTTGCGTTCGTATCACTGGAGGAATAGCTTGTATTCTTCGTGTTATATTTCTTGCTGAACGATGTGTATTTCCCGGTAATTTCGGTATTGGGCGGCAAATCTCTCAGCGCCTGCGCCTTGCATTGGGTCTCGGCTATATCTTCCTGGTGTAAGTCAGCGCCAGGTTTGACCCACTGATAGCTGGTGCAGCCCGTCAGACTGAGGGATGCCAATAGTAATACAAAAATATGTTTCATGGTGCTCAATCTACAATCGGGTAACGGTTTACTGCCCATATTCCGGTAATTCGGGCGGACGCAAGAGCATAGCAGACGTCGTGTCAAAAATGCAGAGCTTGGCAAGCTTGAAAGAGCACATGGTCTTGCATGTGCCAGATGTTTGTTCAGGCGCGGGCGTTGGGGCTAGAACAAAACGACATCAAACGCTATGTGTGACCGTTGGGCATTAAGAGACACACGGTCCGGGAGCAGGAAATGAGCGACACCCTTGAAGGCCACGTAGAAGAGACCAAGCTGGCGGATGCGCTCAGCGAGCGGTATCTGGCTTATGCGTTATCTACCATCATGTCTCGCTCCCTGCCGGACGTGCGGGACGGGCTTAAGCCCGTGCACCGCAGGCTTGTTTATGCCATGCACCAACTCAAGCTGGACCCGACCTCAGGTTTCAAAAAATGCGCCCGTGTGGTGGGTGACGTTATTGGTAAGTTCCATCCCCACGGTGATGCCTCGGTTTATGAAGCGCTGGTGCGTCTGGCGCAGGACTTTGCAGCCCGTTATCCGCTTGTGGAAGGGCAGGGTAACTTTGGCTCTATTGATGGCGATAACGCCGCCGCAATGCGTTATACCGAAGCCCGCCTGACCGAAGTTGCCCGCGCCCTGCTGGACGGCATTGAAGATGATGCTGTTGACTTCCGCCCCACTTACGATGGGGAGGAGCAGGAACCTGTTGTTTTGCCTGCCGCGTTCCCCAATCTGCTAGCCAATGGTGCAGCGGGTATTGCCGTGGGTATGGCCACCAGCATCCCGCCTCATAACGCGGCTGAGGTGTGTGCAGCCGCAGCTTTGCTGGTGCGTAAGCCCCAGAGCACAACGGCAGACCTGCTAGCACTTATGCCGGGGCCGGATTTCCCGACCGGTGGCCTGATTGTTGAGGATGAAGACGCCATTCTGCGGGCTTATGAAACAGGCCGCGGTGGTTTTCGGATGCGTGCCCGCTGGCAGGTTGAGCAGGGCCGGTTTGGAACCTGGCAGATTGTGGTTACGGAAATTCCGTACCAGGTGCAGAAGTCCCGCCTGATTGAACAAGTGGCAGATCTGCTTGAACTGAAAAAACTTCCCCTGCTTGGTGATATCCGTGATGAAAGTACGGACGAAATTCGTCTGGTGCTTGAACCCAAGACCCGCGGTATTGAACCAGAAGTGTTGATGGAAACACTCTACCGCGCCACCCAGCTTGAAAGCCGTTTTGGCTTGAATATGAACGTGCTTGGGCCAAACCGGACACCCGGCGTCATGGGCTTGAAAGCCGTGTTGCAGGCGTGGCTGGACCATAGGCACGAAGTGCTGGAACGCCGTAGCCGCCACAGGCTGGATGCGGTGGAACGCCGCCTTGAAATTCTGGCAGGCTTTCTGGCGGTCTATCTTAATCTGGATGAAGTCATCCGCATCATCCGGGAAGAGGATGATGCCAAAGCCAGCCTGATGCAGACCTTTACCCTCTCCGACCTTCAGGCTGAGTCCGTACTGAACATGCGCCTGCGGAGCCTGCGCCGGTTGGAAGAGCTGGAAATTCGGAAAGAGCACGACAAACTCTCCGCTGAGCGTGACGAGCTTTTGAAATTGCTGGCAGACCCTAAACTGCGCTGGAACCGCATCGGCCGGGAACTGGATGGCATGGTCAAACAGTTTGGAGCAGGCAAGCTGGGGCAGCGCCGCAGCACCTTACAGTCTGCGCCCGAACCGGTTGATATTTCCGTTATTGAAACAGTTGAGCGTGAACCCATTACCGTTATCCTCTCCCAGAATGGTTGGGTCAGGGCGGTCAAGGGCCATAGCGTTGACCTTGAAAACCAGAAGTTCAAGGAAGGGGATGGCCTGAAACTGGCGATCCCGTGCCAGACAACCGACAAACTCTGCTTTTTTGGCACAGATGGCCGCGCCTTTACCCTGAAAGCCGGAGACCTGCCGCGTGGGCGGGGTGATGGCCAGCCGGTTCGGCTGCTGTTTGATTTGTCGAACGATGAAGATCTGGTCGCCGTTTTTGCCATCAAGGAAGGGGCCAAGCGCCTTATTGCATCCAGCGCTGGACGCGGCATGTTGGTAGAAGAAGAGGCCATGGTGGCGGAAAAGCGGTCAGGCCGTCAGGTGCTGAACCTCAAGGAAGGTGAGTTCGCCCGCGTCTGTAGTCCTGCGGAGGGCGATCAGGTGGCCGTGGTGGGCGATAACCGTCGTTTCCTGATTTTCCCTCTGGACCAGTTGCCGGTTATGACCCGCGGTCTGGGCGTGGCCTTGCAAAAATATGTAGGGGGAGACGGCCTGCGTATGGCCGTTGTGTTCTCGGCGCAGGAAGGATTGTTGTGGCCGGGGGCGGTACGCGTGCGCCAGTTTGCAGACCTGCAGGACTGGGTCGGGCGGCGGGCCTCCATGGGGCGTTCGGCTCCACCGTGGGCAACCAAGAAAGCCTGATTTTTATCAAGAGGCATTGGGCGGCAGCGCCCGTGCCTCTTGTGGTATTCGGGAAAAGTCACCCGTCACGGTGTATTTTTAGAGCCGGCACTGCTTACAGAGCTTGGCTTGCCCTGTAAGAGGGGCGTTATGGCAATTTCAATTCTCCCGACCATTTCTCTGGCAGAGTCCGAGCTTGAGGTGACGTATATTCTGGCCTCCGGTCCGGGCGGGCAGAACGTCAATAAAGTGGCAACAGCGGCACAGTTGCGGTTTGACGTTGTGCGCTCACCGTCTCTTCCGGAGCGGGTAAGGGCGCGTTTACTGCAAATTGCGGGCAGCCGTCTGACGCGTGACGGGGTGATTGTCATTACTGCGCGGCGTTTCAGAACCCAGATCCGCAATCGTGAGGACGCGATAGAACGACTGGCGGACCTGATACGGGAGGCAGCCCACAGGCCCGCTTTCCGTGTGGCAACCAGACCGGGCCGGGCGGCCAAACAACGCCGGTTGGATGGCAAAGCCCACCGGGCCGGTATAAAGCGGAACCGCTCCGTGCGTCACGATGACTGAGGGGCTGGCGGGTTAAAGGCGTTAAGGTGCCTTGTTGCTATCTGCCTGTGCCGGAGGGGGCTGAGGCACGAGTTGGCGTGATGTCGCCTCCTGCTCCTTAGCGTGCCGGGCGTCTGCTATTTTTTTAAGAACATGGCTTTTCGCCTTGAAAAGAGCGGCTATCAAAATGCGGTCTGCGCCGGTTTTGCGCACAACCAGCCTAATATGCGGTGGGAGCAGATCCACCACCTTGTCTGCCAGTTTGCCAATAATGAGTTCGTCGGTCAGCAAGCCTAACAAAGGTGAGGTTGCAATGGCTGTGATGGCCTTTTCAATATATGGCCAGTATTTCTCAAGAATTTTGGCTTCTTTTACTGAGAGGGCTTTATTTTTTAGAAACTGATAGGCCTGTTTATAATCTGTGTTGGTATAATAGGTCTTGACCACATCCTTTGTTGTGCGGGCTTTATCCGACACAAAAGAAGCGCCCTTTACAATCAGGTTTTTGGCTTTGTCTTTTTTTGAGGGCAGAAACAACTGTTTATCAGGCATGGACTAAAGACTTTCAAAACACGCAGGTTGGTTTGAGAGGCATCCTGCGTTGCAGACTACTCTGCCTCCAGAGGGGGGTGCTCAGGGTCTAACGTATGCCAGGTGCCATGGTTGAGAATTTCAGCAGGCCGATAACGGGATTTATAGGTCATTTTCGCGCTGCCACGGACCCAGTACCCAAGATACAGATAGGGCAGGCCCAGCAGTTTTGTTTTTTCAATAAGGGCCAAAATGGCAAAGCTCCCCAGTGAGCGCTCGGGCGCGTCTGGTTCGTAAAAGCTGTAAACGGCTGACAGGCCATCTTCCAACCGGTCAACCAGACTTACGGCCATCAGGCGATTATCGGGCGTGTGGAATGTGACCAGCATGGTCTGCACGGGGGTGTCTTCCACCATGGCGCGATAGTCTTCGGCCGTCATGGCTGCCATTTCGCCTTCTGCATGGCGGGCGGCCTGATAACGGGCAAACAGTGCATAGTGCTCAGGCGTAGCATGGGCGGGAACAAGCGTTGCGCGCAGGTCTATATTCCGGCGCACGGTGCGTTTTTGGGTGCGGTCCGGGGTAAAATGGTTGACGGGCAACCGGATGGGAATGCAGGCCATACAGCTTTCGCACATGGGGGCATAAGCCAGAGTATGGCTACGGCGGAAGCCTACACGGGACAGACGGCTATGCAGGGCATCGGCCTCTGGCACGGCAAGGTCTGCAATAACCTTGCGCTCTACCCGGTCAGGGAGATACGGGCAGGGTTGCGGCGCTGTTGTGTAAAAAAACTGCGAATGGCGCAGTGAGGAAACCATGCATCCTGTCCAGCAAGAAAAAGGCAAACTCTGGTGCGGTTGATCTGTGCCCTAAAAGCGAAAGGCTGAAAAACCGGCCTGCCCAGTTTGCACCATAGGGCAAGGTTAGGCCCTATGGTGCAAATGCGCAGGCGCTACGGGCCAGTATAACGTATTTCAGGACAGCAGGGTTATACGCCGTAAGTTTCTTTGATCTTTTCTGCGGCTTCAATGGCAAAATAGGTCAGAACACCGTGTGCTCCGGCGCGGCGGAAGGCGAGCAGGCTTTCCATAATAGCGCGGTCACGGTCCAGCCAGCCGTTCTGAATGGCGGCCATGAGCATGGCGTACTCACCAGACACCTGATAGGCGAAGGTCGGGACGGCAAATGTGTCCCGCACCCGGCGAATAATATCAAGGTAAGGCATGCCGGGTTTGACCATGACCATGTCAGCCCCTTCGGCAATATCCATCTCAACTTCGCGCAGGGCTTCGTCGCTGTTGGCGGGGTCCATCTGGTAGGTTTTCTTGTCCCCCTTCAGCATGGAGCCTGAGCCCAGAGCATCACGGAACGGGCCGTAGAACGCGCTGGCATATTTGGCCGCGTAGGACATGATGCGCGTGTTGACCAGGTCATTATCATCCAGCGCCATGCGCATGGTGCCAATCCGGCCATCCATCATGTCTGACGGAGCAATAATGTCTACCCCGGCAGCGGCCTGATTAACGGCCTGCTGGGTCAGGATCACCACGGACTCATCGTTCTGCACGTAGTCATCACGGACAATGCCGTCATGGCCGTGGCTGGTGTAGGGGTCCAGCGCCACATCGCCAATCAGCCCGACATTGGGGAATTCTTTTTTCAGAAGGCGGGCGGCCCGGCACATCAGGTTGTCCGGGTTCAGGGCTTCCGTGCCCTCCGCGTCCCGCACCTCGGTCGGGGTGACGGGAAAGAGCGCTACCGCCGGAATACCCAGTTTGGCGGCAGGTTCAACATGGGCGGCCAGCCGGTCCAGCGTAACCCGCAATGCGCCGGGCATGGAGGCAACTTCAGTTACGGTGTTTGTGCCTTCCGTAAAGAAAATTGGCCAGATGAGGTTGTTGATGCCCAAACTGTTTTCAGCAACCAGACGGCGCGTAAAGTCGTCAAACCGGTTGCGGCGGGGGCGGGTCAATGGGAAACGACCAGCCTTCATGGGCGCGATCTCCTTGCGTGTCAGCTGCCTGATGTGCCGCGCAAGGAAAAGCGGCGTGCATCAGGGCGGGAGCTGACGGGGTGAATACTAAGCCGAGTATGCGCCCCTTGCCGTGTTATGCAACCCCGCCCGCAAGATGGCAGATCAGCCCTCTGGCTGCTGGGCCAGTTTGCTGTGGTAACGGCCATACGCCATGTAAATAACCATGCCGATGGCAAGCCAAATGACAAGCCGAACCCATGTCAGTGTGTCCAGAGCCACCATGACCGAACCACAGGAGAGAATACCCAGTATCGGGATGATGTTGCCGCCCGGCACCCGGAAGGCGCGTTTGGCGTCTGGCGCTTTGCGGCGCAGCACCATCACGCCAGCACACACCAGCACAAAGGCCAGCAAGGTCCCGATGGAGGTCATGTGCCCAAGGTCGGAAATGGGCAGGAACGCGCTGAGCAAGCAAGTAATGAGCATAAAGAACAGGTTGGACAGCCACGGGGTCTGGTAGCGTGGGTGGGTCTTGCTGAACATGGGGGGCAGGAGGCCATCCCGTGACATGGCAAAAAACACGCGGCTTTGGCCGAGCAGCAGCCCCATGAGTACGGATGTAAACCCGCAAATAATGCCGATTTTGATGGCCAGTTGCAGCCAGGGGAAAGGAGTGTGGTTAATGGCGGTTGCTACAGGTGCGGCATCCCCCACCATGTCCTTGTAATTGACCAGACCAGTCATGACGTAGGAGAAGCCGACATAGGCCAGCGTACACACCACAAGGCTCCCCAGAATGCCAATAGGCATGTCGCGCGCCGGGTTTTTGGTCTCCTGCGCCGTGGTGGACACAGCATCAAACCCGACATAGGCAAAAAAGATTGTGCCAGCAGCCCGCATGATGCCCGACCAGCCAAAATGGCCAAATGTGCCATCGTTGGGGGGGATAAAGGGATGGTAGTTGCTGGGGTTGATGTAGGAAAAACCAAACCCGATAAATGCCGCAATAATCAGCAGCTTGATGGTGACAATCACGCTGTTGACAATGGCAGACTGCGTAATGCCGCGAATAAGGATCATGGAGACAAAGCAGATGACCACCGCGGCTGGCAGGTTGACCAGACCGGAGGCCATGCTGCCATCGGGCATCATCACTGTCTCAAACGGTGAGGCCGTGAAGCGTGGGGGCAGCACCAAGCCCCAGGAGTCGAGTAGGGATACCACATAGCGGGACCAGCTTACCGCTACCGTGGCGGCCCCCACCGCATATTCCAGCACCAGATCCCAGCCTATAATCCAGGCCACCAGTTCACCCAGCGTTACATAGGCGTAGGTGTACGCGCTGCCTGCAATGGGGATCATGCTGGCAAGTTCACTGTAGCACAGGCCTGCGAATCCGCAGGCAATGGCGGCTACCAGAAAAGACAGGACAACGGCAGGACCGGCATTTTCTGATGCGGCAATGCCGGTTAATGAAAACAGACCTGCCCCGATAGTTGTGCCTACACCCAAAGCTATGAGACTGCCCGGACCCAACACGCGCTTGAGGCCAAGCTTGGTTTCCAGCTTATCCAACGGCATACAGCGCGTGAACGGTGAGGCTGCGGAGGAGGCAGGCCTTTGCGACATTAAATTTTTCTCCTGTCAGAACCACGACGAAAACGGTAAAGGAGCGTCGTGGTGGTCTTGCTCTTATAGAGAGGGTAGAGTGCCCTTCGACGCAAGATGTGTTTTTAACGTAATGAAATCTGGCCGGGTGTCCATCAGGGCGGCACCATGGGCTGGTGAGTTGTAAAACCAAGGGAGCTCCTGATGAGCCAGACGGATCTGGATCGTTTTTTTCACGCACCGGTTACAGACGTTGATCCGGATGTTGCGGCCGCTCTGGCCAGCGAGCTGAAGCGCCAGCAGGACGGAATTGAACTGATTGCCAGTGAAAACATGGTGTCAGAAGCCGTGTTGCAGGCACAGGGCAGCGTACTGACCAACAAATATGCCGAAGGCTATGCAGGCCGCCGTTACTACGGTGGGTGCTCTGAGGTGGACAAGGTTGAAGTGCTCGCCATTGAGCGTGTCAAAACCCTGTTTGGCGCAGCGTTTGCCAACGTGCAGCCGCACTCTGGCGCAAATGCCAACCAGGCTGCCTTCATGGCGTTGGCAAAGCCGGGCGATACCATTCTGGGCATGAGCCTTGCTGCGGGTGGCCACCTGACACACGGTGCGGCTCCCAACTATTCCGGCAAGTGGTTTAATGCAGTTCAGTACGGTGTGCGCCGTGAAGATGGGCTGCTTGACTACGAAGAAATGGAACAGCTTGCCCGCGACAATAAACCGACCCTGATTGTGGCCGGTGGGTCTGCTTACCCGCGCGTTATCGACTTTGCCCGCTTCCGCCGCATTGCCGATGAAGTTGGGGCGGCCCTTATGGTGGACATGGCGCATTTTGCTGGTCTGGTTGCAGCTGGCCTGTACCCCAACCCGCTTGAGTATGCGGACATTGTGACCTCCACCACGCACAAAACTCTGCGTGGCCCCCGTGGCGGTCTGATCCTGACCAACAATGAAGCGTTGGCCAAGAAGATCAATTCTGCCGTGTTCCCCGGCCTTCAGGGTGGCCCGCTGATGCATGTTATTGCCGGTAAGGCCGTAGCCTTCGGTGAAGCTCTGCGTCCGGAGTTCAAAGAGTATCAAAAAGCCGTTAAGACCAACGCCAATGTGCTGGCAGAAGTTCTGGTTGAACGCGGGTTTGATATCGTGACCGGCGGTACGGATTCTCACCTGCTTCTGGTTGACCTGCGCCCTAAAAAGGTGACTGGTAAAGCGGCTGAACAGGCGCTGGAACGCGCTGGCATTACCGCCAATAAAAACGCCATTCCGTTTGACCCGGAAAAGCCTGCCATTACCTCTGGTATTCGGCTGGGTAGCCCGGCAGCAACGGCACGGGGTTTCCGTGAGGCAGAATTCCGCGCCATTGGTGAAATGATTGACGAAGTGCTGACCGCTCTTGCTGCCTCCGGCGGTGAAGGGGATGCCAAGGTTGAAAATGAAGTGCATGAACGCGTGAAAGCGCTGTGCGCCCGTTTCCCAATCTACACAAAATAACACCAGCCCAGTGTGCTGGTGGGAAGGAAGGGGAAGGCTTAGGCCTTCCCCTTTTTTTGTGCCAAAGCGGCAGGCATGGAACCGTAGGGGAGAGGCGCAGACATAAAAAATTGCCAGAGACTATAAAATCATAAGAAACACGCCACGCTCCCGCCGGAATTGCTGACTACTTCGTTTGGCATCGTAACAAAGTTATCAGAGAGAGCAGGTGGTGAGTGGAAAACAGGATATCGGCAGCTTTGCCTGCCTTTGCAGGCCGTAATCCCGGCATAGACCTGCTGCGCGGCGTGGCTATTATTCTGGTGGTCATACACCATCTGGCCTTGCGTATTCCGCTCTCTAAAACAGGTTTGGCAGAGTATGTGCCGCTCCTGCTGTTAAAAGCCCTCAGTTGGGATGGTGGCAAAGCGGTAAAGCTGTTTTTTGTTATTTCCGGCTTTCTGATTACGGACCATACCCTCCGCCGCTGGGGGAGTTTAGGCAGCATGCAGGCGCGTCCTTTTATGGCGCGGCGTTTCTGCCGTCTTATGCCATGCCTGTTAGTGCTTTTGGCCGTGCTCTCTGTTTTTAAACTGGCAGGCCTGCCGGATTTTCAGTTCCATCATCCGGAACAATCCTTATCACGAGCGGTTTTTTCAGTCTTTTTCATGCATCTGAACCTGTATGAAACTTTGACCGGCTATTTGCCTCCTAATTGGGATGTCTTGTGGTCGCTCTCGGTCGAGGAAGTGTTTTACACGGCTTTCCCGCTGGTTTGTCTGGTGTTGGCCCGCTGGCCCTCTGTTCTGGGTATCGTGTTTGCCTGTTTGGCATTGGCACTGCCATATGCCGAATGGCTGATCCGGGATGCCAAGGATATCTGGCAGGATGAAGCTTATGGTCCGGGTTTATGCAGTATTGCCATGGGTGTTTGCGCTGCTTTGGTAGCGCATAAGTTTCCTCTCTCTGCCCAGAGCCGCACCGCGCAGTGCATGGGTGTGCTGGGCAGTATAGGCGTTGGGCTATATCTGCTCGGTGGTCCTAGTGTGTCGAGTGTTTTGGGGTACTACTGCGCCCCGCTATTTTATACGCTGAGTTGTGCCGCCCTCCTGCTGGCGTTTCAGGCTGGCTGGGGATGTGCGGCGGTTATGCGGCTTCCGGCATGGCCCCGGCGCTGGGGACAGATGAGTTACGAAATTTATCTCAGCCATATGTTTATTGTCATGCCTGCGGTGCATGGTTTCAAGGCAACCGGGCAGAACTGGCAACTGGGTTGGGTCTGGTTTTTTCCAGTTTTGCTCTGCGCGTATTATCTTGGGCTTGCTGTTGAGCGCTTTCTCTCCCGCCCTGCGGATAGAGCACTGCAACGCCTGTTCAGGCTTCGGCAGGTCGCCCCAGTCTGACGGCCGTATGCCCGCGCATGGGGCGGAGGTTAGGCATAACTAGCAGGCAGTTATCGTAAGGGGTGCGGATCTCCTCCGCGCCATCAATGGCCAGCACAGTCCCTTTTTTGGGAATAATGTCGCCGCTGCAAAACGGCTTTATAAAGGTAAACCGTGCGGTATGCGCCTGCACACAATGGGTGACCGTGGCCGTGCGTGGCAGTCTTGGGCTGGGCAGCACGGTAAGGTCGGGTTGCGGTGTAATGACGCCTGCCTGCTGTAAAAACAGGCAGGCGGTTGTGTAAGCAACCAAACGGCTGTTGGGTAGCCAATGCTGCCCGGCTTCCAGAAGGCAGGCGGTGGCGCGGGTGCGGTTAGAGGCAAAATGCACATGGTCTATTAAACGTGGGCCGGTCTCATGGCCCGCATCCTGCACAACCCACGGCGTGCCCGGTTGAAACGCTGAAAGCGCTTTGGCGTGCGCCAGACTTTTTGTGGTCAGACCACTCAGCAGCACCGGCGGGGCGGGCCAGAGCATTGAATGAATATCCAGCAGCATGTCCGCTGTTTCTATAATCGGGCTGATGGCCCGCACACGCTCCATTTCCAGAGATGTATGACCCGAGCGCACTAACTCCGGGCACCACAGGCGGTTCATATCCTCCTCTACAAAGCGGGAGAGGGTGGGGCGCTCCGGGTCAAAGCGGGCGAAGGCTTGCAGGTTGAGGAAAATAAGGCTCAGGCGGCCGCGTACGGGGCGAACTGAGCGGCTCAAAAGGGTGTCGAGCACCCAAGCACCGGCATATTCGTTACCATGCATCAGGGCCGTGATAACGGCGTGCGGGCCGGGCTGAGAGGCCTCAAAATGATGCACACCCGCTATACCGCAATTGCCATCTGCCCAGCGGGTAATGTCGGGTGGTGGCAGGGTAATGTCAAAATGCGGCAGTGGCTGCCGTGGTGGCGGAAGAACTTCGGAAAGGGTGCGCACCCGCACGCTGCCTCGTTCGGCTTCAGGGCGGCGGAATGCGCAACTCATGTGCCCGCAAGCCTGAGTGTCGTATTTGAAATGCTGGCAGAGCAGGAGAGAAACACACCCATCAGGCCATCACTATGATCTGGCTTTTCAGGGTGTGCAATCCCTTGGTGCAGGCCCGTGAGGGATTGTGATAACATCCAAAGACCGGCTGCTACCTTCAAACGTGGCGGGTGCGCGCAGCTCCGATGGCACGGCTATTTTCTGGATTTGGCTTTCTTGTCATCAAGAAGTGTTGGCAAAGCCTGTTCTTCCGTCAGAATACGAAGTTTGACCTCTGCTCCCACCTCAATCTGCCTGATTTTTTTACGGTCCGTCATGCTGCACAGTGTCAGTGCGGTACCGCTTTTGCCCCCGCGCCCGGTGCGGCCAATGCGGTGCAGGTAAATATCAGGCTGTTCGGGTGGCTCAAGGTTAATAACCGTGCGAACATCCGGCACGTCCAGCCCGCGTGCAGCAATATCGGTCGCGACCAGAATAGGGGTGCGACCTGCGGTAAAACTTGCCACCGTTGCGTTGCGCTGCGCCTGTGTCAGGTCTCCATGCAAGGGGGCTGCGGCCATACGAATTCTGCGCAGGCTGTTGGCAAGCTGGTCAGCATCCGCTTTGGTTTTCGTAAAAATAATGGTGCGGCTGGTACGGTCACGGTTAAAAAAGGCTTTCAGGAAGTCAAACCGCTGGGTGGGTTCAATAAAGAACACGCCTTGCCGGATAGGGCCGCGTTTTTCAGGGGCCTTTTCAACCCGAATTTCCACTGGTTTATGCAGGAGTTTTTGCAACAGCGGCGTAAGAGCCTTTGGCAGCGTTGCAGAGAAAAGCAGCGTTTGCCGTTCTTCTGGCAGGCTTTCAATCAGCGTAGCGCTTTCTTCAAAAAATTCCGGTGCAAACAGGCGGTCGCCTTCATCCAGCACCACGCGGGTGCAGGTCGCGGGGTCAAGTTCGCCCAGATGCACAAAATCCAGCAGGCGGCCGGGGGTGGCAATCAGCACGCGGGGGCCGTTGTGGTTCAGGCTGGCCGCCTGCTGCTCACGGTCTCCGCCGCCATACAGCGTGATAATGCCCGGCGTGCCAGATTTGTGGCGGGTATTTTTAGGGTCCAGCCCCAGACAGGTACGGAAAACCCCGGCAACCTGCAAAACCAGTTCACGCGTGGGCACCATAATCAGCACATCATGCGCGCGGCGTACGCTCATAAGATGGTGCAGAAGGGGTAGGGCATAGGCGGCAGTTTTCCCCGTGCCGGTAGGCGCTATGGCCAGAACATCCTTCCCTTCCAGTACGGCGGGAATGGCCTGTTCCTGAATGGGGGTGGGGGTGGCCATACCTGCCTGTGCTGCATGAGCACATAAGGACGGCAGAAGGCCCATTGCCTCGAAGCTGTTGGACATGCTGATTTTATCCGCCTTGACCGGGGTGAAAAACTGGCTTTGCATAGCGGCATAATGGCACGCTGCCCAGAGGGCATTGTGCCGCACACACGCATGAAAAGCGGGGAATTGCGCCATATGGCTGACCTTTTATATGCGGGAATGTCACAGGTTTCAAATTCTGTAGCATCCGGTGGCCAGCCTGTTCCTGCCCTTGTGGTGGGGGAAGACTTTGCCGGTATGCGCTCTCAGGCGCTTGGGCTGGCGGAGCGGGCCGGGTGGCAGGGGGGCTTTCATTCTGTCAGGCCATCCCGTCTGGCCCGCTTGGCACTTCGGGGGCCAAAGCTGCTGCACCCCCCGTTTTTGCAGGATCTGACTGGCCAGTCTTTGCAGAGTGCTGCGGACCAGGCGCGGGTTGTTATGAGTATTGGGGGCAAGGGCGGTGCTGTAGGCGCTGCCCTGCGCACGGCGTCCCGCCCTGTGGTGCAGATACAAAACCCCCGGCAACCATTATCCCGGTTTGATCTGATTATTGCCTGTGTGCATGACGAGATAGCGGGTGGGAATGTGCTGCTTGGGCGCACGGCCCTGCACGGCCTGACCCCTGACGTTTTGGCGCAGGCCAGAGCGGAGTGGGCACCACGTTTTGCACATTTGCCCAGACCCTTGATTGCTGGCCTTGTTGGCGGGGCGAACGGACGCTTTGAACTGGGTGAGAAGGAAGCTGCCAGATTAGGTGTTATTCTGGCAGATGCCACCAGACGGCAGGGCGGCAGCCTGATTGTAACGCCCTCTCGCCGCACAGCCCTCGCTGCGCAGGAAATTCTGAAAGACGTTGTAGATGCCGTTGGCGGCACGGTGTGGGATGGGACGGGGGATAACCCCTACAAGGGGCTGATTGCCTGCGCTGACCATCTTGTGGTGACCATTGACAGTGTGTCCATGGTGTCAGAGGCCGTGGCTGGACATGCTCCGGTTTCCGTGTTTCCGCTTCCCGGTAAGTCCCGCCGTATTACCCGCTTTATTCAGGAACTGGAGCAGGCCGGGCGTGTGCGGGTGCTCACAGAGCATTCGAAGTTTGAAAAACTGGAGCCGTGGCCTGTTGAGCCGCTGGACGATACGCCGGACCTTGTGGCGGAAATGCATAGGCGGCTGGGGTTTTAGCCCTCCGGCCGGAGGGGCGGCGTCACACCCAGATTGTGCCGAGTAAAATAACAGTGCCCACAATCAGGGCGGCCACGTGGCGCATGACGTGTTCAGGGGAATCCGGCGGCAGTGTCAGGTAATATTGAAAGCAGTAAAACAGCAGCCCGCACCCGATAAGCGCCAGCACAATCCGTGTAACAGGAATGGAGGACAGACCTCTGGGGTCGAGCTGCATGGTATTCCCTTTACTCGCCTACAAAGTGAGATGCGGCATAGCCCTGTGCAAATAACGCCGTGCGCAGGGATGTATGGTTGATCTGGGCCGTAATAGCCTGCCGGACAATGGGTTTTGCAAAAAAGGCTAGGCCTAGACCAGCAGCCTTCAGCATAGGCAGGTCGTTTGCACCATCACCAATAGCCAGCGTTTGTTCCGGGGCAAGGCGATGCTGCTGGGCAAGAGTGGTGAGCAGTTCCAGTTTGGTGTCTGGTCCCAAAATGGGGTGGCCGGTCCGACCAGTCAGGAAACCCTGTTCTGCCAACAGAGTATTGGCGTGGTTTGTCTGAAAACCGCACAGTTCCGCCACGCGGCTGGTGAAAAAAGTGAAGCCTCCAGAAACAAGCGCTGTGTAGGCCCCATTGGCCCGCATGGTTTGCACCAGAGTTCTTGCCCCTTCATTCAGCGTCACATCCTGCCATGCTTTTTCAAGCAGGGAGTCTGGAAGGCCTTTCAGTAGAGCGACACGTTCTTTGAGAGCCGTTGCAAAATCAAGCTCGCCATTCATGGAGCGCGCCGTGATGGCGGCAATTTTCTCACCAATGCCCGCATGAGTTGCCAGATCGTCCAGCGTCTCGTTGTCGACAATCGTGCTGTCCATGTCCGACACCAACAGCAGTTTGCGTCGGGCTGCCTGATGTGTCAGGACCGCATCAACCGCTTTTCCTGCCAGTGCATCCAGCAAGGCCGGCAGGCGGCTGGCTGCATCAGCGTTGCAAGGCAGGTCCACCGCTTCTTCTGGGGATAGAACGGTGTGGGGGTGAGTGCTTTCCATGCACTCGCGTGCCAAAGCAATCGTGGCGGCATCAAGGGTGGTGGTGTCGCGTTGCGCGACAAGGGTCAGAACGAGGCTCATCATTTTTAAAGGATGTGACAGGAATACTGGCATGAGGCAAGCAGCAGAGCAGGGTGTCAGCACTGAAAAACACGCGCAGCCCGCAGCCCTTATTGTGGCTGGGCCAACCTGTTCGGGTAAATCCGCCCTTGCCCTTATGCTGGCGCAAAAGCTTGCGGGCACGGTTATCAATGCAGATTCCATGCAGGTCTATGCTGACCTGCCCGTGATAACGGCGCGCCCCACGCCGCAGGATGAGGCATTGGTGCCGCACCGGCTATACGGTGTGCTGCCTGCGGCCCAGAAAGGGAGTGTTGCCTGGTGGCGGGAACAGGCTCTGGCCGCCATGCAGGAAGCGTGGGATGCCGGCCGCCTGCCTATTTTGTGTGGCGGGACAGGCATGTATATGCGCGCTCTGACGCACGGTTTGGCGGAAATACCGGAATGCGGTGCAGAGGCACGGCAGGAAGCCCGAGAGTTTGTGGCGCAGCATGGGCCGGAAGCCCTGCATGTGCGTCTGGCCGAGGTAGACCCGGAGATGGCTGCCCGCCTGAAACCCGCCGACTCCCAGCGTATCAGCCGTGCGTGGGAGGTTTGGCGCGGCACGGGGCGTAGTCTGGCCTGGTGGCAGCAGCAGCCGGGCCTGCCGCCTGCTCCCTGCCGGTTTGTCGCGGTGCGTCTGCTGCCGCCCCGGCCGGAGTTGCGGGCGCGCATAGCCCTGCGTTTTGACCATATGATGCAAAATGGTGCGGTGGCGGAGGCGGAAAAACTGCTGGCCCAGAACCTTGACCCAGCCTTACCAGCCATGCGTGCACATGGCGTACCCGAACTGGCCGCCTTTCTGCGTGGTGAAATGACCGAGGCAGACGCGGTAGAGCGTGCGGTGCTGGCCACAGGGCGTTACACCCGCAGGCAGGCCACATGGTTTGCTCACCATGATGTGTCTGAGCCGGGGCTTACATATGATCTTGATATGTGTACGCCGCCAATTGAGCAATTTTCGGAAAGAAAACAACACGAAATTATTTCTTTTATTCTTTCCGGGATTGACGCTGAGCGTTTGCTTCCTTAAAGATGCCGACCAACCCAATTTTGGGAGATAGGACGATATGACACCGAAAACAGCCTCCGCCCCACAGGCCGCACAGACCCTCGCACCTCTTTCTGGTGCAGAAGTCCTTATGCGCGCTCTTGTCGAGCAGGGCGTAGAGGTTATTTTCGGCTATCCAGGCGGGGCTGTGCTGCCTATTTATGATGCCCTGTTCCGCCAGAAGGAAATTCGGCACATTCTGGTACGGCACGAGCAGGCAGCCGTTCATGCAGCGGAAGCCTATGCCCGCTCTACCGGTAAGGTTGGTGTTGTTCTGGTGACCAGCGGCCCCGGCGCGACCAACGCCGTTACTGGATTGCTGGATGCCCTGATGGATTCCATTCCGCTGGTCTGCTTGTCCGGTCAGGTGCCAACGGCGCTTATCGGGAATGATGCCTTTCAGGAAGCGGATACAACAGGCATCACCCGGCCTGTCACCAAATATAACTATCTGGTTCGCCGCCCGGAAGATCTGGCCAAAACAGTGCATGAGGCGTTTGCCATTGCGCGCTCTGGCCGCCCAGGCCCTGTTCTGGTTGACCTGCCAAAAAATATTACCGTGGGGAATGCGCCTTATAAAACGGCGGATCAGGATAAGCCCCGCACCAGCAAAGTACGGACCGAGCCCGACCGTGATGCCGTGGCAAAAGCCGTTGCCGCCCTGAAGCAGGCGCGCCGTCCGCTGTTTTATACGGGGGGTGGGGTTATCAACTCCGGCCCGCAGGCCTGTGAAGGGCTGCGTAAGTTTGCACGCCTGACCAACTTCCCGGTGACATCTACCCTGATGGGCCTGGGTGCTTTCCCCGGAACTGACAAACAGTTTCTTGGCATGTTGGGGATGCACGGAACCTATGAGGCCAATCTGGCCACCCATGGGTGTGATGTGCTGGTTGCCCTCGGTAGCCGGTTTGATGACCGGGTAACGGGCCGTCTGGATGCGTTCTCGCCCGACTCTTTCAAGATCCATGTTGATATTGACCCCTCCCAGATCAACAAGATCATTCATGTTAATCTGCCGATTGTGGGCGATGTTGGCCGCACGATTGAGCTGATGATTGAAGAGTGGGACAAGCAACCCGCGTACGAACACGGTGCAGAGCTGGAGGCCTGGTGGCAGCAGATTGAAGCCTGGCGTGCGCTGGACTGCCTGCGCTTCAAGCAGGATCAGGCGGCTGATGCGGTTATTAAGCCACAGCAGGCCATCCAGCGCATTTACGAGTTGGCGCTTGAAACCGGGCGTGACACCTACGTCTCGACCGAGGTGGGACAGCACCAGATGTGGGCTGCGCAGTATTTCAAGTTTGATGCGCCCAACCGTTGGCTGACCTCTGGTGGTCTTGGCACCATGGGTTATGGCTTGCCCGCAGCCGTTGGGGCTCAGGTTGCGCATCCGGATGCTCTGGTGCTGGATGTTGCCGGTGAGGCCTCAACCCTGATGAACATTCAGGAACTGGGCACCATTGCGCAATACCGGCTGCCGGTAAAACTGTTCATCATCAACAACCATTATATGGGCATGGTACGCCAGTGGCAGGAACTGCTGCATGGCTCACGCTATTCCGAAAGTTATAGTGATGCCCTGCCAGATTTCATCAAGCTGGCAGAAAGCTTTCATGCCAAAGGTCTGCGTGCCACGCGTCTGGATGAACTGGATGGCGTTATTCGTGAGGCACTGGCACATGATGGCCCGGTGGTAGTTGACCTGTGCGTGGCCGAAGGCGAAAACTGCTTTCCCATGATCCCGTCCGGGGCAGCCCACAATGAGATGATTTTGGGGCCAGAGCAGGAAGAGCGCGGCGCGGAAGTAACGCGTGAAGGGATGATGCTGGTTTAAGCAGCATCTCTCAACAAGTCCGTGGCGTGGCAACACGCTGTTTTTAAAGCGTGAGTTCAGGAAGTTTTACAATGCAGCAGGAAGCTCCCGGTTCTGCGGTTATCTCCCTTCTGGTCGATAACGAAAGTGGTGCGCTGGCCCGCATTATTGGCCTGTTTTCTGGCCGCGGATACAATATCCGCAGTCTGACCGTGGCCCCGGTGGATGAGCATGGCCTCGTCTCCCGCGTGAATATCGTGACCACCGGCACACTGGCGGATATCCGCCAGATCAAGGCGCAGATTGAACGGCTTACCCCGGTCTCCCGCGCGGTGGACCTGTCCTCCGCCGGGCCGCATGTTGCGCGTGAAATGGCGCTCATCAAGGTTGTGTCCTCCGGTGAACCCCGGACAGAGGCGCTGCGTATTGCAGATGCCTTCCGGGCGCGGGCAGTGGACACCACAGCCACTTCTTTTGTGTTTGAACTGACCGGTTCAAGCGACAAGCTAGACAGTTTCATCGAGCTGATGCGTCCGCTCGGGTTGGCCGAAGTCTCCCGCACGGGGATAGCCGCCATATGCCGTGGACCGCAGACGATTCAGACCCCCTGACGGTGAAGTAAGGCGACCGCAAAGGTCGCCACAATAATGGAGAAAAGACCAATGCGCGTTTATTATGACCGCGATGCAGACGTTAACCTGATCAAGTCCAAAAAAGTTGCGGTTATCGGGTACGGCAGCCAGGGCCATGCCCACGCCAACAACCTGAAAGATAGCGGCGTTAAAGACCTTGTTATTGGTCTGCGTGAAGGCTCTTCCGCTGTACAGAAAGCAGAGGGCGCTGGCTTTACGGTCATGACCCCGGACAAAGCTGCTGCCTGGGCCGATGTTGTGATGGTGCTGACACCTGATGAAGGTCAGGGCGCACTGTACAAGGACTCTCTGGAAAAGAACCTGAAGCAGGGTGCTGCTCTGGTGTTCGCGCATGGTCTGTCCATCCACTTCCGTATCATTGAAGCACGCCCTGATCTGGACGTGTTCCTGATCGCACCAAAAGGCCCTGGCCACACCGTGCGTTCTGAATATCAGCGTGGCGGCGGCGTGCCTTGCCTTGTTGCTATTGCACAGGACAAGTCCGGCTCTGCTCTGGAAATTGCTCTGTCTTACGCATCCGCCATTGGCGGTGGCCGTGCAGGCACCATTGAAACCAGCTTCAAGGAAGAAGTTGAAACCGACCTGTTTGGTGAGCAGGCAGTGCTCTGCGGCGGTCTGGTTGAACTGATCCGCGCTGGTTTTGAAACGCTGGTTGAAGGCGGTTATGCGCCGGAAATGGCATATTTCGAATGTCTGCACGAAATGAAGCTGATCGTGGATCTGATCTACGAAGGCGGCATTGCCAACATGAACTACTCCATCTCCAACACGGCTGAGTATGGTGAGTATGTGTCTGGCCCACGTGTCATTACGCCTGACACCAAAAAAGCCATGAAAGAAATTCTGACGGACATCCAGAACGGTACGTTCGTGCGGAACTTCATTCTGGAAAACCAGTCCGGCAATGTTGGCTTCAAAGCCACCCGCGCCATTAACGATGCCCACCAGATTGAAGCCGTTGGCGAAAAACTGCGTGGCATGATGCCATGGATTGCAAAATCCCGCATGGTTGACAAAACCAAGAACTAATCTGGTTTGCCAGACTGGTCTGCAAAGCCCTGCCGTGTAACGCGGCAGGGCTTTTTTTGTTTTTGCCTTGCTACAAAAGCGTGCAGGCTCTCTGATAGGCAAAGGCAGCAATAAAAAGGGGCGAGCGTCTGGCATGAGTGGTTTTGTTGTGACCTACGAGGATGTTGAGCGTGCAGCCAAGCAGATAGAGGGTGTGGCGGTGCGCACTCCGTTGCTGGAGTTTGCAGCGTTAAATGCCCGTGTAGGGCAAAGAGTGCTCGTAAAGTTTGAAGGGGCTCAGCGCACCGGGTCCTTCAAGTTCCGGGGGGCCTATAACAGGTTATCCCGTTTAACAGAGCAGGAGAGGAAGGCCGGTGTTGTTGCATGGTCTTCCGGTAATCATGCACAAGGTGTTGCAGCGGCGACCCAATTGCTTGCTATGCCCGCAGCCATTGTTATGCCTGCCGATGCACCGACTATTAAAATAGCCAATACGCGCGCCTACGGGGCGGAGGTTGTGCTTTATGATCGGTACACCCAGTCACGGGAAGAGATAGCCACAAAGCTTGCACAGCAGCGTGGTGCTGTTCTGGTACCATCGTTTGATGACCCGCATATCATAGCCGGGCAGGGCACTGTCGGGCTTGAGATACTGCAACAAAGTGCAGCACTTGGCGCTGAGGTTGACCGGGTTCTGGTGTGTTGTGGGGGAGGTGGTCTGCTGGCTGGTACAGCTACGGCCATTAAGGCAAGTCGCCCGGAAATCAAACTCTATAGCGCGGAGCCAGCAGACTTTGATGATACGGCCCGGTCCCTGCAAACGGGTCAACGCGAGCACGTAAAGGCAGGCGCGCAGTCCATCTGTGATGCCTTGCAAGCCCCGTCTCCGGGTAAGTTGACGTTCCCCATTAATCAGGCGCTTGTCAGTGGTGGCCTGACTGTTACGGATGATGAGGTAAGGTCCGCAATCCGCTTTGCTTTTGCGAACATGAAGCTTGTGGTTGAACCCGGCGGTGCGGTGGCTCTGGCAGCCGTGCTGGCGGCTAAACTGCCAGTTTCCGAGAAAGTGTGCGCTATCGTTGTTTCTGGTGCCAATGTTGATCCCAGCTTTTATGCCGCGCTCTTGATGGACTAGGTATACGCGTGCCTTCAACAGGTGCTGTGGCGGAAGAGCGTAATAAGATCACATTTTGGTGTAATGCATCTTGTGAGCATCATGCGCGTTGGGGAATGTGTGTCACAGCGATAGAGTGCAATTCATACTCATTCTCTCTAGACTTAAGCTTTCTATGAAAAGGACAGAAAACAATGCGAGCACGCTTCACGCAGGTAGCAGCACTGGCAGTCGGTGCACTGCTTCTTCCCACTCTGGCATGTGCGGCAACAGCAGGCGGAGACCTGCTGGGGCAGGATGGTGCGTCTCATGGTCATGTTGAGGTTACGGCAGCGCCCAAAGGCGTTATTGTGCGCGTAGAAGCCAAAGGTCTGACGCCGGGCTGGCACGGTGTGCATTTTCATGAAAAAGGCAGCTGTGAAGCCCCAAAATTCACAAGTGCAGGCGGCCATGTTCATACGGTTAAACCTGTAACGCATGGCTTTCTGAACGAAAAAGCCAATGACTCAGGTGACCTGCCAAATATTTACGTGGCGGCAGATGGAACGGCTACTGTGGAACTCTATTCCACGCTCGTTGGCCTCAACGCAGAATCCACTGTAAAGCCTGCTCTGCTGGATGCGGACGGTGCCAGCCTGGTGATTCACGCTAACCCGGATGATTACAAATCTCAGCCCATTGGTGGCGCGGGTGATCGCGTGGCCTGCGCTGTTCTGAAGTAAGTTTTTCCGAGCATAGCGGGAGAGGGGGAGTGCCACAGATCGTGGCACTCCCTTTTTTTATGGAAGTGACGGTATTGTTTTGCCCAGCAGAATACTTGCCTCGCTCGGGCGCCATTCTCCGGTATTCTCATCGCGGCCCTGTAACACAAGGCGGGGTGCCTCAAGTGTTTGCATTTCTGCTGCCTCCTTTAAAAAAGGCATCATGGCATCGGACTGTTTGCGGTTTACTAGGCAGCATAAAGGGGTTTCGGGAAACGCTTTAATAAGGTCTGCCGTACTGTCTTCGCCCGCAAAAATCATCAGTGGTGGCCCCTCGCGCTTCGTGACCATATAGCGTTTGATAATTGCTGTTTTGCCGCGCTCATACGGGAATGGATGGTCAACGGCTTCTATTGGCTGAAGCACCTTTTTATGTGTTTCAAGGCGTGCGCCAAAAATATGCTCACGCGGAATATTGTAGCCGTATTCGGATGATGTCGCAAAAATTGCTGTGCATTCTTCTAAGGATGACGTGCAGATAACCGGGTCTATGCCGTGCTCCTGCATAATCTGGAACAGGTCGGCTATTTCAGGGGTCAAGCGCAGGCTCTGGGTCACTGTTACGGCTACAGCGCCACCTTTGCCAGCGCGTTCAGTGGGGCAACGCCATGTTATGGTGTCAATGGACTGGCCGAGATAGAATTCGTTGGCAGCCCGTGCCATGGCGACAATATCGGTCAGGGTTTGCCCCGCAGCCAGACTTACCAGCCAGCGTTGTGCAACCTCTCCCCCATGGGTGGCGCGTAGCATGTGGTGGTAGAATGCCATGCGCGCCCGGAAGGCCAGCAGCGTGGGGTCCTGCAACAATTCTTCACGCGGCAGCGGGTGAGGGCGGTGGCCGTAGCGCGCGAGCAGCGCCCTGTAATCTTCCAGAATATCCTGCACCAGCGCGTGCAGGCTCAAGGGTTTGCCCTCTATTGTTGTAAACGGAGCAGGCAGCGTCTGGTTGGGGCTATGAGCGTGCAGCAGGGCCTGAAATTCATGGGCTGGCAGCAAAAATGCAAAATGCTCCAGCATGTAATGGAAAAGCGTAAACTGAACATTGCCGACTATGGCTGTTTCATCCCAGTCAAACACCACGTAGGGGCGCTGGGTGGAGGAATAGGAGCGGGAATACTGGCCGTGGGCCGTTAAAAGAGCCTGAATAGCCGCCCGTGTTTTTGGTGCCCACTTCAGGGTTTCCAGTGTTGGAGGCGGTAGGTCTGAGGGGTCATAGTTATGAGCATAGGCACGCACTGCGGGTGTGGTAACCAGAGCAGCAAGCCCGAGGCTGAAGGAACGGCGTGTCAGAAACAAGGGCATGATCGGCCTATGGCTGATGGTGAAGCGAAGAACGATGCCTGATTGATCTACTGAAGAAGCGACCGCAGTGTGTGAAATTTTTCTGATAATTTAAAGAGAAAGCGGCAGAAATAAAAAACCTGAAAAACGCTGCTTGGGCGCTTTTCAGGTTTTGAAGATGTCAGGCTGCGGAACCCGGCACAAGGCGGGAGAGCACCCGAGTTCTGCCCATAAGGGGCAACAGGTCACGCAGTTCCGGCCCATGCTCCTCGCCAGTCAGGGCAAGGCGTAGGGGGAGGAAAAGAGCCTTGCCAGACTTGCCTGTTTTCTCTTTCAGGGCAGCCGTCCATGTTTTCCAGGTTGTTGTGTCCCACGGTTCTGCTGGCAGCAGGGCGGCGGCTTCTTTCAGGAACGTGTCAGTCCCTTCTTCTTCTGCCGGGGGCACAATGTCACCATACACAACCGTAAACCAGAGTTTGGCTTCAGACAGCATATCAATATTGGTGCGGATGGCGTGCCAGAAGTCTTCTGTCGCACCTTCAGGCAGGCGGTCAGCAACCGCAGTAAAGGGCTGTTGGCCTAGCAGTTTGTGGTTCAGTCCCAGCAACTGGCGCGTATCAAACCGTGCGGCAGATTTTGAAATATGGGAGATGTCGTACAGTTTTGCCTGCTCATCAAACGGGACCAGCACGGGGTCATCAGAGCTGCCAAGGCGGGCCAGATAGGCCACCAGTGCTTCGGCTTCAACCCCGTCCTGCCGCAGGGTGCGCAGGGACATGGCATCAAACCGCTTGGACAGCTTGCCACCATTTTCGTCCAGCAGGAGCGGCAGATGCGCAAACCGGAAATGGTCCGGATGCGCGCCAAGGGCTTCGGCAATGTCAATTTGCACGCCGGTGTTTGTAACGTGGTCTTCCCCACGGATAATGTGGGTGATGCCTGTTTCCAGATCATCCACAACGGAGGCAAGGGTGTAGAGCACTGTGCCATCGGTCCGTACCAGTACCGGGTCCGACACGGATGGCAGTTTGACCTGACAGTTGCCCATCACCAGATCACGCCACTGGATAATGCGGTCTGAAAGGCGGAAGCGCCAGTAAGGTACCTTGCCGTTGGCTTCTGCCTGCCTACGCTGCTCCGGGGTCATTTTCAGCATGGCGCGGTCATAAACCGGGGCACGGCGCTGGCGGATTTGTGTTTCACGTTTGGCAGCAAGCTCATGCTCGCTTTCAAAACAGGGGTACAGGCGGCCTGTGGCCTTCAGTTTTTCAATGGCTGCGGCGTAGCGGTCCAGCCGTTCTGTCTGGCGGAACGTTTCCCCCCAGCTAATGCCAAGCCAGTTCAGATCTGTCCGGATGGCCTCAACGTGGCTTTCCTTCGAGCGGCCCGTGTCCGTGTCATCAATGCGCAGTTGGAAGGTGCCGCCGTTACGGGCTGCAAAAAGAGCATTGGCAATAGCAAGGCGGGCATTACCGACATGCAGCATACCGGTGGGGCTGGGCGCGAACCGAAGTTTCATGAAATCTCTATATTAGTCAGAAGGGTCATAGTCTCAGGAGAGCATTAGCGCATTTTGGCACTAAAAAGAACGCCCCGCATTTGGCGGGGCGGCACTTTATTCAGTGGTGCGTAGAGCCGTCTTCGTCCTCTTCCGCCATGGCGGAGAAGGCCAGCTCCTCTTCCTCGTCAATCAGGCGGCGGGGGTCGAGGGCACGCCAGTCACGCTCCATGGGTGTTGCGCGGGTTGAGGTAAAGTCATCCAGCTCATTGGCGGAATGCCAGCCATCGTCTCCGGCGTCGGCAACCTCAGCGTTTTCGCCAAAAGCTGCCCAGGCTTGGAGCACATCCTTGGCAGAGGCACCGGGTACGCGGCACCGCTCAACACTATCCCGCACATACGCACGCGCAAAGGCGTTGGCATGGGCCAGATCATGAAAGCCGCGTACTTCTTCCACAGTGTCTTCTTCTGCGCCACCGGAGAGGTCAAGAATGCGTACGCACCATGTCTTGTCTTCTGTGGTGGGGTTTTCTGTCATTCAGAAGGGCCTTTCTGTTCGGCACGTGCGGAGGGCAGCAGGAATTCACGCCCAATCTTCACACGTTCAATACCATTATAGGAAACGATGTCAGCGGTGGCATAGGTTTCGTTCCACAGATCGGGAATGAAAGAGCCTGTGCCAACCACATCAATTGGGGCGTGGGCATCCGCCATGCAAGCGCATTTGGTCACGCCAAAGCCGGAGGAGGCAATAATTTTCACCTGCGGGAATCCTGCCTCATCCAATGCATCACGCATGCGCCAGATTGCAGCGGCGGATACACCGGTGCCGATCAGATAGCGTAGTTCGCTGTCCGAGCGGTAACGCCGCAGGGCTTTAGGGGCATGGCGGTCAACCACAGCGTAAGATTCCTGCGGGTTGAGACCTTCCAGAAAACGGCCACCGTGCGTATCAAGCCGCATGGCCAGTCGGCCTTTGGCTGCAAGTTCGGGAAAGCGGCGGCAGACAGCCAGTGCATCCGTTATCTCTTTGCCAAAATAATCCACTAGAACCACCAGATCCGTCTCCGGGTACATCTCGTGGAACATTTCCGCAGCACGGACGGTAGAGCCAGCATACCCGATCAGCGCATGGGGCATGGTGCCGTAGCCTTTTTCCGTCTCGAAAAACGGAGCAACAGCGTCATTGGCGGTGCCGACAAACCCTATGGCCCCATCACGCTGTGCGGCGCGACCACCGACAGAGGCTGCATAGGCCATAAGTTCCTGCATTTCGTACCCAGCGCAATGGCGGGCATCCATGGCCAGAAAACGGGTTTGCGGAAGGGAGAGAGCAATCTGGTAGGCACGATGGGCCGCCACGCAGGGGCTACCCAGCTTTTGCAGGAGCAGCGTTTCCAGATCCGCCAGATGCGTGAAGGAGCCGGTGATATACACAAGCGGTTCACCCGCACCCACCCATTCGCCTTCAGGATGCACAACCTCGACCGAATAAGGCGCATTACGCTGGGCCATGACGTTTTTCAGCCATTCCAGCATCAGGCCGGGGGCGGAGATAACCGGGCGACGTATGAAAAACGCGTACGTTACCTCGCAGTCGCCAAAGTGGGAGACAATCTGCTTGGTGCGGTTGAAGTAGGAATCTGTACGGGCCGTGATAACGGCATCAGGAAGCGGAGACGCTGAATACGCACCGGCTACACCGGGCGTTTTTGAGCCATGAGAAGGCTGCACCATCCTTGTATCATCTCCATTCCAGTTCGGACTGACTGGATGATGGGGGTTCCGGGCGGCGCGGTAAAGCCACCCCCCGGTTCTGTGATGTCAAAAAAACCTGACAGGCTTAGCGCTTGCCTGTCAGTTCTTCCGCCATCAGGAACGCTAGTTCCAGAGACTGCTCCGCATTCAGGCGCGGGTCACAGAAGGTTTCATAGCGGTCAGCCAGATCAGATTCCGTCAGGCAATGGGCACCACCCACACATTCGGTCACATTCTGGCCAGTCATTTCAATATGAACACCGCCAGCATGGACGCCTTCAGCCGCACAGGCATCAAAGAAGCCTTTGACCTCTTTCATGATGGCATCAAAGGAGCGCGTCTTGATCTTCTGATCAGTGGAGATGGTGTTGCCGTGCATGGGGTCTGTCAGCCATGTGACCGTGCGGCCCGTGTTTTTAACGGCCCGCATCAGGGGGGGCAGGCAGTCTGCAATTTTATCCGCACCCATGCGGGAGATAAGGGTAATGCGACCTGCCTCGTCGCTGGGGTTCAGGATTTCCAGCAGCTTTTCAAGGTCTTCCACCTTGGTGGTTGGCCCAACTTTAATACCCAGCGGGTTGCGCACGCCGCGCAGGAATTCAACATGCGCCCCATCCGGCTGACGAGTCCGGTCACCAATCCAGATAAAGTGGGCGGAGCAGTCGTACCACTCACCGGATGTGGAATCGACTCGTGTCAGTGCCTGTTCATAAGGCAGTAGCAGAGCCTCGTGAGAGGTATAGAACTCGGTTTCGTCAATCTGGGGGGCGGAGGCAGCATCAATACCGCAGGCCTGCATGAAGGACAGGGTCTCGCCAATTTTTTCGGCCATGACACTGTAGCGGTGAGCAAGCGGAGAGCGCTCTACAAAGCCCAGATTCCAGCGGTGAACCTGATGCAGGTTGGCGTACCCGCCGCGGGAGAAGGCACGTAGCAGGTTCTGGATACCGGCAGACTGAAAGTAACCCGTTTCCATCCGCACAGGATCAGGAATACGGGCTTCCGCCGTGAATTCCGGTCCGTTGATAATGTCACCGCGGTAAGATGGTAGGGTAACGCCGCCCTGTGTTTCTGTATCAGAGGAGCGGGGTTTGGCGAACTGCCCAGCCATACGGCCCAGTTTGATAACCGGAACCTTGGCACCGAAGGTCAATACAACAGCCATTTGCAGCAGAACACGGAAGGTGTCCCGCACCACATCCGCTTTGAATTCACTGAAGCTTTCTGCACAGGCACCGCCCTGCAGAACGAACGCCTGCCCTTTGGCCGCTTGGGCAAGCTGAGCCCGCAGGCGGCGCACTTCACCGGCAAAAACCAGCGGCGGATAGCTGCTCAGGCGGGATTCAACCGCGTTAAGGCTGGCGGCGTCCGGATAAGTCGGTAACTGTTTGACTGGAAACGAACGCCAGCTATCCGGCATCCAGGTCGTAGACGTCGGGCGAGGCTGAGCGGGCGAGGCAGTCATGGACTTGATCCTGTCAGTTTGGTGCTGGTCTTGAAAAATAAGATGGCAGAGTTGAAGAAAACATGACCCCTGCACGTATAACAGCGCAGGGGGATGTCTTTATGTCCAAAATAAGAGTGATACGCAAATTTTGTTCCTGCAATCGCGCTCTGCGCGCAACGGATGGATACGGAATGCGTTGCGGTTCTATGCGGTCTGTTTGCTAAACATGGCAGGGTTTGTTGTTTTATTTTGGAAATAAAATGCTTTGAATCAACGCGTTAAATCCTGCCGCAGTCTAATTGATGCAGGGCGGTAACGGTCATTGGATTTTTTCGTGAGTTGGTGCGATAGTAACACTCTGAAGTATTCATGCTGTCTGACAGTGTGAATTGGGTTCCTTTTTCTCGCGGGGTAACGCGCAATGGCGCAACTGCGTAAACCAGCATTTCTGCTTCTGGTCGGGTTAAGTTTTGGTACGGCACTTGCGTCCAGCGCGCCGGGGCAAGCTGTGGCTGATCCCGCCCTGACGCCAAGCGGCAACATCTCCTTTGGGGAAGGGTCAGCCAATTATGACCCGGATGGCGCCAACAGCAAAACAGCGGAAAAAAAGACCGTGCACGGGCATCGCAGCCTGCCGCCAGGTTATCAGGATGCACCGTCCATGGAGTTCAACCACGGGGATGACCCGGATCATCTGGCAAAAGTGCATCGAGATAAAATGACCGGCACAGACCTGTCCCGTTATGGCACCGCCTATCAGGAAAACGGCCCAATGGGCTCAGGCCAGATGGGTGACGCAACCGGCAACGGCTGGGTAACGCCCCGCTAAACTCCAACTGTTGTGTGTTAAGTCTGTAAAGGGAAGAGGCTAGGGAGCTGCATCAGGCTTCTGCTTCTTCCACAACGCGGACAACGGTTTGGCCGCTGGTCAGGTCCATGAGCCTGTGGCTCACATCCTGTTGCTGTTCCAGCGGAATGGTCAGGATGAACTGGGCGCCCGTGGCTGTAAAATCCGGCTGTGCTGCCTCTATTCCCCATTCCTGCAAACGCGCCTGAATGAGGGATAAGAGGGAGAAGGGCGCATGGAATGTCAGTTTGACCCGTTCGATAATCGGTTCTTTCGGCGCTTCCCGCAAACATTCTGCGGCAGCACCGCTATAGGCCCTAATAAGGCCGCCAGCCCCTAGCTTGATGCCTCCAAACCATCGGGTCACCACAACTGCTATCAGGTCCAACTTCTGTGCCGTGATAACCTGCAAAATAGGGCGACCTGCGGTGCCGGACGGCTCGCCCGCGTCATGGCAACGGCAATGCGGGCCAAACTGCCATGCCCAGCAATGGTGTGTTGCCTCAGGTTCAGCCTGAGCAATGGCGTGGATAAAGGCTTCGGCTTCTTCAATAGATTTGATAGGCGTTGCACGGGCCAGAAACCGACTTTTGCGGATTTCTAACTCTCGTTCAAACGGGCCGATGAGTGTTTCTGTCATGATCGCCGCAGAGTACCAATTTGCAGCGTGTTGCGCAAAGTGGCGGTAGCTTTCCGGTATTGAGACAGGGGACGGAACGGGGACGCCTCGGGCGCGTTGACGTCGTGCAAACATCTTTAATGCACGGAGACACCCTATGACCGAAGTGACAATGCGCACAATCAACGATATGGGCTCCAAGGAGTTTATTGAGTGCTTTGGCGGTATTTATAAAAACGCCGAGTGGGCGGCGCAGGAGGCATATGAATGTCGGCCCTTCGCCAGCCTGAAGTCTCTGAGCACAACGCTGAGCGCTATGGTGCGTGCAGCACCTTATGATGCCCAACGCCGTGTGTTACGGTCTTACCCCGGTTTGGGTGGCCTGATTGCTGTAGCGTCCCCTGCGCCTCAGGCCGGTGGGAAGGCCGTTCCGGCTGGGTTGGATCGCCTCTCCCCGGAGGAATTTGCGCAGTTCCGTTCCATGAATAAATCTTACGAAGAACGGTTCGATATTCCTTTCATCATAGATTTCTCTGGTCTTACCAAAAACCAGATCATGGCTGATCTGGAGCGGCGGTTGCGGCATGAACCGGAAGTAGAGCTTGGAGTAGCACTTCTGGAGGTCGGAAAAATGGCGGATCGTGCGCTGCTGGAACTCTACGCAGACCTCAAGCTCTGACACGGTAATCCGGCAGTTCTGCCATAACAGGCCCGACCCTTTAGGCAACGGTTGCCGGATTGCTTCCCAGCTCAAAAGAGGGCAAAAGTGAAGGGCATTTAGTTTTTACAAAAGCTGGGAAGGTTTACGCAGCATGGCGCACCGGGTCCGTACAGGATACCTTCTTCTGGCAGGGCTGTCCGTAGCGTCCCTGTCTTCTTTCCTCACCATTCACCCCGCTATGGCACAGGATGCAGATGCGGGCGGCGGCGGCGGTGATGACGATGAAGAAGGCCATAAGGGGCCGGACATGCACAAATTGGCCAAGAAGCCCCCCTTGCCACGCGCACACAAGGATTTCAGCAAGTTTCGCTATATCCCGGCTGGCGATAAGGTTGTTGAAGAGGCAGATAAAAACCGCCTTTTCTTCTGGACCAAAGACGGTCAGCCAGACGGTTACGCGCAACGGCGCGGTGACAGCATTATTTATTATAATGCTCAAGGTCAGGCGATGCGGGTCCAGCGCCTGGAACCTAATGAGCTTGTCGACTGAAAAGTCTGTGTTCAAAAAACCTCCTGCCATATGGTCAGGAGGTTTTTTGTGGCCTAAGGCGTGTCGATCAGGTCCAGAATGGAGGCTGACGTCTCTTCAATGGAGCGCCGGGTTACATCAATAACCGGCCAGTTATGGTGCCGGCACAGGCGGCGTGCCCAGCGCAATTCTTCCTGTACTTTTTCCAGGTCAATATACGCATAATCGGTTGTGTGCTCAGCGTGCCGACCAGTCGGCATCATCTGTGTCAGCCGTGTCCGCCGGATTTCTATGAGCGTTTCGGGGTCTATGGTCAGGCCGATAACCGGGCGTTTGATCTCAAACAGCGCGCGTGGTGGTTCAATACCCATTACAAGCGGCACGTTAGCTGCACGAATGCCCCTGTTGGCCAGATAAAAACAGGTTGGTGTTTTGGAAACGCGAGAAACCCCAACCAGCACAACATCAGCCTCATCAAGGCCGTTTGTTTCCTGCCCGTCATCATGGGCCAGAACGTAATGCATGGCCTCAATACGCTGGTAGTAGTTTTCATCCATAATGTACTGACCGCCGGGGTGACGTGTGGCTTCCTCCCCCGTTTCTTCAGAAAGAAACACCATGGCGTTATGCAGCACGTCCAGCAGCCGGACCTGAAGGCTGGTACACCCTGCTTCCATATCCGCTTGCAGCGCCGGGTCTGTCAGGGAGGACATGACAGGCCCTCTATCCAGAGCAATATGGCGTAGCACGCGCCGTAATTGCAGCCGGGAACGAATAAGGTTCCAGTGGCGCAGGCGCACTTCCGTATTAGGGAACTGCGCAATGCAGGCACGGGCAACGGAGTCCAGTGTCTGGCCTGTGGCTTCAGACACAAGATGCAGGGTCAGGATTTTCTGGTTCATGATCGCTTGATTTAAAAAAGGCCGCCCCCGAGGGAGCGGCCTCTTAATTTTAGGCTTCTACCGCTTTGCTGCGGCGTGCTGCGAGGGCTGCCTGAGCGCTTGCAAGCCGGGCAACCGGCACACGGAAGGGCGAGCAGGATACATAATCCAGCCCGACTTCTTCAAAGAATGTGATGGAGAGCGGGTCACCCCCATGCTCACCACAGATGCCAAGCTTCAGTTTAGGCTTGGTGGCACGGCCTTTTTCAACGCCCATGCGCACCAGTGCGCCTACGCCCTCACGGTCGATAGAGATGAAGGGGTCCTGAGGCAGAAGCCCTTTATCAACATAAGCAGGCAGGAAGGAGCCTGCATCATCGCGTGACAGACCAAGCGCGGTCTGCGTCAGGTCGTTCGTACCGAAAGAGAAGAAGTCTGCGCTTTCAGCAATCTTATCAGCCGTAATGGCAGCGCGTGGCAATTCAATCATGGTTCCGATCAGGTAGGACAGCTCTGCACCCTGTTCTTCCAGCACGCTTTTAATCACGGCTTCACAGGATTTCCGTACCAGATCCAGCTCGGCTTTTGTGCCAACCAGCGGGATCATGATTTCAGGAATCACGCTTTTGCCGGTTTCTTTGGAAATGGCCAGAGCGGCTTCCGCAATGGCGCGTACCTGCATGGCATAGATTTCCGGATGGCTGATGCCCAGACGGCAGCCACGATGACCAAGCATCGGGTTGGCTTCAGACAGGGCAGAGCGGCGAGCACGCAGAGCTTCAACATCCTGCCCCAAGGCGGCCGCAACATCTTTCAGCTCGGCTTCCCCATGCGGTAGGAATTCATGGAGCGGTGGGTCGAGCAGACGGATGGTGACTGGCAGTCCGGCCATGATGCGGAACAGGGCCGTAAAGTCATCCCGCTGGAACGGCAGCAGCGCATCAATAGCGCGAGTGCGCACCTTCGGGTCTTCAGCCATGATCATCTGACGGACATGACCAATGCGGTCTGGCCCAAAGAACATGTGCTCGGTCCGGCACAGGCCAATGCCTTCCGCACCGAAGCGGCGTGCGGTTTCTGCATCTTCAGGGGTTTCCGCGTTGGCACGGACACCAAGGCGGCGGACAGAGTCGGCCCAGCCCATAAGAGTTGAGAAGTCCCCAGACAGAGAAGGCGGAATGGTTGGAACGCGGCCCAGATAAATAGCGCCGGTGCCACCATCAAGCGTCAGCCAGTCACCTGCTTTCAAGGTGTGACCGTTTACGCTCATGGTCTGGGCTTTGTAGTCGACCGTAATGCTGCCAGCACCGGCCACGCAAACACGGCCCATACCACGGGCCACCACGGCAGCGTGAGAGGTCATGCCGCCACGGGTTGTCAGCACACCACGGGCTGCGTGCATACCATGCACGTCTTCTGGAGATGTCTCGATACGCACCAGAATGACGTCTTCACCCTTTGCGGCCAGATCTTCAACATCCTCAGCAGAGAACGCGATGATCCCGGTTGCCGCACCGGGGGAGGCCGGAAGGCCGCGTGCAAGCTGTGTACGCTCGGCTTTGGGGTCCAGCACAGGGTGCAAAAGCTGGTCAAGGGAAGAGGGAGGCACACGCGTGATGGCTTCTTCCTGCGTGATCAGGCCTTCCTGCGCCATATCAATGGCAATACGCAGGGCTGCTGCCGCTGTGCGTTTACCGTTACGGGTTTGCAGCATGTAGAGCTTGTTGCTCTGCACGGTGAACTCAATATCCTGCATGTCCTTGTAGTGGCGTTCCAGCAGCTCACGGACACGCAGCAGTTCCTGATAGGCGCCGGGAAGGGTCTTTTCCATCGGGTTCTGGTCAGGGGTCGCACGGTCGGCGGACATAGGCTGCGGGGTACGGATACCCGCCACAACGTCTTCACCCTGCGCGTTAATCAGGTATTCACCGTAGAAAATGTTTTCGCCGGTTGATGGGTCACGGGTGAAGCAGACGCCGGTTGCACAGTCCGTACCCATGTTGCCGAACACCATGGACTGCACGTTAACGGCAGTGCCCCAGCTTGCAGGAATATCATGCAGTTTGCGGTACGTGTTGGCGCGTGGGTTCATCCAGGACCCGAACACGGCCCCAATAGCGCCCCAAAGCTGGTCTTTAGGTTCTTCAGGGAATGGCTTGCCGGTTTCGTTCTGAACAATGCTTTTGTAGTCTTTTACAACAAGCTGCCAGTCTTCGGCGGTCAGAGCTGTATCGTCTTCCTTGTCCAGTTCGCGCTTGGCCTGTTCCAGAATATCTTCAAAGCGGTGGTGCGGTACGTTCAGCACCACGGAGCCGTACATCTGGATGAAACGGCGGTAGCTGTCCCATGCAAACCGTGAGTCACCGGAGGACTTGACCAGCCCTTCCACAGTAACATCGTTCAGACCCAAGTTCAGGACGGTGTCCATCATGCCCGGCATGGAGACGCGCGCACCAGAGCGGACAGAGACAAGAAGGGGGGCGTTGGCATCGCCAAAACGCAGACCCATGGCGGACTCAACCTGTGCCATGGCAGCTTCAAGCTGCTCGGACAGGTCCTGAGGGTAAGCCCGGCCATTGTCATAAAAAGCGGAACAGACTTCCGTGGTAATGGTAAATCCGGGAGGCACAGGCAGGCCGATATTGGCCATTTCCGCCAGGTTGGCGCCTTTGCCACCGAGGAGATTGCGCATTCCGGCGTTGCCTTCGTTATGGCCTGCGCCGAAACTGTAGATCCACTTGGTCATGTTGCCGTTCACTTCATTAATGCGAACGCAGAATCCGGCCCCTACCCCGCGCGAGGGGATGGAAGAAGGACGGAGTAACGGGCCGATCTGCGAACGGATTTTATTTTTATTTTGAGACGACTAAATCCACCCCTTCGAGATAAACGAGAATGACGCGTTTTGGCTCCCTCGGCAATCACTCTTTTTAGAGCGTTAGCTATTCTGTTCAGGCAATACTCCGCCACTTGCACAAAATGCGGCCCAACCGGATTCATCGAGCGTTGGAATACCAAGCTCCACCGCTTTTTTGGCTTTTGAGCCAGCCTTCTCTCCCAAAACAACCAGATCCGTTTTCTTGGAAACCGAGTCTGAGACTTTAGCGCCCAGCCTTTCGGCCATGGCGCGGGCCTCCTGCCGGGTTAGGGTGGTCAGGCTACCGGTAAACACAACGGTCTTGCCGGTCAGGCTGCCGCCAGCACTTTGCTTTTCTTCCGTAATTGTCAGGAGCTGGTGCAGGTCCTGCAAGGTGGCGCGGTTATGGTCTTCACGCATGAAGGCCACGAGATCATCCGCAATCACGCTGCCGATACCCGTGATGGAGCCAAGCTCCAGCCGTTCATCAGACCCAACAACGGCGGCTTTGCGAAGCTGGTCCACCCAGTTGTCGTAAGTGCCATAGTGGCGGGCCAGCAGACGGGCATTGCTGATTCCTATGCGGCGGATGCCCAACGCAAATATAAACCGCGAGAGGCTGATCGTGCGGCGTGCGTCAATGGCGTGCAGCAGGTTGCTGACGGATTGCTTACCCCAACCCTCCCGTTTGGTGATGTGTTCTGCATGCTGTGCCAGCCTGAAAATATCTGCCGGAGTGCGGATCAGGCCTTCATCGTAAAATTCACGAATGGAGCGGTCGCCCAGTCCTTCAATGTCAAAGGCATTGCGTGACACAAAGTGGATGAGGCGCTCCACAATCTGCGCGGGGCAGGTGAGGCCACCCGTGCAGCGGCGCACGGCCTCGCCTTCATCCCGCACGGCCAAAGCCCCACAGGCCGGGCAGTGGTCCGGGAAATGAAATGGCTCAGACCGGGGTGGCGCATCTGGCGCAGGGGGGAAGACAGCCAGAATTTGCGGAATGACATCTCCCGCACGCTGGATCTGCACTTTGTCGCCTACGCGTATGTCCTTGCGGCAAATTTCGTCTTCATTATGCAGCGTGGCGCGCGCGACCAGCACACCACCGACATTAATTGGCTCCAGATGGGCCACAGGGGTTAGTGCGCCAGTACGACCCACCTGAATTTCAATGGCCTTAAGAGTAGTGATGGCCTGTTCTGCCGGGAATTTCCATGCCACTGCCCAACGGGGCGCACGGCCAGCAAAACCCAAGCGTTCCTGCAAGACGAGATTGTCTATTTTATAGACGACACCATCAATATCATAACTCAGTCCGGCGCGTTCACGCGCGACCTCTTCAAAAAAGGCTTCGGCACTGCTGGCGGCTTCCAGCTTGCGGGACAGAGGGTTAACGGGGAATCCCCACGCTTTAAGCTGCTCCAGGTAATCCCAGTGGCTTGAGGACGGTGGGGCAGAACTAAAGCCCATGGCGTAGGCAAAAAGAGAAAGCGGCCTGCGTGCGGTAACGCGGGCATCCAGTTGGCGTAGGGACCCGGCAGCAGCATTGCGGGGGTTGGCAAAAGGCTTGCGGCCCAGCGCTTCCTGAGACGCGTTGAGTGCCAGAAAATGCTCTTTGGAGAGAAAGACCTCGCCGCGAATTTCAATGATCTCAGGGGCGGAGCCACGCAGGGTCTTGGGAAGGTCCTTAAGGGTTAGCAGGTTGGCTGTAACATCTTCCCCTTCCAGGCTGTCACCGCGTGTTGTGCCCCGTACGAACCGGCCATTTTCATATGTCAGGCTGATGGAAAGGCCATCAATCTTGGGTTCAGCCACAAAAACCAGTTTGCGTGCGTCCTCGTCACTCAGGCCCAGAAAGCGGACGGCGCGTGTGATAAAGCTTTCAAATTCCTCTTGGTCAAACACGTTGTCGAGCGACAGCATGGGGACAAGGTGGCGATGTTTGCCAAAAGCTGTATCGGGTGCAGCACCTACGGCTTTGGCGGCACTTTCTGCCGGTTCGGCGTCCGGGTAGAGGGCCAGTATGGTGTCGTACCGCTTACGCAAGGCGTCATAAACAGCATCGTCTACCTCGGGGGCGTCCTGCGTGTAATAGGCGCTATTGTAGCGGCCTATCAGGTCGGCCAGTCGTGTCAGTTCCGTTTTGGCCTGTGCGGCGTCTAGCTCTTGCGGGGCGGTGTGTTCAGTCATTCTTCTGTCCAAGCAGGCTGGCAGCAGCAGCGCGGGCGGCATCAGTTATGGTGTCTCCGGCCAGCATACGCGCTATTTCTTCCTGTCGTTCCTCTGCGCTCAGGGGCGCGGCGTGGGTTGCTGTATTGCCGTTGCGAACAATTTTGCCAATACGCAGATGAGCATCTGCGCTAGCGGCAACCTGTGGGCTGTGGGTAACCGCCAGAACCTGTACGGACCGCGCCGCCAACCTGTGAAGGCGCTCACCAATGGCAGCGGCAGTAGCGCCGCCCACACCAGCATCAATCTCATCAAACACAATGGTGCCAATGGCGGATTGCTCGGCCAGAACCAGCTTGAGAGCCAGCATCAGGCGGGAGAGTTCACCGCCCGAGGCGACTTTAGCCAATGGGCCGGGGGGCTGGCCGGGGTTGGCGGCAATCAGGAAGGTAAGCTGCTCCATGCCCTGTGCGCTCCACTGTTCTGGTGGCAGGGGGGCAATATCAACAAGGAAACGCGCCCGTTCCAGCTTGATGGGTTTCAGTTCCTTCGTGACGGCCTGTTCCAGCTTGCGTGCGGCTTTTTCTCTGGCTGTGGACAAGCGTGCGCCAGCATCTTCATACGCAGTGCGGGCTTCCTGCACGGCATTTTGCAGGGCCTCCAGATGTGTGGCGCCGCTCTCCAGTGCCGTGAGGCGCGATGAGAGTTGCTCCAGTAGGCCGGGAAGATCATCCACGGTCACATCATGTTTACGGGCTGCGGCCCGCAGGGTGAAAAGTCGTTCCTCTGCGTCTTCCAGCAGGCGGGGGTTAGCCTCAGACTCATCTGCCAGGCGGGAGAGGAGGGTTTCTGCTTCTGCCAGAGCATTTTCGGCACTTTCCAGAGCCGCAAGGGCTTCTGTTGTGCGGGCCTCCAGCGGGTCTGGGCCACTGTCTGGTGAGGTAGGGGCCGGGAGCAGACGTTGCAGGGCGCGACTGGCGCCACGGAGGGCCGCGGCAGGCCCGCTATTGCGTCTGTCACGCGGGTTGAGTTCGGACAACGCTGCGGAAATAGCTTCTCCGCGCCGTTCTGCCTGCTGCAAGGCGTGGCGTTGCTGCGCCAGAAGGTCTTCTTCCCCCGGTTGCGGAGCAAGTGTGGTCAGTTCCGCCACGGTATGACGTAGCCAGTCTTCTTCTCGTGCCGCTTCCTGCAGGGCTTTGCGTGCAGCACTCAGTTCCGCGCTCAGTTTATGCCAGTTGGCGTAAGCGCGCGTTACGGCGGTGAGCAGTGAGGGAGAGACACCGTAAGCATCCAGCAGGCCACGATGCGTGCTGGAGTCTGCAAGGCCCATTTGTTCATGCTGGCCCTGAATTTCCACAAGGGTCACGGCAATGCGGCGCATTAATGTAATACCCACAGCCTGATCATTTATCCAGGCGCGGGATCGGCCTTCTTTGGAGATGATACGCCGCAGCATCAGGGGTTCACCGGGTTCGGTGGCTATGCCCTGTTCCGCAAGGAGTGGGTACGCTGGGTGCGCAAGGGGAACATCAAAACTGGCTGTAACGCGGGCTTCATCTGCGCCGGAGCGGACCAGCCCCGCACTGGCACGCTCGCCGAGTGCCAGCCCCAGACTATCCAGCAGGATGGATTTACCAGCCCCTGTTTCCCCAGTCAGGGCGGTAAAGCCTGTATGGAGGGAAAGGTCGAGTGCCTCAATCAGCACGACATCTCTAATGGAAAGGTTTGTCAGCATGATGGGTCCAGCCTGAAACTCTGGCGAAGGAAATGGGTCACCCTATCGCCCCCGGAGGGGAAAAGGCGTAGGTGTTTATAAAAAAGAAGGTAGAACGGAACAAGAACAAAAAAACCGCAGGCAACAAATAGCTGCACTGCGGTTTAAAAAAGAGAAGAGATATTTCTGGCCGCAAAACGACCAGAAACATTATTTGGACGGCGTGGCAGGCTTCTGACCTGCCGGAGCGGGCGGTACAGCCTGTGTTTGAACCGGCTGTACGGGTGCTGCTTTAATGTCCATAGGCTGATTAAGCGCTGCGGGAGCCGGGCCTGCACCTGCTGCTGTTGGCGGCGGCGCAGCAGCGGACTGCGGCTGAGGTGTGACAGCTTTGCCCGGCAGCGGGAAATTCTTGTTCAGCAGTTTGTAGCGCTTCAGGTTGCTGTAGGCGAAGCGGTACCATTTGCTGCCTGGGTAGTTATACCCCAGCACAATACCGGATTTGCGGGCCTGATCCGTCAAGCCAAGATCAAGATAGACTTCAACCATACGTTCCAGTGCTTCAGGAACATGGTTGGTCGTCTGGAAATCCTGCACAACGCGCTGGTAACGGTTAATGGCGGCTTCATAGTTCCGCTCACGCTGGTAGTAGCGACCAACCAGCATTTCCTTGCCAGCCAGATGGTCACGGCACAGGTCGATTTTCAGCTGGGCATCTCGTGCGTACTTAGACTGCGGGAAGCGGGTAATCACTTCTTCCAGTGCGTCCATGGACTCAACCGTGCCCTGTTGGTCTCGCTGCACGTCAGCAATCTGTTCATAGAAGCAGAGCGCGCGCAGGTAATAGGCATAGGCTGAATCGGCACTGGTCGGGTGCAGACCAATAAAGCGGTTAAGCTGCTGTACGGCCTCCGGGTACTTGCCCTTCAGGTAGTACGCATAGCCTTCCATAAGCTGTGCGTTGGCAATGTAGCCGGAATAGGGGTAATTCTGCTGCAAAACCTCAAATTCTGCGGCTGCCAGCGTATAACGGCGCGTGCGCAGTGCATCAATGCCGTTATTATAAAGCGTTTCTGCCGAAGCAAGCTTTGGGGGTGCCTGCTCCTTGTTGTGACCAAACAGGGCACAGCCCGAGAGGCCCAGAAGCAAACCAGCCGATGCCAGATGGCGAATACGGCAGCGAACGGAAAGGGTATTAATAACGCTCACAGGCATCCCGGTTCTTCAATGTGAAGCAAGCTTTATAACACGCATAGCCGCCAAGAAAAGGGAAGGAAAGGGACTGCGTGCGCTTTCTGGTATCTTGGGTCAGGCTGCTGAGCGTGCGGCCAAGGCTTTTGGCGGGACAAACCGCCATGCAGTGCGGTCAGCAAACAGGGCACGAAGCAATTGATTATTCAGGCCATGGCCTGAGCGGTGACCATAAAACCGAGCCCGAAGAGGAGCGCCAGCCAGATAAAGGTCTCCAACCGCGTCCATCATTTTGTGTCGAATGAATTCGTCAGGTGAGCGGAGGCCAGCAGGGTTGAGAATCTGGTCATCATCAACCACGATAGCGTTTTCAAGCGAGCCACCACGTGCCAGCCCAGCTTTGTGCAGGGCTTCAATTTCCTGACGTAGAGTAAAAGTGCGGCTGCGTGCCAGTTCATGGCGGAAGGTCTGGGGAGTGAGTTCCAGCGCAAAGTCCTGCTTGCCGATGGCTTTGGCAGAAAACTCAATACCCAGAGACAGTTGCAGGTGAGGGATGGGGGCGGGGCGGAGTTCGACAAAGGCCCCGTTCTGTTCAACCCGGACAGGGCGCAGAACTTCCACAAACTGGCGTGGTGCGTCCTGCGTCTTGCGGCCTGCACAATCTATCAGAAAAACGAAGTCCGCTGCAGAACCGTCAAACACCGGAATTTCCGGCCCATCGACCAGAATAAGGGCATTGTCTATGCCGCAACCGTGGAGAGCAGCCATAAGATGTTCGACAGTGGCAATGCGGTTCTGCGGGTTGCTGGCGTCGCCCAGAACCGTGCTCAAGCGCGTATCAACCACAGAGTCGAAACGGGCTGGAAGGGCTGGAGCACTTAAGTCCGTCCGTTGAAAAACAATGCCGTGATGAACAGGTGCAGGCATAAGTGTAAGCTGTATTTGCGCACCGGTATGCAAACCAACGCCCACGCCTGTTATGGATTTCCCGAGCGTGTGCTGGAAAGAAGAAGCCGCCTTTGGCCTCAGCGTGGCTGGAACGGACACCGCTTCCGGTAATGCGGAAAGAGCGAGAGGTTCCATCAGCAAACTGTCCATGGTTCAGGCGGTATCCTGCAAAAATGAGAAACTGTGCAGCATAACGCTAACGGCCGGAGGATGTTCTGGCGAGTCAATGATTATTGCCGTCTGTTACATAAAAAACGCGCTGCCAGAAGGCAGCGCGCAGATGTGCCGTGCTAAAAATATTAGCGGCGCAGGAAGGTTGGAATTTCCAGCCCTGCATCATCAGAGTCAGCCGGACGGATGCTCATGCTGCCATCAGACTGTTGGCCGGAAGAGCGAGCCTGCACAGCAGGTTCGGTCCGTTCGTCTGGAGCCGTGCTGCGGCGGAAAGCGCCGGTTACACGTCCGAACAGAGTGCGTGAGCCTGTCTGGGCGTTTTCTGGCAGGTAGGGGGAGCGCGGTGTTTCAGTGAACAGGCCAGCACGTGGCGATGCAGTGGGCTGTGGTGCTGGCTGCTGTGGCTGGTAAGCGGCAGAATGCGGTTGGCCGGGCGTGCTCTGTGCAGACGGGGGTACAGCATAGCCGCTCTGCTGGGGAGCAGAGGCATAAGCGGGCTGAACCGGCTGCGCAGGGCGAGGCTGTGCAGGCTGCTGCGCCGGGTTTTCAGTACGCTGTACGTGGGGTGCTGTAGCCTGCTGTGCCACGGTGTTTTCTGCGGCTTTAGGCGTTGCCGGTTTTTCAGAACCTGCATCGCTTTCCACAGACATCAGATGCAGACGGTCGCCTTTGGGGGGAGCGTTGGACGTATCAATACCGGTCGCCACAACAGAGACGCGTATCTTACCGTTCATGTTCTCATCAATGATGGAACCCCACTTCATATTGGCGTCAGCCGCAACTTCACGCTGAATGCGTTTTGCAGCTTCTTCAAATTCAAACAGGGTTATGTCTTCACCACCGGTAATATTCACCAGCAAGCCCTGTGCGCCAGACATGGATGAATCTTCAAGCAGCGGGTTTGATATTGCAGCTTCGGCGGCTTCAATGGCGCGGTTTTCGCCTTCAGCTTCCCCGGTACCCATCATGGCTTTGCCCATCTCAGCCATAACGCTGCGGATGTCAGCAAAGTCCAGATTGATGTAGCCAGGGGCCATCATAAGGTCGGTAACCCCGCGTACACCCATATACAGCACATGGTCAGCCAGTTTGTAGGCTTCCCGCAGAGTGGTGCGCTCGCTGGCAACACGGAACAAATTCTGGTTAGGAATGACAATCAGCGTATCAACATACTGCTGAAGTTCTTTGATGCCCTCATTGGCAAGACTGATGCGGCGCTTGCCTTCAAAGTCAAAAGGCTTGCTGACCACACCGACCGTCAGAATACCCCGTTCGCGGGCCAGACGGGCAATGACGGGCGCAGCCCCTGTACCTGTGCCGCCGCCCATGCCTGTGGTGATGAACACCATATGGGACCCATCAAGGTGCCGCGCTAATTCATCCGCTGCTTCTTCTGCTGCTCCGCGCCCTACTTCCGGCTTTGCGCCTGCACCCAGCCCGTGGGTGAGGTGTGGGCCAAGCTGCACGCGCCGGTCAGCGCGGCTTTTTGCCAGGCTTTGTGTGTCGGTGTTGGCAACAACAAACTCGACCCCCTGCAAGTTGGACGCAATCATGTTGTCGACTGCGTTGGTACCGCCGCCGCCAACACCAATCACCGTAATGCGGGGTGAAAAATCAGCGTGGGTCTGGGGTGGGACGGTCAGGTTGAGGGTCATTTAAAGTCTCCCGAAGAGCGGCAGCAGGCTTGCGTTGTTTTTCTTGATGGATACAAAGCAGACTATATTAGCAGTTGAGCAAGTGTATCAAACTTTTTCACGAATAAAAGCAACGAGTTTTTGTAAAAAACCAGAAGGTGGCGCTTCCCTAAACTCTACATCGCCAAAAGGTCGTTCAGCACTGGCCGCCCAGGAGAGCAGGCCTGCGGCGGTTGCAAACCCTGCGGCTGCGGCAGTTTTTTCCGGCAGGCCAATAATATGTTTGGGACGCCCAAGCCGGACCGTGCGTGTAAAGGAGGGGCCATGCCGCCCTTTTGTAGCCGGTGAGCCAAGAATACGCTCTGCCAGAGGGCGCATGCCATCAAGGAGAGAGGCCCCGCCGGTCAGCACAATGCGGCCACTTGCGGCATTACCCAAGCCTGCGCCATCCAGTTTTTCCCGCACCAGTTCAAGCGTTTCCTCCATGCGGGGGCGGATGATACGGCCTAGCTGCGCACGGGAGATCTGCTCAAAATGCGGTACATCGTTACCAAGCAGTTCCACGGTCAGCAGTTCATCTTCAACATCAGAAGAAAGATCAGCGCTGCCATAAACGGTTTTCAGGCGCTCGGCATTTTCAAGCGACGTGCTGAGACCGCGTGCGATATCACGCGTCACATGCAGGCCCCCCACGCCAATCTGTGCAGTATGCAGGATCTGGCCTTCTCCAAAAACCGCCAGAGAGGTTGTGCCACCGCCCATTTCAATCACCGTGGTGCCGAGCTCTCGCTCATCCGCATCCAGCACGGACAGGCCGGAGGCCATGGGGGAGGAGACCAGGGCTTCCAGTTTCAGTTCGGCCCGGCTCAGAACGGTCTGGAGGTTGAGGAGCGCTGTGGAAGCGGCATCAATAATATGCAGGCGGGCCTTCAGGGTTTCGCAGAGATGGCCGCGTGGGTCAGCAACGTTCTCCGTATCATCCACCGTGAAATCAATGGGCAGCGTGTGCACAACATCGCGGCCTTCCACGGTGGCCTGCACGCGGCCTTCCGTTACAACGCGGCGAATATCGGCTTCCGTCACCACGCGACCGCCAACGGGCCAGCGCACATTGAACAGACGGCTGGCCGGATGACCACAGGAGAGGTTCACCACAACCCGATCTATGGTACGCTCGGCCATCATCTCGGCCTGCCCCACGGTGGCACGAATGGCGGCTTCAGCCTTGTGCAGGTCAGTTATGGCGCCGTTCCGAATACCATCGGACCGCCGCCATCCACAGCCGACAACGCGCAGCATACCATTAGGCTCGCCCTTGCCGATCAGACAGGTAATCTTGGTCGACCCGATATCGAGCACCGCCGCATAACCGTTCCGCCATGTGCGCTGACGTTTGTTGGCTTCAGAGGGCGGGAGCGGGAGTGAGCCATCCCCACCACTCATCAGCAAACCCGAAGAGTTGGTGGTCTGGGGTGTTTTTTTTGCGGACCGACCCCCGAGAGAAAAAGTGGGAGAGGCAGAGCGTGTGCGGTCGGTCATTGTGGGCGTCCCGGTATGGGCGGTGAGGGGTGGCTGGGTTTGGTAGGGGCTGCTGCGTCTACGCCCGGTTTGGCCTGTGCGGCTTCTTCCGGGGTGACCTCAGGTGGTTTTTCACGAATGGTCAGGCGGTCTGGCAGGCGCATGTCAATCAGCACAACGGGTCTATCCAGAAGCTGGTCGCTGGCTTGGTAGCGTGCCAACCGGTGAATGGCAGGCACTTCCTCGCCCTCTGGTAAAAGCACGGTGGCACCCGCCTTGAGCGTCAGGTCCCACCGGCGGTTGCTCACCCGCACTGCGGCTGTAACGCGGTTCCGCACCTCTGGCTCTTGGGAGAGGGCATCAATAAGGGCGGATGCTGGCTCGTTCGCACCGTCTCCCACCACAAGGGGGAGTTTGGTGAAGGCTTCTGCATCCTTACCTGTCATGCCCTGATCCGGCACACGGTTACCCTGCCGATCTATCAGAACAAAATGGCCCTGATGCTGCCAAACGGCAAAAGGGGGACGCTCAGTAATATGAACATCAATTTCACCCGACAAATGCCGCTCAACCACCACATGGTCCACAAAAGGCAGGGCATTCAGGCGGTCACGGGCTTCTGCAACACTGAAATTCAGGACCGGGTCCCCAATGGAGACGCCGAGCGCTTTGTGAATGGCGTCATCACTCGTCAGTTGTACGCCATCCACCTTGATAGCCGTGATGCGTAACGGCATTTTGCCGACAATCTGTGCCCATAAGGGGGCCAGCCGTTCCTGTGTGCCGGGTTTTTGCAGGTAAACATAAGCGCCACCTCCCACAGCTGCCAGCACCAGCAGCCCGATGAACGGGCGCAGCAGGCGCTTCTGCCTACGGGCAAAAAGCCCGATGGATGACGGACGGTCTGGTGGGGTTGGGGTGGGTCTCATTCGCGGCAGGTTGCCTGATCAACCAGCCAGCCGCACAAGTCCGGATAGCTGATGCCACAATAGGCAGCCTGTTCTGGCAGCAGAGAGGTTGCTGTCATACCGGGCTGGGTGTTGACCTCAAGCAGAATAAGGCGGGCCGGGCCGGGGCCAGTATCATCCAACCGGAAGTCAGAGCGTGAGGCACCCGAGCAGCCCAGCGCCTGATGCGCCGCAACAGAAATGGCGCAGGCCTGTTCCGCAATCTCCGGGTCAATCTGGGCTGGCAGAACATGGGCAGACCCGCCTGCCGTGTATTTGGCGGCGTAGTCATAAAAATCATGCCCAGCGCCGGGCGTGGGCGTGATGTCTGTGACCGTCAGGGCGCGGTCTCCCATAACGCCAACAGTTATTTCGCGGCCCGGTATAAACTCCTCAACCAGCGCGTGTGGCCCATAATGCCAGTTCTCAACAATGCTGTGACGGGCGTTAGAGCCTTCACGCACAATGGATACGCCAACGGAAGAGCCCTCGCTAAGAGGTTTTACCACGTAAGGCATAGGCAGAGGGTCGGCTTTGGTCAGGTCTTCTATGCGAATAACCTTGCCCTCTGCTACCGGCAGCTTGGCGGCAAGGAAAACGGCGCGAGCCGCAGCTTTATCCATAGCGGTAGCGGAGGCCCGTACGCCGGAGTGCGTGTAAGGCAGGCCCATCCAGTCCAGAATGCCCTGAATACACCCGTCTTCCCCAAACTGACCGTGTAATGCGTTAAACACAACGTCCGGTTTCTGCTCTTTAAGCTGCGCCACAAGCACACCAAGGTCTGCCCCGGCGTCCAGAGCGGTCACGGTGTGGCCGAGGGAGCTAAGGGCTTCCACCACATTCCTGCCAGAAGAAAGACTGACCTCCCGCTCGGATGAAATGCCACCCATCAGGACAGTAACCCGTTTGCCGGTGCTCATGCGCTTACTCCGGTTTTGCCAATCCGCTTTATTTCCCAGTGCAACGTGACGCCGGAATGCTGGGCTACGCGCTTACGCACGTCTTCTCCCAAGGCTTCCAGATCAGCAGCTGTTGCCGTGCCGGTGTTAATGAGGAAGTTGCAGTGTTTTTCACTCACCTGTGCGCCGCCTAGGGTCAGGCCACGGCATCCTGCATCATCAATCAACTGCCAGGCCTTGCGTTGTGAGTCCTCGGGAGCAGGATTGCGGAAGGTGGAGCCGCCTGTTCTGGCCCGGACCGGCTGGGATTGCTCACGCGCGGCACGGACCTCGGCAATGCGGGCGGCCACATCGGAAGGCTGAGCCGGTGTGCCGCGCAGGCGTGCGCGTGTTACCAAGGCCCCTTCCGGCAGATTGGAGCGGCGATAGCCAAATTTCAGGGCGCTGGAGTCCAGTGTCATAATGCTGCCATCACGGGTCACAATTTCGGCCCAGTCCAGCACGGCAGCCATGTCGGACCCATAAGCTCCGGCATTCATGCGCACCGCCCCGCCAATGGAGCCGGGAATACCAGCCAGAAATTCCAGCCCTGCCAAACCGGCCTGCGCAGCATGTTCTGCTACCGTGGCATCAAGGCAGGCGGCGCCTACAACCAAACCATCGGCTTCCACTACAACATCAGCAAAACCACGCGCCAAGCGCACAACAATACCGTCTATGCCGCCGTCACGGACAATCACGTTGGAGCAGGCACCCAGTGCCATGACGGGCAGTTCTGGTGACAGTTTCTGCATGACCTCAGCAAGGTCCTGCGTATCTGCTGGCTGGAACAACCATTCCGCCGCCCCGCCAACACGGAACCATGTGCGCGGGCCAAGTGGTGCGTTGGCAGTTACACGCCCCCGTGTGCCAGCAAAGGCCTTTTCAACCAGAGCGCTCAGGTCTGGTGCTGTCATGCTGCGTGTCCGCCTTTGTTCTGGGCCTGCAGGGCAGCAAGCTGTTCCGGCAGGGCCTGCGCCCAATTGGTAATGGTGCCAGCCCCAAGGCACACAACATAATCACCCGGTTTGGCAATGGCATTCACCATTTCTGCCAGGTGGTCAGGGCTGGAGAGCGGCACAACGGACCGGTGGCCACGTTCACGCAGGCCCTCAATCAGCTTGTCACGGCTGATACCCTCAATGGGGTCTTCGCCCGCAGCATAAACATCAGACACAATGACCGTGTCTGCATCGTTCATGCAGGTGCAGAAGTCGTTAAACAGCATTTGCAGGCGGGAATAGCGGTGGGGCTGCATAACGGCAATGACGTTTCTGGCACCGGCCTGCCGGGCAGCTTTAAGCACAGCAGCAATTTCGACCGGGTGGTGGCCGTAATCGTCAATAACAGTAATGCCCCCGGTCTCACCCGTGCGGGTAAAGCGGCGTTTGACACCCCGGAAGGCTGCCAGCCCCGAGCGGATTACATCATCACTGATATCCATCTCCGTTGCCACGGCAATGGCGGCAAGCGCGTTCTGTACGTTGTGAGAACCCAGCATAGGCAGGCGGAACGGCCCAGCCTTACGGGTGCGGCGGGTGACGCGGTCTGTCAGCGTGACTTCAAACGTTGCCCCCATTTTATCCGTAATCAGCTTTTCTGCCCGTACATCCGCCTGCGGGGAGAACCCATAGGTAACAATGCGGTGGTCAGACAGGCGCGGGATCATCTGCTGCACGGCAGGGTGATCAATACACAGCACGGCAAAGCCATAGAACGGCACGTTGGAGACAAACTGATCATAGGCTGCTTCCATAGCCTCGGCAGTGCCCCAGTGGTCCAGATGTTCCGGGTCCATGTTGGTCACAACTGAGATGACCGCTGGCAGGCGCAGGAACGAGCCATCGCTCTCATCTGCCTCGGCAACCATCCAGTCCCCTTTGCCCATGCGCGTATTGGTGCCGTAGGCCTCAATAATACCGCCATTAATTACGGTCGGGTCGAGTTGTGCGGCTTCCAGCACAGCAGCAACAAGGCTGGTGGTTGTGGTTTTGCCATGTGTGCCGCCAATGGCTACGGACCAGCGCAGGCGCATAAGCTCGGCCAGCATTTCTGCGCGGCGTACAACCGGAATCAGGCGGCTGCGGGCGGCAACAACTTCCGGGTTGTTACGGCTGACAGCGGTGGAGATAACCACCACCTGTGCGTTGCCAAGGTTTTCTGCATCGTGACCGATAAAGATAGGAATACCAGCGGCCCGTAGGCGTTTGACGTTCGCGTTTTCAGCAATATCGGACCCCTGTACGGAATAGCCCAGCATGCACAGCACCTCAGCAATGCCAGACATGCCAATGCCCCCAATGCCCACAAAGTGAATGGTGCCAATGGAAAGGGGCAGGGCTCTCATGTTCTGGACTCCGTGTGGCTGGCTTGAGGTGTTGGGGCGGCGGGCGAGGGGGAAAGATGCAAACATTCTTCTACACAGTCGGCCAGACGGGTGGCGGCGTCAGGTTTGGCAAGGGCAGCGGCTGCTGCCGCAGCACGGGCCAGCTCGTCTGGCGAGGTGAACAGCTCTGTCAGGCGGCTGGCCAGAGCTGTAGGGGTAAAGTCGGGCTGGCGTATCATCCAGCCTGCACCGGCAGTGGTGATGGCGCGGGCGTTTTCGGTCTGCTCATCACTCGCGGCAATGGGAAGCGGCACCATGATGGACGGACGGCCAGCAGCGGTTAGCTCTGCCACGGAAGACCCTCCAGCACGGCCAATGACCAGATGGGCGGTGCGGAGCAGATCCGGCACATCGTTCAGGAATGGTTCAATACGGGCCTGAATGCCCATTTTGGCATAAGCGGCCCGTACTTCATCCAGATCTGCCTTGCGGGCCTGCTGCGTTACCCGAAGCCGGGTGCGTATGGCTTCCGGCAGGCGGCCCAAAGCGTCTGGCACAACCTGAGCAAACACCGTAGCCCCGAGAGACCCGCCCCATACCAACAGAGAAATGGTCTCAGCCGGAGGGGTGAAGCCTTCTCCGGCCAGAGCGGCAATGGGGGGGCGTACAGGCATACCGGTGAAAACGGTTTTGGCCCCGATCGGCAGCTTGGCAACCGATGCGTAGGACGTGGCAATAACATTGGCAAAGCGTGACAGCACAGCGTTGGCCTTGCCCAGTACAGCATTGCCTTCATGAATAATCAGGACCGGATGGTTCTGGCCCAGAAGCCGCGCACCCAGCAGGGGCGGAACAGACGGGTAGCCACCAAAACCAATGACCGCATCTGGCTTGAGTGTTGCCAGAATGGACCTGGCTTTCCAGGCACTTGCAAGCAGGGTAAGCCCAGCCTTAAGTGCACGCACCGGGCCACGCCCCGCAACACCTGCCCCGCGCAGTACATATTGCGGGCCGTTGGCAAATACGCCTTCTGTACGTGTGCCTGCGCGCTCATCGGTCATGAGAACGAGTGTGTGGCCGCGGGCAGCCAGTGCCTCAGCCAGAGCTTGTGCCGGAAAAAAATGTCCGCCCGTGCCGCCAGCGGCAATCACAATGGTCCGTGGGTTGCTCATGCTGCACGCCTTTTTGTGATGGTGGTCATGAAGCCGTTTCCAATCTGAGTGCGGCCGCCAGGCTGGTTGCGGGTAAGCGCCAGCACCATGCCAACCGCCAGAGCGACAGACATGGCGGAAGAGCCACCGTAAGAGATGAATGGCAGCGTCATGCCCTTGGTTGGAATAAGATGCAAGGTGGAAGCCATGTTCACAAAAGCCTGCAACCCGAAGCCAGTCACCAGCCCGGTGACGGAAATGACTACGAACGGATCATCCTCCCGGATCAGGCGCAGCAGGGTCCGCACCACAATAACCCCGAACACGGCGATGATGAGCATACAGACAATCATGCCGTATTCTTCACCCGCCACGGCAAAAACAAAGTCTGCGTGAGCATCTGGCAGCAGGTCTTTTACGCGGCCTTCGCCGGGGCCACGGCCTGTCAGGCCGCCATTACCAAAGGCACGCAAAGCGGTGTCAATCTGGTAATGGTCACCCACGCCGGGGTGCATGAACCGCTCAACGCGGGAGCGCACATGGGGGAACAGGAAGAAAGCAGAAACGCCCGCCCCGATCATGAGCGCGACGCCCACACCCACCAGCATAAGGCTGAGGCCGTCCACAAAAAGCTGCGTCATGAACACGGTGGTAATAACGGTGAGCATCCCAATGTCCGGCTGGGACTTCAGGAGCATTAAAATAACGCCAAACAGGGCCAGCGCCAGCAGCATGCCGGGGAAGTAACGGGACACTTTGCGCTGGGTCAGCAGCCAACCAGTGACAACGGCAAAGCAGGGTTTAAGGAACTCAGATGGCTGAAGAGACATAAGCGGCAATGCAATCCAGCGCCGTGCACCTTTAATTTCAATGCCATGCACAAGCGTAAGAGCCGTTGCCCCCAGCATGAGCACACCGCCAATCTGGGCCATGCGCAGCACAGCTTTGCGGGACATCATGGAAACTACTGTGACGATACCGCCCGCAATGGTCAGGAACATGACCTGTTTGAAAATGAACATGTTGCGGGAGGCGCCAATGCGCACAGCCACCGCAGGACTGGCCGCAAGCATAAGGATATAGCCAAACCCGATGAGGATGAACGCGCAGATAAGCGTGGTGCGGTCAACATTGCGCCACCAGCGCCCGAATACGGAATCATTACTTCGGGAATAAGCAGACATCAGCCGTTCTTTCCTGTCTGGGCGGCGTGTGGGTCTGCAAGGTCTGCGGCCAGCGCCTGAAAACGCTGCCCGCGAGCTTCAAACCCTGTAAACTGGTCAAAACTGGCGCAGGCGGGGGAGAGCAACACGACTGGCGTTGCGCTGGCTACAGCCTGGGCAAAGGCTGCGGGCACGGCGCGATCCAAAGTTTCCACAATAGTGTACGGCACACTGTGGGCGCTTAATGTTTCAGCCAGTTGCGGTGCATCCCGCCCTATCAGGAAGCTATGCTCAATGCGGGGGAAATAGGGCACCAGAGAGGCAATTCCACCTTCTTTGGCCATACCGCCAGCAATCCAGATAACTTTTTCGTAGCACCCAAGAGCGCGGGATGCTGCGTCGGCATTGGTGGCTTTGCTGTCATCCACAAAGGCAACGCCATTCTGTGTGGCAACAATTTTCTGCCTGTGTGGCAAGCCGGGGAAAGAGGCCAGACCCGATGCTATGGCTGCGGCCGGAACACCAAGAAACTCCGCCATGGCAAAAGCCGCGCCTGCATTTTGTGCGTTGTGGCTGCCGGGCAGGGCGGGGCCAATATCTGCCAGCTTCTGTCCGTGACGCCATAGGCTGCCATCCTGACCATACAGGTCTGCCGGTGGGTGTGTTGGCGCTCCGGCAATGGTTATGCAAGGGGTAACGGTGGTGCGGAGTGTGGAGGCAATGGCGCGGCAAAAATCGTCTTCCACACCAATCACAGCAAGGTCATCTGCCGTTTGGTGGGCAAATACCCGCAATTTGGCTTTGGCATAGCCCGCCATGCCAGCGTGCCGGTCGAGGTGATCTGGGGTCAGGTTAAGCAGGCATGCGGCCGTAAAATGCAGTGTGTCCAACCGCTCCAGCATGTAGGACGACATTTCCAGCACATATACGCCATTATCCGGCAGGAGCGGCAGAGCCAGCGCTGCGGGGCCAAGATTGCCCCCGGCAGCAACCGGCAGTCCGGCTTGCGCCAGAATATGGGCCAGCAGTGTGGTTGTGGTGCTTTTACCGTTTGTGCCGGTAATGCCCGCAAAACGGGCTTTGCTACCTGCGCGGCGTACAGCCTGAAACAGGAGTTCAGCATCAGACAGAACTGGCACACCAGCGTGTTGTGCCAACAATGCCACTGGGTGAGGCTTGGGTAAAACGTGCGGAATACCGGGTGAGAGGATCAGCCCGTCAAACCCGGTTAAGGTGTTGAAAGGGGCACAGTTGATACGGCGCTGAACCGCAGCAGGCAGGGCAGCCACCTGCTGGGCCAGAGTCGCCCGGGCAGCCTCTCCATCGTCCCACGCCTGTACGGTGGCACCCATCTGCGCCAGTGCCAGAACAGCAGGCAAGCCGTTGCGGCCAAGGCCCAGAACGGCATAACGTTGGCCGGCAAAAAGCGTGGGAGGAAAGGTGGTCATCGTAGTTTCAGTGTGGCGAGACCACACAGCCCCAGAATAACGGAGACAATCCAGAAGCGGATGACGATCTTGGGTTCGGCCCAGCCTTTTTTCTCAAAATGATGGTGGATGGGGGCCATGAGAAATACCCGCCGTCCTGTGCGTTTGTACCAGAAGACCTGAATAACAACGGACAGGGTTTCCACCACAAACAGGCCACCGACAATGCACAGCACCAGCTCGTGCTTGATGGCCACGGCAAGAGACCCAAGGGCACCCCCCAGAGAGAGGGAGCCTGTATCCCCCATGAACACACTGGCGGGAGGGGCATTGAACCAGAGAAAACCGAGGCCAGCCCCCACAAGAGCTGCACAGAAAACCGCAAGTTCCCCCGTGCCCGGTACGGCATGCACCTGAAGGTAGTCAGCAAAGACATGGTTGCCCACAATGTAGGACAGAATACCAAACACCATGGCGGCAATGACCACAGGCACAATGGCCAGACCGTCCAGCCCATCCGTAAAGTTCACGGCATTCCCGAACCCTGTGATGGTGACCATGGCAAAGATGGGGAAAGCATAACCCAAAGGCAGCAGCAGGTCTTTGACAAACGGGAAAGCAACCTGATTGGCTAGTTCTGGCGGTGTAATGTGCTGCAACCACCAGCCGCAGGCCAGAGACGCCGCAAATTCACACCCCAGACGGGCACGCTTTGACACACCATCCGTGTTGCGGCGGGAGAGCTTGAGGTAGTCATCTGCAAAGCCCACGCCGCCAAAGGCCAGCGTGGTCAGCAACACGGCCCAGACAAACCCGTTTTGCAGGTCTCCCCAGAGCAGCACGGACACAACAAGTGCCACCAGAATAAGCACACCACCCATGGTCGGGGTGCCGGTTTTTTCCAGCAGGTGCCGTTCTGGCCCCAAAGCGCGGATAGGCTGTCCGCCCCGCTGAATACGGCGCAGCAGCGCAATCAGGGGTTTGCCCAGCAGTAGTGCGATAACCAGCGCGGTTAAACAGGCACACCCTGCGCGGAACGTGATGTAACGCAGCAGGTTGAACAGCGGCATGTGTGTGTCATGCAGGTCGTAATTGGAGAGCAGGTACAGCATGGGTCAGGCAGGCTCCGCAGCAGTCAGGCCGTTCAGAGCCTCGATAATGATACGCATGCGGCTTCCCAGACTGCCCTTGACCAACACCGCATCTCCACGCCGCAACGCGGAGCAGACTAGAGGGGAGAGGGCGGCAGAGGTTTCTGCCCACGCACCCTGTCTGGCGGGGGGGAGGGCATCAAAAAGGGATTTCATATGGGGTCCGCAGCAAAAAACAAGGTCAGCACAGGCGGCAGCGGCAGGGGCCAGCGCCGTATGTTCGGAAACTGAGAATGCACCTAGCTCCCGAATATCACCCAATACGGCAATATGGCGGGTGGCTGGCACAAGGCGCAGCACATCCAGCGTAGCGCGGATGGAGGCTGCTGAGGCATTATAGCTCTCATCAAGCAAAGTGATGGTGCCATCTGCAATGGATGTCAGCGCACCCCGGCCCTTGCCGGGCTGGAATGTGCGTAACGCAGCGGCAGCGCGGGCAAGGTCTCCACCAATGGCAGCAACAGCCGCCAGCACAGTCACCGCGTTGCGGGCCAGATGCGCACCGGGTGCTGTCAGGTTGACGGGTACAGCAGTCTGCCCAATATGGACTGTGAACTGTGAGCCATCCGGCCCCATATGCAAATTGTCCAGCCGCGCGGTACTGTCTGCTTTGGTGCCACTATGCCAGAGCACGGCCTGCGCCTGCTGTGCAGCGGCAGTAAAAAAGCGCTGGCCTTCTGCATCATCCGGCACAATGGCAATGCCGCCTGCGGGCAAGGCGGTGATGAGCGTTGCTTTTTCCTGAGCAATAGCATCCAGACTGCCCATATGCCCCAGATGAGCAGACGCTATGGTGCTGATAAGGGCTACATCAGGCTTGACCATGTTCGCCAAAGGCAGGATTTCACCGGGGTGGTTCATGCCAATTTCGCTAACACAGAAAGCAGCGTCCTGCGGCAAGCGCGCTAGTGTGAGCGGCACACCCCAATGATTGTTGTAGGAGGCTTCAGCTGCGTGGGTTGGGCCAAGGGCACCCAAGGCAACGCGCAGCATCTCTTTGGTCGTGGTTTTGCCCACACTGCCGGTAACGGCAACCACCTTTCCACCAAAGCGGGCGCGAGCCGCATTGGCCAGAGCGTCAAGGCCAGCCAAGGTGTCTTTCACAACCAGCAGGCGGGGGTCCGTATTGCCGGTTGTGTCATGCACCAGCACAGCAGCAGCCCCTTTTTCCAGTGCAAGGCCAATATGGGCATGGCCATCACTGTTATCGCCCTTCAGGGCAATAAACAGGTCACCGGGAATAAGGGTGCGGGTATCTATGGAAATGCCGGTAACAGTTGGCGTGCATGCCCCCTGAAACTGGCCCCCGGTTGCGGCCTCCAGTTCTGCACGGGTCCAGAGGGCGCTCATGCCACACCTGCCAGATCACGCAGAACAGCCGCATCATCAAACGGGTGAACCTCTGTACCGATAATCTGGCCGAGTTCATGTCCTTTGCCCGCGACCACCAGAACATCCTGCGGGCCAAGCATGGCCAGACTTTCGGCAATGGCGGTCCGGCGGTCACCAATTTCCAGCGCATCCGGTGCGCCTGCCCGAACATCCGCCCGAATAGATGCGGCATTTTCCGTGCGGGGGTTATCATCAGTAATAATCACACAGTCCGCACCTTGCGCGGCGGCTTGTGCCATAAGCGGGCGTTTTCCGGTGTCACGGTCGCCGCCCGCACCAAACACCACAACCAGACGGCCCGCTGCATGAGGGCGGAGGGACGCCAGCAGGCGGATCAGGGCATCAGGGGTATGGGCATAATCTACGTACGCGCTTGCGCCGTTGGGGAGCACAACAGCCCGTTCCATCCGGCCTCTGACCCCTTGCAAAAGCGGCAGCAAGGCAAGGATATCCGGGAGGGCAGCGTCATGTTCGGTCGCAAGGGCTGCGGCAAGCAGGGCGTTATCCACCTGATAGCGACCGGGGAGCGCGAGTGTTATGACGTGCTGTGTCCCGCCCACATCCAGTGTGAGTTCTTGCCCGGCAGGCAGAGGCCGGTGGTGAAGGAGGCGAATATACGCGCCGCTTTCGCCAACCGTTCTGAGAGTGAAACCTCGTTTTTGGGCAAGGTTGTGCAGCACACGGAGGGTTTCAGCGTCCATATCTGCGTTGGCGGCGGCTATTTTTCCTGCTGGTAGCAGGTCTGCAAACAGGCGGCACTTAGCCTCACGGTAGGCATCGAGCGTGCCGTGATAATCCAGATGGTCGCGCGTCAGGTTGGTAAAACCGGCGGCAGAAAAATGGAGTCCGTCCAGCCGGTGTTGCGCCAGCCCGTGGGATGAGGCCTCAAGTGCGACATGCTGCACACCGGCCTTGGCCAGCCCTGCCAAGCCATTGGCAAGAGCCACCGGGTCAGGTGTGGTCAGGGCAGGAAGTGTAATGGCGGGCAGGTCAACGCCTGTCAGGCCTAGTGTGCCGACAGCAGCAGCTTTCTGGCCCTGTAGTGACCAGAGTTGCCGCAAGAAATCAGCCGTGCTGGTTTTACCATTGGTACCGGTAATTGCGACCAGACGCTCAGGCTGAGGCCCGGCCAGACAGGCGGCCATCAGGGCCAGTGTGTGACGGGGTTCATCACTGGTGACAAGAGGGCAGGCTGGTACCCCCACGGGCCATTGCGTGCCGGTAGGTGCCAGTATGGCCGCCGCCCCATGGGCAACCGCGTTGGCGATGAACTGGCGTCCGTCGTTACGAGTGCCGGGCAGGGCTGCAAACAGTGTGCCGGGCGCAACGGCCCGACTATCAGCCGTAATGGCGGAAATGGCAGGGTCTGTGCCCGCACTGGCGGCGGAGGCAGGCGCAGTTACACCAGCGGCATGGCATAATGAGGAAAGAAGAAGGCTCATTCGTCCATGACCTCTTTTGCGTGTTTTTTCATATCAGCCAGCATTTTTTTCTCGGCGTCTTTTTGTGCCTTGCGGGCTGCCTCGGCTTTGCGCGGGTCACCGGGGTCATTTCCTGGGCCAAGTGGCCTTACGCCACGGGGCACTGCCGGATGCATGGGCAGCGCCAGACTGGCGTCAATCTGCTGTGCATGGGCTACATCGGGAAAAATCTGCAACATGGGGCCAATGCGCGAGATCACTTTGGACACTGTGGGGGCGGCGTTCCACCCTGCCGTTGTCCAGCCGTGGGTCTGGGGAGTGGCTTTCGGGCTATCCAGCATGACATAGACGGCGTAGCGCGGCGCGTTCATGGGGAATACGCTGGTAAAAGCCGAGATATTGACATGTTTGAGGTAGCCGCCATGCGGACCAATTTTTTCAGCCGTGCCGGTTTTGCCCCCGACAAAATAACCGGGAGATTCAGCAGTTTTCCCGGTGCCGGCCGTCACGTCCAACCGCAGCAGCCGGCGCAGCAGGTCTGATACTTTTTCAGACATAACGCGGGTGCCTTGCGGGGTGGGTAAAGGCTCCTCTCCATTCAGGTCAGGGAGCGGTTTAGTGGCCGGGAGCGCATCAGCCTGCGCAGCAGCCTGCTCGAATGCTGTTTTTTGAACGTCCTGCTCAAGGTTTTCTGCGCCAGCCGGGCCGGTGTTGCCTGCAATGGCAGACGCAGCATCTTCCCGCTCAAGCAGAGTGGGTTTGATCAGGATGCCACCGTTCACAGTTGCGGCTGTGCCGCGCACAATAGCCAGCGGAGGCTCTGCAACACCGTGTCCAAAGCCGACAGTCATGGTTGTGGCAATGCTCCACTGGTGCGGGACCAGCGGGCGTGCGGCTTCAGGGAGTTCAACAGGAACAGGGGCAAAGAAGCCCATATTCTTGAGCCATTCAGCCTGTTTTTTTGCACCCACATCCAGCGCGATATGGGCCGCGGCAGGGTTGGAAGAGTGCGCCATAACTTCTGGCAGGGACAACCATTCGCTAAAATGGTCGCTTTTCATATCAGAGATCTTGAACCGGCCCACATGAATCGGCACGGATGAAAAGCGGTCCCAGATGTTGATGGTACCAGTGGCCAGACCCATGGCTGCGGTTTGCAGCTTAAAGGTTGAGCCGGGTTCGTACAGCCCCGTGACAGCACGGTTAAACCGGGAGTCATTGGTTGCGTGGGCAAATTCGTTCGCATCATAGTCAGGCAGGCTGACCATGGCGATAATTTCACCCGTCCGCACATCCATCACAATGGCGCAGGCCCCAATGGCCTGAAAGGTGCTCATGGCAGTTGCCAACTCGTCCCGCACAACTGATTGCACGCGCACGTCCAAAGACAAGCGGAGCGGCCTGCGGTCAGACATTAGACGTTTGTCAAAATACCGCTCAACACCTGCTACGCCGTGGTCATCAATATCCACGGTACCCATGATCTGAGCGGCCATGTGACCTAATGGATAATGGCGGCGTTCCCCGGGTTCAAAATACACGCCGGGAATACCAAGATTGTTGATGGCCAGTTCCTGCTGGGGCGTAATGTTACGCGCCACATACACAAACTGTTTGGGCAGAGAGAGGCGGCGGGCCGTTTCGGCCTCGTCCAGATCTTTCAGAACGCCCTTCAGTTTTTGAGCAACCTCTTTGGGGTCAATCAATTCCTGCGGGTTGGCATAAACCTGAGCTACCGGCAGAGACAGGGCAAGCGTCTGGCCGTTACGGTCCACAATAGATGCACGATGCACCTGCGGCAGGGAGAAATCTCCCGCCAGGCTGGCTTTCGGGTCAATTTTGGGAATTTGTGGAACCTGCGGCGCAATCTGCCGCTTTTCCGGTTCCATCGGGTTAAAGACCGTCGCGACGGAAAGTTTGACGGCTACAACACCAAACAGGGCACAGAACCCTGCTGCAACGGCCAGAAGCCTGACATGCATTGTATCCCGATGGGCCCGAGCCCGAAGATCATCCCCCGTAACGCGTACCGTGCGCCCCGGCGGAAGGAGAGGGTCATGATCTTGCGGCGGTAGGGCCATTGCGGGGAGTGAACACTTTCAATCTGGAGCACAAAGTTAGTTGGTCATGGGAACAGGGGGAGGAAGTGCGTCGTCCCCTCGGCCAAGAAGCGAGCCCCCCGAATAGGAGGAATTCGCTCGGGCTTCAACATACCCTGCATTCGTGGCAGGAGTATGCCGTGCGCGGGTTGCATGCCAACTTGCCACACTCACGGGTAACGGATGGCGGACCTGCTGTTCCCCTTCGCTCTCAGCGGACGCGGCGGGACGGGGTGTTACGGCAGCTACGCGTGTTACAGCGGGGGTGCGGTGAACGGGTGCCGGGGTTGCCGCAGCCAGAAAGGCAGGGACCGGACGTGGTGCCGCCTGTTTTACCGTATCAGCAGCTACCTGTACGGGGCGGCGGAGCGGGGCTGTGTGCGCAACGGGTGTTACGTCCGTGTCAGCCTCAGCCACAGCGGTCGGGGCAGCATCATGGTGCATAATGACAGCGCGCACGGCAGGGCGTGGTGCGGCAGGCTTTGCTGGAATGTTTTCTGCCACCAGTGCAGGCTGGGCAGGGGCCGCTTCTTCCGTACGAACATGCGCAGGAGCCGGAACGGCTGGGCGCGCAGGGCGTGTATCAGCAACAGCAGCAAGTGCGGGATGCGCAGGTGCGGGGGTTGCCGCATCCGCCATAACCGCAAGACTTGGCCGCGGGTTAACATCCGCGCCATGCGCCAGAGCCGGAAGGTGCTTTTCAAGGTCTGCCATGCGCACGAACTGGGTGGGTTCCATCGGGTGCAGACCGGTCAGGTGCTGTTCTGCCAGATGGGTCAGGCGTTCTGGCTGGTTTTCCAGCGCCCACTCGGTACGCAGCATAGCGGTTTGCGCCCGCACACGCTGGGTATCAGACACGATCTTGGAGATCTGCTGATCAAGCAACGTGGTCTGGTGCTTCTTTGTGTACAGAAAGAATCCAGATGCAATGGCCAGAACAGCACAGCAGCAGGTAAAGGGCCGAGGGATCATGGATTCAATCCTTTGTCGCAGGAAGAAGCGTCTGGGTTACGTTTGGCTATGGCGCGCAGGCGGGCACTCCGGGCGCGTGGATTGGTCAGGCATTCAGCCTCACCAGGACGGACAGGCTTGTGCGTCAGGGTCACAAAAGGGCTTTCATCGCCACGGGACATTGCGGCGCGCGGGTCGTATCGTGAAAAACTTTGTGTTGTCTTGCCTGTTGCGGCACCAAAGACGCGCTTGGCAATTCGGTCTTCCAGAGAATGGAAAGACACCACAACCAACCGCCCACCGGGTGCAAGAAGGTCAAGGGCCTGCTCAAGCCCCCGTTCAATTTCACCCAACTCATCATTCACAGCGATGCGCAGACCCTGAAAAGAGCGGGTTGCTGAATCAATGCCGGAGCGGTCAGCGCGCACAACGCGGCGGATCAGGCCCGCCAGTTGCAGGGTGCTGGTAAAGGGTGTTTCCACACGGTCAGCCACAATGGCGCGGGCAACACGGCGTGCCTGACGTTCTTCCCCATAGAAATGGAAAATATCAGCCAGTTCTGCTTCCGGCGCTTTATTTACGATATCCGCTGCCGTAGGGCCGCTTTTGGCCATACGCATGTCCAGCGGGCCGTCCTGCTTGAACGAGAAACCGCGCTCGGCTTCATCAAGCTGGAAGGATGACACGCCAAGGTCCAATACAATGCCGTTAAACGCTGGTGCCTCAGCCTCTTCTGCCAAACGCTGCATGGAGCCAAAGCCGCCGTGCAGCATGTGCAGACGGGGCTTGCCGCTCTGGGCCTCAAACGCCTTAGCCAGCGCTTCGCCACGCGCAATGGCATCGGGGTCGCGGTCTATGCCCCAGACTGTGCAGTCTGACGTGTTCAGAATGGCAGTGGTGTATCCGCCGCCGCCAAAGGTGCAGTCCAGAATGGCATCGCCTGCTTCGGGCTTTAGCGCTTCAAGCACTTCCGTGAGCATGACGGGCACATGGCCGGAGGTGCCAATAGCAGGAGTGGTGTGGGTCATGGCATTCATGCGCCACCGCCATTCTGCCCGGATGGCAGGCTGATGCGGCGGGAGCGCAGACGGGCTTCCGCACGGCGCTCCTCTGCTGCTTTTGGCTCCCAGATCTGGAAGGTACGCCCGACACCCATGAAGGCGGCTGTGGCGCAGCCTGTCAGGCCTGCATGGTCACGCAGAAAATCCGGAAGAATAATCCGGCCTTCGCGGTCGGGGTCTATGGGGTAGGCATCAGCATACAGGGCTGCTGCCAGGTCATCATGGGCATCGGAGAACATATCCAGCCGGTCCAGCGGCTGTGTCAGGTGAGCGAACACGGCAGCCGGCCACGCTTCAACACAGGGTAGTGTGTGTGAGGGCCGAAGAATCACCAGTGCGTCGCCTTCCATATGCTGTGCTTTGAGAACGGTACGGAACCCGGCCGGAATAGAAACGCGCCCTTTGGCGTCGAATCGATTTTCATGCGTGCCGAGAAACACCCCCACGAAACACGTTTTCCTTCCGAGTCAGACCCTTCCGTTCACGGGATAATGGGAACGGTACCGTCAACACCACTCTCATGGTGTGATTTGGGATAGCATGGGATTTTATGGGAAGCAAATCAAAACAACAGAAAAAGTAGCAGAAAACTGCGATTTATAAAGTAATATGCCAGAATAGTTTATGAGGCCAGAGACCCGAATACTGAATAGCGCAACAAGAGATTGTCACTATTTGTTCTCATTATGTTCTCGTTTTTGGTGTGAGCACCCCAGAACGGGACACAAAATCCCATGAAATGGCCAAAATGTGGAGAAATGCCAGACGGTCTGTAAGCCGGGTTCTGTCCGGCCCCGTAAGGGGCTTGGACGGTCATTCGTCTAGGGTGAGCCTTGCGGCACACCTCACGCAACCAACCCGAGCAACGGGGCGAGAGAACCCCTGAAACCTGCAAGCAGGTTTCTGTCGCTCCTATTCGGTTTTGCTCCCGGTGGGGTTTACCATGCCTCTTCCGTTACCGGCCGAGCGGTGCGCTCTTACCGCACCGTTTCACCCTTACCTTCAGTTCCATCCCATAGTCGCCCATGGTATAAACCCGGAAGGCGGTCTGTTTTCTGTGGCACTTTCCCTAAGGTCACCCTCGCCGGTCGTTAACCGGCACCGTTCTCCCGTGGAGCCCGGACTTTCCTCTCCCCTGCAAAACAGAGCAGCGACCGTCCGACCGTCTGGCGGGAGGCACCCTGCGTCGGCGCGCACGGCAGGTCAAGGGCTGTTAAGAAAACTCTTGTCTGTAAAATGCGGGTCGGCACTTTATTGCGTCGTGTCACACAGTCAGGGAAGGACAGGAAATCTGATGGCTGAGAGTGTAATGCACAGGGCCAAGAGAGTAGATCCGGTGCGTCCCAACATGGCCTCGCGCTTATTGCTGTTGGCATTGCGCATGCAGGCGGGCAAGGTGCGCAAAAAGAAAGCCGCGCACGCCCCGCGTCATGACGCTGTGCCTGAAACTCCTACCGCTGAACACGGTGAGGACGATATTACCGAGATCATGCGGGAGCAGGCTGCGGCGTCTCACCGCACCCAAGCAGGTTTTCTCAAAGCTCTGCGCAAGGCTATGGATGCCCCTTCGTTCCCGGTTGGCCTCTCCTCCCTGCAAGTGCGGCGCGTGGTGCGGGTGCAGGTACCTGGGGCTGCCGGGCCTATGGCGGCAAAGCTTTATCTGCCGCGGGGCCGCATAAAAGGCGCGGTGCTGTTTTTGCACGGGGGCGGCTTTGTGCATTGCGGCCTGAATTCGCACCACGGTATGTGCTGCCGCCTTGCCCGAATTTCCGGTGCCGCGGTTTTGTTGCCCAACTATCGGCTGGCTCCGGAACATCCTTTTCCTGCCGCGGCAGATGATGCCCTGAGTGCTCTACGTTGGGTATCAGACCTCTCACGCAGGTTCTGGGGCGGGGCTGTTGCGGTTGCCGGAGATAGTGCAGGCGGAAATCTTGCTGCTGTTGTCTCACAGGATGCCAAGGCAGGGTTGGCCCCTATGCCGCTGCTCCAGCTTTTATATTATCCCTCGCTTTACGGTGCGCGGGAGTTTCCGTCTCACCAACATTATGCGGAGGGGTATTTCCTCTCCCGCCGGACCATGCAGTGGTATGGAGAGTGTTACATTGCACAGCCACAAGACTGGTCAGCCCCGCGCTTCGTACCCGGTGAGAGCCCGGATCTACGCGGGTTACCTTCTGCGGTGATCATCACGGCGGAATGTGACCCAATGCGGGACGAAGGGGCGGCCTATGCCAAGGCACTCAGGCGTGCAGGCGTTGCTGTGCAGTATGACTGCTACAAGGGAGCCTTACATGGCTTCCTGAATTTTTATGCGTTTATGCCATACGGCAAAAAGGCCCTGCGGGAGGGTGGCAGAGCCTTGCGGGGGGCTTTTGCGGCGTCCCGTTAAGGGATGGGGTGAAACGTGCCCGGAGACCCCTGATCGGACGTGATCGTCCGGTTCAGGCGGTCAACCCGCAGAGTAAACAATTTTGGCAGGTCATCTTTCGGGCCGGGGCAGGTGCCTGAATGCTTCTGCATGACATCAATGCGGGACCCGGTTGAGGGGTCATTGCCGTTTACAACAAACAGCAGGCAGTCCGGGTTGTCGTGCGACATCCCGTTATGGGTCACCAGCACGCGCAGGTGCCGTACCAGTGCCGTATCATCAAACCAGCTTTCAGGCCGGAACGTGTAACGGTCTGCCATTGTGTCCAGCACCCCGCTTTTGGCAAGGCCAATGACCAGCACGGTAATGGGCAATACCAGCATAAGGCGGCGCACAATATGCTGCCGCAGGGTACGTTTTTTGAAGGGACCGCGTGGGGTCAGGGTCGGTTTTTTGCTCATGTCAGCATATCTTCGTGCCAGAGTGCACCATCACGCGCAAGCAGGGCGCGTGTGGAAGCGGGGCCCCAGCTACCCGCCGGGTAAGGCTCAAGCGGAGACTGCGCTTCCCGCCATGAGGTCAGGATAGGTTCAATCCAGCGCCAGGACGCCTCAACCTCATCCCGGCGGATGAACAGGGCCGGGTTACCACGTACCGCATCCAGCAGCAGACGCTCATACGAATCGTGGTACGCGATGTTGAACTGTTTTTCGTAAGACATGCTCAGGTCAGCATTGCGGACCCGGAACCCGCCAACGCCGGGGTCTTTTGTTGCCAGAACGAGCGACACACCCTCTTCCGGCCCAATACGAATAACCAGACGCCCCGGAGAGGGCGTGTTGGAGAAAATGGACCAGACTTGTGGGCGCAGTTGCAAAACAATCTCGGTTGTCTTGGCGGCCATGCGCTTGCCTGTGCGCAGATAGAAGGGGGTGTTGCCCCAGCGCGAGGTGCGAATTTTGGTCCGGATGGCCACAAACGTCTCGGTGTGGGAGGAGCGGGAACGCCCCAAGTCTTCTGTGTAGCCACATACCTTCTGCTCATCAATGCGACCAGCAACATACTGACCACGAATGACGTTGAGCCGCACCATATCGGGTGTCATGGGGCGCAGGGCGTTAAGAACTTTCAGCTTTTCGTTTCTGAGGTCATCAGCGCTGAGAGAGGCCGGAGCATCCATGGCCAACATGCACAGAACCTGAAGCAGATGGTTCTGGACCATGTCCCGCATCGCGCCAGATTCGTCATAATATGCGCCGCGTGTCCCCACACCAACTGTTTCTGCTGCCGTAATCTGCACGTGAGCAATAGCGTCAGAGTTCCACAGTTTTTCCAGCACAGGGTTGGCAAAACGGAGGGCCAGAAGATTTTGTACGCCTTCTTTGCCCAGATAGTGGTCGATCCGGTAAATGGCGTCTTCCGCAAAAAAGCGACCAACTCCGTCATTGATCTCGGTAGCCGTTTTCAGATCGACCCCAATGGGCTTTTCCAGCACGACACGAGTGAGGGGTGTTATCAGCCCATGCGTGGACAGGGCCGCACAGAGCGGCGCATAAAGCCCCGGTGCCGTGGCAAGGTAAAAGACGCGCGTCCGGCTTGGGTCCGCCAAAACGGCCTTCAGGTCTGTCCAGTCACTCTCCGGCTTGGTCGCGTCCAGCGCGACATACGTGACAAGCTCCAGAAAGCGCTCAAGCACGGCAGAGTCTTTTGCTGTCTCAGGCGCAAATTCCTTGAGAGTTGCCCGAACCTGCTGCCGAAATTTTTCCGGCGTGTGCGCTGAGCGTGCCACGCACACTATCCGGGCGTCTGCCGTAAATTCCTGCGCATGGAAACGGCGCAGAAACGCTGGCAACAGCTTACGCATGGTCAGATCGCCCGTTGCGCCAAATATGACGAAATCAAACGGATCAATCTGGTTGATGTGAGCCATGGTGTTTTACTTCCGCAAGATAGGGGACAAGCCTCTTGCCCCGGCAGCCGGAGGGCAGTGGTACAAAGCTGGCCACAAGCCAACTGCAACAGGGGGCGCGTGTTGCGAGAGGGTTTGTCTGCAAGGCCTCTGGCTGTCAAGGCAATTGACCGCGCGCGCTGTGCGCGATAAGCCCGCCGCTTTGGTGGTCTGGTCTAGCATGCAGGGGTGCTGCATGGTCAAGGCTCTGGCCACGGCAAGCGAACAGGGGAACAGACGCATGGATACCGAAGGTTTTTCCAGTGGGGAAGATGCCGCTGTAGGTGGTATTGCCGCAGACCGTCTGCGCAGCATTATCGAACGTGTTGAGCGGCTTGAGGAAGAGCGCAAGGCGCTGGCTGGCGACATTAAAGACATTTTTACCGAGGCAAAGTCCGCCGGGTTTGATGTCAAGGTGATCAAGCAGATCATCCGCCAGCGTAAGCAGGAACCGGCCGAGATTGAGGAGCAGGAAACCCTGCTTGATATCTATCGTCGTGCACTGGGTATGTAAGAATTAAGGTGTCTGGTTGCGTACCGTGCCGCGCATGTGCCAAGCGCGTGGCGGACCGGTATAAGACTAGGCCATAGATGATGGCGCGTGGGGTCTGTTAAACATGATGTCAGTGTCTTTTCCTGAATGGATGCCGCTTTGGGCACAGCTCCTGTTTCTGGCAGTGGCTGTGGTGTTCGGGCTGGGTTTCCTGATGATGCCCTTTGCCGTTTTTGGGGTAAAAGGGCGGCTGGCCCAGTTGGAATTGCAGGTGCAGGAACTGCATGCTGATGTGCGGGCAATTTCCATGCGGCTGGCATCAGCACAAGGCGTGGTAGAGACCGGCAATCTGTCACGTGACATGTTTGACCGGCCTGCAGACCCGCCGCAACTGCGGGCTGTGGTGGAGGAAATCCGGCCTCCTGAGCCACCCAAACCAGCCGTGGTGCCTCCAGCCCCGACAGTTCTGACACCCGTCAGAGCGCCACGTGTGTCAGATGCCTATGAACCGCGGCAGGATGCGCCTCCCGTACCCCATAGTGCACCAGAGCGCAGCAACGGGCCCACGGGCCGTCGTATGCCGTGGCACGAAGAGGCGAAGGGGCGCGATGAGTTTGGTCGTCAGGAACGGCGCGTGGATGAAGTCTGGCGTGACCGGGCACCAGATGCCAACCAGTTACCTTACCGGCCCGACTTTAGCCGTGAGCGTGAAAGCCTGCGCAAGCCGTATGCGGCGCAGCAGGAAATGGGACGGACAGAGCCTGTGTTAAACTGGCCACCGCGTACACCATCAGCATAAAGTGGCTGCATGATAAAAAGGCTCCTCTACAGGAGCCTTTTTTATGGGCAGAACTCAGACCATTACCAGATCATCACGATGGATCAATTCATCGCGGCCCTGCCAGCCGAGAATACTCATGAGTTCTGAGGACCGATGGCCTGCAATACGGCGGGCGTCGTCCGCATCATAAGAAGACAGGCCACGGGCCAGCAGGCGTCCGGTCTCGTCCGTAACGGTGACCAGATCCCCCTGTGTGAAGTTGCCTCGCACTCCTTTGACACCAGCCGGGAGCAGAGAGCCACCCTGCTGCAAGGCTTCTGCCGCGCCGGGATCGACCATAATTTCTCCCGCAGGGGTCAGGCTGCCAGCAATCCACTGTTTGCGGGCTGTCTGGCTGCATGTCTGTGGTAAAAACCATGAGCAACGCGCGCCCTCCAACAAGGCGCGGAGGGGGTGGTCCGTTTTGCCCAGAGCAATAGCCATGGCGCAACCGGAGCGTGTTGCCAGTTTGGCAGCCAGCAACTTTGTTCGCATACCGCCAGAAGAATAACCGGGTGGTGGCTCTCCTCCCATGGCTTCGATTTCTGCGGTCATGGCTTCAATAATCGGGAGGTGCTGGGCAGCGGGGTCTGTGCGCGGGTCTGCCGTATAAAGCCCATCAATGTCGGACAGGAGCACCAGTTGGTCTGCATCAATCATCTGGGCGACGCGGGCTGCCAAGCGGTCATTGTCACCAAAACGAATTTCCGCAGTGGCAATCGTATCGTTTTCGTTAATGACTGGTACACAGCCAAGGCCCAACAGGGTTTCCAGAGTGGCACGCGCATTCAGGTAACGTTTGCGGTCTTCCGTGTCGTCCGGTGTCAGGAGAAGTTGGGCGGCTGTCAGACCATGGGCGGAAAGGGCATCGCTCCAAGCTTGTGCCAGACTGATCTGGCCAACGGCTGCCGCAGCCTGTTTTTCTGCCAAACGGAGCGGGCCTGCTGTCAGGCCCAGCGTATGGCGGGCCAGCGCAATAGCGCCAGAGGACACAATAACCACATCCGTGCCTTGCTTACGTAATGACGCAATATCTGCCGCAACACTACGTAACCAGTCCTGTCGTGGCGCGGCCTTATCTGCATTCACAACAAGTGCGCTGCCAATTTTAACGACAAGGCGTCGTGCAGAAGCAAGGGAGGGGAGGGAGGCGCGTCCGATCATGTCAAATCCGTTTGTGCAGAAAGCTTAAAGGCTCAACTGGGAGCGCAGTAAAGCATAGTCTGGCCGCACGGTGTATCCGTTAGCGCAACAAGTAAACGCAAAAAATGAAAAGCTGGGGCAGCAGAAGTAAAACTTTGTTACCCCAGCGTGGTGTCAGGACGCGTTGTCGCGTTCTTCCTGGCGTATGGCTGTCACCTTGTTCTGAATAGTCCGCAGCAGCTCAGGCACGCCCTGATGGGTTGCTGCAGAAATAAGAACAACCGGCGCACCACTGGCTTTTTCCAAAGCACGGCGGCGAGCAGAGGCTTCCTGCGGGGTCATGGCATCGTTTTTATTCAACGCGATGATTTCTGGCTTTTCCGCAAGGCCACCACCATATTCTTCCAGCTCGTGGCGGATGGTGCGCCACGTATCAACCACGTTGCCCGCAGCTCCATCAACCAGATGCAGGAGCACGGCGCAGCGTTCAACATGCCCTAAAAAGCGTGTGCCAAGGCCTGTGCCTTCGTGCGCGCCTTCAATCAGGCCGGGAATATCCGCAATAACGAACTCTTCGGTCATGGAAAGGCGCACAACACCCAACTGCGGGTGTAGTGTTGTAAAGGGGTAATCAGCAATCTTGGGGCGGGCCGCAGACACAACAGACAGGAAGGTGGATTTGCCAGCATTAGGCATACCAACCAGACCCACATCTGCAATTAGTTTCAGGCGCAGCCATACCCAGCGTTCTTCACCCGGCCAGCCTTTATCAGACCGGCGTGGAGCCCGGTTGGTGCTGCTTTTATAGTTGGCATTGCCAAACCCACCGTCGCCACCGCGGCACAGGGTAATGCGCTTACCTGCCTCATCAAGGTCAGCCAGCAGGGTTTCGCGGTCATCATCCATAATCTGGGTGCCAATTGGCACCTTAATGACAACAGCCTGCGCCGCGGCCCCGGTACGGTCAGACCCCGCACCGTTTCCGCCTTTCCGTGCCCGAAAATGCTGGGTATACCGGAAGTCGATCAGGGTGTTCAGGTTGGGCACGGCTTCAAAAATAATATCGCCACCTCGGCCGCCATTCCCGCCATCCGGGCCGCCGAATTCGATATATTTTTCCCGGCGGAAGGCTGTAACACCATCTCCACCATCGCCCGAACGGACATAGATTTTTGCCTGATCAAGAAACTTCATGGGATACCTTCAGGGCGGCTGGATGCAAAAAAGGGCCGATCCTTGAGGACCGGCCCCTTCTGCTGTTCCAGCCACGGAAAAACGCGTGGTGGAAACGCTAATGCTTATTCAGCAGCAGCCGGCAGTGCGTCCACAGAAACGTGCACACGGCCTTCAGCGCGACGTTCAAAACGAACGCTGCCATCAATCAGGGCAAACAGGGTGTGGTCACGACCAACACCAACGTTAGCACCAGCTTTCATCTTCGTGCCGCGCTGGCGGATGATGATGTTGCCTGCGATAACGCCTTCGCCACCGAATTTTTTAACGCCAAGGCGGCGTCCGGCGCTGTCGCGCCCGTTGCGGGATGAACCGCCAGCTTTCTTTTGTGCCATGACCTAAGTCCTCTCCTGGTCTTGCCTGCTCTTAATACCCTGTGAAAGGGTGATTAGGCGGCGTTGATCTCTTGAATGCGCAGAACGGTAACCGGCTGACGGTGGCCATTCTTGCGGCGGCTGTTCTGCCGGCGGCGCTTCTTGAAGATGATGACCTTCTTGAGGCGGTCCTGAGCGACGACAGTTGCTGTAACCTTAGCGCCAGCCACGATAGGGGCACCAATGGTGGTGGAGCCTTCGCCACCAACAGCCAGAACTTCGTCAAACGTTACGGTTGCGCCAGCTTCAACTTCGAGCTTTTCAACCTTGAGCACCATGTTGGGCTCAACCCGGTACTGCTTGCCGCCTGTGCGGATAACTGCGAACATACTAAATGATCTCTCTTTCCGATCTCTCAACCTCCCGCGGCGGTGTGCAGGCGAGGGGTCTGGACGCTTTTTGTTCTTGTGCCGCGCATGCGACATGCCTCCATCTTTGTGGAGTGGTTGGGCCTTTTACGGGGTAGGCGCCGCATTCGTCAACAGGAAGTTGCGGCCAACCTGCTTGCGCAGCCTGAAAACCGTGCTTATAAGCCACACCTTACGGAGAGATGCCGGAGCGGTCGAACGGGGCGGTCTCGAAAACCGTTGTGCTAGCAATAGTACCTAGGGTTCGAATCCCTATCTCTCCGCCATTTGATGGATATAGCCATCCAGTACAGTTCTAAATATTCTATATTACGGTGCATTGAACTAAGTATTAGGTTTAAGCAATATACCGTGTACGAGGGTGTGGCTTGCGGCTTATTCCACGTTGATGTGTTGTTCATACCTGTCAACAACTGCGTAAGCAGATTATCCATTCGGAAATTTATTTAGCCGCCCACTAAGGTGGCGTGACGCATAGCTTTCTCTTTTCTATCTAATTACCAGACTGCTCGGATTATGCTCTGGCTTTGTTAGGCAATCGGTCTCTTTGTAGACAAACAGCAATACAAGGCTTTGCTGACACTTCCGGCTTTTCATTGGCTGGTTAAGTAAACGAAAAATTCACCAATTTTAAAAAATCGCTTGTGAAGGCACGGAGTATTGTTGGTCTGCGGCAAAGACTTTTTGTGGATACTGGTAGGAGTGGGTAGTCTGTTTTGACATAAATATGAAAAACTTCTCGGAAAAACCCTTGAATGCTTCAGGCTGTCTTGCGGGGAAAATGAAAGTAGGACGAATTATACCTGATTAATTCTTTCAAGGCTTTCACCTGAGGTTTTCATGATGCCCGCAGACCCATCTGCCACAACGCACGTAAAGTTGCCCGCGCCACGTAACCGCGGGCAGTTTGCAAAATTCATGAACAAATATGGCACGCCATTTACAACCGTTTTCTTTCTTATTTCTACGGTTACGGGTGTGGCGTTATTTTTCCATTGGGGGCCGATGGCGTTTCACCCCATGCATGAATGGCTTAGCATGGTTCTGCTGCTGGTCTTCGCACTTCATCTGATCAAAAACTGGACCCCCTTGGTCAATTATGGCCGTAGAGGATTATTATACGCTCCTATTTTTATTGGGGTTTTAGCAAGCGTCTATTTTTTCGTGCAGCCGTCTGGAAATCCGGCTGGGAATAAACAGGTTGCTTTTCGTTTAGCTGGTATGGTCACCAAAGCGCCTTTAGCCGATCTGGCGCCTTTGTTTGGCACAAATACGGATGGTGTAGTGGAGCGCTTGCGTGTTCAGAAAATTACAGTGGACGTACCAGATGAAACGGTCGAGCAGGTTGCTAAAGCTAATAATCGTACTGCCAATGAGGTAATTCTTGCCCTTATGCAAGGTAAGCAGCAGTCCTCAGGCCGTAATCACCGGGATAAAAATTAAGGAGGCAGTTCTGCGCTGCGTAGAAAGCTCGAAACACACTCTACGCATGAGTATGTCGGAAAGGGGTGGAGGGTGTGGACTGCCATGACGCGGCATGTCCACCGGATGATATTGGATTAAAGTGCTCTGACGCCAAAGCTTAACTGTCGTGCAGGCATAGGTATTGAAACGCAAAAAGCGCTTAAAATGCTAAGCAGTGGCGATTTTAGTTTTTAAGGAAAATGGTGGATGGGGTTGGATTCGAACCAACGTAGGCGTACGCCAGCGGATTTACAGTCCGCCCCCTTTAGCCACTCGGGCACCCATCCAGGCTGTTGAGGGGTGAATTAAAGGTCTGACGGTTTCTTGTCAACGCCCTCTGTCCAATATGAGGCAATATTCCTGAAAAAAAATGCGTGGCATGGAATAGAGCTGTCGTTGGTGGGTATGATGCCGGGAACCAGTGCTATTTTTTGATGAGGAGAACAGGTTTTGAGCAAACATACAGGCACCAGGCGGCATACCCCCCGTTCGCTGGGTATGTTGGACACGCCTATCGTCTCCCTCACAGCCTACACCACGCCAATGGCACGGCTGATGGACCCGCATTGTGACCTGTTGCTGGTAGGGGACTCCTTAGGAATGGTGGTGTACGGCATGGACTCCACTCTGGGTGTGACCACAGAGATGATGATTGCGCATGGGCAGGCTGTTGTGCGTGGCAGCCAGAATGCCTGTGTGGCTATTGACCTTCCGTTTGGCAGTTATCAGCAAAGCCCGCAGCAGGCGTTTCAGACTGCTGCGGAGGTTATGGCGCGCACAGGTGCGGGATGCGTGAAACTGGAAGGTGGGGTAGAAATGGCCGAAACCATTCAGTTTCTGACCCAGCGTGGCATTCCTGTTATTGGCCATATCGGGCTGAAACCGCAGGCCGTGCATACGCATGGCGGCTTCCGGACCGTAGGACGCGGAGAGGAGGCCGAACAGATTATGCAGGATGCACAGGCTGTGACAGATGCCGGTGCTTTTGCCGTAGTCATTGAAAGCACATTGGAGCCTCTGGCGCGTGCCATTACCGAGAAACTGCCTATTCCCACGATTGGGATTGGTGCTTCTCCCGCCTGTGGTGGGCAGGTTTTGGTGGGAGAAGACATGCTAGGGCTTTTTACGGACTTCACGCCCCGCTTTGTCAAACGGTTCGGGAATTTGGCGGAACAGGTTGATAAAGCTGTAGCGGACTACGCACATGCTGTCCGTCAGCGCCAGTTCCCCAGTGCTGAACAGTGTGTTGGCCTGCCAAAAGGGAAATAAAAAAGATCAGGGGCAGGGATGATACCTGCCCCTGTAAGAGGCCCGAGATTACTTATAGCGGCTGAGCCACCAGCCATAGGGTGAGGGGAGTACGAAGGCAGGGTCCGTCTTATGGACAGCTTTAGCGGCTTCAAAAGGCCAGTGTGGATTGGCCAACAGCGGGCGACCGAGGGAAACCATATCCAGGCCGCCTGTACGGATCAGGGCATCCGCCTGTCTGCCTTCACTAATATACCAGGATGTTGAAACGGGAAGTCCGGTCTCCTCCGCTGTGCGGCGTGCCCAAGGCCCCATGAAGGCTGGGCCCCACGGTATTTTGGCTTCAGGGGTGGAAAAACCTATGCTGACATCCAGAAAATCCAGACCGGAGGTACGCAGTTTTTTCAGAAGGCTCAGGGAATCCTGAAATGTTTCTTCATCCCGTCCGTCAAATTCAATCACACCAAAGCGGATGGAAAGCGGCAGATTTTCAGGCCAGACAGCTTTGACGGCCTGTAATGTTTCAATCAGGAAGCGAGCGCGGTTATCGGCAGAGCCACCATATTGGTCTGTTCGCTGGTTGGAGTGCGCCGAGAAAAAGCTCTGCGCGAGGTAACCATGGGCAAAATGCAGCATCAACCACTGGAAACCGGCATCCCGTGCGCGTTCTGCCGCTTTAACAAAATCCGCTTTTACGCGGGTGATATCATCAAGCGTCATTTCTTCTGGCGTGCGGTTTAGATCCCCACCAAACGCGATAGGGGAGGGCGCTATGGGCTGCCAGCTTTTGGGGTTTTGTGCGGGAATATGGTCATCGCCTTCCCACGGAACATTGGCGCTGGCTTTGCGTCCGGCATGTGCAAGCTGGATGCCCGGTACCGCGCCCGCTTTGCGAATGCCCTCAACGACGGGCGCAAATGCTGCGGCCTGTTCATCGTTCCACAATCCAAGGCAGGCGGGGGTGATGCGTCCTTCGGGGGAAACGGCAGTTGCTTCCACCACAACAAGTGCTGAACCACCGCGGGCGAGGGCGCTATAATGCACCGTATGCCAGTCATTGGGCAGGCCATCCTGCGCCTGATACTGGCACATGGGAGCAACAATAATACGGTTGCGGAGTGTTACGTCTTTAAGCGTGTAAGGGGTGAAAAGACCGGTCATGCTATGAACCTTTTCTGCTGGGCGAAGCCTGATGCAACAGGCTACGGGCAATAGTTCGAATATAGTCGAACTATTGAGTAAAGCAAGGGCATGGCGCTAAAAGGAGGGCATGAAGCAGTATGAGCACCCTTTGGTAGAGGCGTTTGACCTCACGGCCGTTTTGCATGCCTTGTCAGACCCGTACCGGTTGTCTGTTGTGCAAAAGCTGGCGGAAGCGCAGCCTCAGCCGTGTGGGCCACTGCAAGCCGGACGACCCAAGTCATCGGTATCGCATCATTTCATGGTGTTGCGCCGCGCAGGTGTTGTGCGCACGGAAGTGGTAGGTGCCCTGCATATGAACAGCCTGCGAGATACGGAACTGGAGCAGCGTTTTCCCGGCCTGCTTTCGGCGGTGTTAAAGGCTGCTCAGTCAGAGCAAGAGTGTCGGGCTGGTTAAGAGAACCTTTCGAAAATTAAGGTGTTTTTGTAGCCAGTAGCGGTACAGCATCTCCGCCCGCTCCTGCTGTGCGGGCTAGAACCTGAACGCCTATGACCTGCCATCCGTCTGCATTTTGCCGGAGTAGAGGGGCACCACTACTGCCGTGTGTGCCAGCGCAGTCATGGGCTAGCAACAGGTTGCCTTGCCCGTCCTGCGTAGTGCCGGTCAGGTGGCAGTGTGTATCTGCAGTGATAATATCTGGCTGATTTTGCTCATAGCCACCAAGGCTGACGGGCGTACCCGGTGTGACGTCCTGCGGTGTGGCGGTGACATGAAAAACGGCGTCAGGTTTCGCCACCGGGCTGTCCAGAATAAGAGTCGCGTGGTCCAACCCTGCCATCTGGCTTTCCTGGGCTGTGGTGTAGCCCGGTGGAATAACGAAGTGCGTCACACGCGCATGAGCACTGTAATGACCGCCACTGTAAGCGAGTAGAAAATGCACACTCTCCGGTTGCACAAACCGATGAGTGGCGGAAAGCCATAGGCAGTGGGCTGCGGTCTGCACCACAACAGGGCTTAGCAAAAAGCCTGTGCAGCGGCTGCCAAGTTCTGTTTGCACCCGCCCAATGGCAGCCCATGGCATTTGGCGTGTATCAACTTTCTGCCGAGGGTCCTGTGGGCCAACACCAGCAAGATGATCACGGTACGCTGGCCCTTGCGCATGGCTTGAGGGAGCCGGAAAAAGAGCCATCCACCCAAGACAGGTTGCAAGCACCATACGGCGTTTATGAAGCCATAAGGTCACGGGTCGAGCACCGGTCGAAGCCGTATTCTGGCGCATGGCAGGATGGTCTGGGTGATGGCGTGCGACCATGGCGTATGTCTCCCGCTATTCTTCTAGAAACAGGCGTCAGAACGGTTTGAGGAGCCTGTCCAGATAGTCCAGTTCCTGTTGCGGACGAGTACGGTCAGAGTCGCGGCGGCGCAGTTCCTGTTCAATATCCCGGGCACGTTGGCGGGCAACCGTATCTGGTACATGGGTGCCATCGTCCGGGGCCTGATCTCCACCTTCACCAAGGCGGCGGCCTAGTGGGTCCCGTTTGCCCTGCTGCTTTTGCTGGTCACCGTTTTCGTCACTTTCATCATCTGGAGTGGAGCCACCATCGCCGTGCTGGCTTTGGCCTTCCTGACCGCTACCATCGCCGCCGCTACCACCAAATGCGGGCAGGAAACTGGGCATGGCGTTTTTGCCGTTGCCCTTCAAGGCGTCCTGCATCTGCTGGCGGCCTTTGCGCAGGGCTTCAAGCACCTTTTCCTGCGCCGTGGCTGCCGCACTGTCCTCCCCATCCGCTAGCGCCTTGCGGGCATCCTTCATGCTTTTTTGAGCGTCTTCAAAAGCGGCAGGGGTTTTGCCGGTCAGGCTTTTGAATTCGTCTTTCAGCTCGTCCAACGCGTGGGTAAGTGCTTTCTGGTTTGCGCGGTCTGTACGGCGGGCGGCTGCCTGTTCTTCCGCTTTGGCGGGGTCCAGCATGGGGGAGGGTGGCGGTGCGGCAGTGCCAGCATCGGGCGGGACAGGTAGGCCAAGCCTGCGTAACAGTTCGCCGGTGGGCATGCTGCCATAGTCTTGGTCACCGTCTCCACCATCATCGGCCAACGCATTCTGTTCACGGCTCTGGGCACGCAAAACTTCATCCAGTCTGGACTGGGCATGGTCCAGTAGGCTGGCCTGTTTGCTGGTCAGGTCACGCAAGGCCGCCGTTTGCTCCCGCACTTTGGCCCGCGCCATCGTCTGCTGGGCCATGGCCGCCATATCCTGCGGGGTGGCGTTCCGCATGCGCTCAGTGGCGTCTTCCATTTGTTGCAAGCGCTCAAGAGCCTCACCGGACTGACCGTTGGTGGCATCACGCTCAAGCTGCTGCATCAGCTTGGAAAACGCTTTGTCCCCAGCGCGGGAGAAGCCCGGCAGGTCTGGAATGGCAGTATGCTCACGCATGGCTTGTGCCGCCAGAGCTTGCATTTTGCGGGCAATGGCGTCTTTCAGCGTTTGCATCCGGCGCTCCAGCTCCTCCCGCGCCTGCTGGCTCTTGTTGTCATCCTCACGCATGTGCCGGAGTTGCTGGGCCACAGCAGCCTGAGCTGCTCTTACATCCAAGGATGCCAGCGCAGAGGCATCATCACCCTTGCGTCTGTCCTCTATGTCTAGCGCCAGATCCCACAGCATGTTGACAGCACCCGTGCGTGCCGCTTCTGGCTCAATGCGTGTATTTTCCAGCATGGAGACAATGCTGGTCAGGTTCAGGAACATACCTGTGTGATCATAAATTGGGCCTGGAGTCTCGCCTAAAGCCTCAAGATCAGTTGCGGTGCCATTGCGGCTTTCGCGGCCCAGAGCATAGCGTTTACGGAGTTCCAGCACGGCGCGCGCTACAGGGGAATGGAAGGCGCGTGCCCCAAGATGGAACGTGGCGGAGGCACTTTTGCCTTCGTGACCGCTGATGGAGCGGGCAACAATCTGGCCTGTGACCTCTTCCCCCGCCCACGGATCTTCTGAAAGATCAGGTGTTATGGCCCCTTTGGTGGATTTGGGTTGCCCCGATAGGGGGAGGGGAATGGTCAGGGTACGGGGCGGAGTGTTTTTACCCGGATGCGTCAGGTGTAGCTCGACAGACAAAGCACTCAGGCCATAGGCGTGGGCGGCTTCAAAGGGCAGGCGTGTCCGCCACTCACCTTTGCCAGCACCCGGTTTGTCTCCCCATTTGGCAGAAGGTTGGGCATCCGGCAGAACGGTAACAGGCCATTGGGCCAGAACACGCCCACGCCCTGCCAGTGTGATAAGCCCCGTATGCTTAACAGAGACCTCCAGCTTCCAGCTTTGTGCATCCAGCGTTTGCGTGGCTTCATCTGTTAGCACCATACCCTTGGCCGCACGGACCGTGGGGTGGGTTTTTAACCCGGTGACAATAACCGTCAGTCTTGCTCCCTCAGGCACGCTGGGGCTGGTTTTTGAAGAGCCAAGAAAAACCGGGGCATCTGGCGTATAAGCCGGGGGGGTTATCCATGCTTCAATGTGGGGTAACGGGACGTCTGCATCATCACGGCCAGGAATGAAACCGGCGGCGATGCGGCTAAGGGCATGAGGTCCGGCGATAAACGCCGTACCCGCCACAGCAACCAGCACGGCGGCAGCCAGAGCCTGATGCACGCGCGTGCGCGGGAGCAGGGCAGGCCACCCCGCCCGGAGCGTGCCGAGTTTTGACAGAACACGGTGCTGATGCTCGGCCCAGAGTGCAGATGTCTTGGCATCCGCAGGGCCAGCAGGTTTGTCTGTCAGGGTAGCGAGGGGACGGTTGGTAAGCCCGGACGCACTTTCAATGCGCCGGTCAATAGCGCTGGGGCTTGGTGGTTTAAGGTTGGTCAGGTCACGGTATAACCGCCAGCCACACAGGCCTAACCATCCGGTAATTGCGACAAGCCGAAGACCATCTGGCAGATGTTGCGGTAGGCGCAGAAGGCTTGCCACCGTATACACACCCAGCAACCCGACTGTGGGTTGAAGGGCAGGCCAAAGCGTTTCAAGGCGCAAAACCAGTGCCGCGTTGCGGCGTGCTGTTGCAAGCCGTGCGGCAAGGGAGCCATTCTGCGCCGAGCTTGAGGCCAGACTGTTTTTCAGGTCACCTGCTGTCATCTTTTTCCGGCAAGGTGGGAGGGAACGGTTTCTGTCTGCCACAAGCTGGCGAGCGGCTGCCGGTCACGGATAACGTGCCATGTGCCGTTATCAATCAACACTTCGGCAGCCAGAGGCCTGCTATTATATGTTGAGCTCATGACAGCACCATAAGCGCCTGTATCCAGAATGGCTACGCGGGACCCACGGTGCAGCGGTGGGAGCAGGCGGTCACGGGCAAAGGTGTCTCCCGTTTCGCAAACTGGGCCGACCACATGCGCCAGAGCGGTGGGGCTTGCAGCATCATGCGCACTCAGGGGAACGATGCCGTGCCACGCGTCATACATGCTCGGGCGGAGCAGATCGTTCATGGCGGTATCCAGCACAACAAACGGGGCATCCTCCCCGCGCGCCTTGTGCAGTATAACTTCCCCAAGCAGTACGCCAGCAGGGCCTACCGGCCAGCGCCCGGGTTCAATGGCAAGCTTTAGCCCCAAATGGCCCAATTCTGCTTTTATGGCTCCGGCCAAAGCTTCGGGTTGGCCTTCCGGTTCCGTGCGGTAGGAAATGCCAAGGCCGCCGCCACAATCCATGATTGTTACCGGCAGGCCTTGCGCACGGACTGATTCGATAAGTGTTGCCATGCGGGCATAAGCAGCCCGATAGGGTGCAACAGACAAAATCTGGCTACCAATATGGGTTGCAAACCCGACAGGCTTTATACCGGGTAATTGCGCTGCATGAGCATAAAGGGCTGCTGCGTCTTCAAACGGAATACCAAACTTGTTGGCTGCCAGACCGGTTGTAATCTTGGCGTGGGTTTTGGCATCCACATCCGGGTTGATCCGCAAGGTGATGGTGGCCGTACGCCCATGTTTCTGGGCGAGGGCTGACAGAATCTCAAGTTCCTCAGCGCTTTCTACATTAATCTGGCCCACGCCAACGCGTAGGGCTTCCTCCAGTTCGGCATCCGTTTTTCCCACCCCGGAAAAAACGATGTCATGGGCCGGGATACCCGCTGTAAGGGCACGCGCCAGTTCGCCACCACTGACAATATCGGCACCATAGCCCTCTGCTCTTAAAAGCGAGAGAACGGCCAGATGATCATTGGCTTTAACGGCAAAATGGATGGAGACATCCAGTTCTGCCTGCTGCATGGCTGCGCGTAGACGCCCCATGCGTGCGCGGATTGTGTCGGCACTGATCACCCAGCAGGGTGTGCCCACGGCATTGGCTATGGCGTTAAGGGGCACCCCATCCATCAGCAAGCCGCTTATGCCATCCATCTTCAGGTGTGGATGCGTTGCCAGAAGCTCAGCAACGGATGGGTCGGCATCGGTATAGGGAAGGGCGTCGGCCATAGGGGGTCTGCAACCTTGAAGTCAGAAAGAAACAGTGAGCACGGGCGGAGTATCCGGCAATAAATGGTCGATTTACCCCACCCTACACGCACGAAGTCTTACCCGTGCAGGGGCAAAAAGACCACACCCCGCACAGCAGGCTGGCTATGCCGTGCGGGGGCGTGCTTAGTCGTTTGCCGGGTAGGAGCGAGGGTAAATAACCTTGTCCGCAGGCCCGGGCGCATGAGGGGAACCCTTTTTGCCACAGCCAGCCAGAGGCAGTGCCAGCATGGTCAGGGCCAGAATACCAAGGGTGAAGCGCATCATGCGTTTAGGCCTTGTCTGTTGGGGTGTTGAGCAGATCAAGCCATTTGCGGGCTTCACGCTGCACATTGCTGCCTGCTGTTCCGCCCTCGCTGGTGCGGGAGGCAATGGAGGCTTCAACGGTGAGAACAGAATAAATATCCTGCGTAATGCCGGGTTCTTCTTCCTGCATTTCTGCCAGCGTCAGTTCTGCCAGATCAACGCCCTTGGCTTCAGCCTTGGCAACCAGACGGCCAGTAACGTGATGGGCCGTGCGGAAGGGGGTTTTGAGTACCCGCACCAGCCAGTCCGCAATATCTGTGGCTGTGGAATAGCCTGACCCAGCTAGGGCGCGCATCTGGGCGGTATTGGCGGTCATGTCCCGGATCATGCCGTCACAGGCGGCCAGAGACAGGGCGGCTGCGTCTGTTGCTGCAAAAACCGGTTCTTTATCTTCCTGCATGTCCTTGGCGTAGGCCAATGGCAGGCCTTTCATGACCGTAAGCAGGCTGACAAGGCTGCCGGTTATGCGGCCAGTCTTGGCGCGTACCAGTTCAGCAGCATCCGGGTTGCGCTTTTGCGGCATGATGGATGAGCCGGTGGTGAAGGCATCCGACAGCCGGATAAAAGAGAAAGGGGACGAGCACCAGATGACAATTTCTTCCGCCAGACGGGAGAGGTGCATGGCCATGATGGACAGGGCGGACAGATATTCCAGAGCAAAATCCCGGTCAGAGACGGAATCGAGAGAATTGGCGGTAGGCCGGTCAAAACCCAGCAGGCCAGCGGTCATTTTGCGATCAATGGGGAAGGATGTTCCGGCGAGGGCTGCGGACCCAAGGGGGCACTCGTTCAGGCGTTTACGGGTGTCCGCCAGACGGCCCCGGTCACGGGCCAGCATTTCTACATAGGCCATCAGATGGTGGCCGAACGTCACAGGCTGGGCTGTTTGCAGGTGCGTGAAGCCGGGCATGGGGTCGGATGCATGGGTTTCCGCCCGCTGTGCCAGCGCCCGCATAAGGGAGGCCACCTGCTGGTCCAGCCCGTCAATGGCATCCCGCACCCACAGGCGGAAGTCTGTTGCAACCTGATCGTTACGGGAGCGGGCGGTGTGCAGGCGTTTGCCTGCTTCTCCAATCCGGTCAGACAGGCGGGCTTCGATATTCATGTGAATATCTTCCAGCGCCTCTGAGAATTCAAAGTTGCCAGCCTCAATATCCTGCCCGATGCTGTTCAGGCCGTTGCGGATGGTTGCTTCATCTTCTTTCGAGATAATGCCGGTATGGGCCAGCATGGCAGCGTGGGCCAGAGACCCGGCAATATCCTGCCGCCACATGGCTTTATCAAACCCGATTGACGCATTGATAGCCTGCATGATCTGGGATGGCCCGCCTGCAAACCGGCCACCCCACTGCATGTTGGCGTCTGCCTTTGATGGCGTTTCTGTTGTGTTGTCGCTACCCGCAGCCATATCCAGCCCTTACCCGTGTCCTTAGAAAAACCTGATGGGAGAAACCCCGCACCCTACTGATGCAACGCCGCTGGCGCAAACGGCAGTTGCACACGGCAGCATAATTCCCATCTGTTTTGGTAGCGGGGCAGCCTTGTTACGCCAACCGCTTTTGGCCTAGCCGCAGAGAAGTTATCCTGACAGAGTAGGATTAACGCGTTATTTTAGGAGTTTGTTTTTATGAGCACGACCCAGAAACTTGAGACATTCGGCGTGATTGACCCCGGCCCCAACGTCCTGCTGGAAGTGATCCGCGCACCCAATGCCATTGAAGCCGTGAAGCGCCTTGAAACCAAAATGCGGGGTGCTGACTACGTGAGCGGTCGCGTTTACGCAGAAGGCGGTGAAAACTCGCTGGAAGGGAAAGGCCCGGCCTACCTGGTTTATAACCTGACCGACTCCGGGCTGGATGAAGAAGGTCTGGCTGGCGGTGATGCCGGTCTGGTGCGGGACCGCGCCGAGGAAGTTGGCGTCTTTACCTCCACCCCCAAAAACTAAAACTATCTGGCTGGAGCGCCTTTAAGCGTGGGCGTTCCATCCACGGCTGTGCAAGTGCACGCGGCCAGTAAGATGCGCCCACCAGCGCAAGGCGTGAGAGAGAACGGAGCAGATAAGGTTATGGCGGCATTAGAAGCGGATTATCCCCCATGCGTTGCAGTTTTTGGCACGGATGGAGGGAGCCCGTTCGTGCTGGTCAGTGACCATGCGGGGCAGGCTGTTCCTCCAGAGATGGACGGTTTGGGGCTGAGTGCTGCTGAGCGTGCCCGGCACATCGGCTGGGATATCGGGATTGACGGGGTAGGGCGTGCCCTGTCCCGTAAATTACATTGTGTGCTGATAGAGCAGGTTTATTCCCGTCTGGTGATTGACTGTAACCGGGCACCGGGGCACCCCACCTCCATCGTGACCGTCAGTGATGGGACACAGGTTCCGGCCAATCAGGACCTGACAGCCGCGCAGCGTGCAGCGCGGGAAAATGCCATTCTTCACCCCTACCATGACCGGATTACGCAGGAGCTGGATGCACGGTTGGGCAGGCCCACCGTTGTTGTGGCGCTGCACAGCTTTACGCCGAGCATGAACGCTGTTGCACGGCCTTGGCAGGTAGGCTTGCTGCATAACCGGGACCCGCGCCTTGCTCATATTATGATTGACCTTCTGGCACAGGAAGGCCTGACAGTTGGGGATAATCAGCCCTACGCGCTCACGGAAACATCGGACTACACTATTCCCAAACATGGTGAGCAACGCGGCCTGCCGCATATGGAAATTGAGATCAGGCAAGACCTGATTACTGAGCCGGAGGGGCAGGAAGAATGGGCTGAGCGCCTTGCCCGCCTGCTTCCAAAAGCGTGGGCGCTGTTTTGCGCGCAGTACCCGGCACACCAGCCCACAGCCCAGATGCAGGATGCAACGGTATGAGTACCAGGCAGCCAGACCTCACCGACCTTCCGCGCCAGAGAGTAACAGGTAAGGCGCGTCTTGCCGGTGTGCTGGGATGGCCGGTTTCCCACTCCCGCTCGCCACGCCTGCATAATTACTGGTTGGCCCGCTATGGGATTGATGGAGCCTATGTGCCACTGCCCGTAAAGCCGGAACAGTTTGCTCTAGCTGTCAAAGGTTTGCAGGCGGCCGGGTTCAGGGGGGCAAACGTCACCATACCGCATAAAGAGGCTGCTTATGCTCTGGCGGATGAGCTTGACCATTCTGCCCGGCGCGCAGGCGCTGTAAACACGCTTATTTTTGAAGAAAACGGATCCATTCGTGGGCTTTCAACGGATGGGGACGGCTTTGTGGCCAGTCTGGAAAGTGCAGGCCATACCCCCAAAGGTAGGGCTTTGCTGCTTGGGGCGGGCGGGGCCGCGCGCTCTGTTGCTGCGGCCTTGCAGGACCACGGGGTTCAGGTTGCTGTCAGTAACCGGACGCAGGACCGCGCAGAGGCACTGGCACACGCATTGTCCGGTCTGGACGTTGTGCCGTGGGATGTGTGGGAGGAGCGGTTGGGAGCCTATGACCTGCTGGTCAACACCACGTCCCTCGGGATGGAAGGCGGCCCGGACCCGATGTTCCGCCCGAGTTTACAGCATGCCGCACCCCATCTGGTTGTGGCGGACATTGTCTATGTCCCGCGCTTGACCCCACTTTTGGCAGAGGCTGAGCAAAAAGGCCTGAAAACCGTTGGTGGGCTGGGTATGCTCCTGCATCAGGCCCGGTTGGGTTTCAGGGAATGGTACGGGCATGACCCGGAAGTAGATGCGGAACTTGAGGCTTATGTGCGTGCCAGTCTGTAACCAGCGCAGATTTGGTTAGTAGAGGCTATGGCAGGAGGGCAGGTGATCCAGCGCAGGCAGTGTCATGGTGGTTTGCACATTCTCGGCCTGACTGGCGGCATGGGGATGGGCAAAAGCACGGTTGCAACCATGCTGGCCAAAGCTGGCCTGCCTGTTTTTGATGCCGATGCAACAGTGCGTGCGCTTCAGGCTGATGGCGGAGCAGCATTGCCTGCCATCAAGGCGCTTGTGCCTGGGGCTGTACAGCATGATCATCTGGACCGTGGGGTATTACGCCGTGCCGTTGTTGCGCAGCCCGGTTTGCTCCGGCAGCTTGAGCGGGTGATGCACCCACTGGTATGGGCAGCGCGCAACCGTTTTCTGGCCTATCATCGGCGCATTGGCACAGCATGGGTTGTGCTGGATGTTCCTTTGTTGTTTGAAACCGGGAGCAACCGGATCTGTGACCATGTTCTGGTTGTGTCTGCGCCCGCGTTGATACAGGCCGCTCGTATTGCCCGCAGGCGTGGCGTGCCGGTGGCAGAGGCCCGAAAGCTGATTGCCCGCCAGATGCCGGATGCCCGTAAAAGGCTGCTGGCCGATACAGTTATAGAAACCGGCGTAGCCTTGCCAGAAACACGGCGGCAGGTGCGCTCTTTCCTGAAAGTTCTGACGTCATGAAACGCTCTATCCTGTTTGATACGGAAACCACGGGGCTGGACCCGGCGACCGGCGATAGAGTGATTGAAATTGCAGCGCTTGAACTGGTGGGGGATCTGCCAACCGGCAACACTTTCCATGTGCTGCTCGACCCTGAGCGGGATGTGCCCGAGGAAGCCAGCCGCGTGCATGGTTTTACGCGGGCCGACCTTGAAGGTAAGCCAAAGTTTGCAGAGGTGGTGCAGGACTTCATGGCGTTCATCGGGGATGATGCGCTGATTGCCCATAATGCCCGGTTTGACTTTGGTTTTCTGAATGCGGAACTGAAACTGGCGGGGCATAAGCCGCTGGATATGGGGCGCATGGTGGATACACTGGATATGGCGCGTGAGCGTTTTCCCGGTATGCCCAACAGCCTGGATGCCCTGTGCCGCCGTTTTGGGGTCGATCTGTCTGCCCGTACAACCCACAACGCCTTGCTTGACTGTAAATTGCTGGCGGAAGTGTATGTTGAACTGATGGGCGGCCGCCAGCACGGGTTGGGTCTGGTGGCGGAGGGCGGTCAGGCCCCCAGTGTTATTTATGATGCGCCAACCCGCCGTCAGGTCGTGCGCGTTGTTCCCACCCCTCAGGAAATGGCGGCGCACAGCGCCTTTGTTGAAAAACTGAGTGATGCTGTCTGGAATACGTAATGGTTCCAACGAGTACTATTTTTTTTGTGAGTGGTATTTGTGAGTGGCGTTGTGTTTCCTCTTCTTCTAAAACATGGCACAACAGTATGACGTCAGTTTTTCAGGCCTCTGCCGGGCAAGGATATGGTCCGCCAGTCGTAATGTAAGGAGCCTCTTGATGCGTTCTGCATCTGTTCGCGTGTTTGCTGCTATGGCTTTGGCCAGCATGTGGTCCCTTACCGCATGCGCTCAGTCGCCATTAGGGCCGGAAACAGGCAAGGTTTCTTTCCACACGCGGTCAGCAGACCTGGGTGTAGGGTACACGTGGGGACAAGGGATTTTGACCTACGGTGACCGTACTTATCCGTTCACCATCAAAGGTGCCTCCGCTGCGGCTATCGGCTATTCAAGTGGCGTCAGCGTTGGCAAGGTGTATAACCTGAACCGCGTAGAAGATTTTGCCGGTACGTTCTGGGCCTTAACCGGGGAAGCGACCGTAGGTCGCGGTGTCAGCGGTGTGCTGATGGAAAACGACAACGGCGTGCGCATCCGTCTTGATTACACCCGGAGTGGTGCCCGGTTGGCTGCGTCGCCCGAACGCCTGACCATCCGTTTGGTGAAAGGTGCTGCCTCAGCCAAAGAGGCATCCAAACCAGCGTCGTCTTCCACTAAATAAAGCAGCCTCTTCGCAGTTTCTCTGACAGTCCGGCAGGGTCAAGGCCCGTGCCGGACAAGAGAGTTTCCTGTTTTTTGTAGGTGGGTTTACCGCCGCATCAAGTGTTGCACCGTGTTACGCAACACGGTGCTTTCTTCAAAATAAAGCAAGGCTCTCTGGCGACCGGCAGCACCCATTCTGTGCCGTAAGGCCGGGTTGAGCGCCAAAGTCCGCAGGGCCGAAGCCAGTGGGGCTACTTTTGCCGGTGGCACAAGCAGGCCTGTCTCGTTTTGCACGACCTGCTCTCTCGGGCCACGAATATCGGTGCTGACCACTGGCAGACCTGTCAGCATGGCCTCGATAATGGACATTGGCAGGCCTTCAAAATGGCTCGGCAGGGTGAAAATATCAGCCGCAGCCAAAAGTGCCGGAATGTCGGTGCGATACCCCAGGCATTTCAGGCGTGACCCTAAAGCAGCCCGCGCCTTGGTAAAGCTGGCATTCAGCACTGACCCGTGGTCAGAGTCCAGACGGTCTCCCACAACCCAGAGCTGGGCCTGTGGCACGCTCTCCATAGCCTCAAGCAGTTCCGGGTAGCCTTTGTGACGCACAAGGCGTGACACCGCGATAATGACCGGCGTGCCGTCATCCGCGCCAAGCTCCTGACGGATGCGGGTGCGTGCAATTGGGTCGGGCTTAAAGCGTGTACCATCCCGGCCATTGCCAATGGCAATGGGCCTGCGGTGAATGTGAAGGCGGCGGGCGTCTGCTGCTTCCTCTTTTGAAACAGTCAGGTAGGTGTTGGTCAGCGACCCACATAGCTTTTCGAGTACAAGAGAAAGCAGGCGTCTGCCTTTGGAGCCGGGCTGGTTGAACAAAAAGCCGTGGCATGTGTAGGCAATGTGCGGCACGCCGCATAGTTTGGCTGCAACACGCGCCAGAATGCCTGAAATAGGCATATGGGCGTGTACCATATCCGGTTTTTCACGGCGGATAAGGCGCACCAATGCCAGAAACGCCTTAGCCTGACCGAGTGGGGAAAAAGACCGGACAAAAGGCAATGTCTCAACCCGGAACCCCTCGGCTCTGGGTTGTTTGAGAAATGGTCCATCCGCACACACGCCAATGACCTCATGCCCCTCATCCCGAAGGCTCCGCATGAGGGGGAGAATAAATTGCGTGAGGGCGAAATCGACATTGGTAATTTCGAGAATTTTCACGAAAGGCTCATTCGCTCACAAGAGACAGCGCCCAGCGAATAGGCGGGCAGGGAAGTGGCTGGGGTTGTGTGGGGTGTGCAAAAGGCAGCGGGGAGGACACATCTTCTGCTGCGGCAGCCCTGGCTTCTTCCACGCGGCGTGCCTGACGGGCTGCGGCTTCCTCTGCACGGGCCTGTTCTGCAAACAGGGTTTCCGCCATGCTGGCTGTCCGGGCGTGGGAGGTGGAATAATGCAGGTGCGTCACCCCTGCCAGTAGGGTTGGGATGCTGTCGGCTGGGGGCGGATCACGCGGGATAGGTGCGTAATCATCTTCCTCCGCTTCGGCTTGCTGGAATGTTGTGTGCTGGTCCTCTGCAGCCGGTTCAAAATGCTGCGGTTCTTCAGGGTAGGCGGGGTAGGGGTCGTGGTCGGGAGTGTCATGATGCACGAACTGTGACACATCCTGATAGTCTGATACCGGGTGTTCCTGTTCTGCATCACAGGGAGCCTCATTATAGGCTGTTTCATCCTGTGCGCTGACGTGCTCTTCACTATCGGCCACGGGGTCAGCTTCCTCCGCTACGGGCGGGAGAAGGGGAGTAAGAACAATCTGGTAGGTCGAGGCACGATGCGTGCCACCCAGATAGACACTTTCTTCTATTGTTGCGTGGGCATCTGACTGAAAGAGCCAGCTTTCTTCTTCCGTATAAAGGAGGAAGCCGTTTTCCGTCTGTTCAATCGTGACATCGGGGTGCAGGTGAAACCGCACGCAGAAGTCTGTGCGGGTGCCGCCCGGTAGAGTTTCCTCCCCACGCAGGGTCTGGCCTTCGCGGCCCAGATAAATCTGGCGCGTGTAGGTGCCGCCGCCTTGTTTGGAATACCCGTCATGGGTCATGTACAGCCAGTGTGCACCATCAAGGCTGGCATTGTTGCGGGTCACTTTTGGCCGACGCGCCACACCGCCTGCGGCTGTTAGATCAAGTGGCGAGAGGTCTTTAAATTCCAGAACGGAGTGAGCGGCCGCATGGCGCAGAGCTTGTGACCAGCCCGGCTGGCTGCTGGAGCCGCAATTGACAATAATACGTTGCTTGCCAGACGAAAATTCAAAAGACAGCATACCCGCGTGGGCTGTGGTGTCATGCCCTGCCGGGGGGGCTGTCCCGGCATCGGCCAAGAGTAAAGTGCGGCCACTTGCCAGCCGGACATATCCGCTTTCGGGCTGGCTGGCAGCCATGACACGGCTGCGGGAGGCTCGGCTTAAAACATGCTCAACCCAGTTTGGGTCCCGCTCGGTGCTGCCATTAAACACCATCAGGCCGCCATCGCTATGGCGCATGGCGCGGAGCACGGGGGCAGCGCGGTTGGCCGTTTCCATCAACGCTGTGGGGAGTGGTAAGCGGGAGGTCTGAAGAATACTCAGCATCTCGGCCATTTCACGCACGGCCTGAAGCTGATTTTCCGGGTTGCGGGTGATGTGGCTGCCATCTGGTAGAAACTGCTGCGTAATGGCCGCATCAATCAGTTTGAGGTAGCGGTGCAGAAAGTCCTGCTGTTCGGGCAGGGCTACTGCTACGGCAAGCAGTCCTTTCAGGGCGGTCAGGGCGTGCCAGTTGTCCGCACCCTCGGGCATGAGCGCCATGATGGAGCGCCCTTCCATAATAAGGGCAGCCATAAGGGACTGTCGGAAATGCTCATCTGCCGCAGCGGCAAAAAATTCGTAATAGGACAGCCAGGAGGCAAGCCGCGCACCCGTAATGGCGGGATCAGACACAGGGCGTTCTGGCCCCGGAATGCTCACCCATGTTGCTACAAGACTGCGGGCTTTAATGCGGGCTGATTCAGCCCCCAGTTCACGCAGGTCACGGAGCCATTCAAAACTTTGTAGCCAACGGCGGTAAGCCTCAGGCCAGCTTGGATTGTCCCATTGGCCATGCTGGAGATGACGCGTAGTGCCATCAAACAGCGTCTGGTTGCGCACAAACCGCTCCCCGACCGTGGGGTTGCCGGGCCACGGGTCGCGCAATGTCTGAGCCGGGGTAGACGGAACACGGCCAAAGCCCCCCAGCGGGTTACGCATGGCAAGGGTCAGGCGGGCATCACGGGTCCAGCGGCGCAACGACATTGGAAATTTTCTGCTCCGGAGCAAGAGGGCGGGAAAGGCGAAGCCGGTTTTATTCGGCACTCTGCGGTTTAAGGGCGGCTATGGCGGCAGCATAGTCAGCATGGGCGTAAATGGCGCTGCCTGCAATCAGCACATCTGCACCAGCTTTTACGGCAAGCGGGGCTGTTGTGGCGTCTATGCCCCCATCAACCGCAAGGCGGATGTCCCGCCCGCTTCTGGTAATCATGTCCCGCAGGCGACTGATTTTGGAAAGTTGGCTGGTCAGAAATTTCTGCCCCCCAAAACCGGGGTTCACGGTCATGACCAGAATAATATCCACCACATCCATAAGCTCGCTCACGGCTTCAGGTGGGGTGGCGGGGCAGAGCACAATACCGGGTTTGGCCCCAAGAGCACGAATGTGCTGCAAGGAGCGGTGGGCATGTGGGCCTGCTTCAATATGGATAAGGATGTTGTCAGCTCCGGCCTTTGCAAAAGCCTCAAGGTACGGGTCTGCTGGCTCAATCATCAAATGCACGTCAAACGGCAAGGTTGTGTGCGGGCGCAGAGCTTTGACAACCTGCGGGCCAAACGAAATGTTGGGCACAAAATGCCCGTCCATGACGTCTAGATGAATCCAGTCCGCGCCAGCTTTGGCAACGGCGGCAACCTCTTCTCCCAAACGGGAGAAGTCGGCGGCGAGAATGCTTGGCGCAATAAGGGGGCGTGCTACGGATGTCATGGTTTGGTTATCCGCAATACCGCAGCACGGCGCAACTGTGTTGTGTAATAAAAACCTTAGTCGGCAGGGCGAATAAAGCGGGCGGCGAAGAACCCATCCATGCTGCCTTTGTCAGCCCACATGCCGGGGTGGGTCCGTAACCAGCCTTCTGGCGTAATGGCTTCTGGCAGGAAAGGGAGCTCTTCGGGCGTGAAAGGGGAGGCCTGCCAACCCATTGCAAGTGCTGCACGGGCGCGGGCCGGTCCTTCCTCTTCCTGTAAGGAGCACACGGCATAGACCAGACGTCCGCCCGGTTTAAGCATGGCTTTAGCGGCTTCCAGCATGGCGTCCTGCCCGGCGACAAGGGCGGTCAGATCCCGCGGGCGTTTGACCCACAGTACATCTGGGTGACGGCGGGCCGTGCCGGTAGCGGAGCAGGGGGCATCCAGCAGGATGGCATCCTGCAACACATTGGGCTTCCAGGTTGTGGCATCGGCTTCCACCACCTCTACCGGATAATTCAGGCGGGCAATGTTCTCGCGCAGGCGTGTCAGGCGGTTGGGGTTCTGTTCAACTGCCGTTACCTGTGCGCCAGTCGCGGCCAACTGGGCTGTTTTACCCCCCGGTGCGGCGCAGAGGTCTGCTACATGTTCTCCCGGTTGGGCGTTCAGCAAACGGGCAGGCAGGGTAGCGGCGGCATCCTGCACCCAGAATGCGCCCTCTTCATAACCCGGTAATTCTGTAACACGGGTGCCTGCGGGCAGGCGGACAGAGCCATTTGGCAGCAGTTCGCCGCCTTCAGGTGCGATGGCACCGGGGCGGAGTGTAATGTCGAGCGGGGCTTCATGGCTGATACCACGCGCAATGGCACGGGGCACACCACGGCCCAGACCGTTCCATGAACTCCAAAGCCACTGGGGAATATTCAGGCGGCTCTGGTCCAACCCTTCCAGCAGAGCTGGGCCCTGGTCAGCCACTTTTCGTAAAACAGCGTTGGCTAGGCCGGCAAACGGCGCCAGCTTGCGCCGGCGCAAGAGAGATACTGTAGTGCCTACCGCTGCATGGGGGGGCGTTTCAAGAAAGAGCAGTTGTGCACAGCCCATCATCAACGCAACGCGTACTGGTTCTGGTGGCTCTTTGCGCAAAAATGGTTCCAGCAGAGTCCGCAATGTTCCCATATGGCGCAGTGTCGCTGCGGCAAGGCGATGGGCCGCAGCGCGGTCACGCGGGGGAGCATGATGGTCTGTGGCGGCGCGGGAGAGGCTATTTTCCAGCATACGCCGGTTTTCAACCACGCCACACAGGATATCAAAGGCCACATCCCGCGTTGGATCAGCAGGCTGGGGGGCATTCCCTGAACGGGACGTGCTGCGCTGTCTGGGTTTGCGGGGGCGGGATTCTGCTGTCATCAACTCTCTATCGGGTCTGGCAAAAATAAAATGGCTGGGCCGTGTTGGTGGTCAGCCCACCAGCAATGCGGCTTCGGCTTGGCAGGAAGCGGCTGATTTGTCCAGAAAATGCCGCAGCACGGTCGGGTAAAGCTGGTGTTCCTGGCGTAGAACACGCGCCCCAAGGATTTCTGGTGTATCCGTAGGCAGCACGGGTACAGCCGCCTGACCAAGAATTGGGCCTTCATCCATGCCTTCAGTCACCAGATGCACGGTGCATCCGTGAAGTCGTACGCCAGCCTCCAAAGCCCGCTCATGTGTATGCAGGCCCGGGAAGGAGGGAAGCAGGCTTGGGTGGATATTCAGCATTTTCCCAGCCCATGCCTGCGTAAGGAATGGCGTGAGCAGGCGCATATACCCGGCAAGGCATACTGCTTCAGCTCCACTTTCCCGCAGGCAGGTATCTATCGCTCGCTCATGAGCTTCGCGGTCTTTTTTAAAAAGCCTGTGGTCAATGGCTTTCACCGGCAGGCCAGCCGAGCGTGCCATATCCAGCCCCGGTGCATCCGGATTGTTGCTGATGACAAGGCAGATGCGGGCTGGAAAATCCGGGTCTTCACACGCCCGGATCAGGGCCGTGGCATTGCTGCCCCGGCCACTGAGCAGCAGGGCGACAGGTGTTTGGTGAGCCGTCATGCTGCGTGGAAGTCCGGGCAGGCTTCCATGTGCAGGGCCGGTTTGGCAGCGCTGTCCGCACCTTTGGCAATATGGCCGATAAGTGTTGCGGGCTCACCCATGTCTTTTAGCAGCGCCAGAACCTCATCAGGTTTTGGCGTGACAAGCACCATGCCTACACCGCAGTTGAACACACGCAGCATTTCCTCATTCGCTACGTTGCCGGTGCGGGCCAGCCATTTGAACACGGGGGGTACAGGCCACTCAGCCGTAATAACGGCGTCCAGCCCGTTGGGCAGAACGCGTGGCAGGTTGCCGGGCAGGCCGCCGCCGGTAATGTGTGCGGCTGCATGGAGCAGCCCGGCCCGGTGCAGCGCCAGAACGGAATTGACATAAAGCCGTGTTGGGGTGAGTAGCGCTTCCCCTAACTGCTGGTTGGGGGCAAACCCTGCGGGGTCTGTCCAAGCCAGATGCGCGTCTGCCACAATCCGGCGGACCAGAGAAAAGCCGTTGGAATGCACGCCGGAGGACGGCAGGGCAATCAGGGCATCCCCCGCTGCAATGGCACCGGGCAGAAGAGCACCGCGTTCTGCCGCACCGACTGAAAAACCAGCAAGGTCATAATGCCCATCGGCGTACATGCCGGGCATCTCTGCCGTCTCTCCCCCCACAAGGGCACAGCCGGACTGTTCACAGCCTTGCGCAATGCCCCGCACAACCTTGGTAGCGCTTTCTACAGATAGGCGGCCCGTGGCAAAGTAATCCAGAAAGAACAGTGGCTCAGCGCCCTGCACAATCAGGTCGTTGACGCACATGGCCACAAGGTCAATGCCCACGGTTTCGTGCAGGTCTGTATCAATAGCCAGATTCAGTTTGGTCCCGACACCATCCGTGCAGGAAACGAGTACGGGGTCTTTGAATCCGGCGGCTTTCAGGTCAAACAACGCGCCAAAGCCACCCAAGCCCCCCATGGTGCCGGGGCGGTCCGTTGCCTTGGCGGCCGGACGGATGGCATCAATCAGGGCTTCTCCAGCTTCAATATCCACACCAGAGTCACGGTAGGTCAGGCTGGAAGATGGGGTGGAGGGAGAAGAGGTCATGGCGGCACTCTTAATTATTAAGGGTCGATGCAACGGGCTGGGTAGGGTAGATTCCCTGCGGGTAGTCTTTACGGCAGGTGAAGCGACACGCAAAGCGGCATGACACGGAATACAGGAACAAAAGCAGTGCAGAAGCCTGTTATTCTCCCATCCAGGCAGGGCGAGGCCTTACACGGAGGGGGCGAAGAGGGGTATTTCGCCCCATTAATGCCAGATGACGGTATGTCAGATGTGCAGGCGTCAAGCCGCGCCCCTGCGCAGATTGCGCTGCCTTTTGCGTACCGACCCCGATTCGGGCGCTCAGACTTTGTCGCGGCTCCCTCTAATGCTGCGGCACGCGCATGGGTGTTGGATGCAGAGGCGCAATGGCGCTGGCCGGAAGGCCGCATGGTTCTGTGGGGGGATGAGGGGACCGGCAAAACCCATTTGCTCTCCATCTGGGCTGCGCGTCATGGAGCGCCGGTTGTGGAAGGCAGCCTGTTGAATGCCCACGATGTTGCTGCCTTGTTTGAGGAAGGTGGCTTCAGGGCGTTAGCGCTGGATAATGCGGACCGCGTACAAAACGAGCGAGATCTGCTGCATCTGATTAATCTTGTTCGGGAGCAACGCATGGTTTTGCTGATGGCGGCCCGCACTCCTCCGGCCCGCTGGCAGGGCATTCTGCCAGACCTTGCCAGCAGGGTGCGCGCAACGTCTTCCGTGCCGATAGGTCAGGCTGAAGAGGCTTTATTACGCCGCCTGTTTTTGCGGTTGCTGGCAGAACGGCAGATTGTTGTGGCGCAACCGGTTACGGAATGGCTCTTGCGCCGTCTGCCACGGACTGCACGAGCAATACGCGACATAGCAGAGCGGCTGGACCATGCCGCTCTTGCGTCAGGCGGGAAAATTACGCGCGCTCTGGCCAGCACCATTCTGGAAGACGCCCAACATGAACGTGACCGCGCAGACGATCTGTAATGGTGGGTGCAGGTGGGGTGAGTATGGTCAGGAGCAGCGATTTTGCATTTTTCAGCTTTGATAAAGGAACGATCAAAAAGTAAATAAAGTACGTTGTATTTATTGTTGTAAATAGTCGAGACAAAAATATAGAAAGCAGAGTTGTTAGAAATTTCAAGTTAAAGCGGCTTAATATGTTTTGTAATAACAAACTAAGTTTTTTGACTCCATAACGATGTCTAAACGTAAAATGATGCCGAGATGGTTTCTAATATTCCCGTTATTTTTCACAGCCTTACATCTCTTATTAATCAGCTAAATGCATGAAACAAAGAGAAAATTAGAAAACATCCGGTAGATAATGTTTTTCAAAAACAAACACGGCAGGCCCCTCAACTTTTTTCGATTGTTCAATCATAGTAAACGAAAATACCTTGGCATGACAGAAAAAGCCAAACGGTACTCATGAGTGTATTTGTGTAGTGTTTGGCGATTTTGATGTCTAATTCAAGAGAGAGAACACATCATGACTGCTGTAACAAGTGGATTACTTTGGGTAGATAACTATACCTCCGGAAATAGTAACGTTCCAGGCGGTAGTTATAATGGAAGTTCTTTTTCCGGTGTTGTTATTGAGGCAGGAGGGACGTGGGCAGGCAGCCATGTGGTTGGAAGCGGTGGCACCATTACTCTCTATAATAATGGTGCTCTTACAGGGAACGTCGTTCTCAATGGCGGCCATATTGCCTCCTATAATAAAATTTCCGGTAATCAGAATTTCTCCTGGGGAGCATCTGGCGGAACCCTGGAACTGCGACAGGGCGCGATTGATTATGGTGAATCTCCCTTAGCAGGAAGTGCTGTAATCACAGTGTCCTCCGGAGCAACCATACAGTCCACGGCGTTGCAGTCTGGCAACCTCATGACGGTAAAAGGGAGTGCAATCAGCGCTATTATCTCTAGCGGTGCCACGCTGACATTCACGGATGGCGGGAGCGGCAGTTATACCTCTCTAGGTGCGGGCGGCACGCTTAATATTGGGTCTGGTACCGTTTACGATAACCAGCATACGACATCTCTGACAGCAGTATCCGGCGCCAGAATTAACGTGTTGTCCGGTGGTGTTCTCTCTAACGCAGATGCCGGAAATCTGGGTGCTATTATCGTGAGTGCTGGCGGTTCGGCTGCCGGTGCAATCGTCTCAAGCGGTGGTGGGTTAGGGATTCAGGGTACAGCCCTCAACACCGTTGTGAAGAATGGTGGTGTGGTCGAAATTGCTTCCGGCGGGAGTGCTGTCAGTAACACGGTAACTTCTGGCGGGTCTATTCAGGTTGATTCCGGTGGCACAGTCGCCACAACAACAGTGAGCAGCGGTGGTTCTGTGACGGTAAGAGGTACCGCCACCAGTACCACTATCTCCAGTGGTGCCACACTGACGTTCACAGATGGGGGCAGCGGGACCTACACGGCTCTGAATGCTGGCGGCACGCTTAATATTGGGTCTGGCACGGTTTACAATAACCAGCATACCACCTCTCTAACAGCAGTATCTGGCGCAAGAATTAATGTGTTGTCCGGTGGTGTTCTCTCTAATGCAGATGCTGGAAATCTCGGTGCCATTATAGTCAGCGCTGGCGGTTCGGCTGCCGGTGTAGTCCTCTCAAATGGTGGTGGTTTAGGCGTTCAGGGTACAGCTTCCAACACTGTCGTGAACAAAGGCGCTGTGATTGAAGTTGCTTCGGGCGGTAGCGTCGTAAGTAATACCGTGAATGCTGGCGGTTTTATTCAGGTTGATTCCGGCGGGACTGTAGGCACAACAACGGTCAGCAGCGGTGGCTCTGTGAATGTTGCCAGTGGGGCGAGCATTTCTGGCGTTCTGACAATTCAGAATGCGGGGTCAGCAACGATCTGGAACACGGCGAGTGGTACGGTTGATCTGCAAGGTGACACCAACGGTGGTCTGGTTATTTCCGGTCTGGCGTCTGGCGGCACACTTAATACCGTCATTAGTGGTTTCAGTGGCACTGCCGCAGGGAATTCCGACAGCATTGAGTTGGTGGGTGTAAAAGCTGCGGATGTAACAGCAGTCACCTATCAGGGGACGGATCAGGTTACGCTTGCCCTGACGAACGGTAACGCCATTGTTCTGAACATTGTTGGTGTCAGCACACGTGGCTTCGCGCTGACGGACGGAAGTAATGGCTGGCTGGATTACGAAGTGTGCTTCCTGTCTGGCAGCATGATTCAGACATCGGAAGGGGATGTTGCTGTAGAAGACATCCGTATGGGGGACTCTGTTGTTTCCTACACACAGGGAACAGCGCAGACTGCGACTGTCAGCTGGGCAGGCAAGGCACATGCTGTTGTGCGGTCAGAACTGATGGCTGATGAGGCGGGTTATCCCGTCCGTATTCTGGCCAATGCGATTGCTGAGGGCGTGCCTTACAAAGACCTGCTGATTACGCCGGAGCACAGCCTGTTCTTCGACGGTCGGTTTGTACCAGCCCGTATGCTGGTGAATGGCTCGTCTATACTCTATGATAAGTCCATCACCTCTTACGACTATTATCATATTGAAACGGAACAGCACTCTGTCATCCGTGCCGATGGCATGCTGACGGAAAGCTACCTTGATACCGGTAATCGTCGTGCGTTCCAGCAGGAAGGCGGTCTTGTCAGCCTTCACGGGGCTAACCGTTCCTGGGAAAACGATGCCGCAGCCGTGCTTTGTGTTGAACGGGAATTTGTAGAGCCTGTTTACCAGAAAATCAAAGCACGCGCGGAGGAACTTTACGAAGGGGTTTCAGCATCCTCTCTGCCTGAAGTCACCACTGATCCTGACCTCCATCTTGTGACACAGCAGGGGGCTACTTTGCGTCCGGTCCGGCACGAAAATGGGCAGTACAGCTTTATGTTGCCACCAAATACGGACTCTGTGCGTATCGTCTCCCGTGCAAGCCGCCCGGCAGATACGATTGGTCCTTTTGTTGATGACCGCAGACTGCTGGGTGTCGCTGTTGGCACTGTAACGCTTGTTACCTCCAACGGTAAGCTGGATATTATTGCTCATTTGCGGGCAGATAAACCAGCAGGCTGGCACGCAGAAGCTGAAGGCAGCCAGAGTGTCTGGACAAACGGCAATGCTGTTCTTCCTCTGGTTGAAAAACTGTCTCGTGACGAGATCAGATTGCTGTCTCTCAGCATTCATGCGGCAGGCCCATATCTTCTGGCTGAAGACAAACAGGCAGATGCTCGCATAGCATAATGGCTACATGATAAAGAAAGGGGCCGCCTCAGGAATGAGGTGGCCTTTTTTTGTTTCAAGGGTGAGAGGAGTGCATGAGGGGCAGTGTATAAGCATCCTGAAGGCTATTTATAATATCGAGTATTTTTGAAATCATAATGAATCCAATTATACTGGAATTTTTCCAACACAATATAGGCTTATAAGCTCTAAACAGTCTTTAAACGGAATGCAGTGTTGGAACTAATCAATATATCCCAACATATTTTGGCCGATACACTCACAGGCTTGCTGTGGACTGCTGCACTCTTGTGATTTGGTGACGGACGACGCACAGCGGGGTCAATATTTTCTGTCGGATGCCCTGATCATCAGGAAGATCCTTATATTGCGCTGAAAGGCTCATCAGTGGCTTTTAAAAAGAACACTGATGAGCGGTGTTGTATAATTTTAAAAAATTAGGAACCGATATAGTAACGGGTTAAAAGAATGGGAATAACGGAATGTACCGAGAATAGGAAAGTCAGGACAAAAACAGAAAAAGCGCACAGGTTTTTCCCGGTTATTTCGAACTTACCTAAAGAATAAGCCAGAAATAAAGCAGGTACGAGGAAGTAGCGCCCTTGAATGCCTTCAATAACCGGAGAGTCTGGGGCAGTCCAGGCCGCGTAGAGTGCAATGAAAATAAGAAGGAAGGATGCACATCCAGCAAAAAGCAGAAGCCCGGATGCTTTAAGCATGGCAAGAGGCTTGTCCCATTTTATGGATAATATCGTGATAACACATAAAAGAACGAGCATGGCATGGTAAAAGCGTGCAGGCAGAGGCGTGTCAAGCCATCCAAGATTGCCAATAAAAGAGGTAATATAAAACTCCTGCTTATCTTGGTTTAAGAGAGTACTCCCCACCAGATGCAGGAAATGAAATGGGTGGACAATAATGTCTTTGAATTTGCCAGAAGCAGATGCGTTGGGGGTCAGTGAAAAGACGTTTATTTTCATGGCAAGTAGCGTCCATCCTATAGTGAAGACGGAGCAAAATACGGCTTGCCACAACAAGGTTTTTTGCCGGGTGTAATACCATGCTGCAAAAGGTAACAGGAGCAAGGGGAAGGCGTGGAGCCTGCTTGTGGCAACCAGTGTTACTGCAATGGAAAGAAGGTAGAAAAGGTATAATGGAGCCCGTGTTTGTAATCTTACGATCTGGCAAAATGTAGAGAGGGCCAGCAGGGTAAATGCAGTAGCAAGACCATCCAGACTAGCGGAAGCGGATTGAAACAGGCTCATGGGAAGAACCACAAGAGCCAGAACAAGTACATTGGGACTGTAAATTGCAAAGGCTGCAACTGTAACAGCCGTTGCTGTGAGTGTGGCAAGAACCCGAGCTAGCCGGTAAGAGCGATCAATGGAAAGATGGCTCGCATGTCCGGCTAAAAGCCCGATAGCCTGCGGTGTGTAAATGAGGGGAAAATAATAGCCGGTACCTTGCGCCACAGCAAAATGCTGCTGATTGCTCCACGGAGTAGTCAGTTCAAAACGTGAATCACCTTCTGTGATTTTTCTTTCTTGATGAGCGGCGAAAGTGAAGAAATGAGCAAGATAGTCGTCCAGGCCAGAGTCAATATCTCCTCCGGATGCTTCGTGAGGTGGGGCTGTCAGGAGGATATGCCCCTGAGACAGAAAATATGCTCGTCTAAGATGTTGAACCTCATCCGGAGACTGTAGGGGAGGAATAATGCTTGTCGCGCAGAAGCAAAAAAAGCCGATAAAAAGCGCTGAAATGATAAAAAGAAACTTGGGTGATATTTTTTCTTTAATAAGAGAAAAATTCATAGTTTTTGCCCTATGGAAACAAGTATGCCGCTTATAATAAGGAAAACACCGACAGCGTATTGCCAGGTAAAATTTTCATGCAGGAAAATATAGCTGAGTAACGGGACGATAGCGAAAGCAAGCGCCATAAAGGGATAAACTCTCCCCAGTTCCGACCTTTGTAGAACCCAGACCCAGCCAATGGTGGTCACGCCATAAAGTGCTAGGGCAACCAGCAACACACCAAGGGCTGTGGGGTCCGTAAAACTGCCTGCTTTATGAAAGCCGTTTGCACTGACTTTGAAAAGAATTTGGCCAATTGAAATGCCAATGACACAGAGAATGGCAAAGAAAATATCAATCATCAGGGGTTTCCGGGAGGGATATTGGATGTGAGAACATGCAGGCTGGTCGCACCACTTTTTCCGGGTTCAGACTGTATGTCATAAGACAGGAAGCTTAGAAGAAGCTGAATGCCAAGAATGATAGGCAATGCGGCAAGCATAACGGTGCCAGCAGACGCATAAGTGCCCGTGTGCAAGCTGTTAAACCACCAGAAAGCGCCAAAAACCAATCCCCACGTGAGGAGGAATAGACCTGCAGGCAGCTCAAACGAGGAAATTGACATATCGCGAAGGTAGTAATTGTAAAAAATACGCTTCATGAAATTGCGAATATTCTTAGTCAAGAATTCAAAGAATATCTTCTTAATTTTAAGGCCACTGACTTCATCGCCGTAATGGGCCCGCATGGGAATATCTCGAACCACGGCTCTAACGGTATTTAGCCGGAAGAGAATATCTGTCTCAAAAAAATACCGAAGACTCAGTTTGTCAAATGGCAACAAAACAGCGGCATCCCGATGGATTGCGGTGTAACCATTTGTGGGGTCAAAGATGCTCCAATATCCGGACGAAAATTTGGTCAGGAATGATAGCCCTGCATTCCCGAAAATTCTTATTTTGGGCATGCTGACAACGTCTTCCGGGTTAAAGAAGCGGTTCCCTTTTGTGTAATCTGCCGCCCCGGCGAGAATGGGGCCGACAAAACAGGGAATGAGGGCTGGGTCCATTTGCCCGTCGCCATCAATTTTGACCATAATATCCATGTCATCTTTGATGGCTGCGGCGTAGCCGCTTAGCACAGCGCCCCCAACACCTTTATTGGTTGTGTGCCAGATGACCTCAACCCGGGGGTCGAGGCAATGTTCGGTCACATACGCCCCGCTTTTTTCCGGGCAGCAATCGTCAACAACATAAATTTTGGAAATATCAGCCCCAATGCGGCTAATGACATCCAGAATAAATGCTTTTACGCGATATGAAGGGATAACAACGGCAATATTAGTGTTCTTGCTTATACTCACCTGTTATTCCTCCTTGACGCGGTAAAAGCTGATTGTGCAGTAGTTAGGCGATTTGAAGCGCAAAGGCGATAGAAAAGGCATCAGATTATTATGCAAGGCGAACTTGAGGTTCAGTGATCGCTTATAAATCCCCTTGCTGATAAGAACCGCCCAGACGACTGAGGGCGCTTAAATTAATACGTGCGCTTGCTCTGTGAGCGCATCTGAGTCACAGTTCGGACACCGAAATGTTATGGTGTAACATTCTTAAAAGAAAGTGTGTCTGAACATGGCAAAAATTATAGGGCGAGCCCTTGTGCCGCTGGCGCTTCTGGCCTGCGCTCCCCTGACAGTGCCTTATGCCCATGCTGATGAAGGCATGTGGACAATGGATAATCTGCCCATCAAGCAGATGGAAGAACGTTACCATTTTACACCTTCCAAGGAATGGATTGAGCGCGTCACCAAAGCTTCAACCCGTCTGGCGCTAGGGTGCTCAGCATCTTTCGTTTCAGCCGATGGTCTGGTTATGACCAACCATCACTGTGCGAACGAATGCCTCCAGCAATTGTCTGACAAAACGCACAACTACTTTCAGGATGGGTATTCCGCCAAAAATGCAGCCGCTGAGCAGCGCTGCCCGGCTATGGAACTGAACCAGCTTGACTCCATTACCGATGTGACAGACCGCGTGCAGACTGCCCTGAAAGGCAAGGAAGGCGAGGCCTACACCAAAGCCCGTCAGGCAGAAGAAAGCGCGATTGAGAAAGAGTGCGCTGGCTCTGATGCCAAGGCATGGCGTTGCGATGTTATCAGCCTGTACCATGGTGGCCGTATCGCGCTGTATAAATACCGGCGTTATCAGGACGTGCGGATGGTCATGGCACCAGATCAGAACGCTGCGTTCTTTGGTGGCGACCCAGATAACTTCAATTTCCCGCGCTATGATCTGGATATGGCTTTTCTGCGCGTTTACGATAACGGCAAGCCTGCCAAGGTTTCTGCTTATCTGCCGTTTGATGGCGCAGGCCCTAAGGCGGGGCAACTGGTCTTTACGTCCGGTAACCCCGGTTCAACCGAGCGTGAAGTGCCCTTGGCGGACCTGGAGTTTTCCAGAAATATCTCCGTACCATTCGTGATCGATAATTACTCTGCGCTTAACGGTGCCCTATGGCAGTACAGCCGGGAGAGTGCTGCGCACCATCAGGAAGCGCAGGAACGCGTGTTCGGGATCGAAAACAGCCTGAAGGTTTATCGTGGCCGTGTTTCCGTGCTGGCAGATCCCAAATTGCTGACAGCCAAAGCCAAGAGCGAAGCCGAACTGCGCGACTGGATTAACGCAGACCCAAGCCGTAAAGCGACCTATGGAGATCCGTGGGCCAAAAATGCACAGGCTCTTGCTGTCAAGCGGCGTATCTTCAAGCCCTATGCCATGCTGGAAGGGTCTTTTGGTATTCAGGGTGAGCTATTCAGTTATGCCTCGCTGTTGGTACGGGCTGCCAATGAACGCCAGAAGCCTGATGGAGAGCGCCTGAGCGCGTATCATGATGGCCGCCTGCCTGCGCTGGAAGCAGAACTTGGATCAACAGCTCCGGTTTATCCAGACCTGGAAAAGACCGAACTGGCTTTCTCGCTCACCAAGCTGCGCCAGATTCTGGGTGCTGATGATGACAACGTAAAGCTGGTTTTGGGCAAATCCGCGCCTGATGAACTGGCTGTAGAGCTGGTGAATGGCACCAAACTGGCTGACCCCAAAGTCCGTCTGGCTTTGTGGAAAGGTGGTGCAAAGGCTATTGAGGCCTCTCAGGACCCCATGATTGTTCTGGCCCGCAAGGTGGAGCCGGTAGCGCGCGCCCTGCGGAAACAGATGGATGATGATGTTCTGGCTCCATCACGTCAGGCTACGGAAGCCATGGCTAAAGCCCGCTTTGCCATGAAAGGCATGACATCCTACCCGGATGCCACGTTCACGCAGCGCCTGTCTTTCGGGCAGGTGAAAGGCTGGGATGAAAACGGGAAAGAGGTAGCACCCTTCACCTATTTCTCCGGCCTGTATGACCGTGCAACCGGCTCTGACCCGTTCAAACTGAGTAAGCCATGGGTAGATGCGAAAAACCATCTGAACATGCAGACACCGTTTGATTTTGCATCAACCAATGACATTATTGGTGGCAATTCCGGTTCTCCGGTTATTGATGCGCAAGGTCATGCCGTTGGCCTGATTTTTGATGGCAACATCCATTCCCTGGGTGGGGACTTCTATTACGACGAAAGCACGAACCGTGCGGTCGCTGTTGATAGCGCTGCCATTCTGGAATCCCTGAAATCCGTTTACAAAAATCAGGCTCTGGCTAACGAACTTGTGACAGGCCACCTGTAACATGTAGTGCGTTCCCAATAGTCTTATTGTAAGCTCGCTGCACAGCCCACCGGGAAGGCATTTCCGGTGGGCTGTTGTGTTTTTGGCTGACATAAAAAGGTAACACTTGCTGCGCTTTTCCTGTGCAAATGCTTTGCGTTATGCTTTGCTTACCGACACTTGAAGTGGGTTGGTGCCTGCATTGGCACCAGATAAATATGACGCAAGGGAGAAAAGAGCAGTGACGGCACAGGGTAAAACAACAAGAAAGCCCGCTACCGCCACCTCAGCAAGAAAGCGGCGTGCTCCCAGCCGTTCTGTCGCGCCAAAAAAGCCAGCTGCTCCGGCTTATACACTGGAGACGCCACAACGCTTTATCAACCGTGAGCTCTCTTGGCTGGACTTTAACCAGCGCGTGGTGGAAGAGGCGGATAACTCCCGCAATCCTTTGCTTGAGCGGCTTCGGTTTCTCTCTATCAGCGCCAGCAATCTGGATGAATTTTACTCGGTGCGTATCGCCGGTCTGGTCGGGCAGGTGCGGGAAGGGTTGGTCAAACTTTCCCCCGATGGCCTGACACCCGTTGAGCAGCTTGAGGCAGTGCGTGAACGCTGTGCCTCCCTGTTGCGGGAGCAGCAGCGGATATGGACCGAACTGCGCGGCCTTCTGGCTGATGATGGCATTGTTTTATGTGAACCAGCCGACTTGAATGATGCCGACCGTGCATGGTTGGAAAACTGCTTTATGGATAGGGTTTTCCCGGTCCTTACGCCACTTGCCGTTGACCCGGCACACCCGTTGCCTTTCATTCCCAATATGGGGCTGGCTCTGGGGTTGCGTCTTTTATCAGCCGATAACGGCGCGTTTGCCATGAACGCCCTTATTCTGCTGCCAGCACAGGTTGAGCGGTTTATTCGCCTGCCGAGTGCGGCCGATGGTACGCGCTCCATACGCTTTATTCGTTTGGAAGACCTCATTACGCTGTGCATGGACAAGCTTTTCCCCGGTCTGACCGTGGGGGAAAGCGGTATGATGCGCGTTGTGCGGGATACGGACGTTGAGTTTGAAGACGAGGCCGAAGATCTTGTCCGCTCCTATGAAAGTGCGCTCAAACGCCGCCGGCGGGGTGTGGTCATCCATCTGGACATGGAGAAGCGCGTACCGGATGAACTGGCCGAGGCCATTGCGTCTGACCTTGACCTGCCGCCGGAAGAAATTGCCATCCATTCTGGCATGATTGGTGTGGTTGACCTCAAGCAGATGATTGTGGATGACCGACCGGATCTGCTGTTCCCTCCCTACACACCCCGTTTCCCGGAACGCATTCTGGACTTCAACGGCGACTGCTTTGCGGCTATCCGGGCTAAAGACCTTCTGGTCCACCATCCGTTCGAGAGCTTTGATGTGGTGGTGCAGTTCCTGCGGCAGGCGGCGCTGGACCCGAATGTTATTGCCATCAAACAGACCCTTTATAGAACCTCCCGCGACTCTCCTATTGTCAAAGCGCTGATTGAGGCTGCTGAAGCCGGCAAATCTGTCACGGCTATGGTTGAACTGCGCGCCCGGTTTGATGAGGAAGCCAATATCCGTCTGGCGCGGGCGCTTGAGGCAGCGGGCGTGCAGGTGGTGTTTGGGTTCTCGGACCTCAAAACACATGCAAAGCTCAGTCTGGTTGTGCGGCGGGAAGGAAACCAGGTTCGGTCCTACGCCCACTTTGGGACCGGCAACTACCACCCCATTACAGCCAAGATTTATACGGATCTTTCCTTCTTCACCTGCAAGCCGGAACTGGCCCGGGATTCTGCACGCCTGTTCAACTATGTGACCGGCTACGCCATGCCTGCGGAAATGGAAGCTATTTCCTTCTCGCCCATTACCATCCGCTCAACTCTGGTAGAGTTGATTGAGCAGGAAATGGCGCATGCCAAGGCGGGCAGGCCTGCCAATATCTGGCTGAAAATGAACTCACTGGTGGATCCAACGCTGATTGACCACCTCTATCGGGCCTCCTGTGCCGGTGTAAAAATTGCAGCGGTTATCCGGGGTATCTGCTGTCTGCGGCCGGGTGTTCCGGGCTTGTCTGAGAACATCCGTGTTAAATCCATTGTGGGGCGGTTTTTGGAACATTCCCGTATTTTTGTATTCGGGAATGGCCACCGCGTGCCATCGCGCTACGCAAAGGTCTATTTGTCTTCCGCTGACTGGATGACCCGCAACATGGACTGGCGGGTTGAAAGCATGGTGCCTGTCACGAACGAGACCGTGCATGCGCAAATGCTGAACCAGATTATGGTCTCCAACATGAAAGACAATCTACAGTCTTGGGCGCTGGAACAGAACGGCGTGTGGCGCAGGCTTTCACCGGGGGCACGGCCTTTCTCGGCGCATGACTGGTTCATGACACATCCGTCACTTTCAGGGCGCGGTTCTGCGGCGCATGAAGGGCCAATTCGTGCGCCGGCATCCTTACCTGCTTCCAAAGGCTTGATGTTTGGTGAATAAGCACACCTGAACAGGAGCGGCGGGGTTTTCGCTGCTCTTTTTACAGAGTAGAAAGCTGGAATGCAGACTGATACGCCACGCCGTTCGGCGGTTGTAGACCTTGGTTCAAACTCAGTGCGCCTTGTGGTGTTTGAGGGCGTATCGCGCAATCCAGTTCCTATTTTTAACGAAAAGGCAGTCCTGCGCCTTGGGCGTGGGCTGACCACCACTGGCCGCCTGAATGAAGAGGGTGTCAGTATGGCTATGGAAGTGCTTAATCGCTTCCATGCCATTGCGCGGGGCATGAGTGCAGACCCGTTTGAAATTCTGGCGACAGCCGCCGTGCGGGATGCCGCGAATGGTCCGGAATTTGTGGCTGCTCTGCGTGCCAATATGCCAGATGTTCCCATTCGTATTTTGTCAGGGGAGGAAGAGGCCGATCACTCCGCCATTGGGGTGATGTGCGGTATTCCCGGAGCCTCCGGTCTGGTTGCGGATGTTGGCGGTGGCTCATTGGAACTGATTCGCCTGACCAGTGACGGCAGGCACGATGCCAATACCCTGCCTCTGGGAGTTATTCGGCTGGGTGACCGGTCTAAAGGTGATTTAACAGCCGCTAAAAATCTGGCGGATGCGGACATCAACGGCGTTGAGTGGCTGTCCAAAGTTAAGGGCGACACGCTGTATCTGGTAGGCGGGGCCTTCCGTGCCATGGCGCGGTTGCACATTGCCCGGATGCAGTATCCGCTCAATATTGTGCACTACTATACTCTGGCAACGGAAGAAGCGCGGGAAATGACAGGCTGGCTGCTTCACGCACCCCGCCGCGCCCTTGAGCGTTTGCCCGGAGCCCCCAAGAAACGACTGGATGACGTGCCGTTTGCCGCTACGGTGCTGCGCCGTTTGCTGCGTAAGGTGCAGCCAGACCGGGTCGTGTTCTGTGTCGATGGCCTGCGTGAAGGCTGGTACATGCTCAATGTCGCGCCGGACTGCCTGCCACAGGACCCCATGCAGGCTGTGGCGCAGGACATGTGTGCCCGGTTGGGCCGTAGCAATAAGCTGCCAAAAGCCCTGATAAAATGGACCGCACCGCTTTTTGCCAAGGAAACTGAGCGCCAGCAGCATTTGCGGCATATTGCCTGCTGGCTTTCGGATGTTGGTAGTCACGACCACCCGGAATACCGGGCTGAGCAGACCTACTGGCGTATTCTGCGCGTACAGGGGGTTGGGTTTGACCACGAGGCACGCGCATGGTTGGCCTTGGCTCTTGCCGTGCGATACGCCGTGGACATAAACGCAACCTTTCTGGCGTCCTCCCGCGCATTGCTGGATGAAGCCGCATGGAAGCAGGCTGTGGTGCTGGGGCAGACGCTTCGGTTGGCCTATTCTGTCTCGGGTGGTACCGCAATCCTGCTGGATGGGACTGAGTTGGCGTGGGAGCAGAAAGAACTGGTGCTTCGGCTTGAAACGTCCCGCGTTGCGGTTAAGGGCGAAAGCGTCGGGCGCGGCCTGAGCCGCCTGGGGCAGGCGCTCTCTGTCATGACACGTCTGGTCGAGGCCGAGCACGACGCCAAGTAAACCCAGACCCAACACTGTTTACGCTATCTGACCCTGCCGCTATGGGCGGCGGGTTCTTTAAGGCTGGACAGACCTGATGGTTCTAGGCCAATTTGGTGGGGAAGCACCTGTTTTCGGCATCTGCTCGTCAAGGGGTGGAAACAAGCGGCACTGACCTACACAATGGGATGTGCATGACCAAGTAGTCAGTGGAAAATAGCCTGTGTCTTCTGATGAGATAGTTGATCCCACCTTCCAGCATGACGTTTCAATACGCCGGGTGCTGCTGCACCTTGTGCTGCCTTTGCTGGCCCTTGTGCTAGGTATTCTGGCTGTTGTGCTGATTGGCGTGCATTCCTACCGCACCACACGGGCAGGGGTTCAGTCTCTTACGCACGAACTGCTGGGTGCGGTGCAGCATTATATCGGGCAGGAAGTCTCAGATTACATCATGCCCGCTGCCGCAGGGAATATTATTGCGGCCGGTATGATAGGGCATGTGCCCGCCGCCGTGCAGGACCGTGTTTTCTACTCCTACGGCGGGGCAATGCTGCGGAGCGTGCCGCAGATACAGTCTTTTTATCTGGCAGATGATGAAGGGCACTTCACGCTTATTACGCGCCGTAAGGATGGTAAAAACCAGGAGCGCACAACGCTCCAGGTGCGGAATGGCCATAAGGTCTTCCATCATGACTATTATACCGATGATGGTGAAAAAATTGGCGAGGCCGATGATGACGCCAAGGATTATGACCCCCGCAACCGCCCCTGGTACCAGAACACTGAAAACAGTAACGAGATAAAATGGACACAGCCTTATCTGTTCGCAACAGATAAGCAGTTTGTCATGACCAGCTCCATGCGCTTCAAGGCGCAGGACGGCCACACGCTGGTTTTTGCCACCAATATCTCCCTGAACGAACTCAGTGGGTTTCTGGATAAAATCAAGGTCGGCAAGACAGGCAACGCTATTATTCTGGATAGCAAAGGCCGGGTCATGGCTGGTCGGCACCTGATGCAGCAGGCCGAGGCTGCCGGGTGGGACCCCAATAAAATGGTCCTCAATCCCAAGACGCATCCGGTTTTTGCGCGTGGTTTTGACCATTACCGTGTGCGCGGCGTTGGCGCACACAGCTTTGCCCTGAATGGCAAACGCTATGTCACCATAGCGTCGCTCCTGCCTAATTCTTCTGAAGGCTGGATTTTGCTGCTTTCCGCGCCGGAGAGTGATTTTTCGAGTTTTGCAGAACAAAGCAGCCGCCAGAGCCTTCAGTTTGCGGGCATTATTATTGTTTTCTCCATTGTGCTGGCAGGGTTGCTGATCCGGCAGGTGCGGCGTTCTGAGCGCAGTGACCGTAGGCTGGAAGCACAGGCAAACCAGATTTCGCGGGAAGTATCAGCGGTACAACAGGTGGCTGTCACGCCACGACTGTTTGAGCTTTCCAATGATTCTCTGGTGCTGACCGAGCAGTTGGCTCATATGGCGCAGGCCCGCAGAGCCAGCATCTGGCGCTTCCTGCATGATGGCTCTGCCATGATCTGCGAAGATTCCTACGACCTGAAGCAGGATACCCATTCCGGCGGCTTTGAAATGTCCCGCACGGAAATGGAAGCATTTTTCCAGGCGATTGAGGAAGGCGAGGCCTTTACCGTTGCCCGCGCTGCGTCAGACCCACGCACGGCACAGTTTGAACGACTGGTCATGCGTGAGGTTGGTACGCGCGAACTTTCGGTGCACCCGGTACATAATGCCGAAGGTATTGTGGGGGCACTGGTGCTGGAGGATGCCAGCATGGCTGAGCATCTGGTCTATTTTGTTGACCTTGTGGGCTCCATTACCGGTGTACGTCTGGCGTCTATTTATAACCGCTCAGCCGAGCAGCCGGATGCACAGAGCACTGCGGATGCAATGCATCAGGCGCTTCAGCAAGCGGCGTCTCTGCCTGCAACCCGGTTTGACAATATGCTCATGCGTGCGCCGCAGATGGGTGGTGTGTCAGCCTCCGGCATTTATCCGGCGGTGGCTGTGCTGGTCATTACCTTTAGTGACCCGGTGGTGGATGGCAGTGCAGAAACCGCGCAGCTTCTGGCGCTTATCGACCATCTGGCAACAGAAGTGCAGCGTATTGCACTGGAGCGCCATCTGTTTGCTGTAGAAGTGGCCGGTCACAGGCTGATTTGCATGGCAGGCTGCACGGCGGAAGAAGACCCAACTGCCCTTATTCGTATGGCAGATGCCGCCCTGACAATGCGTGAAACCTTTATGGCTGCATTGTCAGCGTCCAACCTTGAACCGGTCTTTACCATGGGGCTGGACTACGGTGCAGCCTTTGGTGGTGCCGTGGGGGAAGAGCCCAAGGTGTTTAACCTGTGGGGGCAAACTGTGTCCGTGGCCGAACTTATGGCGCAAGGGGCATCAGACGCCGGGACCATTCAGGTGACCGAGCGGGTTTATACTGAACTGCGGGACCGCTACCTGTTCAGAAGCCGCGGCGCGTTCTTTGCTCCGCACCTTGGCCTTGCCCGCGCTTATATTCTGGCCGCGCGCCGATGAGTGAGAGCAATGCTAACCCGCGTGAACCGGGCAGCGACCGCGACCCTATTCTGGAAGCCGAAAGCAAACGGCAGACACAGCATACCCCGTTTGTGCTGCATGTCTGGGTCCGGCAGAAACTGGCCCTGCTGGGGCGGCTAACCCGGCACCAGCTCTGGTTTTTCCTCATCATGCTGGGGGCCTGCTGGGGTGTTGTGTTTGAGAGCTTTCGTGCCCATTCCTGGCGCAGGACGGTTCGGTATGAATTTGGGGTGACACTGAACAGTGTTGTTGGTGGCGGGCTGATAGCAACCCTGTTTGCTGGCACACTGACCGGCGTTGCGGCAGTTTCCCAAACCATTTACTGGCTGGGTCTGGCTGGGTTGGCCAAAATGACCGGGTCCATTCTGGTCAATGTGGTGGTGCGGGAAATTGCGCCCATTCTGGTTGGTATTCTGCTGCTGGGCCGGAATGGCATGCTGTCTGTAACCGAACTAGGGTTGCTGACTACCAGCGGGCAGATCCGGTCCTTTCAGGCGCAGGGGCTGGACCCGTTTCTGCTGCTGGTTCTGCCGCGCACATTGGCCTTTACGGTGGGCGGGTTCACGCTGGGTATTCTGTTCTCGTTTGCATCACTGGTGACGGGGTATGTCATCAGTCGTATTTCGGGCGTGATTACCAATCCGGTCTGGACATTTTTTTATGACGTAGTGGGCGGCATGTCCGGTGCGGACTATATCATCATACCGCTCAAGTTCATTACGGTCGGGTTCGTGGTTGGCGTTGGCGGGTGCCTGACCGGCCTTACGGCGACCAATCAGGATAACCTGCGTACCTTGCTCCCCCGGGGATTTTCTCGTGGCCTGCTGATTGTTATGGCCGTGAGCGTTCTGTTCAGTCTGGATCTGTAACGCCATGGATACACGCGCCACAGGCCCCGTTCTGGAGTTGAACAAGGCCGTTCCATCCTTTGATGAAAGTGGGTTGCCACCTGTACCCTTCAGCATGAGACTCATGCCGGGGGACTGTGCCGTTGTGGAAGCGCGCGATGCCTCCCGCACTACTATTTTTGCGGATATGTGTTCCGGTCTGGTGCCGCTGACAGATGGCTCTGTTAAGTTCATGGGGCTGGATTGGAACGAACTGCACGACCGGGAAACAAACGCCCTGCGTGGCCGTATTGGCCGTATGACACGGCGGCAGAGCTGGGCGGATTTTCTGGGTACGCATATGGGTATTATGCTCCAGCAGCTACACCACACCACGCGGGATATGGAAGATGTGGTGGCTGAAGCGACACGACTGAGTGAATGGTTTGGGCTGCCCGGTTTGCCGGTGCTGCGGCCAACCATGCTCTCGGATGGAGATTTGTTGCGGGCGGCCTGTGTTCGGGCTTTTATGGGCCGTCCGCGCCTTCTGCTTCTGGAAGACCCGCTGGAAGCAAGCTCCGCAGACCTGGAGGCCGCCTTTCTTGGCGCGCTGACAACGGCGCGGGACAAGGGGGCTGGTGTTATCTGGCTGGTGCGCAATAATGCCGTATGGCAAGGCTACCGGCAGGGTATAACCAGTATGTGGCGTCTCGCCGATGACGGGCTAGTAGCAGTACGGACGGGGTAATGTTCCAGATCCGCTTACGACAAAAAGTAAAACCGCTGATCTCTCTTCGCTATGCGGATGAGTGGGTAGGCTTCCTTGTACTTCTGAGTCTGGTGCTTTTTGCAGGTGCCGTGATTGAGGCCGGGGTACTGCGGGACTGGTTGACGCCCCCGGCCAAATTGCGGGTAACCCTGCCAGATGGCGGCGTTGGCGGCCTGACGGTTGGGGGCGATGTGCAGCTTCTGGGCGCACATGCCGGGACTATTCGGTCCATCAAGCTTAATCCGTCTGGCGATATGTATGTGATGGTGGACCTTGACCCGCAGGCCAAGCCGTTCATCCGCCGGGATAGTACCGCCCTTATCCGCAAGCAGTTTATTGTGGCCGGGTCAGCCTATCTGGACCTCAACCGTGGCCACGGAGACGCCATGGACTGGGATTACGCGGTTATCAGCGCAACGCCTGCGCCAAACCCTGCTGATATGATTACGGCGACCTTGAATGACATTCAGGCCGAAATTATGCCTGCGCTGGGGAATGCGCGCCACATGATGGCCCAGATGGATGCCACCATTACAGACATGCATGCCGGCAAGGGCACTATTGGCCAGTTGATGACCAATGATGATCTGATCCGTCAGGCGCAGTCTGCGGCTGTGTCGCTCAACACGATTATTGAGCGGTTGAAGCCTCTTGAAAAGCAGATGTCCGGCATCATGGCAAAAACCGATTCAACAATGGGTAATATCAAATCCGCGACCCATGACCTTAAAGGCGCTACGCCACATCTGCCCGCTATTGCTGGCAGCCTTGAGGCCAGTACGGCAGACCTGCCCGCCATGTTGGCGCAGGCGCAGGCCACCTTGTATGGGCTTGAAAAGCTGACCGATCAGCTCCGTGGGATGTGGCTGTTGGGAGGCTCAAAAGTGGATAGCAAGAACCGTCTGGCACCACAGCAGGTACGCCCATGATGCAACTGAGAGTTCTGGTCCTGTTTGCTCCCCTGACGTTAGCGGCCTGCGGCGGGGCGCAGGAAGCCCCAACCGCGCGTGATGATGCCCAGTGGGATCAGGCCATGACGGCAGGGAAAAGCGCTTTTGACCTTGGCCGCTATAGTGTTGCCATCAGTCAGTACCGGCGGGCCGCCAGTCTGGCCCTGCTGCGCGATGATGGTGTGGCAGCCAGTGAGGCAGGATATGATCTGGCTGTAGCGCAACTTGCGGCAGACCAGCCGCAAGACGCGCTGCAAACACTTCAGGCCGCCCGTCAGGCTGCGGCCGCGCGGGGTGATACGCATACAGCATCCTTTGATCTTGTGCAGGCCGCAGCGTTCTACCGGTTGCATAATACAGCCCAGTCCATTGACGCGGCTGAGCGCGCCGTTGGGGATAGCGATCAGGCGTTAGCAGGCCGAGCCGCACTGATTATGGGTCTTGCCGCGGACGATGCTGGCAATAGTGCGGCCTTGCAGCGCGCCAACACGGTTTTGCAGGGCTTTAAAAAGCCACTCCCGCGCAGTGTGCAGGCAGGTCAGGCGGAAATAGCTGCTCGGGTTGCCTTGTCCTCCACCCCTGCAACGGCGCTTGGCCTTGCCAAACACGCAGCGGAACTATGGCGGGATGAAGCGTCTTACCGGGATATGTCTCGCGCTTTGGCCTTAGGGGGCACGGCGGCCAGCCGCATGGGGGACACGGCACAGGCCAAAAGCCTATGGGCACGGGCGGCGCAAAGTGCTGCCATGCAAGCCAGTGATGAAGCGCAGGGTGATGCAGCCACCTTGGCGCATGGTGCGATCAGCCGTGGCAACCCGCATACCGCCCAGAGCGATGCGGCTCTATGGAGCCAGCAGGCAGGGGGTGTGCTGCTGCACCCCTTTGAGAAGCCAAAGACCCACTAGCGGCTGAGAGCCTTTCGTCAGTTCTGTTATTTCAGGCGGCATAAGTGTGAAAAATCGCTTATGTCTGTCCCGATAAGTTCTCGGCCGGCGGTCAGTTTTTTCTTCTCGTAACGGGGGACCTGGGTGGTCGTGCTGGGATAATGGCGGCCACTGAACTCCAGCCGTTCAGCGTAACCATGTTCCTTGCCTGCCTCAGCGTTTCCAAACCCAAGGTCAGGCCATTTATAGTGTTCGCTGGGTAGCACCTGAATGGGAAGGTGGGCAGAGGCCACATGCCCTACCACTCTGTACCGGTTTTCCGGTTTTTCAGGATGGGAGGATATCTGATTCAAAATCAGCATACCGCACCCGCCAGATGCACAGAAGTCTTTGGAAATCAGATAAATCAACACGTCATCATGACCCTGGCGGAGAGTCGCAACGGACACGACTGCTGCACCATGTTCTAGCAGTGTTTCAAACGGCGTTGTCTTCACCCCATTTCGGGTCGCGTGGAATTTCTGGACATATGTTTTCAGCATATCGCTCTGCTCTTTGGTGAGCGCGCCGCCTGTACAGTCCGGGAGGGAGCGGAAGGCGTCCTCCACAGACCGAGCCTGAGCGGACTGAAGAGGGACCGAGAAAGCTGTGACCAATAAAGCCGTGAAAAGCCCATAAATCTGTTTCATGCGAGTAAGTATACAAGGAAATTGACACAGATTTAAGGCGAAGCACGGAGGCTGCCTGCTGCTTTCATGAATTTGTCAGATTTCATGCACACACGCACCATGGACCCACGTTGCCTGTATGCATCTGTCATCCCCCAGCATCATCAGGGCGAACAGAATATCCGCCATAGTCTTGCTGGTCTTGACCCGTTGTTTCAGCAAGGGCGTTGCATTGGGGTTCAGGACGCACAGGTCAGCCTCCAGACCAGGCGCAATGGTGCCAATTTTATCAGCCAGATGCAGAGCCTGCGCGCCGCCCGCCGTGGCCAGCCAGAAGGCCTGAATGGCATGCAGTTTGGTTCCGCCTGCAAGGAGTGACACCTTATAGGCTTCCGCCATGGTTGCCAGCAGGGACAAGCTGGTACCCGCGCCTACATCCGTGCCCAGACCAGTCCGTACAGGGCGTGCTTTTGAGGTTACGTCGAAAAGCCTGAAAATACCGCTCCCCAGAAACAGGTTGGAGGTCGGGCAGTGGCAGAGCGTGCAGTCTGCTGCGTGACAATGCTGAAGATCGTGCTCGTTCAGGTAAATGCCGTGGCCAAACAGGGCGCGAGGGCCAACAAGGCCAGCTTTGTCATAAACATCCAGATAGGAGGATCTGTTGGGGAAAAGTGTCGCAACATCCGCACATTCCTGCTGTGTTTCCGCCAGGTGCGTTTGCATGAACAGGTCATCGCGGCTTTTAAAAAGCGCGCCTGCCATTTCAAGCTGTTCCGGGGTGCTGGTAATGGCAAAGCGGGGGGTCACGGCATAAAGCTGGCGGCCGTTTTTATGCCAACGGTCAATAAGGGCGACAGAGTCTGCATAGCCCTGCTGCACGGTGTCCCGCACTGTATCGGGGGCATTGCGGTCCATCAGCACTTTTCCGGCAATCATGCGGGTGCCAATACGGCTGGATTCTTCAAAAAAGGCATCAACAGACTGAGGGTGAACGGTGCAGTAAACAGCGGCGGTGGTGGTGCCGTTACGCAGCAGTTCGGTCATGAAACCACGGGCAACGGCGTGTGCCAGCGCTTTGTCTTCAAAGCGTGCTTCGGCGGGGAAGACGTAGTGTTTCAGCCATGCCAGCAGTTCTTCCCCCCAGGAGGCAGTAACCGGCATTTGTGGGTAATGGACATGGGTGTCGATAAAGCCTGCGGTGATGATGCTGTCCGGGTAATGCGTGATGGTGCAGTTGTCCGGCACAAGAGGCCTAACCTGCGTATAAGGCCCACAGTGTGTAATCATGCCGTCCTTTATCAGAATGAGCCCGTCTTCCTCCACATGCAGGGCGTCTTCCGGCGGCATGATAAAAGGGTTGCCCCGGAACGTGATGAAGCATCCACGCAGGGCCGCGTGGCGGGAGGGCAGGGTCATACACAGGGTCCTGAACACTGAGGGCAAAACCGATCATGTAAATGTTATGCGCCACAACGCAACGGTTCCATGCGCTTTTGGAGGCTTTGCACTGGCAGGGGGGCGTGTATCACCTTTGCTGGTAGCATAAAGGCAAACAGCATGAAGAGCATGTGGCGACGGCTGAAAGACAAGCGGGAGGCGCGGCTTGCGGCCCGTTATACGCCGTTGGACGAGGTAGCCGCACCCGAAGACGCTAAAACAGGCTCTTCCCACAAGCTGCACCTGACCACCAAAGAGGCGGTCAGGCGGTTCAAGGCACATGCGCTGGTTGAAGAAAAAACGCACCGGGATATTGTGCGTGTGGGTTTGCGGGACAGTATATGGACCGACTTCTACCACCACGCCCTTACCGCAAGCTGGCCAGCTTTTGCCTATTCCGCAGTGGTTTTTTACTTTCTGATAAACTTGTTCTTTGCGCTACTTTACTGGATTGCGCCTGATCAGGTGACAGGGGACGGTCAGCATACCCTGCTGTCTCTGTTTTTCTTCAGCGTGCAGACCCTTTCAACCGTTGGTTACGGGGGGATGGTGCCTGTAGGGTTGTATTCCAACACGGTTGTGTCCTTTGAAGTGCTGGCAGGCATGATGATCAATGCTCTGGCAACAGGCGTGGTTTTTTCCCGTTTTGCACGTCCACGGGCGCGCATCATGTTCAGTAATACCGCCGTTATCAGTAATGAAAACGGTGTGCCCGCACTGTGTATTCGTATCGCTAATCTGCGCGTCAGCGTCATTTTATCGGTGGATGTTGAGGTCGCGCTCTCACGGTTGGTTATGAGTAAAAACGGGCATCTGGTCAGGCAGTTTGACCAGTTGCTTATTGTACAATCTCACGTGCCGGTGCTGCGGTTTGCGTTTGTCATGGCGCATGTGATTGGTCCGGACAGTTCGTTACACGGTAAAACGGTTGCAGAACTGGAGCAGGAAGAAGCGGAAATAGTCGTAACCGTTACCGGAACAGATGAAGCTTTGGGCCAGACGGTCTTTGCCCGTACCGCGTATCGTTTTGACCATGTCCGCCACAATCATCGGTTTGTGGATATTGTCGTGTCACGCCCGGATGGTCGCATTTCCGTGGATTACACCCGCTTTCATGACATTGAGGAACATGCAACCCATAACGCCCCCTGACAGCCTGTTAGGGGTGCTGTTGGGAGGAGACGTGGAAGCGGCGGGTTGTGTCCAGAAACGTCGCATTAGTCTCCAGTTCGTATCCTATTACTTCCAGACAACTGATAACCCGTGTGAGTTCTAGATGAATGGAGAGATTGCCCTCTGACAAGGCAACCGGCAGGAGCTGGTTGAGCGCGCGCGTTGCATTCTGTGCAGGCTCAAGCGTGTAACCCCGAATATGGGCAATACTTTCCAGCACTGTGCGGACTGGTTCTGCCTGTGCCTCGGTCAAGCTACCATCCGCCAGAACATGCCGGAGGCGTAACACCAGCAGCCCTACTGTCATCAGCCCCATGGCTCCTGCCAGATAGGCTTCGGTCGTGGCATCCGGGGTGTTCCCGGCATGGCGGATAATTTGTGCCAGCCTGCCGCCAGACCGGGCAATCCAGTCAGAGGCGGTACACGGCGTGTCTGATGCCGCAACGTGGCGGAGGTCGCGCACCAGTTTGCACCGCAAGCGCCACCGCTCGCCAGCAGCATCAAAAGGCAACACGAGCCGGAAGACCCACACGCCAAGCCCTATGCCAAACACCACGGCGGTGGTGGTGTTAAACCACAGGAGTTCGTTCAGGCGGCTATGGTTGGCAGGCCCCACCATAAAGGGCAGAAAATTGTTATAGGCTGCGGCTGTACCAATGGAGTTTGGGGCTCGCACAGCCAGCCCGCCAATCAGCATGGGAAAAAACAGGGAGGCCACAAGTGTCTCGTTGCTGGCCTGTTGCGGCAACACCAGAAAGACCAGAAAAAACGAGACAACCGCCGCCCAGGCTGCACCACGCAAAAAACCACCTGATGCGACAACGGGGTTTTCGAAGGATGCAAAACGTGTGCTGGTCACTGCAACAAACATGGCAACGGTTGCCCCCTCCGGCCAGGCCGTCACCTCCCACAATAGGCCACCCAGACAGATGGCAACGGCGGCGCGTAAGCCATTATTCAGGGCGAGTGTAAAATCTTTTTCCGGGTGGCGGTCAAAATGGAAATGGTCTTTGGCAGGTGGCTCCTGGGTGGCAATGAAGTGCGCTAGAGCAACGTCAAATTCCAGAAGCAGCTTTGTCAGTGCGGCTTCCAGAATACGGCATTCCAGCAGTTCACGCATGAAGGGCGTTGGTGTGTCAGACAGCACCCGCAGGCGTTCAAATTCCGTCAGATAGTCAACGGAGCGTTGGAGAGAGTCTGACCGATAACGTTGCAGATCGTCCCGTATGGTTTTTGCGGCGGCAACAGGGTCTGCCCCTTTCAGCCTATTGGGGATCTGACTGAGCAGGAGGGAGAGGGCGCGTAACCTGTCCTGAAAGAAGTCCGGCAGGTGCGGGGTGGCTTGCATGTGCCGTTGGAAGCTCAGCCCCCTCGCCAGAAAAGTGGAAATGGCGGCAAGAGCTGCGCGGGTGTGATCACCGGCATGGCTATGTCGGCCCATCTCAATATCGCTGAACTCTGTTTGGTCTGCGAGGGATGGGATACTGCCAAGCAGTGCGCGAGACCGCATCAAGCCATCCTGCTGCCCTAAAAGCAGGTCGGTCATGCTGCGGCTTGCCCCACACAGGGCGTCTTGCAGGCGCGTGCGTATTTCCTGCTGCGCGACTTTATCAAGGCGCGGTGCAAACAGTCCCGCCAAAGCACTTTCACATACAATACCCAACGTAATGTAGGTTGTGCGGGAAAGCGCGATCATAAAAACATTGTCTGGCTGGTTGGCAGCACTCAGCACAATAATGGTGCAGGTAAAGGCAACAAGAACTAGAGCGTAGGATCGAAAGTTCCTCAGGAAGGTAGCCCATGCGCAACATGCTCCGGCACCCAACGCCAGAAGAGGAAAAAGCAGCCACGGGCTTTGCGGAAACGCTGCCAGAAAAGCAATGCCTGCAACAGCCCCAATGAATGTGCCAATTAGTCGCCAGCGCGCCTTGGAAAGGCTTTGCCCGCGGGAGTTCTGGGCCACAATCCAGGCGGTCATGGCGGCCCATTGGGGGCTGTCCATTTCCATCCAGAAGGCAATGCTTAGTGCCAGAAGGGCCGCGCAGGTTGTGCGCAGGGCAAACCCCAGATTGGCGGGGGAGGGCGCAAACAGCCAAGCCAGCGGCGTGTTCTCGGACAAACCAGAGGGAGCGCGTGCCGTATTATAAACCCAGTTGCGTAAGCGCTGAGGAAAAAGGGCCGCCAAAGAAAATACAAGCACGGGTCAGACATGTCCTCCTTCCTTGTTATAACACGAAGAAGAAGGAGCGGACGATGTTAAAATAGTTTTTCAAATAGCGAGGGAACACCCCTTACAAGAAGGGGTTTTGGGTGTGTTCAAACGGCCTTGTAGGGTTTGGACGCATCAAGGAAGACGGCATTGGCCTCCAGTTCATGGGACACCACAATCAGGTAGGCGATGGCGCGTGTCATCTCAATACGGGTGGTAATGTTTGGCTCCATGGCTTCAATGCGCCGGAGGGTTTGCGTGGCAATGCGGGCGGAGCGGGAGGTACGCCCATACTTCCCTGTAAAGCGGCTCATGCGTTGCATCACCACTTCAATCGGGCGGCGGGCATTGGGGGGCAACTGGTCTCGGGCCAGCAGGGTGCGGAGCCGAATAATATTCAACCCGATTGTCATGGCCGCCAGCGTGCCTTGCAAGCAGCCTTCAATCGTGGGGGTGGGGGTGGGGCCTGCATGACGAATAAGGCGGGCAAACCGGTCAATGTTGCGGCCAATCCAGTCGCGGGTTTGCGGCATGGGCTCGGCGGAGGCCAAGGTACGCAAATCCCGAAGCATGGTGCGGCGCATCCGCCACCGCTCCGCCGCACTGCTGAAAGGCAGGATGGACCGGAACATGACCACGGCAAACGCCACCCCGAGCAGAATAGCGGTCGTGGAGTTGAACCACCCCAGTTCGTTCTGTCTGCCTTGGTTTAGGGGGTGTACGAAATTTGGCAGCAACAAGGTGTAGGCGGCGGAATGGAGCGCTGTTGCCGCGTTACGGGCGGCCAGGCCGCCAGCAATCATGGGAATAGCCAGAGATGCCACGAGCATTTCGTAATTGGCTTGGGTCGGTAGCACAACAAACACCAGAAAGAACGAAACCAGTGCGGCCCACATGCTGCCAATCATGAACTGGGTGCTAGCCACAACCGGGTTTTCCCGGGTGGCAAAAAGCCCGCAGACAATGGCGACAAAGGTAATGAAGGTCAGGCCGTCAGACCATGCCGTCACTTCCCAAACCAACCCGGCGCAGGCAATGGCAACGGTTGCCCGAATACCGTTTGATGCAGCCTCACGCCGGTCAACATGGGATTGGAGGCGGAAATGGAAGTGGTCACCGCGAATAAAATGCTGGCTGGCATCATATTCCCGAATGGCCTGCTCAAGCTCACCCAACAGCTCGTCCAGAGCATTATGCAGGATGCGCCCATCCAGCAAAACCTGAATGGCGTCCTCATTCCGCTGGTCAGCCGAGAGGCTGATTTCATGGGTCAGGGCGTCCACAATCTGCTGGCGGCACTCTGCACGCAAAAGTTGCAGGTTGCGGAGCAGTTCCTGCACACTTTCATCCGTCTCCAGTTGCGGGGAGAGGGTGTTCAGGAATGTGCTGACACGTACGGCTGTCTGGCGGAAATTGGCTTGGTCTGTATCCAGATATTGTAGACGGACTGCCATACCCAAGCCGCGCGACAGCAGCACGGAAACAGCAGCCAGAGCCGCACGCGCATGGTCCCCCTCGTGGCCGTGGGGGCCCATTTCCACTTCTGAAAACTCGATCTGATCATTAATGGACAGCAGGGGGCCGAACATGGCGCGTGACCGCACCAGCGCCTCGTCATCTCCTGAAAGCAGGCTGGCCACGGAATTTGAGACATTTCCCAGAGCTGTGCGGAGCTTATCTCGGATGTTCAGCCGAGCCGTTGTGGCCAGATTATGGGCAAATATGCCAGCAACAGCGCTTTCACAGACTATGCCCAGCACAATATAGGTGGCGCGGGACATGGCGGTGATAAAGACGTTTTCCGGGTTGTTAATGGCCCCAATGGCAATAATGGCGCAGGTATATCCTGCCAGTACCAGTGCATAGGAGCGGAAGTTCCGCACCAGCGTTGCCAGCCCGCAGCAGAGCCCTACCCAGATGGCCAGTGCCGGGAAAAACAGCCATGCCTGCTGTATGAAAGCGGAAATAAGGGTGATGGACATAACCACCCCCACACCCGTGCCCACCAGACGCCACCGCGCTTTGGACAAGCTCTCCCCGCGGGAGCCTTGGGCCACAATCCAGACCGTCATGGCGGCCCATTGCGGGTCATCCAGTTCCATCCACAAGGCAATGACCAGAGAGATCAGCGCCGCTATGGTTGTGCGGATGGCAAAGCCCAGAGCGGGCAAGGACGGGGCAAAAAGCCATTGCAGCCGCATGTTCTGCTGCTCGCCGGGGCGCCGCAAGGGGCGGAAATGGCGCAATGGACCAATACGGTCCAGAATGAAGAGCGGAAGACTTGGCAAAGCAGGTACTTTACTGACTGCGGCTGTAAGGCAAGGCGGAGGCACGGAACTTAGCGCGATTCCCGGAAATTTCCTTGGGGTGTCCTCTGCATATCAGCTATCGTAAAGCCTAATGCGATGGATGGTTTTCCAGAATGGCCGGGTTATAGCTCTCGCATATGTCAGCTATTTGGTCCATGATGAAGTATCGTAACCATTCTTGCTGCTGGTACAGGCGAGTTGTGGTGCCTAACTGAGAGAACAAGTGGAGACCTGCCTGATGTCCGATTTTCTTTCCGGTCTTGTTGGAAAGGTAGAGAGCGCACTGGGGACCAGCCTGTCTGGCGCTGTCCAGCAGCAACTGCAAAGCCTGTTGCAGCCCGGCACACTGGAAGGCATTTTGTCCAAGGCGGATGAAGCTGGCCTTGGCGACAAGGTGCGCTCCTGGATTGGGCATGGTGAAAACCTGCCAGCAACACCTGATGAAATTCGGGATATTCTGGGCAGCAGCACGGTCCATGACCTTGTGGCGCGCACCGGCCTGCCAGCGGATGCTGTTTTAACGGCCGTGGCACATTTTCTGCCAGCCGCAGTGGACAAAACCACGCCTGATGGCACCTTGCCCACGCAGGCTCCAACCAAAGACGCCTGAATTGCACAGCGCCTTTCCGGCGGGGCCTATCTTCCTGCCCGGAAAGGCGACGCGTCCGGCTGCCCGTAAAAGCTGGAGAAAGTGCAAGGTGCGTTCAGGACCATAATCCCCTATGGTGGACACATGAGTTTAGGTGAACGCATAACCGCAATAGATAGCTGGCTGCTGGATAAAGCGTGCCAACCCTTGGCTGACCGTCTGCCCGAAAAGCTGAATGCGCTTGATCTGGGCATGAGTTTTCAGTTGGGGTCTTTGCTCTTTTCGGCCGTCTCCATCATTGCGGTTTTTGTGCTGAATGGCATGAGTGACTTCAGCAACATGATTTTCAATGTGCTGATATGGGGCCTGTGCATTACCTTTTTTGTCGCCCTGACCCGTATGCGGGTTCTGGTCAAACCGGGGCATCCAAACCCTTTCCGGTACATGCTGCAAGGGGTCAGGCTTATGTCTATCCCTTTCACGCTTTATACGCTGTATCAGGCCTATACCGTGCCGCCACCGTATTTTATGCCAATGTGGTTTAATGCCCTGTCCAACCTGGTTTTTGTGGTTGGCCTGTATCTGATTTCCTGCCAGCCTCGTCCACCCAAAGCGCGTGCGCGAGAGGATGTCTGGACCCGTCACCTGCGTGAAGTGGGTACCAACTAATTTTCTGGCAGGGTCTGGCCGGAGCCTGCATTCACGGCGGCAGTAGAGTGTTGGTCCGCTGGATAGGTATGGGACGGACCATGCAGGCTCCGCCCCAATAGCGTGGCTCACCTAAAAAAAATTATAGCAAGATCCTTCGTTTGTGGCCCGATACCAGCATAAACTCCGTTGATGTTTGCCTGAATAATCCGAACAAAAAGCAGTCCGGCCTTCTTGGAGGTGCGGCTTTACCCTCCTTTTTTCTAAGCCAGTAAGGACAAGTGTGTGACCACGACAAACATGACCGAACCGGGGCAGAAACTGCCCTCCGCAAAACTAGCGCTGCTTTCTCTGGCATGTGGTGCGTTTGCAATTGGCGTGACGGAGTTTACCCCAATGGGGCTGCTGCCAGTGCTTGCTGAAGGGGTGCATGTCAGTGTGCCCAAAGCAGGCGGCCTGGTAAGTGCTTATGCCTTTGGCGTGATGGGCGGTGCGCCTGTTATCACGCTGTTTCTGGCACGGTACCCGCGTAAATATGCTTTGATCGGGCTGATGGTCCTGTACGCCATTGGAAATCTGGCCTCTGCCATGAGTGGGAGTTACAGCCAGTTGCTATGGGCGCGTGTCCTGACAAGTTGTGCCCATGGGGCCTTCTTTGGTCTGGGGGCTGTTGAAGCCGCAAGTCTTGTCGCACCCAACCGTCAGGCGAGCGCTGTGGCCAGCATGTTCATGGGGCTGACTGTTGCCAATATCTTCGGTGTGCCTGCGGCTACATGGCTGGGGGACACACTGGGCTGGCGCTCCGCTTTTGCAACCATATCCTCTTTAGGGCTGATTGCCGGTGTGGCGTTGTGGAGCGCACTGCCCTTGGCAGAGGCTGGCCCGAGGCCGGATGTTCGGGCGGAGCTGAAAGCTATCCTGCGGCCCAATACCCTCATGGCGCTCGGGGTCACGGTGATCGGGGCGGGGGCGATGTTTGAACTCTATACTTATATCGTGCCCATGTTGGAGACGATTACCAAAGCAGGCCCCACGCTCATAACAGCAGCCCTAATGCTTATCGGGGTTGGTTTTAGTGTCGGGAACAGTCTGGGCGGACGTGCTGCGGACCGGTCTCTGGTTGGCACATTGCTGACAGTGTTTCCGCTGCTTGGCGCGATTATGCTCATCTTCCCGTTTGCGGCGCGTACACCTGTGGGGGCTTTGGTGGGTGTGTTTCTGTGGGGCGTGGCGTGCTTTTCCCTTACACCAGCCTTACAGATCCGTACCATGACAGCCGCACACGATGCCCCGGCCTTGGCTTCAGCCGTCAATATTGGTGCATTTAATCTTGGGAACGCACTCGGGGCCGGTTTGGGCGGTGCTGTTCTGTCCCTTGGGCTCGGCTACCCCATGGTCTCTGTTGCTGGTTTGGGGCTGGGGCTGCTTGGCGCACTGATGGTACTTATGTCGCGCACCGGGCGGCTTGCTCCCTAACGGGCTTTCTTAAGCCTAAGGTCTGCACGCATATTTCACCATTTATGCGTGCAGCTTTTAACAAAAAAAATCAGGGATTATCCTGATCGTGCTCGCCTTGCGCTATGCGGGCCTGCACAGAGCTGCGCCACGGTGCATCTTTAGGCGCGGCATCCAGTGCTTTACGGAACAATTCAAGCGCGTCAGGTGTCACGTGACTGTTGGCACGTGTCATGGCCTCAGCCGTACGGGCGGCAACTTCCGGGTCAAAGCTGATCTGGAGCGCGTGGTTCCAGGCCTCCGCAGCTTCTGCGTAATGCGCGCGGGACGCTTCAGCCTGACCTAATAGCAGATATCCCTGCCGCCGGTTGGGGTCTGTGTCAGGAAGCTGTGCCAGAGTTTGCCGCAGGCGGGCCAACACACCATCGTTGCGGGTGTTTTCCATATGTTGTGCCACAAGCCGGGGGCCGAGGGGCTGCGCTGGTAGGTTTGGCACGCCGTTGGTCAGATAAAGCCCAATGGCAGCAAGTGGGATGACCCCAAGCCCGACCCACACAAGAGGGGAGGCTATGGCATCGCGCGCCTCTGTCGGTGCTGTATCTGCTGTTAAAATACGGCGTTGAATTTCCAGCCGGGCAATATCGTGCTCGGTCGGGGCGATCAGACCTATGGCAAGGTCACGGTCAATTTCTGAAAGCTGAGCCTCGTGCAGCGCAAGTGCTGCGCTACGTTCATCCCGTATCAGGCGTGTGCGCCGCCACAGGGGCAGCGCTGTGGGAGTGAGAGCCAGAAGGCTTAAAAGAGCAATGGAGAGCCAGATCATGTGCTCATTCCTTCGTCAGCTTGGCAAGACGGGCTTTTTCTTCGTCTGATAGGGGCGGCGGCGCTTTGGGGGAAGTAGCACGACGGCGATAGGCAAAAAACGCCAGTGCCAGCCCAATGCTCAGCGCCAGAGCAGGCATGCCCCACAACAGCAACGTACCGCCAGAAAGCGGCGGGCTTAAGCGGATAAAGTTGCCATACCGTGCGACCATCCAGTCCATGACCTGACGGTCTGTCTCACCTTTGGCAACATGCTCCCGCACAACGCGGCGCAGGTCTCGCGCAAGGCCGGCACTGCTGTCTTCAATGGATTCATTCTGGCAGACAAGGCAGCGCAACTGGGAGCCAATGGCCTCGGCGCGCGCTTCCTGCTTGGCGTCTGGCAGCATTTCGGACGGGTCATCTACCGCCAGAACCAGAGCAGGGGCCAGCAGAACACTCAGGCCCAGCAGAAATGCGGGTATGAGGCGGCGAAGGCGGAAGGATGGCAGACAGTTCATGGTGTTTTCAACTTTGCCAGTAAAGGCACCAGCGTCTGGCGGATTGTCTCTACATCAAGTGGAGTGGCCGTATGCCAGCGGATAACACCCCCCGGCCCGATCAGAAATGTTTCCGGCACGCCGGAAATTCCCCACTCAATACCCACGCGTCCATCCCGGTCGCTGCCAAGGCGCGTGAAGGGATTGCCGGAATGTTTCAGGAAGTTGGCTGCGTTTTCCGGGCGGTCCTTGTAGGCAATGCCCCAAAGCTCAAGGTCATCTTTCAGGGCAACCAGTGTTGGCATTTCCGCAAGACAGGGAATGCACCATGAGGCAAAGAAATTGACCAAAACAGGTTTGGTCAAGGCTTTGAGGTCCTGCGTTGCAAAGCCCTGACCGGGGGCTTGGTCAGGGAGGGTGAAGTCTGGCACAGGGCGGTTAAGGACCGGGGCGTTCACATCATGCGGGTTGAAGGACCCGCTCTGCATCCCGGCCAGCATTTTCCAGAACCCGACCCCCAGTACGGCGGCCCCGGCAAGGGGCAGACCCATCATGAGCCTGCGGCGCGTGAGGGAAGGCTGTGGCTGTTGGGGTTGAGTGGTCATGCTGCTGTCACCGTGCTGGTAGAGGCGTTGCGGGCCCGGCGGGGTGCTCCCACACGCATCCGTCGGTCAGAAAGGGAGAGTGCGCCACCCAGCGCCATAATCAGGGCGCCAAGCCACATCCATGGCGCAAGGGGGTTATAATGCAGGCGCAACACATAAGTTGGGGCAGCATCCGTACCGTGCTTGTCACCCAGAACGCCATACAGGTCTGAAAGCAGGTTGGTGTGAATGGAGACCTCGGTTGTGGTCTGGTTCTGGCTGTTAAAGCTGCGCTTTGAAGGGTGCATGACGGTTACAATTTTCCCGTTGTGCCGAACCTCTAGCGTGGCGACCATGGCGGTATAATTGGGGCCGGGTTCCTGCTCTACTTTTTGCAGCGTCCAGTCGTAACCAGCAAGATGCTCGGTCGTGCCAATGGGAACATCCACAATCTTGTGCTGGGCCTGAGACATGGCAGCCAGGCCAAGAACGGTAACACCAACCCCGGCATGGGCCAGAGCAGTCCCAAAAATGGAGCGGGGGAGCATCCGGGCGCGTTGCAGGCTGCCTGCGAGCGGCATACGGAACAGTTTTATGCGCTCTACAATATCCGTGATGCTGGCCGTAATAATCCAAACCGCCACAGCACAGGAAAGAGCAGGCAACACGCCAGAAACACCATAGAAGGCCACAGCGCAGGCAAGAGCCGTCAGAAGGGCAGCAACCCAGAGCCGTTGCAGAACTGGCCAGAGTTGTGCGCGCTTCCAGGGGAGCATGGGGCCGAAACCCATGAATATGAACAATGGCAGTGCCAGCGGAATGGTAGTGGCATCAAAGAAGGGTTTACCCACAGAAATGGTGCGGTCAAACAGCAGGGACATGAAAGGCGGGTACATGGTACCTGTCACCACAACGGCGCAGATGGAGCACAACAGAATGTTGTTGAGCACTAAGGCGCCCTCGCGGGACACAGGGGCGAAAAGGCCGCCTGCGGTAAGCGCCGGGGCGCGATAGGCGAACAGAGCCAGAGAGCCGCCAATAACAGCAGCCAGCAAGCCAAGAATAAAGATGCCGCGTGCGGGGTCGTTCGCAAAGGCATGAACAGAATTCAGAATACCCGAACGCACCAGAAATGTTCCGGAGAGCGAGAACGAGAAGGTGGCAATGGCCAGCAGGACTGTCCAGATTTTCAGACCTTCGCGTTTTTCAACCACAATGGCGGAGTGCACGAGTGCCGTGCCGGTGAGCCATGGAATGAGAGACGCGTTTTCTACGGGGTCCCAGAACCAGTAGCCGCCCCAACCCAGCACGTAATAGGACCACCAGGACCCTAGCGCGATGCCACAGGTCAAAAAGCACCAGGCGGCCACAGCCCATGGGCGTACCCAGCGGCCCCATGCGGCATCAACCCGGCCTTCCATAAGCGCGGCAATGGCAAAGGCAAACGGTACGGCAAAGCCAACATAGCCGGTGTAGAGAATGGGGGGGTGGAAGGCCAGACCGGGGTCTTGTAGCAGCGGGTTCATGCCCTGACCGTCCATCGGGGCGGGCCAGACACGGGCGAAGGGGTCAGACGTAGTCAGGCAGAAAAGTTCAAACCCGGCAGCAACAAGGCCCAGCACGGCAATAACCCGCGCCCGTAAGGCTGTGGGCAAGTTACGCCCAAAGGCCGCTACGGCCGCGCCGCAAATGCCCAGAATGAGCGCCCAAAGCAGGACCGAGCCTTCATGGTTACCCCACACGCCCGTAATTTTATAAAGCAGGGGTTTGGAGACAGCGCTGTTGGCCGCAATGTTCTGAACGGAGAAGTCATTTGTAACCGCAGCGTAGATCAGACACAGGAAGGATACTGCCAGCCCGATAAGCTGACCAATGGCCAGCCCCGGTGCAAGCATCATCACGCGTCTGTCGCGCCGGTGCGCGCCTATAAGCGGGAAAACGCCCTGTGCGGCGGCAAAAATACAGGCAAGTGCCAGGGCGTAATGTCCGAGTTCGGGGCTCAGCATATCTGGGGGGTAACTCCCGGGGGCTTAAAAAACTGTCAGATCAGGGCTTGGTGGCAGCCGGTGCGGGAGAGTCCGGGTTTGCCTTTGTCTTCTGGGCATCCTGCGCGGTCATGGTGTTCCAGCTTTCCGCGCTGGGTGGTGGCCCGAAACGCGGATCCCACTTGCCGGATTTTTTCAGGGCTTCAGCCACTTCCTTAGGCATGTAGGTTTCGTCATGCTTGGCAAGGACCTCACTGGCAACAAACCCATCCTTATGCATGGTGCCGACAGCTACAACGCTTTGCCCTTCCCGGAACAGGTCAGGCAGAATACCCTCAAACCGCACCGTGACGGCAGCCTGTCCGTCTGTCACGTCAAAACGGGAAACGGGGGTTTCGCCCTGTTTTTCCTGTTTGACAGACCCGGCAACAACCATACCACCCAAACGAACTGTGCGGTCGGCAGGTGGGGGCTTGGCCTCAACCTGTGATGGTGTGACAAAAAACACGATATCGGAGGAGAACGCCTGAAGCATCAGGGCTGCGGCGGCGCCAAGGCAGGTCACACAGGCGATAACAAGCCAGAGACGGCGGGTCTTGCGGGTCATGGAGAAGAAGAAGCTCCTGGAGGGCGCGAAGAAGGACGTTCCAGCAGGGCCAGTCTGGCCCGTGCTGTTTTAAGGCGCAGGGTGGCGTTCACTGTCAGCGCAATGGCAAGACCGGCAAACAGGCCATAGCTGGCAAGAATATAAGGTAGATGGGTCATGCGGCGTCTCCCCGACGGCGTGGGTTGGAGAGCAGGCTACGCACCCGGCTTTCCATGACCGCAGCTCTCAGGCGTGCGATGACAATGGCGGCAAAGCCCAGTGAAATGCCGAGCATGGACAGGCCAAGGGGCCACAACATGCTGCTGGACATGGTTGGCGCACCGGTCAGGGTAATGCTGTCTGGCTGGTGCAGTGTATTCCACCATTGCACGCTGAATTTAATAATAGGCAGGTCAACAGCACCGGCCAGTGCCAGAATGGCTGCCGCGCGGTAGCCACGTTGTGGATCATCAAAGGCACGGATAAGCGCAATATGGCCCAGATATAGGAAAAACAGCACCAGAACAGAGGTCAGGCGTGCGTCCCACACCCACCATGTGCCCCACATGGGCTTACCCCAGAGTGAGCCGGTAGCAAGGCAGACAGCAGTAATACACGCGCCGACCGGCCCGATTTCCACCGCGGCAAGGTCTGCTAGAGGGTGCCGCCAGACTAGCGAAAGCAGCCCACATAACGCAAGGGCCGCGTAGCCGCTGGATGCCAGAATGGCAGTTGGAACATGCACATACATAATGCGCACGGAATCTCCTTGCTGCCAGTCTGCCGGCGCAAAAAAGAGCCCCCAGCCAAGACCTGCAAAGGTGAAAAGCAGCGCAAGCCCGGTCAGCCACGGTTGCAGCCGCGCAGCCAGTCTTAAAAATCGGCCGGGGTTGGCATACCGATGAAACAGGCTGCCAGTACGGGCAACAAGAGACGGTGAGGCGGTCAAGGGTCTGTCCGTTTCGTTTTCAAAACCAGTAGAGCGGCACCATCATCTGCTCTGTGGGGGGCGTCAAGACGTATGCTCACATCTTCTCCTATATCATTCAGCCCCTCTTGACACGAGGCCGTTGTTCATGGGCGTCCTGCCTGCACAACACAACAGGAGAGCATGATGCTGTTTGCCGTTATCTGTACCGACCGCCCGAATGCGCTTGAAACCCGTAAGGCTACACGCGCGGAACATGTGGCGTTTCTGGACCAATACAAGGCATCAATCCAGTTTGCGGGACCTCAACTCGATGTGAACGGAGCCCCTATTGGCAGTCTGGTCCTTCTTGATGTGGCGGATCGTGCTGCCGCGGAAGGCTTTGCCGCAGCGGATCCCTACGCAAAGGTAGGGTTGTTCGAAAGCGTGATTATTCGTCCGCTTCGCACGGTTTTCCGTGATGGCGCACTGGTGGAGTAGCCCATGGCATACTGGCTGGTAAAAAGTGAGCCCGATGCTTTTAGCTGGGACGAACAGGTAGCCAACGGGGTTGAACCCTGGACCGGGGTAAGAAACCATCAGGCCAAGAAAAATCTTGCCAGCATGAAGGTGGGGGATAAGGCCTTTTTCTACCATTCCAACGTGCAGAGAGCCATTGTTGGTGTGGTGGAGATTGTGCGGGAAGCCTACCCTGACCCAACGGCAGAAAGCGGACAGTGGGTGTGTGTGGATGTCAAAACGGTAGAGGCTGTGCCGCTGCCTGTAACACTGGCAACCATTAAACAGACGCCAGAACTGGAAGATATGGCGTTGATACGCCAGTCTCGCCTGTCGGTCTGCGCGGTCTCAGCAGAGCACTGGCGTATTCTGTCCCGTATGGGTGGGCTGAAAACACCAGCCTAGTTTTATAAGCACAGGCACCCGGTTTATGGGGTGCCTGTGCACGGCAGGCTCAGCCTTGTGTGGCAAGCGTCCACAACTGGCCAGCGCGGTTGCCCGAGCGACAATAGCTGAAGACTGGCCCCGGCAGTGTGTTCAGTGCTTCCTGCATCTCAATGACCGCATCGGATGACGGTGCCTGACCGCCCACAACCGGAATGGCAATAAAAGACAGACCAGCGGCCTGCGCAGCTTCTGCCACGGTTTGTGCTGTGGGCTGGCCGGGGTCTTCATGGTCCGGGCGTGTGCAGATAATGGTCTTGAACCCGGCATCACGGATGGCAGGAATGTCCTGAACCGTGATTTGGGGAGCAACCACAAAACTGTCTGAGAGAGCGCGATAGGCAACCATTGTTTATATCCTGACTAGAGTGGAAAAGCGGACGGCTTAGCCACGAATGAAGTAAAGATCCGAATACAGGTTTTTCAAAGCAGCCTTGGTGGCCATGCACCGGCGGACAAGGTGGGCCCGCAGATCAAAAGCAGCTTTCTGCACCATGGGGTCTTTGATAGTGGAACTGATTTCCGGGTGGCGTGCAATGCAGGCTTTAAGTTCCGGCTCGTTCAGGTTCAGCCCGGAATTAATTTCCTTCATGGTGTCATTGTAGTCTTTTTCTACAAAGGCATCAGAGTACCATTCCGTCAGAGCAGACTGGGTTTTGCCCTGCTTGACCAGATAGGTGAAGGTCAGAAAGCCGGTTTCTGGCGCGGCATTGCCAACCTTTATGGTCATGCGGCAGGAGCGGCGGGAATAAGGCGGCACATTAATATCCGGCATGGCTGTTGCCGCCGTAACCTGTACAGGGGGCAGGGCCGCAGCAGGAGCGTTTGTAACGCTTTTCTGGCCGTTATCTTCATCCCGCGCACGCTGCCATGCTTCAGCCAGAAGGCCATTATAGCGTGGGGAATAGCAATAATCTGACCCGGTCTGGGCAGATTTCAGTGCGTCTTGCTCAGCTTTTTCCTGCGGCGTGAGCGCGCAGGCCGTTACGCTCAGGAGCGTTAAAACACAGCCTGCATGCAGGGCTGTGCGGAAACGCAGGGGGAGGGAAGAGCGTCGTGGCTCTGGCATGACTCGACTCCTGTTGTGGCACCGTGGGCGCAGAGAAAAAACACGGTTTAGTTCTGTAAAACCTTCGGGCGGTGGTTACAATGCCATTGCCTGCGCCTGCTGCAATGCAGATACCTGACAGGGCAAAGGGAGTAGCGTGGTACCCCGCCGTTCCCCCGAATTTGTAAGGTGCGTCCTGTTTGCGCAGTGTGAAACTTATTGCGCCGCCACGCTTTTATGAGAAACACGCAGAGCATATGCTCTGCCAGCACGTTGTGTCTCTTTAAGCAGTGATATGATAGAGACATGACAACCGGATATGAGAGAGCAGCGCACACCCTGCGCCGCTGGTCGATATGGCGGTAGCGTGGCGGCCATGAAAGAGAAGAGGCACAAATGAGCACCAATGACACAGCCAGCAGCGATATGGTCTCACTCAAGCTTAGTGGCCAGGACCTGACCGAGCTTGAAAACGCACTGGCACGGGTTGAGGCTGGTAAAGGGGTGCTTGTGCGGCTGGCAGACCTTATGGGCGGTGCTGTTGGCCATGCCGCACGCCTCGGGCTGCGTGGGTTGGGCATGGCTCCCAGCTTTGAAAGCAAACTTCAGGGCCTTGCCGAAAGCGCCATTGCCCGCGCGTTTGATGTATCCGTTCTGGGTATGCGCTCTGTTGATGACAGCCCGGCGGAGCTGAATGCATGGCGTACCCCAGCCTTGCAGGCAGCCGTTGCGGTTTCAGGTGCTGTCGGCGGCTTTGCTGGTCTGGCTGGTCTGGCCCCGGATATTGGCTTCACCACGCTTACCATCATGCGGGAAATTGCACGCATTGCGCGGGAGGAAGGGGAAGACCTGTCAGACCCGGACGCCCGTATCGCCTGCCTTGAAGTCTTCGCCCTCCGCGCTTTCCCCAATGCGCGTTCTGAAGAAGAAAACGAGCTTGGCTATTTCTCGGCTCGTGCCCTGCTGCGTGGCCGTCCCGTGGTCATGCTGATCTCTGAAGTGGCGTCTCACTACGGGTTGGCTCTTGGTCACAAAATCTCGCTTCAGCTCATGCCAGTTGCAGGTGCGTTGTGTGGCGCGTCTCTCAACACAGCATTTTTAAACCATTATCAGGCCCTGGCGCGGGCGCACTTCACTATCCGCCGTCTGGAGCGTGAGCATGGTCCTGTTGTGCGGGATACCGCCATTGCCATGCGGAGCCAGCCACGGAGCTAACGTTTTTTGAGCAGCCATTGCCTGCTGTTTTGTATGGCAGGAGGCAATGGCTCTGCCGTCTCTTCCGCTAGTCGGGAACACCGGAGTGACTGTTTCAGCAAATGTGGGAAAAGCTTGCTCTAACTCTGCCCCTTATTCAGGCCCCTATGGCAGGGGTTGCGACACCTGCCTTGGCGGCGGCGGTCTCCAATGCCGGTGGGCTTGGTTCCTTGGGGCTGGGTGCCTCAACAGTGGAGCAGGCCCGGCAGATGGTTGCTGCCCTTAAAGCACAAACGCGCGGCCCGTTTAATCTAAACGTGTTTATTCACGCAGCACCACAGAGAGATCTGGCGCAGGAACTGGCGTGGTTGAAACAGGCCTCGCCCGTGTTTGAAAAATTTGGTGCCACGCCTCCATCAGCATTGCAGGAAATTTACACCAGTTGTCTGGATAACCCGGACATGGTTCGCCTGCTTGTGGAAGAAAGACCGGCGGTCGTCAGCTTTCATTTTGGTGTGCCGTCTGCGGACCTCTGTACGGCCTTGAAAGCAGAGGGTATTCTCCTGTTGGCAACGGCCACCTGCGTGCAGGAGGCTCGGTTACTGGAGAAAGCTGGCATTGACGCCATTATCGCCCAAGGCTTTGAAGCCGGAGGCCATAGGGGCATGTTTGACCCCCAAAGCCCGGATGACCAACTGAGCACTTTGGTGCTTACCCGTTTGCTGGTGCGGGCCTGTCAGGTTCCCATTATTGCAGCGGGCGGCATTATGGATGGGTACGGAGTGGCGGCAGCACGGGCATCAGGCGCAATGGCGGCCCAGCTCGGCACTGCGTTTATCGGGTGTCCTGAATCCGCTGCGGATGCAGCGTACCGCGCTGCCTTGACCGGTCCAGGCGCTTACCATACCCGCATGACACCGGTGATCTCGGGCAGACCCGCACGCACCTTGCCAAACATGTTTATGGAACATTTTGGTGAACGGCCTGCGCATCAAGTCCCAGCCTACCCCGTGGCTTACGATGCTGCCAAAGCTTTGCATGCGGCAGCCAAAAATCATGGCGAATTCGGGTTTGCGGCACAGTGGGCGGGGCAAGGTGCGCCGCTGGCACGTACCTTACCTGCGGCAGAACTGGTGGCTGTGCTCATGCAGGAGGCCGGAGGGGTAGCCTTGTGACGCGTAGGTACGCACCGCAAGGTTACGTTTTTTTCGCCCTGTAACATCAGCGGGTAAACATCAGGCTTGTCGTTAGCCTTTTTGATTTATTCCCGCTGGCTTTGTTTCATCAATTACAACAGTTGCTACCAGCGCAAACAGCAGCATCAGCCCTGCTATAATTTCTGCGGTCAAATGGTAATGGGGGGCACAGAACCTCAAAACCCCCGCCAGAACAATGCCAATAACGCAGGCAAGGCGCAGTGTCATTTGCATGGTGGGGGTGTTCTCCTGTGCCAGTCTTGTTTGTAGCGCTTATGCTGTAACCGGCGAGGGGAGTGGTGTGCCCGCTGCCATGGCCGCAACATTATCAAGCGCTAACATACACATTGCTGTCCGGGTTTCCACTGTTGCGCTGCCAACGTGGGGGGTCATGAACACATTAGGTAAAGCCAGAATGCGGGGGTCGGGGTTGGGTTCGTTCTGGTAAACGTCCAGACCGGCACCGGCCAGTTGCCCGGAGCGCAAGGCATCTATCAAGGCGCGTTCATCAATAAGGGAGCCACGGGCGGCATTAACCAGCACGCTACCGCGCGGGAGCAGCCCCAATGTACGCGCAGTCATGAGCGGTGGGCCGTTAGGGGCACCGGGCATGTGCAGTGTGAGGATGTTGCATTTGGGCAGCATATCCTCAAGGTTGGCATAATATGTAGCACCTTGTTCCTGCGCGGCATCAAGCTGGCGGCGGTTATGGTACAGAACGGTCATGCCAAACCCGCGGGCGCGCTGTGCAACAGCCTGCCCAATGCGGCCCATGCCAACAATGCCAAGTGTCTTGCCACTCACGCGATGGCCCAGCATCTCATCCATACCCAGGGTATGGCCCCAGCCTTTCTTCATGAGGGTGTAATATTCCGCTGCCCTGCGGCAGGCGGCAATAATCAGCATCATGGTCAGGTCGGCGTTGCAGTCGGTCAGCACATCCGGAGTGTTGGAGACCGCAATGCCGCGGGCCAGCAGGGCCGGTACGTCAAGATGGTCCAGACCCACGCTCACCGTTGCAACCAGTTTTACGCAGTCTGGCAGGGCTGCAACATCCTCTCCTTTCAACGGAGCATGATGGGTAACAAGGATGGCTGAGGGCTGGAAATCACGCGCCAGTTTGAGGATGGCCGCCGTATCCAGCGGCGCGGCAGGAGACGGGGGCGCCTGAAATTCCGTCTCAATGCGTTTTTCAGCAGCGGACAGCAGGCGAATGGAGCGGATAAGGCGCGGTTTATCAGCAGACATGAGCAGTCCTGAAAAAGAAGGTAAGATTGAGTTTTTGCACAGCCACGCTAGCATGGTGCTTATAAAAGATCATGGGACGGCATAACTAGAAAGGAAAGGGCTTGGGCGCGCTCTTTCGTCAACACTATCGTGACTGGTTGCATGGCAGCGCAAAACACAAACGCAGATTGGGGAGCAGGAAGGCAGCATGGCAGAGCAGGGGGTAACGCCGGAAATCTTACTGGGTGCCTATGCCGCTGGCCTGTTCCCAATGGCTGCGAGTGCTGAAGACCCGGAACTGCAATGGTATGACCCGGACCCCCGTGGCATTTTGCCGCTGGAGGGTTTCCATTTGCCCAAACGGTTGCAGCGGACAGTTCTGTCTGACCGGTTTGAGGTCACAACGGATCAGGATTTTCCGGGCGTTATGAAGGGCTGTGCCACCCCGGCACCGGGGCGGGAGGACACATGGATCAATCAGGAAATTTTCCGGTTGTTCTGTGCCCTGAACCAGATGGGGTATGCGCATAGTGTGGAGTGTCGGCAAAATGGGGCGTTGGTTGGGGGGTTGTACGGCGTAGCGTTGGGCGGTGCCTTTTTTGGTGAGAGCATGTTCAGCCGCGCAACAGATGCCTCAAAGGTGGCTTTGGTGCATCTTGTCGCCCGCCTGCGGTTGCAGGGGTTTTTGGTGCTGGACACACAGTTTGGTACAGACCATCTCTCTCGTTTTGGTGGCGTTGAAATCCCGGCGGATGACTATAAGGCAACGCTGGAACGGGCTGTCCAGATGCTGCCATGTTGGCGTAATACAGTACCGGACGATATGCTAAGAGCCGAAATAAAGGCCATGCGGAGTGGGTGAGACACTCACGGCAAGGACCACCAGGCGATAATAAGGAAACAGACGCGTTATGACACTTAGCCACTTACGCCGGAAGACGGGCCTTCTGACCCGATGCTGCCTTCTGGCAGGCATATCGCTTGGTATGGGCGTGACAGTACCGTCCGTAGTTTTTGCGGAAGATGCGCCCGCCGCGTCTTCCATGCCCACACCTGCTGCACCAGCGGCGGAGCACCCCCGCCTTACCCCGGCGCGGGATGCGATTGTGGATTACATTTTCCAGCCGAAACCTCCGGCAGGAGGGGCTCAAACCGCAACACCCCCTGTGGCCACGCCTGAGCGGCATGTGCAGGTTCTGTTCTCGGGTGATGGCGGGCTGATGCGCATTCGCTACCTGAAAGACATGACAAACGATAACTCGCGTGGCTCGGTTATTATCAACCGTGCGGCGCAAGAGGTTATTATCATTCGGGATGACCAGAAAATTTACACCCGTCTGGTGCAGCAGGATGTGGCGCGTAATTCGTTCCTGCTGGATATGTCCATGCAGTTTACCCGCAAAGGGGCTTCTCAGGTTATCGGGCAGGCCTGCACACTCTGGGATGTTCAGAGCGCGCAGGGCAAGGGTACAGCTTGCGTTACGGAAGACGGATTTGTGCTTGAGCAGGATGGCGTGGATGTTGATGGGCTGAATGGCCACCTCAAGGCTATCCGCATTTCCTATGATGCTCTGCCCGCAAGCGTGTTCACTCCGCCCACGGGGTATCAGGAAGTGCGGATCCATGCCCCAAAAGGCGCACCAACGGACGGCGATGGCACGGAGAAAGCTCCCACGGCCCCGTCTATTCCAGGTGGTGTAGGCCCGACTGCAACCGTACCGTCTGCCCCTACAACCGATACGCAGCCCCCTGTCCCAGCCGATGGGCCGACGCAATGAGGTTTGTGCGGCTGGGTCGTGCGCTTCCGGCCTGTGTTCTTGCGGGAGCAAGCATGGTGCTGGTGGGGGGTATCACTGTACCTTCCCATGCTCAGACAGGAGCACCCGTCGCGTCAGGGGCTTCGTCTGACGCCTGCAATCAGACGGCCCCGTGTATTACGCCTTCCACTGATGCTGATGTGCTCTACGAACTGGCGTCCCCTACCGGGGATGCTACCATGAAGCAGCGTATGCGGTGGCAGGTTGCCTCTCTGCGGCAACGGTTGGACCCTGAAAATTCTTCTGTTTTCATGGTGACATCGTGGCCTGAGCATACATTGAGCGTGGTGGATGTGCCCCGGCACAAGCAGAGCACAATGCCAGCCCCAAGCCAGAACCTGACCCCGCCCGGCCATCCCGCCATGATAGGCACCTATGCGCGTTTGGGGAGTTCCATAGTGGCGGGGGAAAGCTGCACAGTATGGCGCACAAAGGATACGGACGGACATGCCAATGACGTCTGTTATACGTCAGACGGCTTGCTGTTGCAGGTCGCGCAAGGGCAGCAGATTACGGTACGCGCCCTGAGCGTAAGCCGAAGCCCGCAGCCTGACTCGGTTTTTGCCATTCCGGCAGGCCTGCGTCAGGAAGCTCCGGCAACACCCTGACATGCAGGCCACCCGGCCCGTATCCGGAACGACAGGGTTGCGGAGTGATGATGAGAAGGCAGACTAAAGTTCATTCATACGGTGCTATGCTGGCAGTAGTATTAGCCGGTGCTCCCTGCTTTTCTGCTCCGGTTCTGGCGCAGGCACCCGAGCATGGGCCCGTTGCTGCTAACTTGGCGCCGATTGTTACCGGGCAGGGTGGGGTGTCCGTTTGTCTGACCTCCCAGCAGGACGAACAGGCGACATCTCTGCTGGTTGTACCCTCCGGGACAGTGTTTGAGGCTTCTACCGGGCCGGGTGGCCACACGGCGCAGGCCTTTGTCACGACCGAGACGGTGACCCTGACCAAGGCTCAGCCCTGTGGCATTGCCGATGCTTCAACCGTCGTGTCCCACACGCGGCACTGGCTGGTAAACCCGGTCAAGCCTCAGGCGGACACCCAGTTTCATCCGGTAGGAGATGTAAGCGGCAACGGGGTGGATACCTCCTTTGGGGATGAAGATGAGACGTTGCGTCATGCCATTTCATCCGGCCATCTTCTCGCGCGTGTGCAGGGGAGTTTGCACGATACGGTGTTTCTGACCGAAAGTGATGCGGATATTGAAGATCCGGACGCGCCCGCCAAGCCCTAAAAAATCTTACGCAAGAGCCCCGGCAGCAGAATGGAAAGGGGGTTTACATGAAAATCCGGCTTGTCCAGCTTGCCCGAGAGATTAAAGGTCATGGCCAACAGGCCACCGTTTTTCTCAGGGCTGAACAGGCGCCCAATGCCGGGCAAGCGGCCGGGTAGGCGGTTGAGTGCAAAAATGGGCACAACCGTGCCGTCCAGATCCAGCTTGCCGTGGTCAAGATCAATGTTCCCTTCCAGCGTGGCACCCAAGGCATCGTTGCCTGTGCTGCTGTCATGAATACGCAGAACACCGTCTGAAAACGTGACCGGCATGCTGAGGTGCGTGATCTCAAATTCCGGGGATTTGCGGCTGTTGATCCAGCCGTAAAGGGACAGATTACGGGCCAGCAGAACAGTCTCTGGTGCTTTGGTAAGCACAAAGGGGCTGACTTTCAGAACGCCGCTGAAGGGCGCTGCGGCCAGTGTGTCGTCAAATGTGCCCTCTAACAAGGCATGACCGCCTTTGACATTGGGCATGATGTTGAATGCGGTCAGAAAACCGCCCATGTCGGGAATGGTCACATGCAGGCTGCGTTTTGCCCCCTCCGGGGTCAGATGCATGGTAGCGGGAGCAGGGCCACTCATGCTGAACTGCATTTTTTCCAGCCTTAGCCCGTTATGTTCAAAATGACCTTTCACCATGCTCAGGGCTGGCTTGGTGTAGTTATAGAGCAGCGCATCGCTTTGCAGATCAATGACCCACGCATTGCCGGGCGGGCCATGCAAGGTTCCGCTGGCTGCTTCTGGGACATGATAGCCTCCCGTGGTTTTACCAGCAGGGGCAGGCGTTGCCGGGTCATTCTCCAGCAGAGGCGTCAGATCCAGCATGGAGGCATACACCCCAACCTGAATGGTTTTGTCCGGCGTGTTGTAAGGCAGGATAAGCCGGGCGTGCCCCTGCGAGCGTTCAATATGGAACGAGGAAATAAGCAGTTCCGGCGCTTTGTTAGGCTGGAGAAAAGCGTACCCCTTAACCGCCAGATTGGGGCCAGAGGCAGAAAGATTGTCAACTCCGGTAATGGTGCCGTCAAACAGGTTGAGGTCGGCTGATGCCTTGGCAGCACGCCCTGCGGCCTTGTGCCAGAGCGGAATGCGTATTTTGGCGGGTGTCAGGTCAAGATTCAGGCCTACGGTGGCCTGTTTGTTTTCTAGCTTGGCGTAGTCTACCGCCAGTGTGGCGCTCCCATCAAAATGGTCTCCCGCAGCAAAGCCTGCGCTGGCGGCAGAGGCCGGAGTGATGTGCGCCAAAACATGGGCTTTTTCTGAAACCTCTGTGGGTTTGAGAGACCGGAAATCCATGAAATAGGCGACATCTGCCGGTAGCCCACCCAGCGCGGCATGGCCGCTGAGATCCATTTTCTCAGTGGTGGCATTAATCTTGAAGCTGCCGTTGGTAATGGCACGCCCCATCACAACATTGCCAAGATGCGTTTGCGTAACAGTGGCGTGGGCATCCACGCTCATCTGGTCCGTGGTGACATCGCTCTCCAAAGGCAGGCTGAGTGTAAAGGCCGCCGTGGCTTTACCGGAGGGTGCGGTAAAACTGAGCGGGTGGCGTGAGAGCAGGTGCAGTCGGGGTTCGGCCAGAAGTGCCAGAATATCGCGTAAATTCCCATGCAGTTCGGTCGCAATGGTGGCGGTCTGGTCCTTTTTGGTCAGGCCAAAGATCGTCATGCTACCGGCCCCAGCATCTACCCTGCCAACGCCAGTTGCGCCGACATTCTTGTCCGCCAGATTGATCAGTTGGTAGCCGTGATCAAACGTGATTTTCAGCGTATCAAGGTCAGAGACAGACAGGTGGGCATTCATGCCCAGCAGCGGGGAAATGGGGCGGAGCCAGTGAACCGTGAGGCCGGAGGCATCCACCCCGCCGGTAGCCCCTGTAACATCCAGCCCTTTCCAGCCCTGCGCACTATGTAGCGCCAGCGTAACATGCAGGTCACGGGCCTGCCCGGTGGTGATGTTTTTCATCACCCACTCACGGCCACCCTTGGCCATTTTTGTAGGCCAGAACTGGGCTATATTATCAAAATCAACATGCGGAATATCAACATCAACCTGTCCGGCCAATGCCTGCGGGCTGACCAAGTCTGACGCATTAAGCGTGCCGCGAGCCTGAATACTGACCCCTTTTTCGGGTGCGTCTGGTTTGTCAGGGTCCAGCAGGTCCAGCGTCAGATCTTTAACTGCCAGAATGGCAGGCACATGGGTGCCAGACTGATGGTTGAGGTCAACATGCACAGCCGCATGACCGTGTTTGAGCAGAAAACGGGAATGAGCCGCTTCCAGCGGGCCTGCGCCAATATCTGCTGTCAGATCAAGTGCTGTGGGCAAAAGCCATGTGCTGCCGGGGGCGGGTGCAAAAACAGCATCAGCCGTCAGGGCGACAGTGTTTTTTACGGTGGCAAGTGCCGGGGCCAGAACAGCAAATTGCGCAGGCTGAGCGGGTGCAAGGGCAATATGCCACTGTACGGTTTTGTCCGGCATACGGGTGCCGGTTGCTGTCAGGTTAAGCCGTGCGCCGGATTTTGCGCCAGTCAGTGTCAGGCTGCCCGTTCCGGTTACACCGTATTTACCATCATTTTGTGTAAGGGTGACGTCACCTTCAACTGGCGCGGCAGTCCAGTGGGTGCCGGTCAACTGATCATCCATCGTCACGGTGGCGTTATGGAGGCTTAGCCGCGTAATATCCAGAAAATCAGGCACGACAGGCGTTTTGGCCGTCTTGTCCTGCGTTGGGTGCTGGTCAGGTTTCAGGGCAGCAAGGGTTACACTGCCATCTTTCCCTCTGCGTAGCGCAAGGTGCACGCCACTCACATCCAGCATCCGCAGGCCTATGGCCCCACGCGCCAGAGCCAGAGGGTCCAGTGTTGCGTCCGCCTGTTCAATGACATCCGGGGCAGAGTGATCCGCTTTCTGCATCTGCACGTTACGGAGGGACAGCACTAACGGTGCGCCCAAGCCATCATGCAGGCTGTCCCAGCGGAGTTGGGCGTGCTTCAGTGTCAGCGTTGTTTCTGGCGGTTGGCCGGGAGCGCCCTCCTGCACGGTCAGGGGCAGGAAAGGCCGGACAAGAGGTGTAATATTTACTGGCCCGAACATCATCCGCACCAACAATGCGCCACAGCCAGCAAGCGGGACGCTCACGCTACACGCTACAACAACAAGGCCAATGCGGAGCAGCTTTTTGTGCAAAGGGCGCGGGAGGTCTTGACCTGTTGAAGTCAACGCAGCAACCCTTTGTTCTTCACCAGAATGGTCAGACTATGCAGCCCGTTACACAGCCCCTGTTTAAAGATATTCGCCAGACCAGAAGCGCGCGCACCCAGCGTATCTGGCCGGATGCGGCATGGCCAGCCGCAGCCAACGCGCGGTCGGCCTCCCTTTTCAGGGAGGACATGCAACAGGCCCTGCACGCGCAGGGGCGTGAGGTCGTTCTGGCCATGGCAGGTACGGATGCCCTGCTGGACTGCCTTGGTGGCAACAGCCCATATTTGTCTGATCTTGCGTTGCAGGATGCGGTGTTCTTCGCGGCCCTGCTGGAAAAAGGGCCGAGTGCTTGTGCTGCGGACGTGTTCGCCACGTTGAATGCCTGCGACATCACCATAAGCTATGACCATGTGGCCCAAACCCTGCGTATTGCCAAAAAACGGGTGGCACTGCTGTGTGCCGTGGCCGATCTTGGCGGATTCTGGCCGCTGGAGGATGTGACGCAAACCCTGAGCCGTCTGGCGGATGTTACGCTGGAAGTTGCTCTCAGGCATTTGATGTGGGCCGCTCATCAGTCCGGTCAGATACAGGTGAAAGACCCCAAACGTCCAACATACGGGTGTGGTTTTTTTGTGCTGGCAATGGGGAAGCTGGGGGCACGGGAACTGAATTTCTCCTCAGATATAGACCTGATGGTGCTCTATGACCCCTCCGGGCACAAGCAGCCGGATGCGGTGCGGCGTGTATTCATTCGTATGACTAGCGATCTTGTCCGCCTCATGGAAGCACGAGATGCGGATGGTTACGTTTTTCGCACCGATTTGCGCCTGAGGCCGGACCCGGCCTCAACCCCGCCTGCGGTCTCCGTGCAGGCGGCAATTGTTTACTATGAAAGCCTCGGCCAGACATGGGAGCGTGCTGCCATGATCAAGGCACGTCCCGTTGCAGGGGATCTGGCTTTGGGGCGCAGCTTTCTGGCAGCCATCCGGCCATTCGTGTGGCGCAGACACCTCGACTTTGCGTTGATTGACGATATCCACACCATGAAGGCGCGGATAGACCACTACCGCAACACCGGGCGCACTGGTCTGGCAACCTTACCGGAAAACGTTGTGGCAGACCCGCACGCCAGTATGGCGTGGTTGCTGGGGCATAACCTTAAATTGGGGCAGGGCGGTATTCGGGAAATCGAGTTTATTGCCCAAGCCATGCAGCTTGTATGGGGCGGCCGAGACCCGGACCTACGCGAGAAAACGACATTTGGTGCCCTGAAAAAACTGGTGCGGCTGGCCTATCTGCCGCGGGAAGAGGCAGAAGTTCTGGCTCGCACCTATCGCCTGCTGCGGGATGCTGAGCACAGGCTACAAATGCGCTCGGACCAACAAACCCACTCCCTGCCAGAGCAGGCAGAAGCGTTTGACGCGTTTGGCGTGTTCATGGGCTTTGCAGATGGGGCGGCTCTGGCGCTTGATCTCCTCCCGCGTATGCGGGAAGCCAGACGTATTTTTGAGCGGCATTTTGTAACCCAACCTCCTCCGGCGGGTGAGCAGGATCAGGCACTTCTTGCCGTTGCGCCAGAGAGTGAAAACTCACCCGTCATTCTTCAAAAACTCGGTTTTCCGGATCATCAGGCAGCGGATGCCGCGCAGGTTCTTGCGCGGTGGCAGGGTAACAGCTTGCGGGCTTTGCGCTCGGAGCGGGCACATGCCTTATTACGCACTCTGCTTCCTGCTCTGCTGGCCAGCTTTACGGCACGGAGCAACCCGCTTGCGTGCCTGCGGCGGTTTGATGCGCTGCTCACACGCCAACATGCCGGGGTGCAGCTTCTGTCCCTGTTCGAGCGGAATCCGGCGCTGATTGACCGCATTACAGCGCTTTTTGATGCGTCCGCCTTTCTGGCAGATCACCTGGCCGACACACCTTCAGCCCTGGAAGGGCTTTTGGAGCCGGAGCCTGAGGAAGGGCGCAACGTGCAGGCGCGTCTGCGCCAGTTGGCACAGGAAGTAGAAGATACGGAAATGCTGGTGACAGCGCTCCGCCCCCTCCTGCGTGGGGAGGAGTTCCGCCTCTCTGTTGCCGTGCTGGAAGCACGCATGAGTGAGGACGAGGCAGAGCGGGCCCGGACAGCCCTTGCTGATACCATCATGACGGTTTTGAAACAGGCTGTTGAGAAAGACCATGTTCGCCGGTATGGCCGTGTGCCCGGCGGGAGTATGGCCGTTATTGCCCTGGGTAAGGTTGGCTCACGGGAAATGATGCCGGGGTCGGACCTTGATCTGCTGCTGGTATTTGACCATCCGGAAGATCAGACGGTGAGTCAGGTGGGTAAAGCCGTCCGGCGGGTGACGGCGGAGGGCCTGCCTCTTGCGGCACCCCGCAGTGTGGCGGTGAGCCAGTATTATACGCGTCTTGCTCATGCTTTTATTGCGGCACTTACCGCACCTGGCCCGGAAGGTCCCCTATACGCTGTGGACATGCGGTTGCGCCCTTCCGGTGCGGCTGGTCCTGTTGCCGTGCCGCGCCGTGGGCTTCTGCAATATCATCGGGAAGCCGCATGGACATGGGAGCGTATGGCCTTGACCCGCGCGCGTATCATCACAGCCCCGGTAGCGTTGCGCAAAGCTTTTTCTGAAGATATTGCCGCCATTCTGGAGGGGCGTACGCGTGTGCCAAGCGCGGAGGTTGCAACCATTCTGGCCGATGCCTGTGCCATGCGGGCACGGCTTGCCCGCGACCTGCCAGCTACCAGCCCGTGGGATGTAAAAAGGCGTGCCGGTGGGCTGATGGAAGTAGAGTTTATTGCGCAAACTCTGCAACTTGTGGGGGCAAATAAAGCAGTGCGAGATACCTGCACGCGGCGGGCGCTGGTCAAGCTTGGTAAAGCAGGCCTGATAAACTCGGCGGATCTCAGGTTACTTTTGCAGGCTGACAGTGCCTGGCGGCGCTTGCAGGGTCTATTGCGGCTGTTATGTGGGCCTGTGCCGCCGCTTGATCTGGAAAAGGAACTGGCCCCTCCGTCCCGCGCTGTTGTTTTGCGGGCCATGCGGGTGGAAACCCTGCCGGATTTGGTAAGCCAGACCGGTGCCATGGCTCGCACGGTGCGTCAGTGCTTCAATAGGCTTATTGGCCCCGTCGCGGAGGGCGATGCCTTTGCCGAGGTCATGGTAGAGGGCGGCTGAAAAACGCGGTGAACTGATTTTTTTTATTACGACAGAAGAGGGAAACGAAACAGCATGTCTCAGGATCAGCTTTTGCAGGAAGGGGCAGTTGCTCCAGAGTTTTCCATGCCAGCAAGCAGGAACAGGCATGTCAGTTCGCAGGAACTGAAAGGCAAACCGTTTGTGCTGTATTTTTACCCGAAGGCCGATACACCCGGCTGCACTAAGGAGGCCTGCGGCTTTAACGAAACCCTGCGTGAATTTGAAGGGGCAGGGCTGACGATTATTGGTGTGTCCAGAGACCCTGTCAGCAAGCTAGATAAATTTGCCGATAAATATGACCTGACATTTCCTCTTGCCTCTGATGAGGAAGGGAGTGTGACAGAAGCCTATGGCGTCTGGGTGGAAAAGTCCCTGTATGGCAAGACCTATATGGGTATTGATCGGACCACTTTTCTGGTGGGAGCCGATGGCAAAATTGCCCGCATCTGGCGCAAGGTGAAAGTGCCCGGCCACGTTGAGGCCGTGCTTGAAGCCGCCAAAACCCTCTAGACGTACAAACTAAAACAGGGCGCCTGAGCGCCCTGTTCCGGATTTCGAGATCTAAGGCCCGCTTCTGCCTCAGTAACCGCCGTAATAATAGCTGCCGGGAGCGTAATAGCCCGGAGCTGGTGCAACAGGGACAACCGGCACGGCTGGTACAGCATAAACTGGCGGCGGAGGGGGAGGCGGAGGCCCATACGCCATCGGCGGTGGAACGGAAGGCCCGCTCATTGCTGCTCCAGCCAAGGCGCCAACGGCCAGTCCCCCAATCAGGGCCCCTGCAATTGCTCCGCCATGCCCACCGCGGTGACGATAGCCATAATCGCGAGGGCCCCAGCCGCCTGCATAACGTGGTGGGGGTGGCGGACCGCCCCAGTGGCGGCCGCCGCCACCCCAACCATAGGGGCCGCCAGGGTGCGCCTGAGCTGCCGGAACAGTTGCCAGCAGGGTGCCTGCAATGAGTGGCAGAGCGAGAAGAGTTTTTGTCAAACGGCGCATGAAATGCCTCCTTCAAACAGGAAGCGGAGAGCAGGCCCTCCGTTTCTAAGTCTCTAATAAGGCGCGAGTCATGGCAATTTAAAGGCCGGTTAAGGGCCTCTTTTAGGCCCTTGTAGAAACCGGTTATTTGCGGCCTTCAGGCAGTGTGGTCAGTCGTCTCGTTGAGGGTTGTGGTCTTTTTCAGTGTCAAAACTGTCAGCAGGGTAACGGCTGCACAGGCGGAGACATAGTAGGAAAACCAGCCTTCATGCCCGGCCTGCTTGCACCAGAGGGCAATATATTCGGTGGTGCCCCCAAAGACGGAGACCGTCACCGCGTAAGGAAAGCCCACACCCAAAGCCCGGACCTGGGTGGGAAAAAGTTCGGCCTTAACAATCGCGTTAATGGACGTGTAGCCAGACGCGATAAAGAGGGCGCAGGTAATCAGGCCGAATGCTGCCCACGGTGAGTGCACACCAGATAGGGCAGACAGAAGCGGAATTGTGCCCAACGTGGCGCACACACCAAAGTAGATCAGCAAAGGCTTACGGCCAATTCGGTCTGACAGTGCTCCAAAGGCAGGCTGAATAAGCGCGAAGACAACCAGCGACGCTGAAGAGACCAGTGTTGCGGTGTCTTTGGGAAAGCCCAGAGTGTTAGCCAGATATTTCTGCATGTAGATGGTGTAGGTATAAAACGCGACCGTACCGCCAAGCGTCATGCCACATACTGTCAGGACAGCACGTTTGTGCTGCACCAGCATGGCAAGACCACCTTTTTCTTTCTTTTCCTGGCTTTTTTCAAAGCGCTCGCTCTCGACCATCTGGCGGCGTAGCCAGAACACCAGCACAGCGCCTGTGGCGCCCAAGAAGAACGGGATACGCCAGCCCCACGACTCAATTTGCTGGGGTGTGAGGAAAATATACTGCATGAGCAGCAGAATAATCATGGCCAGTAGCTGGCCCATAACCAGCGTGACATAGAGAAAACCGGACCAGAACCCCCGATTACGTGGGGTAGCCATTTCCGCAAGGTAGGTGGCGGACGCGCCGTATTCGCCACCAAGGCTCAGGCCCTGCACAAGGCGGGCCACTAACAGGACAATGGGCGCTAAAAGGCCAATCTGCTGGTAGCTGGGGCAGATGGCAATGGCCAGAGACCCAAGGCACATGGCGGTAACAGATATGGTGAGGGCTGCGCGCCGACCGTAGCGGTCTGCGGCGGAACCAAGCAGCCAGCCACCAATGGGGCGCATGAAAAACCCAACGGCAAAAATAGCCGCAGCGTTCAGCAGTTCTGCCGTTTTATCCCCTCGTGGAAAGAAGGAGTGGGCAAAGTAAATGGTGAAGGAGGAATAAACGTACCAGTCGTAATATTCCAGTAAGTTGCCGGCTGAACCTGCCAGAATGCCGCGAACGCGCTGAGCCGTATTCATATGAGCATTATCCTGTTGTTAGCACGTTTCCTGAACGGGCAAGGGGCGTCATCAAGGGATGGTCAGAAAGGAGAGGGCGCTCCAAAACAGGTTAAGGAGCGGGCTTATGTTCAAGGGCTTTGTGCAGTTGCGCGGTATCCAGCGTTCTCTCCCAACGGGAAACAACAATGGCAGCCACAGCATTCCCCATCAGGTTGGTGAGGGAGCGGCATTCAGACATAAAGCGGTCAATGCCCAGAATAAGCGCCATGCCTGCAACAGGCACGTTGGGCACAACAGACAGGGTGGCAGCCAGCGTAATGAAGCCTGCCCCGGTAACACCCGCAGCCCCTTTGGAACTCACCATGGCAACCAACAGAAGAGCCACCTGTTCGCCAAGGCTCAGATGCACATCTGTTGCCTGAGCAATAAACAGGGCGGCCAATGTCATGTAGATATTCGTGCCGTCCAGATTGAAGGAGTAGCCCATAGGCACAACCAGCCCGACCACGCCTTGGGGGCAGCCGGCGTTTTCCAGCTTGGCAATAAGCCCCGGCAGTGCGGATTCAGAAGAACTGGTCCCCAGTACAATCAACAGTTCTTCCTTCAGGTACCGGGCAAGACGGAATATGCTGAACCCCATCATGCGGGACACAACGCCCAGCACACCAAAGACAAACACGAAAGCCGTGAAATAAAAGGTCAGGATCAGTTCCAGCAGGTTGCCAATGGAACTTACGCCAAAGCGCCCAACCGTGAAGGCCATGGCACCGAATGCCCCGATGGGGGCCGCATACATAACCAGCCGCACAACCCCGAAGACCAGTTCCGTCAGTTGGCGGAAGAGGGAGAGTACTTTCTCACCCTTCGGGCCCATTTGCGCCAGACTGATGCCAAACAGAATAGCAACCAGCAGAACCTGTAGAATTTCCCCAGACGTAAAGGCTCCCGCTGTGGTGGTGGGAATGATGCGCATCAGGAAGTCTGTGAAGGAGTGGGCGTGCGCTTCTGTCACAAAGGAGGATACCGCCCCGGAATTGAGTGATTTCGGGTCAATATGCAGTCCGGAACCTGGCCTCACCACGTTGGCAACAATCATGCCAATAACAAGCGCAAAGGTGGAGAAAAACAGGAAATACCCCATGGCCTTGCCTGCAACACGGCCTGTCTGTTTCAGGTCGGCCATGCCGGCAATGCCGGTGCACACAGTCAGGAAAATGACCGGGGCAATGACCATTTTAATCAGTTTGACAAACCCGTCGCCCAAGGGGCGGAGCGCACTGCCAAGGTTAGGAAAGAAATAGCCGACCAGAATCCCAATCAAAACAGCAGCGATAACCTGCAAGTAAAGTGCTTTATGCCGGGATGACGAGGAGTGTGGAGAGGCGGATAACGCTGAGGGATTGGGCAGATCCACGCTAGTATTTCCCTGTTCTGAATTGTTATTATTGTTTATCGTTTTCTGCTTCTGAAAAACCTATATCACCCAGAAACAGCACATGTCATTGCATTATCGTGATGGATCAACACTTTAGGCCGCGGGTTGTTGCATGGAAGCCTCTCTGACCTTCGGGTGAACCCTGTGCGAATAGGAGTAATGCATTTTTTATACTTGGTGTTGCCCTTAGTGCCCCTGTTCTCGATGGTGTGATCGGAATGCGGGCTTTGTGATCGGTTTTGGGATTATAAATCTGACAGGTTTCCCGCTGTGGTATCCTCCACTAGTCTGAAATGAATTTTACTGGCGCACCCCGCAAGAAAGCAGCATCAGGATATTATGACTGAACACACACACCATGACGATCAGCACGACCAGTCAGATAAGCAGTCAGGGCGTATTGCCCGTGGGTCTGTTCTTCTGATTGAAGATGACAGCACGATTGCTGAGGAAATTGTGGCCGAACTGACCGGGCACGGTCTTGACGTTCTGCACCGTGCCACAGGGGATTCCGGCCTTGCAGCAGCCCTTGCTGGCGGAGCCGATGTGTTAGTGGTTGACCGCCTGCTGCCCGGGCTGGACGGGTTGAGTGTTATTGAGACACTGCGCCAGCGCGGTATTCGGACACCCGTTCTGGTGCTGTCCGCTCTCTCCGCTGTGGATGACCGGGTAACAGGCCTCAAGGCTGGCGGGGATGACTATCTGACCAAGCCCTTTGCCATGGAAGAACTTCTCGCACGCGTGGAAGCCCTGCTGCGTCGCCCGGATGATACGCGGAGCACAAAGCTGTGCGTAGGCCCGCTGGAGATGGACCTGATCGAGCGTCGGGTCTGGCGGGATGGGCGCGAAATTGACCTGCTGCCGCGTGAGTTTCGTTTGCTGGAGTACCTCATGCGCCGCCCTGATCAGGTGCTGACACGCTCCATGCTGCTGGAGGATGTGTGGCAATACCGCTTCATTCCCAGAACCAATCTGGTTGATGTGCATATAGGCAAGCTGCGCCGCAAGGTTGATAGCCCTGGCGAGGAGCCTTTGATCAAGAGTATTCGCGGCACCGGATTCCTGTTACGTGTGGCTGACTGAACTTTGCCGCACTGCGGCGTTTCGCCTCACGCTCATGGCGGTTGCCGCCATGGCCGGTGTGATGGTGATGCAGTTTGGTCTGGTTTACACACAGATGGAAGCGGTTGAATCTCACCGTTCAACCGCCCTGTTGCGTGGTGAGGCCGAACTGCTGGCGCAAATGACACCAGAGCATCTTGAATATGTCGTCCGTAAACGCGCAACCGATGATATGCGGCTGGTTATCAGCAGCGCCGGGCTGTTTGATGCCAGTCACGCCCTGATCGCCGGAGACCTGCGGGCCTGGCCCCATGGGCTTAAGGCGGACGGCAAACCCCATAATATTGAAATTTACCCGGAAGAGGGCGCACCGTATCCGCTGCGGCTTCTGGCTGAAACCATGCCGGATGGCACTATTCTGGTGCTGGGAAGAAGTTTTCATCTTCTGGCAGAGCAAAAGCTTATGCTCCGCCACGCAACGGTTTTGGCCGCTATTCCCACGTTGCTGTTTGCTCTGCTGCTCGGCATGGTTCTCAGTCATCGTGCCCTGTCCCGTGTCAAGGACATGCATGAAGCCATAGACCTGATCATGGCAGGCGATATTCACGAACGCCTGCCCGCCGGGAAAGAGCGTGACGACCTTGAGCGGCTGGCGGGCAGTGTTAATCGTATGCTCGACCGGCTGGAAAATTTGATGGATGGCATGCGCGAGGTCGGTAACGACATAGCGCATGACCTCCGCACACCGCTTTCCCGTGTGCGGGCCAAGCTTGAGCGCGCCATGTCCACCGGCAGTACGGGAGAGGTGCTGGAAAATGCGGTGGCGCGTGCCGTAGATGACCTTGACCAGTGCCTTGGTATCATCACGGCCTTATTGCGTATTGCCGAGATTGAAAGCAGCCGCAGGCGCGCAGGCTTTGGTGTGGTCAATTTGGCCGAGCTTGTTGCGGATGTAGTGGATCTGTACGAGCCAATTGCCGAGACAGAGGGCATTGCCCTGCTCACAAGGGTTAGTTCTGTTCCAGTTTGTATAGACGGAGACCGCCATCTGCTGGTGGAACTGCTGGCCAACCTGGTGGACAACGCCATCAAGTTCACACCGGACGGAGGGACCGTGACGGTTTCCGTCATCCGGCAGGGCACCACGCCGGAACTGATCGTGACAGATACCGGTATAGGAATTGCGGTGGATGAGCGGCAGGCCGTAATGTCCCGCTTTTACCGCTCTGACAAAAGCAGGCATGTGCCCGGAAGCGGGTTGGGCCTGAGCCTTGTTCTGGCCATTGCACACCTGCATGAGGCTACCGTGACAATTGAGGCCGGACCGAACGGGCAGGGCACCCTGTTTCGTATTACATTTTCATGACGAACGGCGGCTTTTAGTCTTATTAAAACCATTTTTATTGGCGCAGGCAGGGGATATCTGTATCTCAAAGAGTCATGACCGATTCATCTGGATGCAGCCTTTTGTGTGCGCTTACCGGGGGTAAACGCGCATGAATGAAATTGTCGTTACGGCGCTAAAAAAGCCCTACACGTTCGTCGTTCTCTCTATTCTCATTCTGGTGTTCGGCATCAGAGGGATTTTCAATACACCAACGGACGTGTTCCCCAGCATCAAGATTCCGGTCGTTGCTGTTGTGTGGACCTATACGGGCCTGATGCCTGAAGATATGTCCGGTCGCGTTGTTTATTATTACGAACGCGCGTTGACCGCCACGGTCAACAATATCGAACATATTGAAAGCCAGTCCTACTACGGCCGCGGTATTGTCAAAATCTTCTTCCAGCCGGGCACGGATACCGCCGTTGCACAGACGCAGATTACCTCTGTGTCGCAAACCGTCATCAAGCAGATGCCAACGGGGTCCACGCCGCCGCTGGTCTTGACGTACAATGCCTCCTCCGTGCCGGTCATTACGTTGCAGGTGTCTTCCACCTCCATGACGGCATCCCAGATTTATGACATGTCTTCCAACCTGATCCGTCCGGCCCTTGTGTCGGTGGCGGGTGCGGCTATTCCCAACCCTTACGGGGGGCAGCCGGGTAACGTCATGGTGGATCTGGACCCCATCAAACTACTGGCGCACAAGCTCTCTCCCGTTGATGTCTCCAAGGCCCTTAACAGCCAGAACATTGTGCTGCCTGCCGGTGACCAGCGGATTGGCACTTTTGACTGGATGGTCCAGACCAACGCCTCCCCCCGTGCGTTGGATGAGATGAACATGATCCCCATCAAACAGGTTGGGGGCGCTGTCGTCCGGTTGCAGGACGTTGCGTGGGTGCATCAGGGTGGCCCACCGCAGACCAACCTTGTGCTGGTCAAAGGCCAGCAGGGCGTTCTGATTGTTGTGATGAAGAGCGGCGATGCCTCTACCCTGGAGGTTGTGTCCGGGGTCAAGGCTCTGCTGCCGGGTATTGTCAAAACCTTGCCAGAGGGCGTCAGCATCAAGGTGCTGAACGACGCCTCCACCTTTGTGAAGGAATCCGTGCAGGACGTGCTGCGCGAAATGCTGACAGCCGCCTGCCTGACCGGGCTTGTGGTTCTGCTCTTCCTCGGGTCATGGCGCTCCACGGTTATTATCGCAACATCCATCCCCCTCGCTATGCTGTGCTCCATTATCGGGCTGGGCTGGGCTGGGCAGACCATTAACGTCATGACGTTGGGTGGTCTTGCACTGGCCGTTGGTATTCTGGTGGATGACGCCACGGTGATGATCGAGAATATCGATGCTCACCTTGAGATGGATAAGGATCTGGAAACGGCAATTATCGATGCTGCTAATCAGATTGTCATTCCAACCTTTGTCTCAACACTCTGCATCTGTATCGTCTGGATGCCGCTGTTCCAGTTGACTGGCGTTGCAGGTTGGCTGTTCATGCCCATGGCAGAAGCCATCATTTTTGCCATGATGGCGTCTTTCATCCTGTCCCGTACGCTTGTGCCCACCATGGCCAAATACATGCTGGCCGCGCAGGTGGCGGCTCATGCCCATGGCCCGCAGGAGCCAAAAACAGTTTTTGGTCGGTTCCAGAAAGGGTTTGAGCGCAGGTTCGAGCGGTTCCGTCACGCCTATCATGACCTGCTCAAGCATCTGGTTTCCATTCGTGGTACGTTTGTACCGGTATTTGTGCTGTGTTCCCTTGGGTCTCTGGGGTTACTGTTCTTTGTTGGGCAGGACTTTTTCCCCGAGATCAACTCGGACACCATGGCCATTCACATGCGTGCGCCGCTCGGCACCAAGCTGTCTGAAGCAGGTAAAATATCCCAGTTGGTGAATGCTGAAATTGAGCGCACGCTGGCTGGGCAGGTTGAGAGCATAGTCGATAACTGTGGCTTGCCGTTCAGCCCGCTTAACCAGGCCTTCATTCCCACCCCGACCGTGGGGACGCAGGACTGCGATATTACCGTCTCCCTCAAGGAGGCTGACTCTCCTGTTGCGGAGTACCGCAAAAAGCTGCGGCACAACCTGAATGAGATGTTCCCGGGTACGCAAATCTCCTTCCTGCCCGGAGATCTGACCGCAAAAATTCTGAACTTTGGTCTGCCTGCGCCCATAGATGTGCAGATTGTCGGGCGTAACCTGTCTGACAACTTCAAGTTTGCAAACAGACTGGCCGACAGGCTGCGCCATGTAACTGGCCTAACCGATGTGTCGGTACAGCAGCCCATGACAACCCCCACCCTGCGCGTGAACGCCCAGAGAACTTACGCTTTGGGAACGGGTATTACGGAATCAGACGTTGCCAACAACGCACTGGTTTCACTCTCAGGTAGTTCTCAGGTCGGGCAGGTTTATTGGCTGGATACCAAGACCGGGGTTTCGCATCTGATTGATATTCAGACGCCCGCCACCTTCCTGCAAACCATGAACGATCTGGAGCTAACCCCCATTGATAAAGGGGACGGCAACCCGAACGGGCAAAACCCACAGATCCTTGGTGGACTAAGTAGCATCGAACAGGTGGGCACACCCGGTGAGATCGCACATTATAATATCATGCCAGTGTTTGATATTTACGCCACGAATGAGGGGATTGATCTGGGTACGGTCTCGCGGGAAGTCAGCCGGATTGTGGATGAAATACGGCCAGACCTGCCAAAAGGGTCCACGCTGGAAGTGCGCGGTCAGGCCGTCACCATGAACAGTGCCTATGCGCAGTTGCTGGGTGGCCTGGCTATGTCCGTCCTGCTGGTTTACCTGCTGATTGTTGTTAATTTTCAGTCTTGGCTCGACCCGTTTATTATCATCACGGCGCTGCCAGGCGCTTTGGCCGGTATTGCCTGGAGCCTGTTCCTGACAGGCACTACGCTGTCGGTTCCGGCTCTCACAGGGGCCATCATGTGCATGGGTACGGCAACAGCCAACGCCATTCTTGTGGTGTCCTTTGCAAGGGAGCGACTGGATGAGCATGGTGATGCCATTGCCGCAGCCCTTGAAGCAGGCTTTGAGCGTATCCGGCCCGTGCTGATGACAGCATCCGCCATGATTATTGGCATGCTGCCAATGTCCTTAAGTAACTCGCAGAACGCACCGCTTGGCAAAGCGGTTATGGGTGGCCTGATGGTCGCAACAGTAGCAACCCTGCTGTTTGTGCCCTGCGTGTTCGCCATGCTGCATAACCGCAAAAAACCAGAGACGATGCAAAAGGGAGAAAGCGCATGAGCGCGCAGAATTACGGCAGTCATGACCAGAACGGCCCCCATGACAGCCAGACTCCGCCGCCTTCTCCGCCACGGCGTAAGCTTGCGCTCGTGCTTGTGGGGGGCGCTGCTGTGGTTCTGGCGGTTGCCGGTATTGTGTCGCGCCATTCGCACTACATGAATCTGGCGCAGGAAATGGCTATTGAATCCATTCCCGCAGTGCAGGTCATAACGCCACAACCCGGCCCCAATGAGCGTCGTCTGTCCCTGCCTGCCAATATTGCCGCATGGTATCAGGCTCCCATTTACGCGCAGGTCTCTGGCTACGTGAAAATGTGGTACAAGGACTTCGGTGCCGTTGTGAAAGCGGGCGATGTTCTGGCCGAAATTGACACGCCGGGACTGGATGCCCAGTACGCTGCCGCCAAGGCCAACCTGAATGTGGCGCAGGCGCGGTACAAGCTGGCGCAGATTACTGCCAAACGCTGGAAGGCGCTTCAGGGCACTCAGGCTGTTTCACAGCAGGAGGTAGACGTACAGGCGGCAAATGCCGAGGCCCAGAAAGCGCAGGTTGAAGCAGCCGAACACGATGTGGAACGCTACGCAGCCCTTGAAGGCTTCAAACGCATTGTGGCTCCTTTTGATGGCGTGGTGACATCCCGTTTTGCGGATGTGGGGGACTACGTGAACGCTGGCCGTGGGGATGTTGATGCACACGGCAACGCCACTGAACTGTTTAGCGTTGCGGATGTTCACGCCATGCGTGTCTTCGTAGCTGTCCCGCAGGACTACGCGGATATTATTTCCCCGCGCCTGGAGGCCGATCTGGAAGTGCCACAATATCCGGGTCGTAAGTTTAAGGCCAGGTTCCTGGCCACCGCCACAGCCTTCAATGCCTCAACCCGCACCGTTACAACCGAGCTTACGCTGGATAACAAATCCGGCGAGCTATGGCCTAACTCCTATGCCACCGCTCGTTTTCGCGCGCCGGGTGACACCAATATGTTGATCCTGCCGGAAGGCGCTCTGGTTTTCCGCGCGGAAGGTACGCAGGTTGCGTTGGTGGATGAGACGGACCACGTGCATCTGGTGAACGTGACTGTTGGCACCAACTTGGGCACCACGCTGCAAATTCTCAGCGGGGTGAAGAAAACTGACCGTATTATTAATAACCCGTCAGCCGGTTTGCTGGATGGGCAGAAGGTGAGGGTGGTTAAGGGAACACCCGGCTACAACATGCCACCCAAAAAACCAGCGCCTGCCAACAAGGCGGAAGGTGAGTCTGCGTCACAGGACAACACACGCGCCATGCCTGAAGATAATACACCTGCGGCTGAGGCCGGAGGCCGTCCATGACGCATGGCATGATGGCGCGTAAAACCTACCGATATAGTGTGCTGGTAGGGCTGTCTTTCGCAACCATGCTTTCTGGCTGTGATATGGCGCCCAAGTACCAGCCCGTCCCCCTCAAGGTGCCGGAAAGCTGGGGAAATACGGGGGTGCTTAAGCAGGCAAGCCCTGCTGATGATGTTATCCGCTCCGATTGGTGGACCATGCTGGGAGATCCTCTGCTGAACCAGTTGGAGGAGCAGGCCATGCGCCTGAACCCGGACCTCCAGGCGCAGGCAGAGGCGTTCATGCAGTCTCGTGACGTGGCAATGGAAGCCAAGTCTCACCTGTACCCGCAGCTTAATGGTGCGGCATCGGGGGACAAGAATAAGGGCTCGCGGCACAGGCTCTGGCGTGGGGGTGGTTCGCAGGGGCCTGTCTATATGTCCTCGGAGCAGTATTCAGCCACAGCCTCTTGGGAGCCTGATTTCTGGTCTGCCATCCGTAACCGGGTTCGTATGACCAAGCAGCGCTCGCAAGAAGCGGCGGCAGAGTATGCTTTAGGGCGTTTGAGCTTGCAGGCCGAGCTTGCGAGTGACTACGTTTTGCTGCGTGGTTTTGACGCACAGAGTGCTGTGTACCGTGACTCTATTCGGTACTATCAGACAGCCGTGCAGGTTACCAAAATGCGTCTGGCAGGGGCTATCGCGCCCGGTATGGACGTATCACGTGCCGAGGCCCAGCTTTATGCCACTCAGGCGCAAGAGACGGACATCCAGACCCAGCGCGAGGTTGTAGAGCACGCCATTGCCGTACTGGTTAATCAAGCGCCGTCCTCGTTTCATATCGCGCCAACCACGCGGCTGAGCTTTGCTCCAACAATGCCGCCTATTGCCTTGCCAGCAACTCTGTTGGAGCGGCGGCCCGACATCGCGGCCGCAGAGCGACGTATGGCGCAGGCAAACCGTGCAATCGGGGTTTCCCGGGCCGCCTTCTATCCTCATGTAACCTTTAACGCCATGACGGGGTTTATGGATAACGGGTTTGACCTCGCGTCTCTCTCCAACTCCATGTACCAGTTTGGGGTACAGGCGCTTATGCCGTTGTTTCAGGGTGGCCTGAGGCGCGCTGAATTGCAGCGCAACTGGTCTCAATACCGGCAGGAAGAAGACCTTTACCGTTCTACAGTGCTGAGTGCTTTTCAGGAGGTGCAGGATAATCTCACCCGCACAACCCGGCTGAAAACAGAAGCAGCCCAGCAGAGCAACGCAGTGGATGCCGCATTGCGCACCCAGACCATGACCATGGCGCTCTATACAGGCGGCCTGACAAACTATCTGGATGTGGTTGTAGCGCAGGTAGCAGCCCTTCAGGCACGCATTGCGCTGGTGCAGGTGCAAACCCGTGCCATAGATGCCCGGGTGCAGCTTGTACGGGCGCTGGGTGGCGGCTGGTCGCGCACTGATCTGCCCAAGTCGGACCAGATCATGCCGTTTAGCCCACTTCAGTACGGCAATCTGCGCCATGCGGGACCCGTTGCGGGTGTGACAACCCAGACAGATCCTGCTTCGGCAGATCTTGTGGGGCAGCAAAAAACATCACAACCCCTTGACACCCGTAGTCAACGCCGCTAAGCGCGGCACTCCAATCGAACGCGGGAGGTCTGACTCGCACCATGCTTCGTGTGGTGCAGCGCAGACCGTAAACCGCGGTTCGGGTTCATTATGAGGAGTCCCGGATATGGCCAAAAAAGTTGTTGGCTACATCAAGCTTCAGATTCCTGCTGGTAAGGCCAATCCTTCGCCTCCAGTTGGTCCTGCGCTCGGTCAGCGCGGTCTGAACATCATGCAGTTCTGTAAAGAATTTAACGCCAAGACCCAGGGTCTTGAGCCAGGTATGCCGATCCCGGTCGTCATCACCGCTTATGCAGACCGTACGTTCAGCTTCATCACCAAAACCCCGCCGAACACGTACTTCCTGCTCAAAGCTGCCAAAATTTCCAAAGGCAGCCAGACAGTTGGTAAAAGTGCCGCTGTGGGTAAAGTGACCATGGATCAGCTGCGCGAAATCGCAGCAGAAAAATCCAAAGACATGAACGCCAACGATATCGATGGTGCTGTTCGGATGCTGATTGGCTCCGCACGTTCCATGGGTCTGACGGTGGAGGGCTGAGAGCATGGCTACTAAAAAGCGTCTCGCCGCTGCACAGGCGAAAGTAAACAGCGCGCAGGCTTATGGTCTGGACGAAGCGATTGCTCTGGTAAAGGGTAATGCTACGGCAAAGTTTGACGAAACGATCGAAATTTCCCTGAACCTGGGTATTGATCCGCGTCATGCTGACCAGATGGTCCGCGGTTTTGTGTCTCTGCCAAACGGCACGGGTAAAACCCTGCGCGTTGGTGTGTTTGCTCGTGGTGCTAAAGCTGAAGAAGCTCAGGCCGCTGGTGCAGACGTTGTGGGCGCAGAAGACCTGATGGAAAAAGTGCAGGCTGGCGAAATCAATTTCGACCGCTGCATTGCAACCCCGGACATGATGGCTCTGGTTGGTCGTCTGGGTAAAATCCTCGGTCCGCGTGGTCTGATGCCAAACCCCAAGCTGGGCACCGTGACAATGGACGTTAAAGGCGCTATTGAAGCCGCCAAGTCCGGTCAGGTTGAATACCGCGCTGAAAAAGCTGGTATTGTTCACGCTGGCGTTGGCAAGGCATCTTTCGATGCTGCTAAACTGGCTGAAAACGTGCGCGCATTTGTTGATGCCGTGCAGAAAGCTCGTCCGACCGGTGCAAAAGGCACCTACATGAAGAAGGCTGGTCTGTCTTCTACCATGGGTCCGGGCGTTCAGTTGGATCTCTCAGCTTTCGCAGGCTGAGACTGAATGTTGCTGTGTCAGGGTTTTGCTCTGGCACAGTATCATAAGGAAATCTGATTTCGATTTGATTTCCTGAACCTGTCCGAGACCACACGCGGTGCAGCCTTAATGAGCCCTATGGGCTTGCGGGTGGTAAGATGGGGATACTGGCTGTTCATCGTTTTTCGGTGGCTCCGGTTATTCCGTTTCAAGGACAGGCGAGCTGAGCTTCATGGTGTTCATGAAGCTCTAGGGCAACCCGTTCTGACTGGCTTTTGTCAGGCAGGACAAGACGGAGACGGGATTTGAACCGTACGGAAAAGCGGGACTTCATTGCTTCCCTTGCCGCCGTGTTTGCCGAAACGTCCATGGTCGTTGTGACCCGTAATGACGGGCTGACAGTGGCTGATGTGACGGATCTGCGACGCAAAGTGCGTGCAGCGGGCGCAACGTATAAAGTCGCGAAAAACCGGCTGGCAACTCTCGCCCTGGATGGGACCCAGTTCGACGGCATCAAGCCGCTGCTTAAAGGCCCGACCGCGCTTGCGTGGGCGGAAGACCCTGTTGCAGTTGCAAAGGTGATTGTCGAGTTCGCCAAAGCCAATGACAAGCTCGTGCTGCTTGGCGGTTCTCTTGGCTCTCAGGTGCTTAGCGCCGATGGTGTCAAGGCTCTTGCCGAACTGCCGTCTCTGGATACGCTGCGCGCGCAGCTCGTGGGTCTTATCTCCACGCCTGCTACGCGTATTGCTTGCGTTACCAAAGAACCGGCTGGCCAGCTTGCTCGGGTTTTTGGGGCCTATGCCAAAACGGGTGAGGCGGAAGCCGCCTAAAAACGCACTCTTACAAGAGAGTGTGATGTCTTTAAGGTGCAGCCTTTCTGTTGAGGGGTTGCACTTTGCAAACCAGTGTTTACATTAGGAAGTCTAATCATGGCTGATCTGAACAAGCTCGTTGACGAACTGTCCGCTCTGACGGTTCTTGAGGCCGCTGAACTCTCCAAGCTGCTCGAAGAAAAATGGGGCGTTTCTGCTGCTGCTCCAGTTGCTGTTGCTGCTGGTCCGGCTGCTGCCGCTGCTGCTCCTGCAGAAGAAAAAACCGAATTTGACGTTGTTCTCACCAAAGCTGGTGACAAGAAAATCAACGTCATTAAAGAAATCCGTGGCATCACAGGTCTTGGCCTGAAAGAAGCTAAGGATCTGGTTGAAGGCGCACCGAAGACCATTAAAGAAGGCGCTACGAAAGACGAAGCCGAAAAAATCAAGAAGCTTCTTGAAGACAACGGCGCAAGCGTCGAAATCAAATAAGTTCTCGCCATATCCACTGCATCAGCGGTGGAATGATGAGAAAAAGGTTTTCGGGTGGAGGTATGTATGCCTCTGCCCGTTTGCCTGTTCCGGGTTCTTTATCCGGGGTGGGTATGATGCCAGGGCTTTCCTTGGTGTGTATTAAGGCCTAGAATCAAAGGTCGGACCATCAGGCCTGCGGGTGAGCGGCAGGCCTGATGGTCCGAGTAGTTAAGGGCGGGGCAGGAGCGACGATGAACGCAATCACCAAATCGTTCACAGGACGGAAGCGAATTCGCAAGAGTTTCGGGCGGATCCCCGAAATCGCTCCGATGCCGAATCTGATTGATGTGCAACGTGCGTCTTATGAGACGTTCCTTCAGGCGAATGTATCTCCTGATGCGCGTACACCAACAGGTTTGCAGGAGGTTTTCCGTTCTGTTTTCCCGATCAATGACTTTGCAGGTCGGGGGCGTCTTGAGTTCGTAAGCTACGAATTCGAAGAGCCAAAATATGATGTTGAAGAATGCATCCAGCGTGGCCTGACATTTTCTGCGCCGCTGAAAGTTATTCTGCGCCTTATCGTGTGGGATGTGGACGAAGACACAGGGTCTCGCTCCATCCGTGATATTAAGGAGCAGCCGGTCTATATGGGCGACATGCCCCTGATGACCGAAAACGGTACGTTTATCATTAACGGAACCGAGCGTGTTATCGTCAGCCAGATGCACCGTTCACCTGGTGTGTTTTTTGACCACGATAAAGGCAAAACGCACTCTTCCGGCAAATATCTGTTTGCCGCACGCGTTATTCCGTACCGTGGATCCTGGCTCGACTTCGAATTCGATGCGAAAGATCTGATCTACGTTCGTATCGACCGTAAGCGTAAGCTGCCTGTCACAACTCTGCTTTATGCGCTTGAGGGTGCTGCTTCTGAAGCCGCTCGTAAAGCCAAGCTGGCAGAGGGTGGTGATGTTGACCTGCTCGATATCAAAGGTATGGATGACAATGAAATTCTTGCCTACTTCTACGGCAAGGTCATCTTTACCAAAACAGCAAAAGGCTGGGCTCGCCCCTTTGACGCGGATGCGTTCCGTGGCCTGAAGCTGCTCGCTCCTCTGGTTGATGCAGAAACAGGCGAAGTTGTCGCAGAAGCGGAAGCTAAGCTGACAGCCCGCGCCGTTCGTAAAATTGCCGAAAAAACGCGTGAAGTGCTGGTTGGTGATATCGACCTTCTGGGTCGTTTCATCGCGCATGATATCGTGAATTACGATACGGGTGAAATTTACGGCGAAGCTGGCGAAGAAATCACGGAAGCTCGCCTTGCAGCGTTGGAAGAAGCTGGCGTTACAGACCTTCCTCTGCTGGCGATCGATGCTGCCAACGGTCCGTGGATCCGCAACACCCTGACTGTGGATAAAAACAGCTCTCGTGATGAAGCGCTGATCGATATTTATCGTGTCATGCGTCCAGGTGAGCCGCCAACGGCTGAAACCGCAGACGCCATGTTCCATGGCCTGTTCTTTGACGGTGACCGTTACGATCTATCTTCCGTTGGTCGCGTCAAGATGAACATGCGTCTTGATATTGATGTGCCTGACACCATGCGCGTGCTGCGTAAGGAAGACATCCTGCGCACCATCAAAGTGATGTGTGACCTGAAAGATGGTCGCGGCCAGATTGACGACATTGATAACCTGGGTAACCGTCGCGTTCGCTCCGTGGGCGAATTGATGGAAAACCAGTATCGCGTTGGCTTGCTCCGTATGGAACGCGCTATTCGTGAGCGCATGGGGTCCGTTGATATTGATACGGTCATGCCGCATGACCTTATCAACGCAAAGCCGGCCGCCGCTGCCGTGCGTGAGTTCTTCGGGTCTTCCCAGCTCAGCCAGTTTATGGATCAGACCAACCCGCTGTCTGAAGTCACGCATAAGCGTCGTCTTTCAGCGCTTGGCCCGGGCGGTCTGACCCGTGAGCGTGCAGGCTTTGAAGTGCGTGACGTTCACCCAACGCATTACGGTCGTATCTGCCCAATTGAAACGCCAGAAGGCCCGAACATTGGTCTGATCAACTCTCTGGCAACCTACGCCAAGGTGAATAAATACGGCTTCATTGAAACCCCGTATCGCCTTGTAAAAGACGGCGTTCTTCAGGATGGCTGGAAGTATCTCTCCGCCATGGAAGAAGAAAAGCTGATCGTGGCGCAGGCTGATGCGAAGCAAAGTGCCGATGGTGCTTTGACCGACGAACTGGTTTCAGTCCGCCGTGGTGGTGACTTCCGTCTGGTGCCGCCGACTGAAGTTACTGCGTGCGACGTATCACCCAAGCAGCTTGTGTCTGTTGCTGCTGCGCTCATTCCGTTCCTTGAGAACGATGACGCGAACCGCGCACTGATGGGCTCTAACATGCAGCGTCAGGCTGTGCCGCTGGTGCGCTCTGATGCGCCGCTGGTCGGCACGGGTATGGAAGCTGCGGTTGCACATGACTCTGGTGCAACCATCGTTGCAAAACGTGATGGTATAGTGGACCAGATTGACGGTGCCCGTATCGTTGTGCGTGCAACGGATTCAACAGGCGCTACCCAAGGCGTTGATATTTACCGTCTGCGTAAGTATTCCCGCTCCAACCAGTCTACCTGCATCAACCAGCGCCCGCTGGTGCATGTTGGTAATCAGGTTAAAGCAGGCGATATTATTGCTGATGGTCCGTCAACCGAGCTTGGTGAACTGGCTCTGGGTCGTAACGTTCTGGTCGCCTTTATGCCTTGGAACGGTTACAACTTCGAAGACTCCATCCTGATTTCTGAACGTATCGCTAAAGACGACGTGTTCACTTCGATCCATATCGAAGAGTTCGAAGTCATGGCGCGTGACACCAAGCTGGGTCAGGAAGAAATTACGCGTGACATCCCGAACGTGGGTGAAGAAGCGCTGCGTAACCTCGACGAAGCTGGCATTGTTTACGTTGGTGCGGAAGTGAACCCCGGTGACATCCTCATCGGTAAGGTCACGCCAAAGGGCGAAAGCCCGATGACACCGGAAGAAAAACTTCTGCGTGCCATCTTTGGTGAAAAGGCATCTGACGTACGTGATACCTCTCTGCGTCTGCCGCCTGGCACAACAGGTACGATCGTTGACGTGCGCGTCTTCTCTCGTCGTGGTGTAGATAAAGACGAACGTGCAATGGCCATCGAACGGGCCGAAATTGAACGTCTGTCTAAAGACCGTGATGACGAACGTGCCATTCAGGAACGTTCCTTCTACAGCCGTCTGCGCGAAAAGCTGCTGGGTCAGGTTGCTGGTGCGGGCTTCAAAGGTATCCGTTCAGGCACGGAAATCACTGATGAAGTGCTGGATGAGCATCCTCGCGGTGCATGGCGCAACATTGTTGTGGCGTCTGACTCCGTTATGGCAGAGCTGGAAACCCTGCGTCGTGAATTTGATGCATCTGTGCAGAAAATTCAGGGTCGTTTTGAAAGCAAGGTTGAAAAACTCCAGCGCGGTGATGAACTGCCACCTGGCGTGATGAAGATGGTCAAGGTGTTTGTTGCCGTGAAGCGTAAGCTTCAGCCTGGTGACAAAATGGCGGGTCGTCACGGGAACAAGGGTGTGGTCTCCCGCGTGGTTCCAGTTGAAGACATGCCGTTCCTCGAAGATGGTACGTCTGTTGACATCGTGCTGAACCCTCTGGGTGTGCCATCACGTATGAACGTGGGGCAGATTCTGGAAACGCACCTTGGCTGGGCTTGTGCAAACCTTGGTCGTGGCATTGGTGATCTCGTTGATGATTACCAGCGCAATGGTGAAAAGCGTCAGGAATTGCTGGACCGTCTGAAAGACGTTTACGGCGATGAGATCTACGACGAAGCCATTGCCAACATGAGCAATGACGAGTTGGTAGAACTTGCCAATAACCTGCGCAAAGGCGTGCCCATAGCCACTCCGGTGTTCGATGGCGCTTCCATCCCTGAGATTGAAGCCATGCTTGAGAAAGCTGGTGTCAACAAATCTGGTCAGTCCCAGTTGATTGACGGGCGTACGGGCGAGCCGTTTGAGCGTGTGACCACCGTTGGTTACATCTACATGCTCAAGCTGCACCACCTTGTTGACGACAAGATCCATGCTCGTTCCATTGGTCCATACTCTCTTGTCACGCAGCAGCCGCTGGGTGGTAAGGCCCAGTTTGGTGGGCAGCGTTTTGGTGAGATGGAAGTGTGGGCTCTTGAAGCTTATGGTGCCGCTTACACCCTGCAGGAAATGCTGACGGTTAAATCAGATGACGTGTCTGGTCGTACCAAGGTCTATGAAGCCATTGTGCGTGAGCATGATGACTTTGAAGCCGGCATTCCGGAAAGCTTTAACGTTCTGATCAAGGAACTGAAGTCTCTTGGTCTGAATGTTGAGTTGGAGCAGGGGGGCGAGTAAAGGTAAGCATGACAACACGCTCTAGCATCACTCTCCGTTTTTATTTTGAAGGGGCAGCCGGACTGACACGTCCGGCACCCCATTTCCCTTTGGGGGCTTCGGCACATGAATGAACTCATGAAAATTCTTGGCCAGACCGGCCAGGCGATGACCTTCGATCAGATCAAGATCCAGCTGGCATCACCTGAGCAGATCCGGTCCTGGTCATTCGGCGAAATCAAGAAGCCCGAGACGATCAACTACCGGACATTCAAGCCGGAGCGTGATGGTCTTTTCTGCGCCCGTATCTTTGGCCCTATCAAAGATTACGAGTGCCTTTGCGGCAAATACAAGCGGATGAAATTCCGTGGTATTGTGTGCGAAAAGTGCGGCGTGGAAGTTACGCTGGCCAAAGTGCGCCGTGAGCGCATGGGTCATATCCAGCTTGCAAGCCCTGTTGCACACATCTGGTTCCTGAAATCTTTGCCAAGCCGTATCGGTCTTATGGTCGACATGACCCTGAAAGATCTGGAAAAGGTTCTCTATTTCGAGAACTATCTGGTTCTTGAACCCGGTACCTCTCCGCTTAAGCAGTATTCTCTCCTGACCGAGGAACAGTACCTCGATGCTATGGATGAATATAGCGAAGAAGGCGTTGAAGTCGGTATCGGCGCAGAAGCCATCAAGAAAGTTCTTGAGCGGATTGACTGTGATGCTGAAAAAGTAGAACTGCGTCAGGAACTGAAGGAAACCACTTCAGAAGCCAAACGCAAAAAGCTGGTCAAGCGTCTTAAACTGGTTGAAGCGTTTGCTGAAAGCGGTTCTCGTCCTGAATGGATGATCCTTGACTACGTACCGGTCATCCCACCGGAACTGCGTCCACTTGTACCGCTGGATGGTGGTCGTTTCGCAACGTCCGATCTGAACGATCTGTATCGTCGCGTTATCAACCGTAACAACCGTCTGAAGCGTCTGATGGAGCTGCGTGCGCCCGATATTATCGTGCGTAACGAAAAGCGTATGCTTCAGGAAGCTGTTGATGCCCTGTTTGACAACGGCCGTCGTGGTCGTGCGATTACCGGTGCCAATAAGCGTCCGCTGAAGTCCCTCTCCGACATGCTGAAAGGCAAGCAGGGTCGCTTCCGTCAGAACCTTCTTGGTAAACGTGTTGACTACTCTGGCCGTTCGGTCATCGTGGTTGGCCCGGAAATGAAGCTGCATCAGTGCGGTCTTCCCAAGAAGATGGCTCTGGAACTGTTCAAGCCGTTCATTTATTCCAAGCTGGAAAAATATGGTCACGCCACAACCATTAAAGCTGCAAAGCGTATGGTTGAAAAAGAGCGTCCGGAAGTGTGGGATATCCTTGAAGAGGTTATCCGTGAGCACCCGGTTATGCTTAACCGTGCGCCTACGCTTCACCGTCTTGGTATTCAGGCGTTTGAACCTATCCTGGTAGAAGGGAAGGCCATTCAGCTTCATCCGCTCGTCTGTACAGCATTCAACGCAGACTTTGACGGTGACCAGATGGCGGTACACGTGCCCCTGAGCCTTGAGGCTCAGCTTGAAGCACGTGTGCTGATGATGTCCACGAACAACATTCTCAGCCCGGCAAACGGTAAGCCGATTATCGTGCCGTCTCAGGATATTGTTCTGGGTCTCTATTATCTCAGCCTTGAACTGCCTGAGTTTGCGGCAACGCCTGACCGTAATGAATACGACAATACGACTGGCGAGTTGATCAAAGCCGGGGCGCCTTCTTTCTCATCCATTGGGGAAGTTGAATACGCTCTGAACGCAGGTGCCTTGAAACTGCACGATAAGATCCGTGCACGTTTTGAAACCATCAAAGACGGCAAGAAAACCTACGAAACAATCGTCACGACACCTGGTCGTGTTCTGATTGCGCAGATCCTGCCGCTCAGCGAAGCCATTCCGTTCTCTCTGATCAACAAGCAGCTGACCAAAAAAGCTGTATCTGATGTTATTGATACGGTTTATCGTCACTGTGGTCAGAAAGAAGCTGTTATCTTCTGTGACCGCCTGATGGCTCTTGGGTTCCGTCACGCAGCAAAAGCCGGTATTTCCTTCGGTAAAGATGATATGATCATCCCTGAAGAGAAAAAGATTTTTGTTGAGAAGACGGCTGCTGAAGTTAAGGAATTCGAACAGCAGTATCAGGACGGTCTGATCACCGCTGGCGAACGCTATAACAAAGTGGTTGACGCATGGTCGCGTTGCACGGACGAAGTGCAGGCTGCCATGACCAAAGAAATTTCCCGTCAGGAAATTGGTAAGCCAATCAACTCGGTCTGGATGATGAGCCACTCCGGTGCGCGTGGGTCACCAGCACAGATGAAACAGCTTGCTGGTATGCGCGGTCTGATGGCCAAACCATCTGGTGAGATTATCGAACAGCCGATTATCGCAAACTTTAAAGAAGGTTTGTCGGTTCTCGATTACTTTACGTCTACCCATGGTGCACGTAAGGGGCTGGCCGATACAGCGCTTAAAACCGCTAACTCCGGTTACTTGACGCGCCGTCTGGTGGACGTTGCTCAGGACAGCATCATTATTGAAAATGATTGCGGTACCGAGCGCGGCCTGACTGTGCGCGCTGTGCTGGACGGTGGTGAAGTTGTGGCCTCCCTCTCCGAGCGTATTCTGGGACGTACAGCGGCTGCAGACATTGTTGACCCAGCATCGGGTGAAGTCATTGTCGCACGTAATCAGCTCATTGAAGAAGCTGATGCAGAGCGTATTGAAAATGCCGGTATTGAATCCGCTTTCATTCGTTCTGTGCTGACCTGTGACAGCCGGATTGGCGTGTGCGGTCATTGCTATGGCCGTGACCTTGCACGTGGTACGCCAGTGAACATTGGTGAAGCGGTTGGCGTCATTGCGGCTCAGTCCATTGGTGAGCCTGGCACACAGCTGACAATGCGTACCTTCCATATTGGTGGTGCGGCACAGCGTGGTGCTGAGCAGTCAGCAATTGAAGCTTCTCGTGATGGTCTGGTTGTTATCCGCAACCGTAACGTGGTGCATAACTCTCAGAACGTGCCGATTGTCATGGCGCGTAACTGTGAAATTCTGATCACGGATGAAAACGGTTCGGAAAAAGCACGCTACCGTGTGCCTTACGGTGCACGACTGCTGACAACGGAAGGTGAAGCTGTTTCACGCGGTCAGAAGCTGGCCGAGTGGGACCCCTACACACTGCCTATCATTACCGAAAAGGCAGGTAAGGTTGAGTATCTTGACCTGATCGATTCCATCACGCTTGTTGAGCGTATGGATGAAGTGACGGGCCTTACCGCCAAAGTGGTGGTGGACTACAAGCAGGCAGGGAAGGGCGTAGATCTGCGTCCACGCTTGCAGCTTAAAGGTCCAAACGGCGAAGTCATGAAACTGGATAACGGCAGCGATGCCCGTTACTTCCTGTCTCCTGAAACACTTCTCTCCGTTGAAAACGGTGCAGAAGTCCATGCAGGTGACGTACTGGCCCGCTTGCCGCGTGAAGGGTCCAAGACCCGTGATATTACCGGTGGTCTGCCGCGTGTGGCCGAGCTTTTTGAAGCCCGTCGCCCGAAAGACCATGCGATTATCGCGGAAATGGAAGGTCGCGTTGAATTTGGGAAAGATTACAAGTCCAAGCGTCGTATCATCGTGAAAAACGATGAAAGCGGGCACGAGACCGAATATCTGATCCCCAAAGGCAAGCACGTGTCCGTTCAGGAAGGTGACTTTGTCGAAAAAGGCGATCCGCTGGTCGACGGTCCGCGTGTTCCACACGACATTCTGAAGGTCATGGGGGTTGAGGCATTGTCCGATTACCTTGTGAACGAAATTCAGGATGTTTACCGTCTGCAGGGTGTTAAGATTAACGATAAGCACATCGAGGTTATCGTCCGTCAGATGCTCCAGAAAGTTGAAATTCTGGAGCCAGGCGACACGACTTACCTGATTGGCGAAACCGTTGACCGGATTGAGTTTGATGTCGAAAATACCAAATGCATGAATGCTGGTGAGCGGCCTGCCGTAGCCATGCCAGTGCTTCAGGGTATTACCAAGGCATCTCTGCAAACACAGTCCTTCATCTCTGCTGCGTCCTTCCAGGAAACAACGCGCGTTCTTACCGAAGCTGCTACGGCAGGGAAGGTTGACCGGCTGAATGGCCTGAAAGAAAACGTGATTGTTGGCCGCCTCATCCCTGCGGGGACAGGAAGCGTCATGAACCGCCTGCGTGCCATTGCGGCATCTCAGGACCGTCAGCGTGTAGGACGCTCCTCTGCGGCTGAATAAGCCTTAACAGAGGGCACCAGGCTCGGAATAGGGGGTCGGGGCTAACGCTCCGGCCCCTTTTTCTATTTTATAGAGAGTTATTGGCTGAAACCCTTAAGAATCGCGTCTCTTCGCTTGACTTCGCGTGGGCGCAGGGTTAGGTAGCAGCCCTCAGCTCCGCTCCATTGCAGGGGCAGGGGTAAATCGTAATTCTTTGTAAAGCATGCGGTTGGCTTCCGGCAGGAAGCAACACCGGATGTCAACATAGCCCCATATGAGCGTTTTGCTCGATGGGATTTTCAAATGACAGTCGGCAGTCGATGAAAAGACTAGCCGACCGAACTGTGTAAGGATCGGGAAAGGCGCATGCCGACCATCAACCAGCTCATTGCCAAAGGGCGCAAGCCTGCAGTTAAGCGCAATAAAGTGCCTGCTCTGCAGAGTTGCCCTCAGAAACGTGGTGTTTGCACCCGTGTTTATACGACGACGCCTAAAAAGCCGAACTCCGCCCTGCGTAAAGTTGCCAAGGTGCGTCTGACGAACGGCTATGAGGTGGTTAGCTATATTCCGGGTGAAGGTCATAACCTTCAGGAACATAGCGTCGTGCTAATCCGTGGCGGTCGTGTAAAAGATCTTCCGGGTGTGCGTTACCATATCCTTCGCGGTGTTCTCGATACCCAGGGTATCGCAAAGCGTCGCCAGCGGCGTTCGCTTTATGGCGCTAAGCGTCCGAAGTAAGGGAAGGTTAAGGTATGAGCCGCCGTCACCGCGCTGTTAAGCGTGAGATTCTTCCTGATCCGAAGTTCGGAGATATTGTCATCACGCGTTTCATGAACGCGCTCATGTATGATGGCAAGAAATCCACTGCGGAAGGGATCGTATATGGAGCTCTTGAGGCGCTTGTGCGCCGGAGTGGAGCTTCTGCGGATCCGGTTGCATTGTTCCACAATGCTCTGGATAACGTTAAGCCTGCAGTAGAGGTTCGTTCCCGCCGTGTTGGTGGTGCGACCTACCAGGTGCCTGTTGAGGTCCGTGCAGAGCGCCGTCAGGCGCTGGCTATTCGCTGGGTGATTGATGCTTCTCGCAAGCGGGGCGAAAACACCATGCAGGACCGGTTGTCCAACGAGCTGCTTGATGCCGTAAACAACCGTGGTGCTGCTGTTAAGAAGCGCGAAGATACCCACCGTATGGCTGAAGCCAATAAGGCATTCAGTCACTATCGCTGGTAATCATTCGAGTATGCTGGCGCTCCCTTGTTTTGGGGTGCTGGTAGACTTATTTGGAAACTGCTCCTTGCATGTGGCGAGGGGTATGGAGTGGAAAAATGGCTAAGGCTAAGTTTGAGCGGAATAAACCGCACTGTAACATTGGTACCATTGGTCACGTTGACCATGGTAAGACGTCTCTGACGGCTGCCATCACCAAGACGCTGGCGAAAGCCGGTGGCGCAGAATTCAAAGCATACGACCAGATCGATGCTGCTCCTGAAGAACGCGCTCGTGGTATCACCATTTCTACGGCTCACGTGGAATATGAAACTGCAAACCGTCACTATGCTCACGTGGACTGCCCCGGACACGCTGACTATGTGAAGAACATGATCACCGGTGCTGCTCAGATGGACGGCGCAATTCTGGTTGTGTCCGCAGCTGACGGCCCAATGCCGCAGACCCGTGAGCACATCCTGCTTGCTCGTCAGGTTGGTGTGCCTGCTCTGGTTGTGTTCCTGAACAAAGTTGATCAGGTTGACGATCCGGAACTGCTTGAGCTGGTTGAAATGGAAGTTCGTGAACTTCTGTCTTCTTACCAGTTCCCTGGCGACGATATCCCCATCATCAAAGGGTCTGCTCTGGTAACCCTCGAAGATGGTGACCCGGAAATCGGTGAAAACCGCGTTCGCGACCTGATGGATGCAGTTGACTCCTACATCCCGCAGCCAGAACGTCCGGTTGACCGTCCGTTCCTGATGCCGATCGAAGACGTGTTCTCCATCTCCGGTCGTGGCACCGTGGTGACGGGTCGTGTTGAGCGTGGCGTTGTTAACGTTGGTGACGAAGTTGAAATCGTGGGTCTGAAAGACACCGTGAAGACGACTGTTACAGGCGTTGAAATGTTCCGTAAGCTGCTTGATCGCGGTGAAGCTGGTGACAACATCGGTGCGCTGGTTCGTGGTACGAAGCGTGAAGACGTTGAGCGTGGCCAGGTTCTTGCTAAGCCGGGTTCAATCACCCCGCACAAGAAGTTTAAAGCTGAAGCTTACATCCTGACGAAAGAAGAAGGCGGCCGTCATACTCCGTTCTTCACAAACTATCGTCCGCAGTTCTACTTCCGTACAACCGACGTGACGGGTGTTGTTCACCTGCCAGAAGGTACGGAAATGGTCATGCCTGGCGATAACTGCGCTATGGATGTTGAACTGATTGCGCCGATCGCCATGGATGAAGGCCTGCGTTTCGCTATTCGCGAAGGCGGCCGTACCGTTGGTGCAGGCGTTGTGGCTTCCATCTCCGAATAATTTCGGTAAAGAGGCCAAGGACTGTATGGCCCCGGCTGAGTCACTCAGCCGGGGTCTTACTTGGCGGCCGGGTTTCCCCGGACAAGTTAAAGTGTTGGACTAAAAAACAATGGACAACCAGAACATCCGCATTCGCCTAAAGGCGTACGATCACCGCGTGCTTGATAACAGCACAAAAGAGATCGTAAACACGGCGAAGCGTACGGGTGCGCGGGTTCGGGGTCCTATCCCGCTGCCGACGCATATCGAACGGTTTACTGTTAACCGCTCTCCCCACGTGGACAAAAAAAGCCGCGAACAGTTCGAAATTCGGACTCACCGCCGCTTGCTCGATATTGTCGAGCCAACTCCGCAGACCGTGGACGCCCTCATGAAACTCGACCTCGCCGCTGGCGTAGATGTCGAGATCAAACTTTAAGGTCCAGACGATGCGCACCGGATTGATCGCAAAAAAGTTGGGCATGTCCCGACTCTTCAAGGAAGATGGCACGCATGTGCCCGTCACCGTCCTGCACGTAGATGCGTTGCAGGTGGTTGATGTCCGTACTCAGGAACGTGACGGCTACACAGCTGTTCAGTTGGGTATGGGCAAAGCCAAAGTGAAAAATGTCACCCAGCCGAACCGCGGCCATTTCGCCCGCACGAAGGTTGAGCCGAAAAAAGTTGTTCGCGAATTTCGTGTTGCTGACGATGCAACGCTTGAGATCGGTGCAACGCTTTCCGCTTCACACTTCGTTGTTGGCCAGAAAGTGGACGTGACAGGCACCAGTAAAGGTAAGGGTTTCGCAGGCGCCATGAAGCGCTGGAACTTTGCCGGTCTGGAAGCCAGCCATGGTGTTTCTATCTCACACCGTTCTCATGGTTCTACCGGTAACCGTCAGGATCCCGGCAAAACCTTCAAGAACAAAAAGATGGCAGGCCATCTGGGTGACGAGCGTATCACCACCCTGAATCTTGAAATTGCAGCGATCGATCCGGAAAAGAATCTGGTTATGGTGCGTGGCTCCATTCCTGGTGCAAAAAACAGCACTGTCCTGATTCGTGATGCGATCAAAAAAGCCCGCCATGTCGATGCGCCATATCCGGCAGCTCTCGTGACGGCGGAGGGCTGAGGTCATGGAAATCGAAATCAAAACGCTTGATAACGGCACAGCAGGGTCTGCTACTCTCCCTGATGAGCTGTTTGCGGTTGCTCCGCGTGCAGACATTATGGCGCGTGTTGTTCACTGGCAGCTGGCAAAACGCCGCGCTGGTACACACAAGGTCAAAGGCATGGGCGAAGTGTCCGGCACGACCAAAAAGCCATACAAGCAGAAAGGCACAGGTAGCGCTCGTCAGGGCTCTCTGCGTGCGCCTCAGTATCGTACGGGTGGTGTTGTTCATGGGCCGGTTGTTCGCGACCACGGCTATGATCTGCCAAAGAAAATCCGCCGTATGGGCCTGATCTCTGCGCTTTCTCAGAAAGCTCAGGACGGCAAGCTGATTGTTCTGCAGTCTGCTTCTGGCATTGAACGCACGAGTGAACTGGCTGTTAAGCTGAAGAACCTCGGCCTTAAATCCGCCCTCATTGTTGACGCTGCTGTTGATGAAGGCTTCGTACGTGCTGCACGTAACCTGCCTAAAATCGATGTTCTACCGACCATCGGCGCCAACGTTTATGACATTCTTAACCACGAGGTTCTGGCCATCACCCAGGCAGGTCTCGAAGGTCTGAAGGAGCGCCTGGCATGACCAACATTCTTGCAGTGCGCAAGAAAGCCGAGCGTCTTTCCCGTGAAGCATTGTACGACATCATTCGTGCGCCGCTGATCACGGAAAAGGCAACCGCGCTTTCCGAAAAAAATCAGGTTGCATTCAAGGTTGCCATGACAGCAACCAAGCCTGAAATCAAAGTCGCAGTGGAAACACTGTTTGGCGTCAAGGTTGTTGGTGTTAACACCCTTGTCCAGAAGGGCAAGGCCAAGCGCTTCAAAGGGCGTCTGGGGCAGCGTTCTGACATCAAAAAGGCGTTCGTTCAGCTTGCAGAAGGTCAGTCTATTGACCTGACCGCCAAACTGGCCTGACGTGGGGTAGGAACAAATGGCACTGAAGCACTTTAATCCCGTCACGCCGAGCCTTCGTGGTACGGTTCTGATTGACCGCGCTGACCTTTGGAAAGGTAAGCCAGTCAAGCAGCTGACCGAAGGTAAGAACAAGACGGGTGGCCGCAACAATAACGGCCGCACAACCTCTTTCTTCCGTGGCGGCGGTCACAAACAGTCTTACCGTTACATCGACTTCAAACGTCGCAAGTTTGACGTGCTGGGCACGGTTGAGCGTCTGGAATATGACCCCAACCGCACAGCATTCATTGCGCTCGTGAAGTATGAAGACGGTGAACTGGCTTACATTCTGGCTCCGCAGCGTCTGAAGGTTGGCGATAACGTTATCGCTGGCGCGCGCGTTGACATTAAGCCAGGCAACGCAATGCCACTGGCCGCTATTCCGGTCGGTACCATTGTGCATAACATCGAGCTGAAACAGGGTGCAGGCGGCAAAATGGCACGCTCTGCAGGGACCTACGCTCAGCTCGTGGGTAAAGACGCTGGCTACGCACAGATCAAACTGCAGTCTGGCGAGCTTCGTATTGTCCGCGGTGAATGCATGGCTACCGTTGGTGCCGTGTCTAACCCTGACAACATGAACCAGCATCTGGGTAAAGCCGGTCGTGCCCGTTGGTTGGGCCGTCGTCCACATAACCGTGGCGTCGTCATGAACCCGGTTGACCATCCGCATGGTGGTGGTGAAGGCCGTACATCTGGTGGTCGCCATCCGGTCACACCGTGGGGCAAGCCCACCAAAGGTTACAAAACTCGGGTCAACAAGCGTACGGACAGTCTGATTATCCGTCGTCGCAAGACCGGCAAGTAAGGGGCAATAGAAGATGGCACGTTCCGTCTGGAAAGGCCCGTTCGTCGACGGGTATCTGCTGAGCAAAGCCGAAGCGTCCCGCGCGTCGGGTCGTAACGAAGTGATCAAGATCTGGTCACGTCGTTCCACGATCCTTCCGCAGTTCGTAGGACTGACGTTCGGTGTTTATAATGGTCATAAGTTCCTGCCTGTGCAGGTGACAGAGAACATGGTCGGACACAAGTTCGGTGAATTCTCTCCCACCCGTACATTCCACGGGCACGGGGCCGACAAAAAGTCGAAGCGGGGCTAATAATGAGCAAGCCGAAGCAGCCGCGCACGCTCGCGGAAACAGAAGCGCAGGCCGTTACGCGCAACATTCGGGTTAGTCCCCGTAAGTTGAACCTTGTTGCGGGTCTTATCCGCAACAAGCCAGCGTCTCAGGCAGTCGCCACCTTGACGTTCTCCAAGCGTCGTATCGCGCAGCAGGTCAAAAAGACCCTTGAAAGCGCCATTGCGAACGCTGAGAACAATCATCAGCTCGATGTTGATCAGCTGGTGGTCAAGACAGCTGAGGTTGGAAAGTCTATTGTCATGCGGCGTTTCCACGCCCGTGGCCGTGGTCGTTCCGCCCGTGTGGAAAAATTCTTCAGCCATCTGAAGATTGTTGTTGCCGAGCGGGCTCCTGAGCCTGAAGCAGCTTCTACTGAGCAGAAGGCGGCCTGAGGTATGGGACACAAAGTTAATCCAATCGGGCTGCGGCTCGGGATCAATCGTACGTGGGATAGCCGTTGGTACGCTGACGCCGACTATTCCCGTCTGCTGCATGAAGACCTGAAGCTGCGCGCATTCCTGCGTCGCAAGCTTTCTGGTGCAGGCGTGTCTCGCGTTGTTATCGAACGTCCGGCCAAAAAGCCTCGCGTTACGATTTATGCAGCACGTCCAGGCGTCGTGATTGGAAAAAAAGGTCAGGATATTGACGCTCTGCGTAAAGAGCTGACCCGTATGGCCGGTACCGAAGTTGCGCTGAACATCGTCGAAATCCGTAAGCCGGAAATCGACGCGACCCTGGTTGCTGACAACATTGCCCAGCAGCTGGAACGTCGTGTGGCTTTCCGTCGTGCCATGAAGCGCGCCGTGCAGTCCGCTATGCGTCTTGGCGCACAGGGTATTCGTATCAACTGCTCTGGCCGTCTTGGTGGCGCGGAAATCGCTCGTATCGAGTGGTACCGCGAAGGTCGCGTGCCTCTTCACACGCTACGTGCTGACATTGACTACGGTACGGCAACCGCACAGACCACCTATGGTGCTTGCGGTGTGAAGGTTTGGATCTTCAAAGGTGAGATCCTCGCGCATGACCCCATGGCTCAGGACCGCCGGGCAGCCGAACAGGCTCCTCAGCGCTGAGGCGAAGGATAAAAGATAATGCTTTCTCCAAAGCGGACAAAATTCCGTAAGGCGCACAAAGGTCGTATTCACGGCCTCGCCAAAAGCGGTACAACGCTTAACTTTGGTACGTTCGGTCTGAAGGCTCTTCAGCCCGAACGTATTACGGCACGCCAGATCGAAGCATCCCGTCGTGCTATCACCAGGGCTATGAAACGTGCGGGTCGGGTATGGATTCGTATTTTTCCTGACCTTCCGGTCTCGACAAAGCCTGCAGAAGTGCGTATGGGGTCCGGCAAGGGATCTCCCGAATACTGGGTAGCCCGTGTGAAGCCAGGTCGCATTCTGTTTGAAATCGAAGGTGTGCCACCAGAAGTCGCGCGTGAAGCGCTGGCTCTCGGTGCAGCAAAGCTGCCGATTAAGACCAAGTTTGTGACCCGAATTGGAGATGCGTGAGATGGCAAAGGCAACAAAGCCAGCTGATCTGCGTGCCAAAACGGCCGATGAACTGAATGCGCTTCTGATTGAGCTGAAGCGCGAACAGCTCAACCTCCGTTTCCAGCAGGCAACCGGGCAAACCGAAGGCCAGAGCCGTGTTCGGGTTGTCCGTCGTGAAATTGCGCGCATCAAGACGATCGTCGCGCAAAATGAAAAGACTGCAGCAGGTGCAAAAACATCTGCTGCCATTTCCTGAAGGGAGTTGGACGATGCCAAGGCGCGTCCTTACCGGGCGTGTGACTAGCGACAAGATGGACAAGACCGTAACGGTTCTTGTCGATCGTCGCGTCATGCATCCGCTGTATAAGAAGTTCATCCGTCGCTCTAAAAAATATGCGGCGCATGATGAAGAAAATGTCTGCAAGGTGGGTGATGCGGTGCGCATTATTGAGTGCACCCCGATTTCCCGGCGCAAGACGTGGGCTGTGGTTTCCCGCAATGGCGAAACCGTTGACGCTTCTGCCGCCGGCGTGTCGGCTTAAGTTTAAGGATATCTAAGACATGATCCATCCCGAGACCAACCTCGACGTGGCCGATAACTCAGGTGCTCGTCAGGTGCAGTGCATCAAGGTGCTGGGCGGCTCCAAACGGAAGTCTGCCTCGGTCGGCGACGTGATCGTCGTTTCCGTCAAGGAAGCCATCCCCCGTGGGAAGGTGAAAAAAGGCGACGTCCACCAAGCTGTGATCGTTCGTACCTCTTATCCGGTTCGCCGCCCTGATGGCAGCGCAATCCGTTTTGATAAGAATGCTGCCGTTCTGATCAACAAGCAGCAGGAGCCGATTGGTACGCGTATCTTTGGCCCAGTTGTTCGTGAACTGCGTGCGCGCAAGTTCATGAAAATCATCTCTTTGGCGCCGGAGGTGCTATAATGGCTGCGCGTATTAAAAAAGGCGACACGGTCGTTGTTATCACCGGTTCCTCAAAAGGGACTCAGGGTGAAGTTCTTTCTGTGCGTCCGGCAGAAAACCGCGCCATCGTGCGTGGTGTTGCTATCGTGAAGCGTCACCAGAAAGCGACTCGCATGGGTGAAGAAGGCGGCATCATTTCTCGTGAAGCCCCGATTCATCTTTCAAACCTGAAGCTGGTTGATCCTGCTTCCAAGAAGCCCACTCGCGTTGGCTTCCGTGTTCTGGAAGATGGCCGCAAAGTCCGCGTTGCTAAGGCAACCGGCGAAGTAATCGAAGGCTGAGGGGGCGAGAATGACTGAGTCTAAGAGCGTTCGTTCCGTTCCTCGTCTTCAGGAGCGTTATGAAAACGAACTGCGTGCGAAACTTCGCGAGCAGTTTGGTTACACAAACGTTATGCAGGTTCCACGGCTTGAAAAAATCGTCCTGAATATGGGCGTTGGTGAAGCTGCTGGTGATCAGAAGAAGCTTGACGCCGCTGTTGCTGAGATGACACTGATTGCTGGTCAGAAACCAGTTAAAACAGTGGCAAAAAAAGCTATTGCAGGCTTCAAGATCCGTGAAGGTCTGCCGATCGGTTGTAAAGTTACTCTGCGTCGCGTGCAGATGTACGAATTCCTTGATCGTCTCGTCACGATCGCTATGCCACGCATCCGTGACTTCCGCGGTCTGCCGGCAAACAAAGGGTTCGACGGACGTGGCAACTTTGCTCTTGGTCTGAAAGAACAGCTTGTTTTCCCGGAAATCGACTACGACAAAGTTGACGATATCCGTGGTATGGACATTGTGTTCGTGACCAGCGCAAAAACGGATGCTGAAGCTAAGGCGCTTCTTAAAGCATTCGAACTTCCCTTTGCAGCCTAAGGGAAATCGTCTACCTGTTTTCAGGTGTTGTTGTCTTGGAAAACCGTCGAAGGTTTTCGAAGGGTTCCGGAGGATAGATTTATATGGCTAAGACTTCTGCCATCACGCGGAATGCCAAACGGGCACGTATGTCCGCGCGTGATAAAGAAAAGCGTGCCGCGCTGAAAAACATTGTTATGGACCGTACACTTCCTGTGGAAGATCGGTTCGATGCGTCTTTGAAGCTGGCTGAACTGCCTCGTAACGGGTCTCGCGTACGTGTACGTCTGCGTTGCAAACTTACGGGTCGTTCTCGCGGTAACTATCGTAAATTCGAACTGTGCCGCATTGCACTGCGTGATCTAGCTTCTGGTGGCCAGATCCCAGGCCTGGTCAAAGCAAGCTGGTAAGGGCGCACAATGTCACTTTCTGATCCGTTGGGTGATATGCTCACCCGTATCCGTAACGCACAGCGTGCGCGTCATGCATCCTGTGTGTCTCCGGCTTCTAACCTGCGTTCAAACGTTCTGGATGCTCTTCAGCGTGAAGGCTACATTCGTGGCTACAAGCATGAAGAAGTCCGTAAGGGTGTGACTCAGCTTCATATCGAGCTGAAATACTCTGAAGGTGAACCGGTTATTAAAGAAATTCACCGCGTGTCCCGTCCGGGCCGTCGTGTCTATTCTAAAATTAAAGAACTGCCGCGGGTTTGCGCAGGTTTGGGTGTTTCCATCCTGTCTACGCCACGCGGTGTTCTGTCCGATGTCGAGGCTCGCACTGCCAATGTTGGTGGTGAAGTTCTCTGCCGCGTCTTCTGAGGAGCGATAGATGTCACGTGTAGGCAAATATCCCGTCGAAGTTCCTGGTGGGGTGACCGTCTCGATTGCAGATGGTATTTTCAAGGCAAAAGGCAAGCTCGGCGAACTTTCGCTGCCGCTGTCTTCTCACATTGAAGCAGCTATTGAAGACGGTAAGGTCTCGGTTAAACCCGTAGGCACGGCCGCTCAGGCTCGCATGATGTGGGGTACAACTCGCGCTTTGATTGCAACAGCAGTTAAAGGCGTTTCTGATGGGTTCTCAAAAACTCTGGAAATCAACGGCACAGGTTATCGTGCTGCTGTTCAGGGTTCCAACCTTGTGATGAACCTCGGTTTCTCTCACGACGTGGTTTACCCGATTCCGCAGGGTATCAAGATTTCCACGCCGCGTCCGACTGCGATTGTTGTTGAAGGTATCGACAAACAGCGCGTAGGTCAGGTTGCTCTTGATATTCGCAGCTACCGCAAGCCAGAGCCATATAAAGGCAAGGGCGTGCGTTACGATACGGAAACCATTCGTCGCAAGGAAGGCAAGAAGAAATAATGAGCACTCAGCAGGAACTGCGGAATCGGCGGCGTGCACGTCTCCGTTTTCAGCTCCGTCGCAAGGCTGGTGGTCGTCCGCGTCTATCGGTCTTCCGGTCTGGCAAGAACATTTATGCGCAGGTCATTGATGATGTGCAGGGGCGTACCCTCGCTGCTGCCTCCAGCCTGGATAAAGAACTGCGTGAAGCCCTGAAGACGGGCGCAACAAAAGACAGCGCAAATGCTGTTGGTAAGCTGGTTGCCCAGCGTGCCGTTGCTGCTGGCGTCTCTCTGGTTGTGTTCGACCGTGGGGAATATCTTTATCATGGGCGCGTGAAGGCGCTGGCGGAGGCTGCCCGCGAGGGCGGTCTCTCCTTCTGAGGAAAGGATCACGTAATGGCTCGTGAACCAAGAGAAGGCGGTCGAGGCGGCCGTGATCGCGAACGCGAAGGTGATGAACTGGTTGATAAGCTGGTTACCATCAACCGCGTTGCCAAGGTTGTAAAAGGCGGACGTCGTTTCGCTTTTGCAGCACTGGTTGTTGTGGGTGACCAGAAAGGTCGCGTTGGTTATGGCGCGGGTAAAGCTCGTGAAGTGCCTGAAGCAATTCGGAAGGCTACGGAACGTGCTAAACGCGGCATGATCCGCGTGCCGATGAAAGAAGGTCGTACCCTGCATCATGACGTTGCCGGTCACTTCGGTGCCGGTAAGGTTGTTCTGCGCTCGGCTGAAGCTGGTACGGGTATCATCGCTGGTGGCCCAATGCGTGCTGTCTTCGAAAGCCTGGGCATCAATGACGTGGTTGCTAAGTCCCTCGGGACGCGTAACCCGCACAACATGGTGAAAGCCACGTTTGATGCTCTGACACGTTGCGCAAGCCCACGTTCAGTTGCTAACCGTCGCGGTAAGAAGGTTGCAGAAATCTTCGGTAAGCGCGATCAGGCAGCTGTGGCAGGGGAGTCTGCAGATGTCTGAGGCAAAAACCTTTAAGGTTACGCAGATTGCTTCTGGTAACGGTCGCAAGCCTGGCCAGCAGGCAACTTTGATCGGGCTTGGTCTTAACAAGATCGGGCGCGAGAAAGTTCTGGAAGACACCCCGTCAACGCGTGGTATGGTCAGCAAAGTGGCCCACCTTGTGAAGGTGGAGGATTGATATGAATCTGAACGAGCTTCGCGACAACGAGGGTTCTCGTTATCGCAAAAAACGTCTTGGGCGTGGTATCGGCTCAGGTAAAGGCAAGACATCCGGTAAGGGTGTTAAGGGGCAGAAAGCACGTGAAGGTGTTTCCCTTAACGGCTTTGAAGGTGGTCAACTGCCGCTTTACCGTCGTCTGCCAAAGCGTGGCTTTAAGAACATCTTCCGCAAGATCTATGCGCCAGTTAATCTTGGTGCAGTTGATAAAGCCATTGCGGATGGCAAGATTGAAGCCGGTGCAGTTGTTACAGAGGACCTGCTGAAAACAGTAGGTCTTGTAGGAACAGGCAAGTACGCTGGTGTGCGCATCCTGGGTGAAGGCGAACTGACTCGCGCAGTTACCTTTGAAGTCTCCGGTGCTTCTGCATCTGCTGTTGCAGCTGTAGAAAAAGCTGGTGGCTCCGTTAAGGTTCTTGCTCCGAAAGCAGCTGAAGCTAGCGCATCCTAATGCGATGGAGAGGAGAGGCTGTTTTGGCAGGCTCTCCTTTCAGTCTGTTTTTCCAGAGGTTTCTTCTGGTTTAGCTTTTAGACTATCATGCCAGCGTCCCGCATTGACTGCGGCGGCGCTGTTTGTGTGAAAGGACGGATGCATGGCTTCCGCGGCCGAACAGCTGGCTGCCAACTTCAATGTGGGCTCCTTTGCCAAGGCAACTGAACTCAAAAAGCGGATTTGGTTCACGCTTGGCGCATTGATCATTTATCGTCTTGGAACGTACATCCCTGTTCCTGGTGTAGATGCGACCGTAATGGGCCAGCTTCTGGCGCAGCATCAGGGTGGCATACTTGGCATGTTTAATATGTTCACGGGGGGTGCGCTTGGGCGTATGACCGTGTTCGCGTTAAATATTATGCCCTATATCTCGGCTTCCATCATCGTTCAGCTGATGTCCACGGCAATACCTTCTCTTGAAACACTCAAGAAAGAAGGTGAAGCAGGTCGGAAAAAACTGAATGAGTACACACGCTACCTGACAGTCTTCATCGCGTTGTTTCAGGCTTACGGCATTGCCGTTGGGCTTGAAAGCATGAGAAGTGCTGCGGGGGCTGCGGTTGTAAGCCCAGGCCCATTTTTTCTGGCATCCTGCGTAACAACGCTGGTTGGTGGAACGATGTTCCTGATGTGGATTGGTGAACAGATCACGTCTCGTGGCGTGGGTAATGGTATTTCGCTGATCATTTTTGCGGGTATCGTTGCGAACTTGCCTCACGCTTTAGCGAGCTTGTTTCAGTTGGGCTATACGGGGGCGTTGTCTCCTATTTTTGTCCTCCTGTTTCTTGTTCTGGCAGCCATAACCATTACGTTTATAGTGTTTATGGAACAGGCCCAGCGGCGGGTGGTTATTCAGTACCCTAAACGTCAGATGGGGCAGAGAATGTTTGGTGGTGACACCACACACATGCCGCTGAAAGTGAACACGGCAGGCGTTATTCCTCCCATTTTTGCCTCTTCAGTGCTGCTTATTCCTGTTACGATTTCTGGCTTCATGAACGGTAAGTCCATGCCAGGCTGGTTGTCGTTTCTTGGAGAAGAGATGGGGCAGGGGCAACCGCTCTACATGCTGTTCTATGCAGCGATGATCGTATTCTTCTCGTACTTCTACGCTGCTGTAACATTTAACCCGACAGAGACTGCGGATAACTTGCGCAAGCAGGGTGGTTTTATCCCGGGTATTCGCCCAGGTGCCGCCACGGCAGTATATTTTGACAAAATCCTGACGCGCCTTACGACCATCGGTGCCGCGTATATGGTTCTTGTCTGCCTGCTGCCGCAAATTCTGATCAGCCGTTACAATGTTCCGTTCTATTTCGGCGGGACCAGTCTGATCATTATTGTCTCTGTAACCATTGATACCGTGACGCAGATTCAATCCCATCTGGTGGCACATCAGTATCAGGGGCTTATGAAGAAGTCTCGTGGTGGGAGAAAGCAGAGGATTATCCGGCGATGAACATTATCTTCCTTGGCCCGCCGGGCGCAGGCAAAGGTACGCAGTCGAAGCTTCTGGAAGAGCGCTACGGCCTTGTCCAGATTTCTACTGGAGACATGCTGCGCGCGGAAGTTGCGCGTGGCTCTGAGACGGGCCAGCAGGCTAAGAGTTTGATGGAAACAGGGCGTCTGGTGCCAGATGACCTGATCATCAAAATGCTTGAGTCCAGAATTGCTCAGCCAGATTGCGCCAAAGGGTTCATTCTGGATGGCTTTCCGCGGACAACAGGGCAGGCAGAAGCGCTTGATGCGATGCTTAAAGCAAGCAACAAGCATATTGATGTCGTCCTGTTTCTGGACGTGGACGAAGATATTCTGGCTGACCGTATTTCCGGTCGTTTTACATGCGCAAAATGTGGAGCGACCTACAACGAGGTTTCGAACCCGCCCAAGCAGGACGGAGTTTGTGATTCGTGCGGTAGCCATGAGTTCAAACGTCGGGCTGATGACAAACGTGAGACAGTTGTTGAGCGTTTGAAAGAGTACCGGAAACTGACTGCACCTATTTTGCCGTTTTATGAAAAAACAGGTCGTCTTCATGCCATTAATGGAATGCTGCCGACGTCTGAAGTTACGGCTCAGATAGAAACAGTTATGGCTGGACAGTGACAGATCACGAAAAAGTGATCTGTTTTCGTTGACTTGTGCGAGTGGCCGGTATATCTCGCGGCCACTGAGTGAAATCTGCTTCCGTGCATGGAAGCTATGAGAATCTGCCTTCGGGTGGATGTCTACAGGAGTGTAAGGCGTGGCACGTATTGCCGGCGTGAATGTCCCGACGAACAAACGGGTTGTTATCGGGCTTCAGTATATTTACGGAATTGGCGCAACCAAAGCAGCCCAGATCTGCACGGAAGCGGGTATTCCTGACGCGAAACGCGTTAACGAACTGAGCGACGACGAAATCATGAAGCTGCGTGAGCTGATTGATACCCAGTATCGCGTTGAAGGCGATCTGCGTCGTGAAGTTGCTATGAACATTAAACGCCTGATGGACCTGGGTTGCTACCGCGGCCTGCGTCATCGTCGTGGCCTGCCTGTTCGCGGCCAGCGTACCCATACCAACGCCCGTACCCGTAAGGGTAAGGCTGTTGCGATTGCTGGTAAGAAGAAAGTAGCACGCTAATCCGTGTTGTTGAAAAACTCCGGACGGCTTTTGCGGGCTTCTGGGTAGGGACTGAGGTAGAAAAATATGGCGAAAGCCGCAGCACCGCGTATTCGTAAAAAAGAGCGCAAGAACATTATTTCTGGCGTGGCACACGTTCTGTCCACGTTCAACAACACCATGATCACCATTTCTGACGCTCAGGGGAATGCTATCTCCTGGTCTTCAGCAGGTGCTCAGGGCTTCAAAGGCTCACGTAAATCCACACCGTATGCTGCTCAGGTTGCAGCAGAAGACGCGGGCCGTAAGGCACGTGAACACGGTATGGAAACGCTGGAAATTGAAGTGTCCGGTCCAGGGTCAGGCCGTGAAAGCGCATTGCGTGCTCTTCAGGCTGTGGGCTTCTCCATCACCTCTATCCGTGACATGACACCCGTTCCGCACAACGGTTGCCGCCCGCGTAAGCGTCGTCGCGTCTAAGAGTGAAAATAAGTGGCTACAGCACTGTAGCCACTGTTTTTGGTCTTGTTTGTTAAAGCTCAGAGAAATCGCTGCTTCAGCAGTGGTTTTTCGTATTGAAAGGCCTGCACCTTGGTCCTTCAGAAAAACTGGCAATCTCTGATCAAGCCTGAAAAGCTTGAGGTCGAATCCGGAGTGGAGCCGACACGTATTGCAACGGTTGTTGCGGAGCCGCTGGAACGTGGTTTCGGGATGACCTTGGGCAACGCCCTGCGTCGCGTGCTGCTGTCTTCCCTGCAGGGTGCGGCTGTTACCGCAGTGCAGATTGATGGCGTGCTGCACGAGTTCTCGTCCGTAGCGGGTGTGCGTGAAGATGTGACGGACATTGTCCTGAACATCAAACAGCTTGCTCTGCGTATGCACGGCGAAGGCCCGAAGCGCATGGTGCTGACGGCAACAGGCCCTGGCGAAGTTCGTGCCGGCCAGATCCAGACAGGTCATGACATTGAAATCATGAACCCTGACCTGGTTATCTGCACACTGGATGACGGTGTGAAGCTGGGTATGGAATTTGTGGTTGGTATGGGCAAAGGCTATGTGCCAGCTGCCGCTAACCGCCCGGAAGATGCGCCGATCGGTCTTATCCCGGTTGATGCTATCTATTCTCCGGTCAAGCGCGTGTCTTACAAAGTTGAGCCGACCCGTGTTGGTCAGGTTACCGACTATGATAAGCTGCTGCTGACGGTAGAAACAAACGGTGCTATCACGCCTGAAGATGCGGTTGCGCTTGCTGCACGGATCCTGCAGGATCAGTTGCAGTTGTTCATCAACTTTGATGAGCCGCGTCCGGTACAGGCTGAAGAGCCGCAGGATGACCTGCCATTCAACCGCAATCTGTTGCGTAAGGTTGATGAGCTGGAATTGTCTGTTCGTAGTGCAAATTGCCTTAAGAACGACAACATCATCTATATCGGGGACCTCGTCCAGAAGAGCGAGCAGGAAATGCTGCGGACTCCAAACTTTGGCCGTAAGTCTCTGAACGAGATCAAGGAAGTCCTGACTTCTATGGGGCTTTCCCTGGGTATGAATGTGCCGGCTTGGCCGCCGGAAAATATTGAAGATCTGGCAAAACGGCTTGATGAGCCGTTCTAAGCCCACTTCTTACGACTAGGAACTGAACTATGCGTCACCGTATTGCCGGCCGTAAGCTCGGCGTTACTTCTTCTCACCGCGCTGCCATGTTCCGCAACATGGCAGTTGCTCTGATCAAACATGAGCAGATCACAACAACCCTGCCGAAAGCAAAAGAACTGCGCCCGGTTGTGGAAAAGCTGATCACCCTAGGCAAGCGTGGTGACCTCCATGCTCGTCGTCAGGCTCACGCTCTGCTGCGCGACGATGTGATTGTGAAGAAACTCTTCTCCGCAATTGCAGAACGCTACAAAGGCCGTACAGGCGGTTACTCCCGCGTGATGCGTGCTGGTATGCGTTATGGCGATGCAGCTGACATGGCTGTTATTGAACTTGTTGACCGTGACATCAGCGCAAAAGGCCAGGATAGCGGCCCGCGCCCAGAAGTTGCGGAAACACAGGACCTCGCAGCTTAATAGGCTGAGATGTTTGGGGAGCCGTAGTCTGCGGCTCCCTTTGCCTTATTTTTATAAGGCGTCTGTTTACCTCCGTTGGTAGGCAGATATAAGCAACTGCGAATGTTGAGTTTGCTCCATTCAATGTTGTGTGGGTGAGATCATTCCTGATCTGTCTAATCCGCGCTTTGTTGCGGTACCCAACCCAAAATCTTTTTTCACGAACTAGGTGAGCACTCCCGCCATGGTTCGTATTGATAATGCGCTCTAGTCCTGTGCAATGAGGCACATGGTCTATGCCGTTATCGCGTCTAAGGAGAGCATGTAGATGCAAACAGCAGCCCAGCAGGAAAAACAATCCCTCGCAGATCGAATAGGTATTCCACGGCCTCTGCTTTGGGGCTTTATTGGTTTATTACTTTTCATGATCGGGGATGGCGTTGAAGCCGGCTATTTGGCCCCTTTTCTTGAAGGGCAAGGACATTCCTCTACACAGGTAGCCCTGCTTTTCACTATTTATGGTGTTGCTGTTTCGCTTTCGTCATGGCTTTCCGGCCCGTTGTCAGACCTGTGGGGGCCTAAAAAGGTTATGTGGGTTGGCTTATGGATCTGGGGCATTTTTGAAGTCTTTTTTCTGGTTTTCGGCCTTCAACCCAATAATTATCCCATGATGATTGCAGCTTACACGGCACGCGGCTTGGGCTACCCGCTATTTGCCTACGGGTTTCTGGTATGGATTGCTGCGGCAACGCCCGCGCGCCAATTAGGGTCTGCAGCAGGGTGGTTTTGGTTTGCTTTCTCAGGTGGACTGCCCACGCTTGGTTCGCTGTTTGCAAGTTTTGCAATTCCTCGCATTGGCGAAATGGGAACATTTTGGTCGTCGCTGGCGCTTGTGATGGTGGGCGGACTGGTAGCCCTCCTCTGCACCCATGAACCGCGTGGCACCCAGCGCCTTAGCCCACCTGATGTGACGCTGAAGCAGGCCATGTTTGGGTCAATCAGCATTATCTGGCGTGAACCAAAAACGTTGATTGCCGGGTTGGTGCGTACCATCAACACGTCTTCTGAATATGCGTTTCTGGTTATTATGCCGGGTGTATTTACGAAGGTGGTTGGCTTTTCGCTCGAACAGTGGCTTCAGCTTTTGTCTATTGTTTTCCTCAGCAACATTATCTTCAACCTGCTGTCTGGCATGATGGCAGACCGCTTTGGGCCGCGTGCGGTTGTTGCTGTTGGTGGGGGCCTGGGTGCCGCCATTTCTGTCCCATTATTTTATTATGTGCCGCTCTCAATGCCACATAACTTTCCCATTGCAGCAGCTATGGGCATTCTCTACGGTGCTGCTTTGGCAGCATTTGTGCCACTTTCGGGGCTTATGCCTCAGGTTTGCCCCAAGGAAAAAGCGGCCGCATTGTCCATATTGGGCCTTGGTGCGGGTGCTAGCACATGGGTTGGTCCTGCCATCGTAACATGGTTTGAAGGGTGGCATGGTGTTGAAGGTGTCATCTGGATTTTCAGTGGCCTTTATGTGCTTTCCGCTGTGATGACGCTTGCTATTACGGTCTCTCCAGAAGCGCGGGCTTATATCCGGCGCTCCGAGGCTGTTTCTCAATCCGACCGTGAAGCCGCTATGCATGCTGCGGGCAATCAGTAAAACTCTGGACGTCTCATAATCGGGTTGTCTTGGAAGGGCGCAAGGACTTTGTCTCTTGCGCCCTTTTTTTGCTGCTGGGGAGAAGGGCTTTTTGCGCTAACCTGCGTGTTGAAGGTGTAAAATACTATTGGTAGGGGCTGGCTGTAATATATCGCATACTGCGTGTGATTGACATTGAATGAGATATTACCACTATTGTGTGGTAATATTAGTCACTTATCCGCAGATGGGCGTGAAACACATGAAGCGTTTGTTTTCCAAATTGGCGCTGCTCGGGGCTGTTGCCCTCTCAGCGTTTGCAGTGCCTGCCAGTGCAGGTACGCCTATCAAGGTTGGTTATATACCAGTCCTCGGGTCGTCCGCTTTGTTTGTAGTGGATGGGGAAGGCTGGGCTAAATCTGCCGGGTTGGATTTACAGCTTGTTCGCTTTACCTCTGGCCCGCAAGCCATTCAGGCTTTGGTCTCTGGACGCATAGATGCCTACGTGGCGGGAGTACTGCCTTTATTGCAGGCGCGTGCTCATGGTGCGGATGTAAAGGTTGTTACGGCGGCCTCTGTGGAGGAATTGGAGGTTGTTGCGCGCGGCAAGCTGGCTGAGGCACTTCCCAAACAGCAGGATGGGGACGTACCTGTCTCCGCTGTAAAAACGGCTTTTGATACTTTCAAGGCGGAGCAGTCACGGCCACCGCGTCTGGCAGCACAGCCTGCCGGCTCCGTGCCGGATACGCTGTTGCGTTATTGGCTTCAGAAGCGCGTGAACATCCCGGCACCATTGACCAATACGGTCAGCATAGTTGGCGTTGATATTGATGCAGCACAGCAGGCCTTTCTTGCGGGTGCAGTCGATGCAGCCGTTCTGCGTGAACCTGCTTTGACGGTTGTGCGCTCACGGTTGCCCGAAACCAGAACGCTTGCGACCGGGCATGATCTGTTACCAGACCAGCCTGGATCAGTTCTCGCTATCGTCAAGCCTGACGCTCCAGAACATCAGGTCTGGTCCCAAAAGCTGGCAGAATTGTTTGTGAAAGCCACAACGCTTCTGGCGACCCACCCAGATGAAGCTGCGCCTTTTGTCACGAAAGCTTTGGGTGGAGGCATTTTGAGTGAAGATATTCTCAAAAAAGCGCTCGAGCATTCGGCCTCTCGGTTTGTCAGTGACCCAGCAAGAATAGTTGAGGGCGTCCGCCAATTGCAGGATTTTGAAGTTGAGCAGGGCTTGTTACGCAAGGCACAACCGGTAGATGATCTGTTTGATCTTGATTTATGGCGGCGTGTCAAACAGTGAGTGACAAAGTTTCGGTTAAAAGCAGATGGCTTCTATCGGCCATCGGGTTGCTTTTCTTTTTTGGGACATGGGAAGCATCGGTCAGGACCGGCCTGCTTCCTGCCGGTATGGTCCCGGCACCCAGCTCGCTCTGGCAGGCTTGGCGGGATGAGGTGCAGGGAGGTTTCTGGCAGCAGGCCATCAAGGACAGTTTGGGCCATTATCTTCTCGGTTTGGCCATTGGCTCAGTCTTTGGTGCGCTTTTAGGGCTGTTGTGCGGCATGCTTGCTGTGCTGGATGGCCTGCTGGATGGCATTGTGAGGTTGCTGCGGCCCGTGCCGGGTTTGGCATGGGTGCCATTTGCCATTCTCTGGTTTGGCCTCAACACAGCCGGGGCGACGTTCGTTATCGCCATTTCAGTATTCTGGATTAATTTTTACGCGGCCTATGCTGCTGTGAAGAGCGTAGATCCCGAATTTTATGAGCTTGCGGCCTCTTTCGGGCATGGCAGTTTTTTTGGCCGTCTGGTCAAGGTTGTCTTACCTGCTTCTGCTCCCGGTCTGATGGCGGGTTTACGCACGGGGCTTGGGCAAGGCTGGATGTCCGTTGTGGCCGCAGAACTGTTTGGGGTGCCGGGTATTGGTGCCAGAATGATGCAGGCCTCGAGCTTGCTGGCTACCGATGTTGTGGTTGTCTATATGCTGACCATGGCTTTGCTTTATGCCCTGACAGACTTTCTGTTCGGGTTTGTGAGAAAATTCGTTTTGCGGTGGCAGCCATGAGCAGTGCAGACCAGATTGCCGGGCTTGAAAATGTTGGCCTGTCTTATGATGGCGGAAAGAATTTTATTCTTCGCCATGTTAGCCTGACATTACATAAAAATGAGTTTGTGGCCCTGCTTGGGCCGTCTGGTGTGGGGAAGTCTACAGTTCTGCGGGTCTTTATGGGGCTTACAGCACCTTCCGAAGGCCGTGTTGTTTTATCGGATGAGGCTGGGAAGCTGCCGCAGGAAAAAACCAAGCGGCGCAAGCAGGCTCTCGTTTTTCAGGATGCACGCCTTATGCCGTGGCGTACGGTCGCGCAGAATGTGGCATTTGGGCTTGAAGGGCTGCACCTGACACGAGAAGAAAAAACATCCCGTGTTTTGCAAGCGCTGAAACTTGTGGGGCTGGAGCAGGCCGCTGAACGCTGGCCACGCCAGCTTTCTGGGGGCCAGCGTCAGCGTGTTGGCGTGGCACGCGCTCTGACAGTGGACCCGGACCTGCTGCTGATGGATGAACCATTCGGCGCACTGGACCCGGTAACACGGCTTAATTTGCAGGATGAGTTGCTTAGAATATGGGAACAGACCCATAAGACCGTCCTGTTTGTAACCCACGACATAGAAGAGGCTCTCAAGCTTGCCACACGCATAGTCGTGCTTTCGGGCTCGCCTGCTGGCATTGCAGGGGTTCTGGAGGTGCCCGAAAATCAGAAAGATCCGCTCTCGGAGGCGTTTCGTATCAACTCTGCCCGCTTACGCGCCATGATAGCGGGTGAGGCAGATCCGGGTGGGGCCCCTTACTGGTACTCTGGCCAGATTTAGGTATTTTATCAAAAAATTGATGCGACCATGCATCCCAGCGCAGAAGGCTGCGTTAGAAGAAGTTATTAGAAGGGAGTAGGCGTAATGAGTGACAAAGCAGACGATATTCAGCACAAGCTGGAAGACGGTGTAGGCCGCCTGCAAGACGGCGCTGACAAGCTGTTTGATAAAGCCGATGCCGCCACGGACGACTTTGTAAGCAGCGTTAAAAGCTGCACGGCGCTGGATGCTGTGCGGGACACGATTGTTGACCAACCACTGCTTGCTGTAGGCGTGACAGGGGCTGCAAGTTTTCTGCTTGGTGCTGTTCTAAAACGCAAACTTTGATCTAGTAACAGCTCTTTTTTTAAGGACATACTCTTATGCTGAAAATGGCTCTTTTCTTTTTGGTGATTTCTATTATCGCCGCGCTATTCGGGTTTGGTGGCATTTCCAGCGCTGCTGCTGGTATGGCAAAAATCCTGTTCTTTATTGCCATTGTCCTTTTTGTTGTGTTCCTGGTCGTGGCACTTCTGGCCGGTCGTACCATTATGAGGTGATGCTGAGTTCTTACTGAACACGCGTCATTAAAAAAGCCTCTCCCATGAAAGTGGGAGAGGCTTTTTTGTGTGCAGAACGCTTGCCCTCAGCGGTTGCTGGGCAGGAAGTTTTTGTCTTTCTGGATAAAGGTAGGCAGGAAGGGGTTGTCTTTCTGCATGGAGTTCTTGCTTGGCAGGCTAGTGGCATCCCAGCCGCCGCCGAGATTCTGGATGAGTGTTACTGAATCTAGAATTCGGCTCTGCTGAATTTGGAGTGCCGTCTGAGCGTTGGAAAGAGCGGTCACTTCAGACGTAATAACCGTTGTATAAATCTGGGTCCCAGCCAGGTACTGGTTCAGGGCAACGGTGACAGCTTTATTAGCGGCATCCAGCGCCACTTTTTGTTCATCAGCCTGCTGCGCGAGAATACGCAGGTTTGAGAGCTGATCTTCTACCCCTTGTAGCGCCGTCAGCACCGTCTGGCGGTAAGTGGCAACATACAGGTCATAGTTCGCGTCAGCTTCATGCACAGCGGCTGTGCGGCTGCCACCAGAGAAGATGGTTTCCGTAGCGGAAGCGCCCAGCGACCAGATGCGGTTTGCGACCTGAACCAATGAACCTACCGGGTCGCCACTGTAAGAGTAAGACGCACTCAGTTTAACTTCAGGATAGAACGCGGCAATGGCCGCACCAATCTGCGCGTTATATTCTTCCATTCGGCGTTCTGCTGCGGCCACATCCGGCCGCCGTTCCAGCAGTTGTGCCGGGACGGATACCGGAATGGCGGGAATATCCCGCGGCAGTGCGCCAGGTGCAATAGACACGTCTGCCGGGGTTTTACCAATCAGAATAGCAACCGCATGTTCATATTGTGCCCGGTTAGCCTGCGTAGCCGTTGCCTGAGCACGGGTCTGTTCAAGCTGTGTTTTGGCTTGCAGCAGGGTTGTGGGGTCTGCCGTGCCAGCTTCATACTGGTTGCGGGTTATCTCGTAAGAGCGTTCGTAGAACTTTACGTTGCGTTGCAGCAGATCATGCAGGCTGTCCTGATACCGCATGTTGAAATAGGCTGTTGCCAGTTGGGCCTGATAAGAAAGTTTGGCATTGGCCAGGTCAGCCGCACTTGCCTGTGTTTCCGTAACCTGAGCCTGAATCTGCCTGCGGATCTTGCCCCAGAGATCAAGGTCCCAAGAGGCACTAGGCCCCATGCCATAGGTGTTCGCTGTGCTGTTGGACGGCATAGCCCCCCCGACTTCTGTGGTGCCGCCGTTGCTGACAACCGTACCAGATGAGCGGGAGCCACGCCCTGCACTTTGCCGGTTAAAAGTAAGAGAACCGCTGAGGGTAGGGTAAAGCTGTGCGCGAATGGAATTAATGCTGGCCCGTGCAGCGCGGTAACGGGACTCATATTCCTTCACATTCTGGTTGTTGAGTTCAACCTGAGCTTCAAGCTGGTTCAGCACGGGGTCATTATAAATGGTCCACCAGGTGCCTTTGGGAAGTTCAGCCAGAGCCGGGTTGGCGTAGTTCCAGCCGGGGGCAGGGCGCAGTTCCTTGAATTTTGGGGATACGATGGCTGTGGGACGTTTGTAGGATGGACCAACCATACAGCCGGTAAAAACCAGCGGTGCCAGCAGGATACCCAAACGGCGTGAGAGCGGACGGAAAGGAGAAAGCTTCATCGGGCGTATTTCAGGTATCTTGCAGGTTACGGGAAAAAGGAAGGCGCCACAGTCTACCCTGTTCTATACGCAGGCGCAGGCCGTCTATCAGCAAATAAATAACAGGCGTGGTGTAAAGTGTCAGCGCCTGGCTGACCACAAGCCCGCCAACAATGGCAATACCCAGAGGGCGCCGGAGCTCCGCGCCATAACCATTGGCGACAATAAGCGGCGCGGCGCCAAGGGCTGCGGCAAGGGAGGTCATCATAATCGGGCGGAAGCGTAGAAGGCACGCGGTCCGAATGGCTTCCAGTGAGGAAAGGTTTTGCTCCCGCTCTGCCGCAATAGCAAAATCGACCAGCATGATTGCGTTTTTCTTCACAATGCCAATCAGCAGAATAACGCCGATCATGGCAATGAGCGAGAATTCTTCCCCCGCAATCTGGAGCGCCAGAAGGGCTCCTACACCTGCGGAGGGCAGGGTGGAGAGGATGGTAAGGGGGTGCGCATAGCTTTCATACAGCACGCCCAGCACAACATAGACTGCCACCAGAGCCGCCAGAATCAGCAAAGGCTCATTGTTGACGGTCTTCTGAAACTGCGCGGCATTGCCAGCAAAACTACCGTGAATGGTAGGGGGCATGTGCAGTGCAACCTGCGCAGCTTCGATAATCTGCGTAGCGGCTCCCAAAGAGACGTTCTGCGCTAGATTGAACGAGATTGTAGACGCAACAGATTGTCCCTGATGATTAACTGACAGAGGCGTTTTGGTCTGTTTAAGTTGCGATATAAAAGTCAGCGGGACTACGGACGAAGAGGACGTAGAGACGGCAGACCCATTTGAGGCTCCGCTGCCACCAGCCAGTGCATTGGCAATCTGGTTCTTGAAGGATTGTGTGCTCAGGCTGGATGCCACATCGTTCCCGGCTGAATCCCGCCCCGTGGTGTTGCGTACACGGATGGTATTGGCGCGCGTTCCCCCACCAGCGGACCCGCCAGATACGCTCACCCAAACCTGGTGCAGGTCATTGGGAGAAGACCAGAAGGCGGGGTCAGCTTCCATGACAACGCGATACTGGTTGAGCGGATTATAAATGACAGAGGCGGCACGCTGACCAAACGCATCATAGAGTGTGTTGGACAGCATTTGCGGGGTAACATTGACCCGCGCCGCCGTGTCACGGCTGATCATGACACTAATGGCGGAGCCACCTTGCTCAACATCGGAAGTAACTTCTGTCAGTTCCTTATGTTTTTGCAACTCCGCCTGCAATTTGCTGGTCCAGGAATAGACCTCTGAGGCATCCTCCCCCTCCAGCGTGTACTGGTAAGAGGCGCTGCTCTGGCGCGCTCCGGCACGGACGGCACCAGGCTGCATCAGGAAAAATTGAGCCCCGACCATGGAGGTGAATTTGCTTTCAATACGCGCAATCAACTCGGTTGGGGTATCGTGGCGCTCTGATTTGTCCTTGAGCTGTAAAAACATATTGGCAGAGTTGGAGGAGCCGCGTCCGCCCATAAAACTGGCAACACTTTTTACATCAGGATCGCTTTTGATAATGTTTTGTACCTGCGTAAGCTTTTTTGACAGGGCTTGAAAAGAAATCCCTTGGTCACCGCGTAGATGGCCCATCAACATTCCCGTATCTTCTGTTGGGAAAAACCCTTTGGGCATATGCACAAATAACGCGACGATCATAACAAGCGTTACAGGTAGCGAGAGAAGCACCAGCCAATAGTGTCGCAGGGCAATATCCAGAGAATGGGTATAATGCGTCTGAACGCTATCCAGAAAACGGGTTATGCTGCCAGATATTTTTGAAAGAAAACCGTTCTTTTTGCTCTGTTCAGGCGGTGTGGCTTTAAGAATTTGCGCGGCCATCATTGGGGTGAGTGTCAGGGAAAGCACCATTGAAATCAGAATGGTGATGGACACGGTCATGGCAAATTCGTGAAAAAGCCGACCAGCTAAACCGCCCAACAGCAGAATGGGAAGAAAAACGGCAATAAGCGAAATGGAAATGGAAATAACCGTAAAGGCAACTTCCTGACTGCCCTTGAGTGCTGCCTCTCTGGGGGACAGGCCTTCTTCAATATAACGCGCAATATTTTCCACAACCACAATGGCATCATCAACCACAAAACCAGTTGAGACGGTGAGCGCCATGAGGGACATGTTATCCAGCGAATACCCCAAAAGCTTCATGGCGCCGAATGTCGCGACAATAGACGTTGGGACAACAATGGCTGGAATAAGCGTCATACGAACAGAGTGCAGGAAGACCAGCACAACCAGAATAACCAGTACGACGGAGATAATGAGGGTGAGTTGTGTATCAGCCAAAGAGGCACGGATGGTCAGAGACCTGTCCAGCCCAATATGCAGGTCAACGCCCCCGGGTAATGCTGAGCGCAGGAGCGGTAATTTGGCGTTAATTTCATCCACGGTCTGAATAACGTTGGCACCGGCTTGCGGGAACACGATACCAATAACAGAGCGGGAATTATTGAAAAAACCGGCGTTGTGTAAGTCTTCAACGCTATCATCGACCCGTGCGACATCGGACAGCCGGACAGGGCGGTTGTTGCGCCATGCAATAATCAGGTCACGGTAGGATTGTGCATCCCGTGCCTGATCATTGGTATCCAGTGTGAAGCGGAAGCCGTTCTGGTCAATAATCCCTTTGGGGGTGTGGGCGTTGGCGGATGCCAGAGCCGCCCGAATATCCTCAAACCCGATCCCGTAACGGAAGAGCGGCAGCGGGTTGATTTCCACGCGGACCGCGGGAAGGGAGCTTCCTCCGATTTCAACCTGACCCACACCCCGGATTTGTGAAAGTTGCTGCACCAGCACATTGGTTGCGTAATCGTAAAGCTGGGGCTGCGTATGGGTATCTGACGTGAGCGCCAGAATAAGAACAGGCGCACCATTGGGGTTTGCTTTGGAATAACTGGGGTTCTGGCGCAGAGATGTCGGGAGGTCTGCGTGTGCCGCCTGAAGAGCTGCCTCCACATCCCGCGCGGCCCCGTTAATATCCCGCGATAAAGCAAATTGCAGCGTAATGCGCGTGGTGTTCTGGGAAGATTGAGACGTCATTTCCGTAAGGTCTGCAATCTGGCCCAGATGCCGCTCCAGCGGTCCGGCTACGGCGCTGGCTATTTCTTCTGGAGAGCCACCAGGTTGGCGGGCCTGCACCTGAATGACCGGAAAATCGACATTCGGCAGGTCCGCTACGGGCAGGCTTCTATACCCCATCAAGCCTGCCAGCAGTAACGCCACAGTCATGAGCGTCGTGGCAACTGGCCGGTCAATAAAGATCCGGCTTATGTTCACGGCGCAGCCTGTTCCGGGTGATGCGTCTGTTTGCCTTGCCGCCACGTTGCCCAGCGATGACCCCACGTATCAAGCGTGAGGTAAATGACAGGGGTGGTGAACAGGGTAAGAAGCTGCGAGAGCGCAAGGCCGCCGATAATAGCCAGACCCAAGGGGTAGCGGAGTTCAGATCCAGTGCCCTGCGAAATAACCATAGGAACAGCCCCCAGCATGGCGGCCAAGGTGGTCATGAGAATGGGGCGGAAACGCAGTGTTGCGGCCTGCCGTATGGATTGTAGAGAGTCCATGCCATGTTCACGCTCCGCTTCCAGCGCGAAGTCGATCATCATGATGGCGTTTTTCTTCACAATACCAATCAGCAGAACAATGCCGATAATACCCATGACATCCAGCCCGGCACCCGCGACCCACAGTGTCAACAACGCCCCAATGGCGGCGGAGGGCAGGGTGGAGAGAATGGTGACGGGGTGAATGAAGCTCTCGTACAAAATACCCAGCACGATATACACGGCGATAAGTGCTGCCGCGACTAGGAAGATTTCGTTGCTGAGAGACCCTTCAAACGCAGCCGCAGTCCCCTGAAAGGATGTCTGGAAAGACGCTGGCAGCTTGATCTCTTCTTCTACCTTGCGGATGGCTGCCGTGGCGTCCCCCAAAGAATAGCCGGGGGCAAGGTTGAACGAAATGGTTGTGGCCGGGAACTGCCCGAAATGGGTAATGAGCAGCGGCGCAGTATCATGAGTAACAGTTGTAACAGCCGGTAGGGGCACCAGCCCGGATGTTGGGGACCGGGTTGGGCCGGATGCACTTTCACCCGAGTTCCCGCTAATACCGGGCAGATATAGCTGGTTGAGCGAGAACAGACTGTTCTGAAAACGAGGGTCTGCTTCCAGAATGACACGGTACTGGTTGGACTGCGTGTAGATGGTAGAGATCTGACGCTGGCCGAAAGAGTCATACAACACGTTGTCGATTGTTTGCGGTGTGATGGAATACCGCGCACCGGTTGTACGGTCGAGCGTAACCTTGGCCACCAGCCCCTGCGCCTGAAGATCCGATGTTACATCAGAAAGCGCAGGTTCTGCCCGCAGGCGTTCCAGCAGCTTGGGAACCCATGTGTTGAAAGCGCTGTATTCCGGGTTTTCAAGCAGGAACTGATACTGTGTTGCGGTGACGGTCGTGTCCAGTGAAAGGTCCTGCACTGGCTGCATGTAGAGCTTGATGCCAGTAACCTGCGCTGTTTCCTGCGACAGGCGGCGCGCAACCTCAGCGGCACTGCTGGAACGGGCGTCATGGTCCTTCAGGTTGATCAGGAAACGGCCCTGGTTGAGGGTTGCGTTCTGACCATCCACCCCAACGAAGGAAGAAATGGACACGACATCCGGATCTTTAAGAATAACCTTGGCCAGATCCTGCTGATGGGTCTTCATGCTCTCGAAAGAGATGGACTGTGCAGCAACAGAGATACCCTGAATAACGCCAGTATCCTGCTGCGGAAAAAAGCCTTTGGGGATGACATAGGCCAGCACGCCAGTCAGAACCAGTGTCCCTACCGCTACCAGAAGGGTTGTTACGCGGTAGGCCAGCACAACGTCCAACGCCCGGTCATAGGCGGCAATCAGTTTTTCGGTTGCAATTTCAACTTTTGCGGACCAGCGCTGGAAACGGGTGGTTGCGCTGCTGGCGTCGTGCGGGCGCTCGGTCAGGATACGGGCGCACATCATGGGCACCAGCGTAAGGGAGACTATGGCTGACAGAACAATGGTGACAGACAGTGTCAGAGCGAATTCATGGAAGAGGCGCCCGACAACATCGCCCATGAACAGGAGCGGGATAAGCACGGCAATAAGAGAAATGGTCAGCGAGATAATGGTAAACCCGATTTCTCCGGCCCCTTTGATGGAGGCGGACATACGGTCTTCACCCATTTCGACATACCGCGAAATGTTCTCGATCATGACGATGGCATCATCCACAACAAAGCCCGTTGCGATGGTGAGCGCCATAAGAGAGAGGTTATCCAGCGAGAAGCCCAGCAGATACATGATCGCCAATGTGCCTACGATAGAAAGCGGCACAGATAGGCTGGGGATGATGGTTGCGGGAATATTGCGCAGGAAAACAAAAATGACGGCAACAACCAGAACCAGTGCCATAAAAAGCTCGAACTCAACATCCGCAACGGAGGCGCGGATGGTTGTGGTTCGGTCCGTCAGGGGGACGATATCAATACCCGGAGGGAGCGATTTGCGAAGCTGAGGCAAGGCGTCCTTGATGTTGTCCACAACCGCAATCACGTTGGCGCCGGGCTGGCGCTGGACGTTCATGATCAACGCAGGCGTCAGGTTGGACCATGCTGCCAGTTGGGTATTTTCCGCCCCAATCACCACAGAGGCAACATCCCTCAAGCGAATGGGGCCGCTGTTCTGGTACGCAATAACCTGATTGAGCAGGGTGTCTATGGAGGTAATCTGCCCGTCAACACGCAGGGTTGCCGCACGGGTAGCGCCGTCAAATGTCCCGGTGGGAGAATTGACGTTCACGTTGCCAATGGTTGTTCGCAGGGTATCCAGATCAATGCCGTAAGAGGTCAGCTTGGGAATATTGACCTGAACCCGGATAGCCTTGCGGTTACCCCCCGACAGAGAGACAAGTCCCACGCCTGAAATCTGGCTGATTTTTTGGGCCAGTCGCGTGTCAACGTAGTCTTCCACCTCCGGCAGCGGAATGGTGGCGGAGGTGATGCCTAGCGTGAGGACAGGGGTATCAGCCGGATTTACCTTGGCGTAAATTGGCGGCGCGGGCAGGTCGCTCGGCAGGAGCGAGTTCGCCTGATTGATGGCTGCCTGCACCTCCTGCTCTGCCACATCCATGGACATGGTCAGGTTGAAACGCAGGGTAATGACGGAAGCCCCGCCCGACGAGCGGGAGGTCATCTGGTCAAGGCCCGGCATTTGCCCGAACTGCGTTTCCAGCGGTGCCGTGACCGATGTTGCCATGACATCCGGCCCGGCACCGGGGTAGAAGGTCTCAACTGTAACGGTTGGATAATCTACCTGTGGCAGGGCGGAGATAGGCAGAAAATGATAGCCCAGTAACCCTGCCATCAGGATGGCAAACATGAGCAGGGTTGTGGCTACCGGCCTGCGGATAAAGAGGGCAGAAGGATTCACTGCGCTGACGTGCCTGCTGGGGTGTCGGGTTTATCGGTTTTGGTCGCGGCTGGAATGGTCACTTTAGCCCCAGCGCGCAGGTGGTCCGTGCCGTCTGTCACAACGCGGTCACCAACCTTCAGGCCAGAGCTGACGACAGTGCGTGTACCATCGGAAATACCAATGGTTACGGTACGGACATCCACCGTGTTGTCATCTTTCACCACATAGACAAACTGACCGGATGGCCCTGTTTGAAGGGAGGCCGCAGGAACGAGGATGACATCCTGCAAGGTTTTGACCAGCAGGCGCGCGTTAACGAACTGGTTGGGGAACAGATGTTCATCCGTATTCGTGTAGATAGCACGCAGGCGTACGGTGCCTGTGGCGGTATCAATCTGGCTATCCAGCACGCTGACCGTGCCGTCTGCAATTTTTTTGGTGTTGGAGCTGTCCCATGCCTCAACAGGCAAGGAGCCGGTGGCGCGGAGTTGCTCTGCCACCTGCGGCAACTGATCCTGCGGCAGGGTGAAAATAACGGAAATAGGCTGCATCTGTGTCAGGACGGCAAGGCCGCCAGACTGACCTGCTGAGAGGTAGTTGCCTTTATCCACCGCACGAATACCTATGCGGCCATCAACAGGGGCTACAATGTGACAGTAAACAAGCTGAAGTTTCTGGGCATCCACCAATGCCTGATCAGACTTTACCGTTCCTTCAAGCTGCTCGACCGTAAATTCCTGATCACGCGCGGTTTTGGCATCAATACTGTCCTGCTTGATAAGGCGCTGGTAGCGGCCGTTATCAACGCGGGCCTGCGCCAGTTGTGCCTTGTCCCGTGCTAGCTGGCCTTCGTACTGGTCCAGCAAAACCTGATAGGGGCGCGGGTCGATAATGGCCAGAAGGTCGCCCTTATGGACATGCTGACCTTCCGTAAACAGAACATCTGTCAGGTAGCCCTCAACGCGGGTTTGTACCGTGACATTGGTAATGGGCACCACTGTGCCAAGTTCAGTCAGCACAACGGGCATGGTGCCGTGCTGGACAACTTCAACCGCAACAGGCTGTGCATCGGCTGCTCCGGCATCTGCCGCAGGGGCGGTGCTGGCCTGGGTGGCCGCACTATGCCGGTGGTGCTTGCCTGTTGTCTGCTTTGCCCCATGCGGCCAGAATGCAAACGCCAGAAGGCATACGCCAGCAACGGCAACGCCGCTCCAGATAAGACGTTTTTTCTTGGCAGATGTGCGGGGCGGGTGGGGTGAATCGGATCGAGGGTCCGTGGTATGGTTATCCATAGGGCGCGCTTGGTCGTTCACCTGAAATTATTGACTGGAAACGTACGAAATAGCCGCACCGGCTTTTGACGGCGTGCCGGGCAGGTAGATAGCTATGCCAGAGTCAGTGCCAATAAGAAACAAATAAAAGCACAAACCCACAGCTCCCGAGAGTGAAAAGCAGTTTAACCTATCCAAGTTTGGAAGGGGGGCCAAGGATATTGGGCCGAAAACTGGGTTTATATTAAAAATGACATATGCAAATGGCCAGCAAGAGGCTGATTTTATGCCTTTTTACCGGTTAAAACAGCGCCCGCATTGGGGGCGAGCCGCGCGGCTGCCGGGGTGGCCAGTAACGAGATAAACCCGACCACCAGAAACGCTATGACAAAGTCATGTGGCGTGGGTTCAGAATGGAAATTCAGGATGCCCGTTAGGGTCAGGGTGCCTGCGGCAATGCAAATGCCCAAAGAGAGCATCAGTTGCTGCATGGTGGCATAAAAGCTGGTTGCGGCACTCATGCGGCTGGCCGGAATATCGGCATAGGCAATGGTGTTGTAGGCCGAAAATTGTACGGATTGCGCCATGCCGGACGCCAGCAGGATGGCTGCCAGAACCCAGAGCGATTGCCCACGATGATACTGGGCCAAAAGTGCGGCCAGTATGCCTGCGGAAAGTCCGTTTGTGACCAAAACCCGCCGGAAGCCCCATTTACGCAGTATGGCGGGCACAAATGGCCTTATGCCAATTGCCCCAACAGGGGCCAGGAAAGTCACCATGCCGCTTTGTGCGGCCGTCATGCCGGTGCCAATTTGCAGGAAGGTTGGCAGCAGAAAGGGGAAGGCCCCCACGGCAATGCGGGAGGCTGCACCCCCTATGACCGAAATGCGGAACGTGTCTGTGGCCAGAAGGCGGAAGTCCAGCAAGGGAGCGCGGATGCGCTGGGCATGAAGGCCGTAAATGCTCATCAGGCCCGTGCCCATCAGCAGAAGCGTGAGAATAAGGCTTTTAGTGCCCTCATTGTGGCTGAACAGTTCCGCGACAAGAGAGAGGAGGGCCAGCCCGCCCCCGGCAAGAAACATGCCCTTGAGGTCAAATGGTGGCGGATGCTTCTCCCTGACTTCCGGAATGAAGCGCCGGGTGAGGATAAGGCCGATAATGCCAACCGGTATATTAAGGTAAAAATTCCACCGCCAAGAAAGATAGGTGGTGATAAAGCCGCCTACAACCGGCCCGAGCAGAGGGCCAAGTGTTGCGGGCAGCATCATCCACGTCATGGTGCGGACAAGCTCTTCCCGTGGGGTGCTGCGTAAAACCACAAGGCGGCCAACCGGCACCATCAGTGCTCCGCCAATGCCTTGCAATGTGCGCATACAAGCCAGAAACGTAAGGCTATGCGCGGATGCGCAGGCAACCGAACACAAGACAAACATAATAATGGCCCCGCTCAGCACGGTGCGGCTGCCCAGCCGGTCTGCCAAAGCGCCGGAAGCGGGGATAAATATGGCCAAACCAATAATATATGCAGTCAGCGCAACAGACGTTGCAACCGTATCCACATGTAAACTGTTAGCAATGGATGGGAGGGCTGTTGAAAGAATGGTGCCATCAAGTTGCTCCATAAACAGCATGGAAGCGACAATAAGGGCTGTGAGATGAACGCGGCTGAGTGACACCATGCTAGTCAGAGACGCGTTTTTGCGGTCTGATGCAACAGCCGACCACGCACTATTACCGCTTTTTTAAGCGGATGTGTGTGGGAACACGATAACAAAAGGAGACGCCAAATGGCTGACGATAAACTGAAAAACGTGTCCAACAAGGTTGAAGGTCTGGTTGATGAAACCAAAGGACGCGTCAAAGACGCCGTGGGTGGTCTGACGGGTGATCTGGGGTTGCAGGCTGAAGGTAAGTTTGACCAGTTCACTGGCGCCGCCCAGCAGGACTTTGCTGACCTGTACGAAGAAGGTGAAGGCGTGGTGGAAAAAGCCGTGACCTTAGTGCGTGATAAACCCCTGCTGTCACTGGGTATTGTGTCCGTGGTTGGCCTGCTGGTTGGCTGGCTGCTTTTCCCACGTGGCAAACGTTCCTAAAAAAATACCGACTCCGAGTCTTGCGCTCGGAGTCAAAAAGTGATTCTCCTTGCCTCACAGAGTCGGTGATGGTGCGACTCGGTAATTTTAACCGAGTCGTTCCAAATCAGTCGAAAGAGGGGCAATGCCGGATTTTACGCGGGAAATGCAACACGGTGGGCGTGTGGCGGGAGTGGATGAAGTGGGTCGTGGCCCGCTTGCTGGTCCTGTCGTGGCTGCCGCAGTCGTGTTTGCCGCTGGCGTGCCGGATGACCTGGCTGCCGTTATTGATGATTCCAAAAAACTGAAGCCAGTGCTGCGTGAGGCCATAGCCGCACGCCTGCCCACTGTGCCGGGTATTGAAATTGGGCTTGGCGCAGCTTCCACCTCTGAAATTGACGACATGAATATCCATCATGCCGCACATCTGGCCATGCAGCGTGCTGTAGCACGTCTGCCAAGCCTGCCGGATCATGTGCTGGTTGATGGCAACAAGACCCCGGATTTTGGGTGCAGCACACAAACGCTGGTTGGCGGTGACGGCCTGAGCCTGTCTATCGCGGCGGCGTCCATCATCGCCAAAGTGGTGCGCGATCGCATCATGGCGCGTCTGGATGCCCGTTGGCCTGCTTATGGGTGGGACAGGAATGCCGGTTACGGCACGCCTGTGCACCGGCATGCGCTGACCACAGTGGGCGTCACCCCGCATCATCGTAAAACTTTCGGCACAGTACGCCGGCAACTTGAATTTTTTAACAGGGAGGGCCGGGCATGAGCGGCGCACAATCAATGGGCATGGAACTGCCTCTGGACCAGATTCTGCGCGGCGAATGTGTGGAAACCATGCGTGGCCTGCCTTCAGGCTCCGTGGACTGCATTTTTGCAGACCCGCCTTATAACCTTCAGTTGCGTGGTGAACTGCGCCGCCCGGATGACAGTCTTGTTGATGGGGTGGATGACGACTGGGATAAATTCACAGACCTTCAGGCCTACGACAAGTTCACGCGGGACTGGCTGACGGAAGCGCACCGGGTGCTACATAAAGATGGCACCATGTGGGTAATTGGGTCTTACCACAATATTTTCCGCATCGGGGCTATTCTGCAGGATCTGGGATTCTGGATCCTGAACGATATTGTGTGGCGGAAGTCCAACCCTATGCCTAACTTTCGTGGGCGGCGCTTTACCAATGCGCACGAAACCATGATCTGGGTGGCAAAAAGCGAAACAAGCCGCTACCGCTTCAACTATCAGGCCATGAAAGCCCTGAATGATGATGTGCAGATGCGGTCAGACTGGTATTTGCCCCTTTGCACCGGGAATGAGCGCCTGCGGAACGAGCATGGCCTGAAGCTGCACCCGACACAAAAGCCTGAAAGCTTGCTGCACCGGGTTATTCTGGCCTCCACCGCTGTTGGGGATGTGGTGCTTGACCCGTTCACAGGCACGGGCACAACACCGGCTATGGCCCGTCGGTTGCGCCGCCGCTTTATAGGAATTGAGCGTCACCCGGACTATGTGGCGGCTGCACGAGACCGCGTTGAGCGTGAAGTGCCACTGGCCGAGGACGCCGTACAGGCAACGCCTGATAAGCGCGAAACGCCACGTGTACCGTTTGGTAGTCTGGTGGAGCAGGGGTTGATTGGTGCCGGTGTTGCCTTGTGTGACAAGAAGCAGCGCGTTCAGGCAACGGTTGCACCGGATGGTACGCTGGTGAGTGGCACGAAGCGCGGTTCCATTCACAAAATGGGCGCTATGCTGACAAATGCTCCCTCCTGCAACGGTTGGACATTCTGGCACTTTGAGCGGAATGGAGAATTGCTGCCTCTGGATGTGCTGCGGCAGGAAAGTCTGGCCTTGGCACAACAGACTATGGAAATGGCGTTACAAACGGCGGTTGGCTAAAACAAAACTGCCTGCGTAATAAAAAAGCCGCTCATAAAGAGCGGCTTTTTTTGTTTGAACTGCTTAGGCTTATCTGCCGCCGAACCCGAGAAAGCCGATTTCCGGCTTGGCTGTGCCGCCAGACTGATCATAACGAGTGCCATAGCGTGACGTCTTGCTCGGGGCTTTGCCTGCACCGATTGTAAGATGGCCCGAACCATTTTCCATGCTCATGCTCGGCTCGCCGGTTGCCACGGCGGTGCGTGCCCCTTGTTCGTCCGCGCTGCGGAGGGAGAGCAGTAGGAAGGTGATGGGGTTACGGTTCAGGTCAATGGACATTTCAAGCGGCGTCTGTCCCAGAATATTCCGGTGATACATGTCCGCGCCACGGTTGATAGATTCTTTGGCCGCACTGACGCTGCCACGATTAATGGCGTCAAACAGGGCAGCGGTTGGCTCCATGTCCGCATTGGCATGTTCACCGTCATCTTCCTCATTCCCTGCGCCGGGAATGGCGGCCGGTGGGGCTGCGCGTTTGGCTTCTTTGGCAGCCTCAGCTTTTTGCTGGGCTTCTTCCGCAGCGGCCTGCTGCTCCTGCTCACGGGCGGATTGCGCCCAGGCGGAGGCAGGAAGGGCAACTGCCAGAAAACCAGAGCAGGCCAAAGTAGCCGGAAGAATGCGGAACAAGCGGGTCATGTTCTGTCCATACGGAAAACGATAACAGCCAAACTATCACATTGGCAGGACGGCGGGAAGAAGAAGCCGCTCAAGAACGTCCTTCCCGCCACCAGCCTACAAAAAGAAGGCCGAGTGAAACAATAAGCATAAGCCACGCAGGCAGGAGCGGTGTTGCCGTCCGGCCTGTGACAACATGGGCATTCCTATGTGGAAATCCCGCCCAGTCCGTCCCGTGAAAAGACGAGCCATTGACCAGTTTAAGGCTTGGAGCCTGTGCCGGAGCGCCTGTCCAGAACACACCACCGCCGCTGGCGGTGCTGAGGGATGCGAGACGGGACGCCGTTGCCCGAATATCAGTAAATTCCTGTGGATCAGGCGGCATGGCGGCAGCAAAAGCCTTGTGGCTTCCATCATCGACCTGCCAAATCCCGGCTTGCTCCGCCTGCATGTGGCCAGTGGTGATGCCATTTTTTACAGGAGAGGGAGAGGACGCAGTTTTATCCGCTTCAACAGGGCTTAGCGCCAGAGGGTGTGTCTGCCCATCCGGTGCCGTAACTGTCACGGTGGCAGGCGTGCTGCCAGTGGCACTGCGGCGCGTGACTGTGAGGACGCCCCCTTCATCTTGTGCTGTCAGTTGCTCCTCTTCCAGTTCCGGCTCTTTCATGAGCCAGTGAGAAATGCGGCGTAACAACTCAGCCTGTGGCCCTCCGCCGCCTTCACCCCGTGACCAGAGCCATATCTGGTCAGAGAGCAGAAGGGCGACCCGGCCTTGGTCAACCCGGTCCAGCACTAGCAGTGGTGCATTGTCCGGCCCGCTGAGCAAGGTCTGGCCATGTGTGGAACTGGGTTTGAGCGACCGATACCACGGCCCCCACTGGCCTGTGATGGTTTGCGCCGTGTCCGTTTGTGCGCCGGTGCCGGGGGTTGGCGCACCCGGTAAAGCGGCCGTCACCGGGTGATTTTGCCCCTCTGCTGTTAGGCGCGGGCGGAAGGCCTGCTCTACCATGCTGCCATCAAGCGGAACATGCGCAGGCAGAATATCGCCTACCGCCGTGTCCTGTAGTGTACCGGGGCCGACAAATTCCGGCCCGGCAGTCAATAGCAGGCCACCCCCTTTACGCACAAAATTTGCAATGTTGCGCAGGTAGCTGGGGGGCAGGATGTTCTGATTTTCAAACCCGTCCAGAATGATCAGATCAAACTGATCAATCTTTTCCTGAAAAAGCTCCCGAACCGGGAAGGCAATCAGAGCGAGGTCGGACAGGGGGGTACCATCATCCTTATCCGGTGGCCGCAGAATGGTGAAGTGTATGAGATCGACAGACGGGTCAGCTTTCAGCAGACGCCGCCAGACCCGTTCCCCCTGATTAGGTGTGCCAGAGATCAACAGAACCCGGAGCCGATCGCGTATGCCATTCATCCGGGTAACGGTCTGGTTGTTCAGGCTGGAGACCTCGCCCTCCAGAGGGGACACAGCAAGGCTGACAAGGATTTGGCCAGGGTGTGAGGCCGGTATTTCAATATCCTGTGGTGTGCCTGTCTTAATTGGTAAGGTGAAAGGGGCATCCCCATTCACACGCACCGTCAGCGTAGCCGGGGTACCTTTTGCTGTGCCGGGGCCGGAATCATCGGCTTGCACACGCACAGTGGCGGGCTGGCCCACAATAGCATAGGGCGGAGCTTGCAGAACCCTTAACCGGCGATCACTTTCCTCCCCTTTGGCGGGAAGAATGACATGCAGTGGCAGCGTGGTTTTACTGCTATCCGCAGCGGTGAGTGTCAGTTTTTCGGGCAGGGTTTGCGGTGTGTCCGCAACCTGACCATCCGTGAGCAGTATGGCTCCAGCAAATTGGTCAGAGGGAATATCCGCCGCAGCCTGATCCAGCGCGTCAAACAGGCGCGTACCATCATGGCCGGAATTTCGCACTGTCACTGTGCGGAGGCTGAGGCCCTGCTTCTTTTCATCCGCCAGCAGGTGTTCTGCCTGCTGTGCCAGTGCCGCGCGTTGGCCCAGTGACATGGAGGGGGATTGATCCACCACCAGCAATGCGGTTTCTGGCAGCATATGCCAGCTTTCATGCAGGCGTTGTGGTCCTGCCAGCCATACCAGAACCGAAGTAATGGCAGCCAGCCGGAAAAACGCGCCTTTTGTGCGGTGGAACAAGGCGTAGACACAGAGGGCAAGAGCGATGAAGCCAAGTGTGATTAGAACCCACACAGGCACAAGAGGCGCAAAGCCAAAGCTGGAGGTGAGGTGAGTAAGCATGGCCTCTTATTCCCCCAGCCGTTTAAGTAGCATGGGCACGTGCACCTGATCTGCTTTATAATTGCCTGTCAGGGCGTAAATAACGGCATTAACCCCGAAGCGATACGCCAGTTGCCTCTGCTCCGCTCCGCCGGGAATAACGGCGTAGGGTGTGTTGCCATTTTCATCGACCGCCCAGGCGTGCGCCCAGTCGCCTGAACCGATGATAACCGGGCTGACATCATCATTCTCCGCAACGCCTTCACGCGCGACCCAAATGTTTTGGCCAGCGTAACGGCCCGGAAACTCATGCAGCATATAAAAAGTATGTGCCAGAAGGTGATGGTCGGTCATGACGCTGAGTGGCGGAATGGGCAGGCCATTCGTCACGCGCCGCAGGGCTGAGCGTGAGCCAGGGGCATCCCCGGCAAATCCGGAAGAGGGGTCAGCAGTGTCAGCGTTGCCGGAATCCTGCCCTTGCGTATCAATCAGCAAAATGCCGCCATGCGCCATAAAGGCTGTCAACGCAGCGGTCTGTTGGGGGGTGATGTGCGCATCTGCCGTAATTGGCCAGTAAAGCAGGGGATAGTAACTCAAATCATCCTGCCCGATGGTCACTCCGTCCGGGTGGCCGAGCATGGCGGAGGTACGGGCGTTGGCATAGTCAGACAAGCCCTGAAGACCCTGTCGGGAGACGGTATCAATATCGGTGTGGCCAGTCAGAACATAAGCCAGCCGGGTTTCCAGCGCCCCGCCGGGCACATGGGCCGTTGCTGGCGTATTGGCTGTTGGGGTCGCAGGTGTTTGTGCCTGTGCGGCGGGCTGCGCGGCGCACAGCAGGACAAATGCCATGGCGATACTGCTACGACGGCTAAAAGGGCGTTTGCCCAGTTTCAAGCCTTGCCGCATGGCCAGAACCAGCGCGGCGTCCAGCAGAAGCAGGGCAAGAGCAGCCAGCAGGCAATAGCGGCCTACGGGTGTGTCCGGTCTATGACCAGACGGGCTGGTTATGACCCCAAACGCTGCTGCTGGTGTCAATGTATGCAACTGTGTTGCTGCGTTAAGAGCACGGCGTGTGGCGCGTGGGCCATACAGGCCGGGTGGATGTGCCGCAGATGCCTGTGTGGTGGCAAAAGCATTGGCCCGCAAACCTTTGGCTGTGGCTGGTGGAGGGCCAAGCGCGCCGTCTCCATCCAATGTCAGCACAGGCGACAGAATACTGGTATCGGCTGGAATGCTGACCCCATTTGCGTGCTCTGTCAGGCGTTGCAACATGCTGACAAACAGGCCGGAAAGCGGCAGGTTAGACCAGTCTGCCGTGCTGCTGACATGAAAGAGAATGACCTCGCCCTTACCAAGTTCTTTATGGGTCACAAGCGGTGTGCCATCCGCCAGTCGCGCCCAGCTATGGGCGGACAGGTCTGCCATGGGGCTGGCCAGTACCTGCCGGGAAATTGTGACGTCTGACGGAATGGCCAACCCGTGGAAAGGAGAAGATGCGTCAAACGGAGCAAGCTTCTGCGGTGTGCCCCAGGTCATGGTGCCGCCAAGCTGTCGTGACCCGTCCAGCAAGGCGACGGGAAGCAGGGCATCGTGTCCGTTATCCAGAGGGTCTGTGCCAGCGGGGGCATCGGGTGGAGGGGTTGCGCTACCATCGTGCTGGGCCCCTGCAAGAGCCGGGCCAGCAAACCGAATAAGCGTGCCGCCATTTTTGACCCATTCCGCTACTTTCTGGCGTAGGGCTGGGTCTGCCAAGGCCCCATCGGGCGCAATCAGCACAGAAAAGGGTTGGGCCAGCAGGGTTGCGGCAGGGCCTTCATGCAGGTCTGCTGTGGGGGCCAAAGCACGACGGAGGTAGAAAAGTGGGCCAATCAGAGGAGTATCGGCAGCGCCTGTGGTCATGAGACCAACCGGGCGCAGGCGGTCACCTTCATCAAGCAACAGCGTGGTGGCCGCACTTGGCTGACCGGAGAGAGACAGCCGGTCAATCCGGTTGCGCACCGTGGTCGGCAGATCCACCACAACGTCCGTCCCGCCACTTTTGGCGGGAAGTGTTACAGGAACAACGGCAAGCGTTCCGCCACCCTGTGTATGAACATGCACGGTAACAGCCCTCGGGGCCTCGGCGGGCAGGGCGAGAAGGTGCGCCATGACGGCACCGGTATGGGAGTGCGCCGGTTGCAGGGCGTATATGGCACTGTCAGGGATCCGTATTTCCTGAACGGGACCTAGGGCCTGCAAGAGTTTTGCCAACTGGGCATCCCCGTCACTGGCCACTCCGTTGGCGATATACACCACATTTCCGATGGATGGCAGGCTGTGAGCAGCAAGTTTGCGGGCCAGAGCCGTCCGGTCTGTTCCCCACGGGGAGGGGCGGAGGGAGGCCAGTTCCTGCCTGACCATTTTTGCCGGACGAAGTGTGGGAGGCGCGTCAGTACCGTCTTCAGCACGTGTGCCCGCTGTGCGTAACAGGAGAACGGGCCTGTTGGCGTGGTCCGCATCATCAACAAGGCTTTGGGCCACAGCCAGCCGCTCTGGCCAGCTTGCAGCGGACAGCATGTCATCATCCAGCACCAAGGCAAGGGGGCCATGCCCAGCGGACGGGAGAGCATCTCCCGTAATGACAGGATGAGCCAGCCCTAGAACCAGCAATGTCACAGCGCACAGCCGTATGAGCAGCAGCCACAAGGGCGCACGGCTGGCATCTACTTCCTGCGGATGGAGGCTGCGTAAGATCTGGATGGCAGGAAAACTCTGCCTGCGTGGGCGCGGTGGCGTTGCCCGGAGCAGAAACCATACGAGCGGCAGGCTCAACAGCCCCAATAGGGCGAGGGGGGTCAGGAAGATCATGCGCGGTCTCCCTTCAATGCTGCCTTATGGCGTACCTGGTTTTGAAGTGTCAGCAGGCAGCTCAGCGGTGTGTCCTGCGTGCAGTGGCTGACTAGCGAATGGCCATAACGTGCAGCGTGCGCTGTGAGGGCATTTTGACGGGCCAGAAACTGTTTTTCGTAATCGGCCCGAAGCGATTGCACATGTGGCAGGTCAAGCGGCGCTTCCTGCTCCAGCCCCTCAAATGAAATGCGGCCCTGATAAGGGAGCGTTCGTTCTGCCGGATCATAAATATGGAGGAGATGCGCTGTAGCAGGAACGCCCGCCAGTTGACGGAGCACCGTGTGCAAAGCCGCATCCTCGCATAAAAAATCGCTCGTTATCAGCAGGTGGGCATGGCGGGGAATATACGCAGCCACAGGCAGAGCGGGGTAAGAGGGCTCGGCTGTACCTGCAAGACGCAACAGACCCAGAGCTAGTCGTTCCAACGGGCTGCCGCCTGTAGGAAGGGTGGCCAACCCGGCGGGCGTCAACAGGCGTACGCGTTCTCCGGAGCGTAACAGGAGAGCTGCTACCGTGAGTTGCAGAAGCAGTGCACGATCACGCTTTTCCGGCAGAGTAGTGTGAGAGCGCCATCGCATGGACGGTGAGAGGTCACACCACAAAAGAAGGGTTTGTGGTGCCTCGGCCTCGGTTTCACGCACGTAGGTTTGTGTGCTGCGGGCGGATTGCCGCCAGTCTATATGCGCCGCAGGTTCCCCCGGCTGGGCTTGCCTGTATTGCCAGAAGGCTTCGCCCCACCCGCCGCGCCGCTCGCCGTGCTGACCCGCATAGAGTGTCGCGGCAATACGGTTCGCTTTGAGCAGCATGTCCGGCAAGCGGGCAGCAAGAGCCGCTGCCTGTGGGCCAAGGTGACTGCCTTGCACCGAGAGGGCATTATTGCCGCTACCATCGGGCTGCCTGCCGTTAAGAGACGCGGAAAAATCCTGCGTGGCGGCCCAATCGCTCCCCTTCAGTACGGACGTAGCCTGACTGGTGCGTCCCTTCAGGCGTTGCAGGAGACTGGCGGGAGAAAGCAAGATGTCAGCCCAGATGTTTGAGGAGCTGAGTGATGACAGCATCAAGCTGCACCCCATCCGCACGCGCCGCAAACGTCAGGGACATGCGGTGGGCCAGAACAGGGTGCGCCAGAGCAATCACATCGTCTAGATTGGGGGAGAGGCGTCCATCCAGAAGGGCTCTTGCGCGCGTAGCAAGCATGAGCGCCTGCGCTGCACGCGGGCCGGGGCCCCATGCAATCTGGTTACGGAGGGTGTCATCATACGTGGTTTCGGGCCGTGCTGAGCGCACCAGCTTCAGGATGGCATCCACCACCTTGTCACCAACCGGCAGGGTGCGGACAAGGGATTGTGCGGCCAGTAGGTCCTGCGGTGTCATGACTGCTTGGGCTGTAGCACTTTCAGCCCCTGTGGTGGCCAGCAACATGGCACGCTCCGCTGCTTCATCAGGGAAGTTGAGCGGAATTTGCAGCATGAAGCGGTCAAGCTGGGCTTCTGGCAGGGGGTAGGTGCCTTCCTGCTCCAGCGGGTTCTGGGTTGCCAGCACATGGAAGGGGTGAGGCAGCGTATGGTCTGTGCCAGCAATGGCAACGCGCCGTTCCTGCATGGCCTGAAGCAGGGCGGACTGGGTGCGGGGGCTGGCACGGTTAATTTCATCGGCCATCAGAAGCTGGCAGAACACCGGCCCGGGCACAAAACGAAAACTCCGATGACCGGCCGCGTCTTCATCCAGAATTTCACTGCCGGTAATGTCGGAGGGCATCAGGTCTGGGGTAAACTGCACGCGCCGGGCATCAAGCCCCAGCACGGTGCCAAGTGTTGTCACCAGCAGGGTTTTACCAAGGCCCGGAGCGCCAACCAGCAGCCCGTGGCCACCTGCCAGTATAGCCGTAAGGGTCTGGTTTATGACCCGTTCCTGCCCAAAAATAATGCGCGCAATTTCCTGCTGCACTGTTTTCAGGTGGGCGCAAAGGCGGTCTGCCTCACGCACATCTGGGGTTGGTGTGGCGGTCTGGCCGGTGATCGGCTGAGGGTCTGATGCGGTCATGGGTCCAATCTGGGCAGATACGGGGCTTACATCAAGCGGGGTATCATCCCTATATCATGGTCTACGCAGTGAAACAGTCATAACAGGATTATCTGCCAGTGCATGATGAAGGCCCATTCCAACAGCGCGCGGTGCCCTGCCATACCGCAGGACCGGAGGAAGCCGCACGCGGCGGAACTGACAGAAAACTGCCGTTTTTGATAAAGCGTGATGGTGTCTGGCTTTATAAGGGTACGCCTATCAAGCGCAAAGCCATGGTCTGTTTGTTCGGGTCCATGCTCACGCGGGATGATAAAGGGGCATATCTCCTCCGCACTCCGTTTGAGAGTGGGTGCATTGAGGTAGAGGATGTGCCGTTTTTGGCCGTAGGGCTGGACTGGAAGGGCTGTGGACGGGCGCAAAAGCTCTGTTTTTGCACCAATGTGGACGAACCAGTGGTTGCCAGTCGGAAGAACCCGATTCGCGCACAATGGGATGTTCCGCCAGATGCATGCGCCGAGGGTGGCTGCCCCCCTTATATCACCGTACGGGCCGGAGATGGCCGCTTTCCAATAGAGGCGCGTCTTTCCCGCTCGGTCTGGTACGAGCTTGCGGCTCTGGCCGAGCCTGGGCAGTGCAACGGTGTGCCGTGTATGGGCGTGTGGAGCTGTGACTGTTTTTTTCCGCTTTCCCGTATGCCAGCGGAAAGCTGAGTTATGGCGCAGGAAGAAACGCAGCCTGTGCTGACAAAGGGGAGTGAGGGGTTAAGCCTTCCGCAACGTCAGGCTTTGGCTGACATCTGGCGTATTCTGCCAGATGCGCGTCTGGTTGGTGGGGTTGTGCGTGACCTGATGGTAGGCCGCACCGTTGCAGATGTTGATCTGGCCACACCAGAGCCACCAGAACAGGTGCAGCAAAAGCTGGAAGCTGCGGGGATAAAAGTTGTGCCGACCGGGCTGTCCCACGGCACGGTAACGGCGGTTATCGGGGCGGCGCCGTATGAAATTACGACCTTGCGGCGAGATACGGAAACGGACGGACGCCACGCCGTTGTGTGCTGGACACAGGATTGGCGGGAAGACGCCTTAAGGCGGGATTTTACCATCAATGCCATGTCCCGTGACAAAGAGGGGCAGCTTCACGATTATTTTGGCGGGCAGGCGGACCTTCTTGCCGGGCATGTGCGCTTTGTCGGCCAAGCTGGCCTGCGCATAGAAGAAGATGCTCTGCGTATTTTGCGGTTTTTCCGGTTTCAGGCGCGTTATGGCCAAGGTCAGCCAGACCGGGATGCGGTGAAAGCCATTGCAGACCGGGTTGGGCTGCTGGCGCGTCTTTCCGTGGAGCGCATCTGGTCAGAGTTGCAGCGCCTCTTGAGCGGGCCTGCTCCGGCAGGGCAGTTGGCTCTTATGGCAGAGCTTGGTGTGTTGCAGGCATTGTTCCCCCAAGGGACCACATTAGAGCGCTTTAAAGCCTTGATAGATTTGATGCCTCCCGCCGATGCCGTGCTGCGTCTTGCCGCTCTTGTGCAAGGGGATGTGACGACACTGGCCCGAGGGCTAAAATTTTCCCGCGCGGATGAGGTCTCTCTAAAAGCTTTCACGGAGCAGCCTGTTCCGGCACCCGATATGGACGACGCGGCCCTACGGTGCCTGTTATCTGATACGCCAGCATCTATTTTAATAGGGCGGACATGGTTGGTGCAGGCTGACCTGAACCGCGAGAGGCCTCAGTCAGACGAGGAAAAAGCTCAGTTTGCGGACTTGCGTCACAGGCTTGCCACCATGGATACGCCTGTCTTCCCTCTGGCGGGGAGAGACCTGCTTGCCGCCGGTTTGCCGCCGGGGCCGGAAGTCGGGCGTACGCTGGCGCATATTCGGCACTGGTGGCAGCAAGGGGGCTGCGTGGCATCCCGGCAGGCATGCCTTGCTTATGCGGGTTTGGTCTCCTGAGTGCGGCAGAGTATAAATTTTTTTAGGGTCGGCGGCTTTCACGCGTGGGGAAGAGGCTGGTAGAGGAAGCAGCATGAGCTCTTCTGACCCACTTGCACCGTCTCCGTCTTCCCTCGCGTCCGCGCAGGCGCAGCACCCTGAACAGTCTGCCGCAACACGGCAGGATGATGAAGGCTCCTCCAAAAAGAAGAAGCGCGAAAAAGCGGCTCTCTCCGGTGATGATACGCGCGTGTTGCTTGGGCGGTTGTGGCGCGAGCAGGTTCGGCTTTATCCCAGCCGTATTGTTGCTGTTATTGGCCTGACAGTGCTCACCGCCGTGTTTACCGCGCTGTATCCGCTGGTGATCCAGCGTGCGCTGGATATGTTTGCAGAGCGTGACCCGCGTATTCTGTACCAAGTGCCCATGCTGGTGGTGGTGATTACGCTTGCGAAGGCAATCTCCCAATATGCTCAGACGCTGGCCGCGCAAGGGTTGGTTCTGGTGGTGATACGCGGCTTGCAGGGCACGATGTTTGAGCACCTTGTGCAAACAGACATTACCCGTATTGAAAGCGAGGCCCCGGCCAAGCTGGCAGCCCGTTTTACAACAGATGCCGTCTCTATTCGGGAAGCCATGATCCGGGCCGTCAATTCCCTAGGGGATGTTGTGACGGTCGTGGGGCTGATTGTCTCCATGTTCTACATGGATTGGGAACTGAGCCTGATTGCAGGCCTGCTTTACCCCATAGCGGCTGTGCCTATTCAAAAACTGGGCAAGCGGGTTCGTCGGGCCTCTGGCGGTATGCAGGAACGTATTGGCGAGACAGCGGCCTTCCTGACAGAAAGCTTCTCTCAGGCACGGACCGTGCGGGTGTACGGTATGGAGGGAGGCGAGAAGGCACGGGCGACGCTGTCTTTCGATCGGCTGTATCTTGCTATGCTCAGCATCACCAAAGGGCGTGCGCGTGTTGACCCGTTGCTTGAAGCTCTGGGTGGTGCTGCTGTGGCAGCCGTGTTGGGGTTTGCCGGGTGGCGCGCTGCCATGGGCGGCGCCACGCTTGGTGATTTTTCCGGGTTTGTGGCGGCATTGCTGCTGGCTGCCCGCCCGCTGCGTGCCTTGGGGTCTCTTAATGCGGCAGTGCAGGAAGGGCTGGCTGGTCTGATCCGCATTTTCAGCATTATTGATGAAAAACCTGCCGTGACTGATAGCCCGAATGCTGTGGCGCTGCCGCCGGGGCAGGGGCATCTGGTTTTTGAGGATGTCGGCTTTGTTTACAGTGATGGCCGCGTAGGGCTTGATAAACTGAGCTTTGAGGCTTTGCCGGGGCAGACCGTGGCGCTGGTCGGCCTCTCTGGGGCCGGGAAGTCTACCGCCTTGTCTCTGGTGCCGCGTCTGCATGATGTCACATCTGGTCGCATTCTGCTGGATGGGCAGGATTTACGGACGTTAACGCTTGAGAGCCTGCGTGGCGCTATTGCCTATGTCAGTCAGGACCCGCTGCTGTTTGACTATTCCGTGCGCGAGAACATCCTGATTGGCAAGCCGGATGCGTCTGAACAGCAGGTTGAGGACGCTGCACAGGCCGCCGCGGCAGACTCCTTTATTCAAAACCTGCCGGACGGTTACAGAACGAACGTAGGGCCGGGTGGTCAGCGTCTTTCCGGCGGGCAGCGGCAGCGTGTGGCGCTGGCGCGTGCGCTCTTGCGTGACCCACGGTTGTTGTTGCTGGATGAAGCGACCAGCGCGCTGGATAGTGAAAATGAGGCCGCCGTACAGCAGGCGCTGGCACAAATGCGGGATAAGCGGACCACCATTATTGTCGCGCACCGGCTTTCCACCGTGCGGTCCGCCGACCTTGTCGTGGTGCTGGCTGAGGGCTGTGCGCTGGAGAGTGGCACCCATGAAAGCCTTATGGAGCAGGATGGCCTCTATGCCCGGCTGGTGCGTACGCAGGGGCTGGAACGCTAAAAAGAGACATGCCGGAGAATGGGTTTAAGGGTTTGTTTCAGTAGACCTTTTCTCTGGCTTCATTTGGCCGGGCGGGCGTGAAAATCAGGCCGGTCATGTTATGCCTGCTTGAAGCGCTCTTCTGATCGTGTCACATACTGACCGAACCGATCGGTCAGTGACGCGACAAGATGAGCGCTCATGGCCGGATGTGAGTGCGGTATTGCGTGTGAAAGACGGGGAACAGGATGGCTGACGACCATAACGAACAGTCTGGTGAAGAGGCTGAGAACGGGACAAAGCCTGTTGAGAAGAAAAAGAGTGCGCGCGGTAAGATTATTCTTACGGTCGTTATTCTGGTTCTGGCTGTTGCCGCAGGGGTTTACTGGTTCCTGACCCGCAACGAGGTGGAGACGGATGACGCCTTTACCGCAGGCCGTGCTGTCACCATTTCTCCGCATGTTGGTGGTTATGTGACTGAACTGCTGGTGAACGATAACCAGTATGTTCACAAGGGCCAGCTACTTGCCCGTATTGACCCGAGAGACTGGAAGGCTGCGCGTGATAAAGCAGCAGGCGTGCTGGAACAGGCACAGGCGGGGTTTCAGGCGTCTGAGATGCTGCGGGATGTTGCCGCACTTGAATTCCCGGGCCGCCTGACGCAGGCGCAGGGTAATCTGGCAGCCGCCAAGGCGCAGGCCCTGAAAGCTGAAGCAGATTACAAACGCCAGCGCTCAGTTGAGCGTGCCGCAACGTCGCAGCAGGATATTGACTACGCGCGGGCCGCGCTGGAGTCTGCCAAGGCGCAGGTTATGGAAGCCCAAGGTGCGGTACAGACGGCTACACCTGTTCTGCCCAACATCAACAATACCAAAATTCGTGTCAGCCAGCAGGAAGGGCAGGTTAAATCTGCTCAGGCTGACCTTGATAACGCTGCTCTGAACCTTGAGTGGACGGAACTCCGTGCCCCCTGTGACGGCTGGATTTCCCAGCGTAATCTGGAGCGTGGCAACTACGTTGCTGCCGGCCAGCATGTGCTGTCTATTGTTGAGCCGGAAGTATGGGTCGTTGCCAACTATAAGGAAACGCAGCTCACCCACATCCGCCCCGGCCAAGCCGTGGATGTGAAGGTGGATGCGTATCCCTCCCTCAAACTGCATGGCCATGTTGACTCCCTGCAGAAGGGCACAGGTGCAACCTTCAGCGCGTTCCCGCCAGAAAACGCCACCGGCAACTATGTGAAAATTGTACAGCGTGTACCGGTGAAAATTCTGATTGATGATGGCCTGGATCCCAACCTGCCATTGGCCCTGGGGCTTTCCGTTGTGCCAGTGGTGCATATCGACACAGATGGCCATTCTGATGCCCCGGCGCACACAGCGGCGCAACCAGCTCATGAGCATACTGCGCAATGAGCGGACAGGCCGACACAGCTAAGGCGGGGTGGAAACCCCGCCACAACCCGTGGGCCGTTGCCTTCGTGGTAACGATGGCGGCCTTTATGGAAATTCTGGACACGACAATTGTTAACGTGTCCCTGCCACATATTGCTGGCAGTCTTTCAAGCACTTATGACGATGCAACATGGACTCTGACCGCCTACCTTGTTGCTAATGGTATTGTTCTGACCATTTCCGGATGGTTGGGAAAGGTCTTTGGTCGAAAACAGTATTTCATGATCTGTATTGTCATGTTTACTGTCTCCTCGTTTCTTTGCGGTATGGCCACATCGCTGGTGGAACTCATCATCTTTCGTATGATGCAGGGCTTCTTTGGCGGAGGGTTGCAGCCCAATCAGCAGTCCATCATTCTTGACAGCTTCCCGCCTGAAAAGCGGGCTGCTGCCTTTGGCCTGACAGCCATTGCCGCTGTGGTTGGTCCGGTTATTGGCCCAACGCTGGGGGGCTGGATTACCGATAACTTCTCATGGCGCTGGATCTTCTTCATCAACGTGCCGTTTGGCTTCCTGACAACGCTGGGTGTTGCCACCATGGTGGAAGACCCGCCGTGGGCCAGAAAGCGCAAAGCCCCGGTTGACGTAATAGGTATAAGCCTGATCACACTAGGCTTTAGCTGCCTTGAAGTGATGGTTGACCGTGGTGAGGATGCTGACTGGTTCGGCTCAACCTTCATTCGTATTATGGCTGTTCTGGCGGTGCTTGGCATTGGTGGTGCCATTATGTGGCTGCTGCATACGGACAAACCTGCCGTGGACCTGCGTGTCTTCAAGGACCGTAATTTTGCAGTGGGTACGGCGCTTATCGGGGCCATGGGGGCGTTGCTGTATGCCTCGGCAATTATTGTGCCGCAGTTTGCGCAGCAGGTGATGGGGTACACGGCCACGCTATCCGGGCTTATCCTCTCGCCGGGCGGTATTGCCGTTATTATCCTTATCCCCATTGTCGGAAAGCTTATGTCGCTTACGAGCGTTCGTAACGTGATTGCGCTGGGGTTCTTCCTGATGGGGATAGCGCTTTATACTTCCGCCAATCTTGTGCCAGCACTTGACTTCAAACATCTGGTCTTCTTCCGCATGATCCAGACGGCTTGTCTGGCCTTCCTGTTCGTGCCGCTTTCAACCATTGCGTATTCGACCATCCCTGAAAAGATGAATGCGGATGCGTCAGCGTTGTTCAGTATGTCACGTAACGTTCTGGGGTCTTTGGCAATTTCGGGCGCAACAGCCTTGTTGACCGAACGCAGGCAGGCGCACCAAGCCCATATGGTGCACTGGATGACCCCGTTCCATCAGCCTTATAATGACTACCTGAACCATGTAAAAACAGCGGCAGAAGCCAATGGGGCTTTGCCGCAAACAGCGCAGGCAATAGCGGAGCATGTACAGTTTGTACGCTTCTCCCAGCAGGTTGCGTTGCTGACCTATAATGAAGTGTTCATGATTTTGGGTATCGGGGCGTTTTTGTGTGTCCCATTCTGCTTCCTGTTTTCTCCGGTGCGGGGAAATGGCAAGCCAGGTGCTGCACATTAAGTTCTGAACTCAACACAAAAAGGGCCTGTACAGTGTTTGTACAGGCCCTTTTTTATGACTGGAGAAGTTATAAGTTTAAGGGGTATGCCTCACTGTACGAGGGGGTACGAGCACGGGTGCCAGAATTACCGTACAGTGTTGATCAAGACCGATAGCGGCGAGAAATGGCTATGAGCTAGAATACTTCACGCCTCACGGGCGCGAAGTGTAATGCGCCAGAACATGCTCGTAGAGCGCTTTTTTGAAGCCAAGATCCAACGCCAGAAATTCGGCTGGTGATACCCACTGGAAGACATCAAATTCCGGGGGGTTCTGAAAAGCTAGGTTTATGTCTGAGTCCTTGCCGAGGAATTCAACAACAAACCACTTTTGTGTCTGTCCCCTGTAACGCCCGCCCAGTGCTTTGCCGATCAGATGCTCTGGCAAGTCATACGGGATCCATTCAGGATATTCGTATTTTATAACGAATTTGTCTGTCCCAAGTTCTTCATGCAGTTCACGCAGTACGGCGTGGCGCGTATCCTCGCCTGTATCAATGCCGCCCTGAGGGCATTGCCAAATACCTTCAGATAATGGGCCGCCTGCTCCGGGCATGTCTGTGCGTCGCGCAGCCAGTAATTTACCATCTGCGCGCACAATAAGAGCGCTGACATTGGGGCGGTAGGGAAGGTCTTGCGGTAACATGCTCAGCGTGGCTCGTTCTTCTGTGTCGGACGGAAAGTAAGAAAGCTAGTATTACTGCTGTCTGCCCATTCTTGGGTTGGTCAGGTGAACGCGCATTGCCCCGTTATCCAGCGTTGGCCCTGCGTTGGAAGAGGGCGGAGGCGTTTGTGGTTGAGCAGGTGGGGCAACCAGCATGCTCACCGGCACAAGCGTAATGCCTACGTCTTTCAGGTGTGGAATCCAGGCGCGCAGACAGGCTAGAGCAACGGGGCGCAGTGGCCCCATGACACCAATGGCCCGACCATTTCGGCGGGCGGCCTGTTGCAGCTTGAGGAGCTGAATATCAATATTGACGATATCCGCATCCGTATTCACAGCAATATCAGCAGTGCCTGTAACCCCGGTCTTGCTGGGTAGCGTGGTATTAGGCGTGGCGTTCAGGTACAGAAGGCCGCGCTTATCAATATCGTCCAGCAATGGGCTGAAGGCTGGAGAGTGTGTAAAGTCACTCTGGTTAGCGCCGGACGCTGCATTTGTTACGCCAACATAACCTGCAAGGCTGGATAAGGCCCACTGGTAGTTTTGCAGGTTCTGGCGTGCGGAAAGATCGCTTCCCAAAGCATTCGGACCCGCTAACGAGGCGGCTGCCTCAGCGTTCCCTTTGCCCGTTTGGATGGGCAGAGATACCAAGGTTTCATGTTTGTTGGCACGTGCCTGCTCCAGCAAGTGCTTCATGTCAGGCGCATAGGGAGAAATAACCAGAGAGACCGCACCGGGTAGAGAGGTCATAGCCTCGTCCGTCAGGGCGCTGGCGTCTCCCACACCTGTTACGACCAGAGCAATCTGGGCTTCTCCTGCCGGAACATCGACGGCGGGGGCTGCATATACCTGCCGTGCCACATGGCCGTGCTGACCGCGGCGCGGCAAGGGGTAACCGTTAGGGCCAGATCTTTTTTCCAGCAGGTCAGCCTGCGGGCCGGGAATATCCGATTTATCCGCAGGGTTAAGCGCAGGGGTGGAGACGTCAATATCGTCACCGCCCATGGGTGGCGGGCCGGCAATTTGCAGCCCAATGGCCAATACGCCAGCGGCAACGGCACAGCCGCCCCAGAAGCGTACAAAAAGACGCCCGGAAGATGGCATTTGCTGCCAAAGGGACGCGCTGTGCATTGTCATTTTTCCTTACAACCGGCGTTATTTTGACGGCGCTTTACTCTCGCCTTTTTTGTCCACAGGCTTTGCTGGTGGCAATGCCGCGGCCGGGTCCAGCGCTGGCAGTCCAGCCATTGACCGGACAACCCGCAGGCCTTCCTGAAGCTGGAAGTCTGTTTTTGGCTTCAGATAGTCAAATTCTGGCCAGTTTGCCGGGGGCTCGTTCGGTATGTCCTTGGCAATAGCGGGCAGATCCGTGCGGGGTGTGGCCTTGGTCTGGTTTCCACCCTGATTTTTCAGAATATGTTCAAGGTCAGCCTCATGCAGGCTGAAGCCCGGATCTTCACGGGATTCCTTGACCGTAATATCAGGGGTGATACCCAGCGCCTGAATGGAGCGGCCAGACGGCGTATAATAACGCGCGGTGGTCAGGCGTACAGCGCCATTGCCGGGGATAGGAATAATGGACTGTACGGACCCCTTGCCGAAGGAGCGGGTGCCCAGCAGCACAGCCCGTTTATGGTCCTGTAAAGCGCCAGACACAATTTCGGACGCGGAGGCGGAGCCACCATTGATCAGCACGACAATGGGCAGGCCATTGGTAATGTCTGTCCCGTGTGCATCCCAACGCTGGCTATCTTTCGGGTGGCGGGCGCGGGTGGAGACGATCTCACCAGAACGAATGAAGTTGGAAGAGACTTCAATAGCCTGATTTAGAAGGCCACCAGGGTCACTCCGCAGGTCAAGAACCAGACCTGCCAGCGTGCCGCCAGCCTGCTGTTTAAGTTGGTTATAGGCTTTGAGCAGGCCTTTTTCCGTTTCTTCGTTAAACTGGGCAATACGGATATAGCCAACGCGGTCATACAGCGCAGACTTGATGACCTCGATATGAATGATCTCACGCGTCAGGGTCAGGATAATCGGCTTGGGCGTTTTTTCACGCACCAGCGTCAGCGTGATCTTGGTGTTGGGTTTGCCGCGCATTTTCTTCACGGCTTCATCCAGCGGCGTGCCATCAACGGGGTGGCCGTCAACGGCAATGATGTAATCACCCGGCTTGATACCCGCCCGGAAGCCCGGCGTGCCATCAACGGGGGAGACAACACGGATATGGCCGTCCTGCTGTTGCAGCTCTAGCCCCAACCCTCCGAATTCCCCTTTCATCTGTGTCATCATGTCTTCGTACTGTTTTTCAGTCATGTACGAGCTATGAGGGTCAAGGCCGGTCAACATGCCGTTCAGCGCGTTGGTAATCAGGTCCTTGTCAGAAACGGGTTCAACATAATCCGCCCGGACCAGATCCAGCACGGTGCCAAACAGGGTGAGAAGGCGGTAGGTTTCCGCGTGGTTGGAGGTGGGGGAGGCATCAGGGGCTTTTTCCGCCAAAGCAGAAGATACCAGCATGGAGGAGCCCGGGAGCACTCCAGTGTGGGAGGCTACGGCAAAGCCTGCCAGAAAAGTGGCACCGAGCATCAGGCCTGTGCGAAACTTCATGCGTTCTCGTCTCCTGTCGCCGGGCGGTGCCCGTGCGGGTCGTATCCTTGTAGCGGGCAAGGTTAGCTGTTTCTTCGTGTCAGGAAAACTGCCTGCCTGCTTTTCTTAGAGGAAAGGCGCTGGATTTATGACCTTTTGCCCGTGCCTAAGCTGAATGAAGAGGGTGCCGGACCCACTCATATGCCCCACGGGAGCGCCTTTTGTCAGGCTTTGCCCCGTTTCCACATCCAGCCCGCCTAATCCTGCCATGATGAATCGGTAGTGCTGCCCACAGTTCAAAATAACCATCTGGCCGTAGGTTCTGAACGCACCAGCAAAGTCTACCCTGCCGGAACACGGGGTCCGAACACTCGCTCCTGAAGGGGTGCTGTAGGTAATACCGGTTGAAGGGCCGGTCTCGGTTGCAGCACCCCACGTTGCCACAATACGGCCTGCAACAGGCCGCGTGCCCGAACTGGGCCCACTGCCGACCGAGGCGCTGGTGTCGGGTGTGGAGGAAGTGGTGGTTTTTTTAGACGGTTGTACGGTAGAATGTTCGCTCAGGCCGGGGCCGGAAGAGCGTTGCAGGGCAGCCATTTTGCGGCGTGCCTCTGCCGCGCGTTCCTCAGCCAGTTTGCGGGCGGCTTCATCCCGTGCGGCCTTGTGGGCACGCTCCGCAGAGGCGAGTTCTTTTTGCAGAGCGCTCTCGGCATCGGCCTGTAAGACGTCCAGCCGCGCAACCGCATCTTGTAAGCTGGAGGCCTTGCGTGTTGCGTCTTCCAAGCGTTGTGCGGCGGCTTTGGCTGCTGTGTTAGCCTGCTGCTGCGCCTGTTTTGCTTTAAGCGCCTGCTGGCGGACCGTATCGCGCTGCGTGGTTTGTTTGTGTTGCAGGGTGCCTAACTGGGCGAGATGATTGGTCAGTTCTGCATCAAGTGCTGTCAGTTGCGTTTGCCGGGTTCGCATGTCTTCAGCCTGATGTTCCAACTCCCTTGAAAGCCCTTTCAGGACAAGAAAGCCGGTCACAGCTTCACCTTGCGGAACCGGGGCCGCCAGCAGTGTATCTGACGGGTAGAGGGATAATCTCTCGGCAAGGGGTAAAACAGGCGCAAGGGCCTTTGCATCTTCCGCCAGAGCGCTGCGCAGTTTTTCCTGCTCCTGCCGGATAGTGGCAATGCGGCCATCCAGATCCGAAATCTGCTGCTCTGTTGTTTGCAGTTGGGATGTGGCGGTCACTGTCGCGGCCGATAACGCGGTTGCTTTGGCAGCACTTTGCACAGCCAGAGCCTGTGCTGCGTTGCTCTTGGCGCGGGAAGCCTCAACTGCCGCAGCCTGAGCCGCTTTCTGTTTGGCTATGGCGTCCCTTTGGGTCTGCGTAGTTTGCAACGCATCTCGCGCCTGCTTGACGGATTGCTCTGCCTGCACTTCCGCTTTGGTCAAAGGGCGTGTGGCAGCGGTATGTGAGCCGCCAGAGGCAGATTTGCGGGACGGAGAAGTTTTGTGGGGTGCCGGGGCGCTTTTCTGGCTGCTGTGGTGTGCCGCAGCGTGATGAGCGCCCGTATTTTTGTGCTCTGCTGCGTAAGAATGTGCAGCAGAGCAAAGCAGTATGCAGCCTAAGGCTGTTCGGAAAGCCCCCTTGCCAGCGCCGCTGTAATAGCGGTGCATGTGGGGAAAGCGCGGCAAGGGGGAGGAAGAAAGCATTTAGTCCGATAACAGGGATTGGCCAGTCATGTCATCCGGTTTGGCAACACCCATCATAGCCAACAAGGTGGGGGCCAAATCTGCCAGACGGCCATCGCGCAATGTCTGTGTGCCAATATTGAAGGCTACCAGTGGTACCTCATTGAGTGTGTGGGCCGTGTGTGCTTCCCCGGTTTCGGGGTCTTTCATGGTTTCGCAGTTCCCGTGGTCTGCGGTAACCAGCAGAGCGCCATTCTGTTTTTTGAGCGCCTCCAGAATACGGCCTACGCCAGTATCAACCGTCTCAACAGCTTTGATGGCGGCTTTCAGAACGCCGGTGTGACCCACCATGTCCGGGTTGGCAAAGTTCAGGACGATAAGATCGTACTTCCCGCTTTCAATCGCTTCAACCGCTTTGTCTGTCAGTTCCGGCGCAGACATTTCTGGTTGCAGGTCATAGGTGGCAACTTTGGGAGAAGGCACCAGAATACGATCTTCGCCTTCAAACAACATTTCCCGACCACCATTAAGGAAGTAGGTGACGTGCGGATATTTTTCTGTCTCGGCCATGCGTAATTGCGTGCGCCCGGCGCGGGAGACAACTTCACCCAGAATATTTGTGAGAGTTTCGGCAGGGAAGAGAATGGAAATCTGCTCGGCCAAAGCATCACTGTAATGCGTCATGCCCAGTACAGCAGAGAACTGCACGATCTTTTTGCGTGCAAACCCGTCAAAAGCTGGGTCCACCAAGGCATCCAGAAGCTGACGGATACGGTCGGCACGGAAATTGAAAGACAGGATGGCGTCCCCATCCTTCATGCCGGAATAGGTGCCAATAACGGTAGGCAGGATGAATTCGTCTGAAATATCAGCCGCGTAAGCCTGTTTTACAACATCCAGCGGCGTGGCCGCGACCGGGCCTTCACCACTCACAAGCACATTGTAATTTTTTTCAACACGGTCCCAGCGTTTGTCGCGGTCCATGGCGTAATAGCGGCCGGAAACGGTTGCAATCGTTGCGCCGGAGGGAAGGGCAGCTTCCAGCTTCCCGACATAATCCAGCGCAGAGCGCGGTGCGGTATCGCGTCCGTCAGTAAAGACATGGAAGGCAACCGGAATACCTGCCTGCGTCACAAGCTTTGCCAGTGCAACTGCGTGGTCCTGATGTGCGTGGACGCCACCGGGGGAAACCAGGCCCATCAGGTGGCAGGTGCCGCCAGATTTTTTCAGTGTTGCCAGAAACTCTGTCATGACCGGGCTGCGGGCAACAGAGCCATCGTCCAAGGCCGCAGAAATACGGGGGAGTTCCTGCATGACAACGCGGCCTGCACCGATATTCAGGTGCCCGACTTCAGAGTTGCCCATCTGACCATCAGGAAGGCCGACATCTGCACCACAGGTGCGTAGAAAGCTACGGGGGCTGTTTTGCCACAGACTGTCAAAAACTGGGGTTTTGGCAAGGCGGACCGCATTATCGGCATCGTCTTCACGCCATCCGAATCCGTCCAGGATAACGAGCATGACGGGGCGATGAGGCTGAGCGGTCAGGGGTGCATTCATTATGGTATGCCTTCTTCGTGTTTATGCAGTGATAATGCCACTAAAAAGACAGACGACAAACCCCCTCTCGCGCCGAGCTTAGGGTCAAGTTTTACGCTTTTGCAGACCGTATGGCCTTGTAACGCGCCATATCCCGCAATCCCGCACAGACTGTTTCAAGGACATCATGCCATTCGCGCGGTTTGCTCTGGCGAATAATACGCAGGGTAGGGTACCAGGGGCTGGTTGGCGTGTTGTGCAGCCAACGCCAGCAATTATCAAAACGGTCCATCAGCAAAACAGGTTTGCCAAGTGCGCCTGCCAGATGCACGCAGGAGGTATCAACGGATACCAGAACATCCAGAGACATCAGCAGGGCGGCCGTGTCATCCATTGTCAGCAATTCGTCTGTTGGGTCGTAGATCGTCATGCCGTCCGGCGGGGTCTGTAGTTGGTCAGCGTAGGGGCCTTTTTGCAGGCTTATCAGGTTCAGGCCCTGCACTTGTGCCAGTGGTGCCAGTGTCTCCAACGGCATGGAGCGTCTGCGGTCGGTCATGTAGGCACCAACCAATGTGGGGCGGGGTGCTCCTCCCCAAATCAGGCCGACATTCAACTTGCCGTTGTGTGGGACCAGTGCTGCAAATTCCCGAATTTTCGCGGCATCGGCTTTCAGGTACGGGACGGGTGCGCCCATGGCATCGTCAGTGGCGGAAAATACACGGGGAAGGCTGATGAATGGGCAATGCCAGTCAAACTCCGGAACATCACCACCAACCTGCACAATGGCAGCGCCATTCACCCGGCGGCAGAGGTCGCCCAATGTATCGGGCACCCACAGGTGCGGTATGGCGCCCCGCTTGGCCAGAGGCTCAATATAACGGAGATACATCAGCGTATCTCCTAACCCTTCCTCCTGCGTAATAAGCACCCGTTTGCCGCGAATATCACTGTCCGGCCCAAGAGACGGCATGAGTGTTGCCGAGGGCAGGTTACTATGGCCCGGTAGCTTCAGGCGCCATTCATGCTCGGTCCAGCCCTGGGCGTAACGCCCGGCCTTAAGCAGGGAGATGGAATGGTTAAGGCGGATCTGCGGATGTGTGGGATTATAGAAAATAGCCTTACGGTAGAAATTGAAGGCATCTTCCATCCTCCCCATAGCGGAAAGCGCACAGCCCATGTTGGAGAGGGTGCCTGCGTGCGTAGGGTTTTTGTTGAGGGTGGCTTCCAGTACGGCCAGGCACTCTTCCGTATCGCCGCGCTCGGAAAGGGCCATGGCCAGAAGATTGGCTGAAAAACTGTTGTCTGGTCGAAGTGCGACAGACTGGCGGAGCAGATCAACCCCTTCGTCAAACGCGCCCATTTGTACAAGTATGCTGCCCAGTATGTCATAAACTCTGGCGTCTTCTGGTGTCAGAGCGATAGCGGCACGGCATACCGGCAGGCTTTCTTCCCGCTTGCCCAGTTCAATCAGCAGGTCTGTAAAAGGCTGGAGCGGATGTTGCTCCGTAGGTTTGGCTGCGGCAACAGCACAAAATATCTTTGCAGCTTTTTCGGCTTTGCCGGTACCTGCAAGACAGGCAGCAAGGAGCAGTTGGGTCTGCTCGTCTTTGCTGCGGGCAAAGAGGTTGAGAGCCTCAAGCGTAGACGCAAAATTACCGGCCTTAATTTCACTCTGAGCGCGGCGAAGCGTTGTGGGGTCCGGGGTGGTTACGTTTGGGGCATCTTGCGTCATGGCGGTGACTGTATCCTGCTTGTGCAAAGCGGGAAAGACGCTCCATGCAAGGCAAAGTCATAAAAAAACCGGCACCCCATTCAGGGTGCCGGTTTTTTAATAACCTGTTCAGTAAAGCAGTTTTAGGCTGCCTTCATCACCTCGGTCAGGGCAGTCAGGACGTCTGTTGGTTCTTTTTTCTCAAGAACGGCAACTTCGGCCACAAAGCGTTCCTGAGCGGCTTCAAACAGTTTGCGCTCACTGAAGCTGCCATCCAGGCTGTCCACATTGCGGCGCAGATCACGCAGGACCTCAGCAATCTGGACCAGATCACCAGAGTTGATCTTTTCCTGATAAGCAACGGCCCGGCGTGCCCACATGCCTTTGCTGACATGCGGCTTACCTTTGATGATGGCCATGGCTTTATCGACAATCTCGCGAGAGACGATTTTCCGCAGACCGGCCTTGCGGGCTTTGGTCAGCGGGATGCGCAGGGTCATCTGGTTGCCGGGAAAGGAAATCTGGATGACTTCCAGCTTGGTGCCCGCAATTTCGTCTACACCAATACGGTCAACGCGTCCTACGCCGTGGGCTGCATAAACAATGGCGTCACCTTCCTGGAAGGGGTCATCATCCTTGACCTTTGTTTTGGCCTGTGCAGCGGTAGCCGCTGCTGCTGTGCGTGCCATTGCATCTGTCACGCCGCCTTTAGGGGTGGTTCTGAATGTGCTCATAACACAGGGTTATAGCACAAAAACGCAGGCCTGTCTTCCATCATGCAAGCGGCCTGCGGGCTCTGTTACTCCGTTAGGCCTGAATACCTTTTACGGCGGTCAGGGGTGGTGGAGACTGTGTGCCGGTTGGCTGGACCACATCAATTTCAATGGTGCGGGCCATTGTTGCCATGGGCAGGGCATGGGGCGTGTTGGAGAACGGCTCCTGAAGGTCATCCGCACTTTTGTCGAGCACAAGGAACAGAAGCCCTACAAGCGAAGACCCTAGCGGCGTAATCCATTCCAGCGTCTGCACCATGGACAGCGGCAGCACGATGCAGAAAATGTTGACCAGAGTTCTGGGGAGCGCGGAAAACTGCATGGGGAGAGGTGTATTGCGAATACGCTCAAGGCCGCCCTGAGCGTTGGCAAGGTCGGACAGAATACGGTCGATCTGGCCATGAACCGCGCCGTCAATGCCTTTCTTGGCTACTTCCTCGCTCACACCCAGGCCGAGCTGATACAAAATGGCGTTGGGCTGGTTCCGCCACCCAACAATGGCCTCTGCCATTTCCGGCGGGAGCAGACGTTTGACATCCTCAGAGGCATCAATTTTGCCCAAGGCTCCACGCAGGGCATGGGGATAGGCTGCTATGCCGTACATAAGATCAGGGCGGTCCCCCAGCAGGGTTCCCACCTGACGCCCGAACGAGCGGCAGTTATTGGTAATGGCGCCCCACAATGTGCGGGCTTCCCACCACCGGGCATAGGCGCTGTTGCTCCGGAAGCCCATAAACAGTGCGAGAGCAGAGCCAATGAGTGAGGTTGGCAGGCTGGGCTGTTCCATCCATTCCTGATGGAAAACCTGAAACAGAATAACCACGGCAAAATCCCACGCAGCCATAAGCAGGATAACGCCAAGGATCTCTTTGCCAATGATGCGTAGGCCGACCCTCTGGTCAACGATCATTCACATATTCTCCATTCTGTATCATTCCGGTTGATGAAAAGGGCTTAACAGCCACGGGCTGCTGAAGTTTCCAGAATGATGGTAAAGCGGGCAGGGCTTGGTGCCCCGTCTCTGATTTTCTGGCTGATACGCTACATCTTCCATTTGCGTATTCCAAGTATGCCAATAATGCATGATGGTCAGTTTTTTCTCAATCCATTGATGGCGTTATCATCGGGGATGAGGGCTTTTCTGGTGAAAAGGTCCGATAAAAAAGCGTTGTATCCAGACCGGCCTGTGACATTCTGCCGACTGGTGCCGGGAGGAGAGTGTAGTCATGACAGTTGCAAAAATAACCCTGCGCTCAGAAAGTCTGTGCGCGGGGGGTACTGTAGGGTTTTATGAGCATCAGTCTGAAGCGTTAGGCCTGACGGCCCGGTTTGCTGTGTTTGTGCCACCGCAGGCCAGCGCCCAGAACCCTGTGCCAGTTGTGCATGTTCTGGCTGGCCTGACCTGTAGCGAAGAAACGTTTTTCATCAAGGCGCATGCCCTTGAAGAAGCTGCCCGCTTGGGGGTCGCCCTTGTGGCAACGGATACATCCCCCCGTGGTGCGGGAGTGCCCGGCGAGGCAGATGACTGGGATTTTGGGGTAGGTGCAGGTTTTTACCTTGATGCAACGCAGGAGCCATGGAGCCAGCATTATCGTATGGGGCGCTATATCACGCAGGAACTGCCAGCGTTGACGGAAGCCCATTTCCCTCTTGATGGCACACGCCGGGGTATAATGGGCCATTCCATGGGCGGACATGGTGCTTTGGTACATGGGTTGCGTGCGCCACAGATGTGGCGCTCTGTTTCTGCCTTTGCGCCCATTTGTCATCCGTCTGTTGTGCCGTGGGGGCAGAAGGCCTTTACAGGCTACCTTGGGCCAGACCGGCAGGCATGGCGCGCTCATGATGCAGTCTGCCTGCTTGAAGACGGTTACCGTCACCCTAATCCCATTCTGGTGGATCAAGGCATGGCCGATAAATTTCTGGAGCGTGAACTTCAGCCGTGGCATCTGCGGTCAGCGGCAGAGAAAGCGGGGCAAAGCCTGATTTTGCGTGAGCAGCAGGGTTACGACCACTCATACTGGTTTGTACAAAGTTTTGCCGCAGAGCACATACGCCATCACGCAGCCCTGCTGAAAGCTGGAGCCTGAAAGCAGTTTATCCGTGGGACGGGTTGTGCACAAACCCGGCCAGAGCACCCAGCCATTTAACATATTCCGTGCTCAGCAAGCGCAGGGTTTCCGTCTTGAATGGGTGCTCAAGTGCGGGGGGTTTAACGGCATAGGAATAAAGGGTCACACCCGGTAGAGTGCGGCTCAGCTCCAGCATAGCGCGCCGCATATGATAGCCTGCTGTCACGACAGTCAGGCTGTAAATGTGGTTGTCAGCAACCCAGGCCGCAGTCTCAGCCGCATTTTCAATGGTGGAGCGTGCCTGGTAGCCAAGCGTAATGCGCTGCCTGAGTGCCTCTGGCATAGGGGGCAGCAGGTCTTTGCTGCCGGTTTGCGGGTCCACCCCTGAGATAAGAAGTTTGTTGCCGCTGTTTCTGGCAAGCAGTTTGAGTGACGTCTCGATGCGGCCTTGTCCGCCCGTCAGGGCCACAATGCCATCCGTGTGTGGTGGAAGCCGCTGAGGGCTGGGCTGTAGGGCGTCATAAACAAACCAGCAGAATGCCAAAAACAGGCAGACAAACCCTAAGCCGGTTAGCCGTATAAGAGCGAGGGCCATGCGTAGCAGGCGCGGCTTTTGTTTTTTTTGCTGAGGTTTCAAGGCGCGGCGATGCGTGTTCATGGCATTCCACGAAGCCACAGGCGCACCATAACCTGCGTGGTAAACCAACCAATAAAAGCGGCCACAACAGGCAGCCCCGCAAGGCCTATTAGCAGGTCTGTTGGCAAAAGGCGTGGGAGGGTATCCCAGCTTGGCATGGCGGCAGTGGCTGTCTGTAAAGAAGTAGCCGCAAAAGGCGCTGCCATTCTGAACAGTAATGCCAGTGGAGCCATTGCCAGTACTGTACCCAATAGGCCGCCCCCAAAAGCTAGTGCTCCTGTGCGGCTGGCAAAGCGCCCGGCGATATAACTGTCTGTGGCACCCAGCCCATGCAGAATTCTGATGATGTCCCGGCGGCTGGACAGGCCAGAGCGCGTTGCCAGAGCAGTAATCAGGGCGGCAATTCCGCCCACGGCGGCCAGAGCCAGTGCGGCGCAGGCGAGCAGGCTGTCAGCGAGAGCACGCAGGCGGCTGCTCCACTCCGCGTTATGTTCCACGACTGTGCCCGGCACTTGTGCATTGAGGGTCTGCTCAAGGGTGGGCGGACTATCCGTGCCAGCAGGCAGGCGCACTTCTATAACGGCAGGAAGAGGGAGGGCGCTGTTGTTTGCATCGCCCAGCCACGGGGCGAGGAGATGTGCCAGTTCTTCCTTGTTCAGGCGGTGTACCTGCGTACCGGGGGGGAGCGCTGCCAGAGCGTCAACCACAAGGTCAGCACGGGTTTTCTGTGTCGCGTTCTTGGTGCTTCCGGCCCCGTCAGGAACATGGTCTGGCGCGGTAACCTGAATGGTCAGGAGCTGCGCGGCCCCGCCGGACCAGCGGGCGGATAGCGCCCGTGCGCCAGTAGCCCCCGTCAGGGTCAGAGCGGCAAGAAAGCTCATCATGGCGACAAGGATGAACAGGCTTCTGTCTGGCAATGCTTCCGAGAGGGACAGGCCATCCTTACGGCCTGAAAAAGGGAGGGCCATGGTATTATTCTCCCTCCCGCACAAGGCGGCCACGTTCCAGATACAAGGACGGACGAGGCAAGCGACGGATCAGGGCCTCGTTATGGGTTGCGACCAGAACCGTCGTGCCCATTGTGCTGAGCTCATCAAACAGATCGAGCAGCTTGTGAGCCTGAGGCTCTTCCAGCGCATTGGTCGGTTCGTCAGCCAATATAAGGCCCGGGCGGTGGACAATGGCGCGGGCAATGGCGGTGCGCTGCTGCTCGCCGCCCGAAAGGTTGGCGGCAGGAACACCAATCCGCTCGCCCAGTCCCACCCATTTCAGGATGGCATGGACTTCATCATGAATCTCGTCTTCTGGCCGGTGTTGCAGGCGGAGGGGGAGGGCCACGTTATCCACAACAGACAAACCAGGCATCAGCCGGTAGTTCTGATGCACCATACCGATTCGTTGCCGCAGGCGCACAAGTGTGGCGCGTGGCGTGTCAGCAGAGACGGGTTTGCCCAGAATTTCCAAATCACCCCGCGCGGGCAGGCTTTCAATGTGAAGGAGGTTGAGCAAACTGGTTTTGCCTGCGCCAGATGGCCCCAGCAACCAGCGGAATCCGCCCTGCGGTACGCTGAAGCTCAGGTCAGACAGAACAGGTTTTTCCTGCTTGCGCGCACGTTGCCAGAAGACATTTTTCAAACGGATCATGCTGAAGGTCCAGCCAGGGCAGGCACAACGCGCAGGTAGGGCACAGTGTAAAACATGCCCCGAGTGTAGCGGAGAGCGCGGGGCGCTGTCGATAATAAGCCGCATTCAATGGTGAGAGGTGTAATTCTTCCGGTTTGTGGTAAAACTTGCATGGCGTAGTAAAGGGCCTCTTGTAAAAAAGAAGCTCCGGCCTTGTGGAACGTAAGTGCGTTAAGGCCAGATACAGATAGTCTGTCGGGCGCTGACGGGCGTGATGTTTAAGAGAGTGCTTGATGAGAATTGTTTGCCCATCATGTGGTGTTAGCTATCAGGTTCCTGAAGCGTTGCTTGCCAAACGGCAGACACTCAAATGTTCCGCATGTGGTACCAAGTGGCACATTCATGCACCGGCCCCCCAGCCCCCGGCACCCGCTTCCATAACGGACGCCCCCGCGCACCTGCCTACAGGGCAGACACCGCCCCAGCCTGATGTGGCGCAACCAGAGCCACACCCTGCAGCCGTGCCTCAGCCAGACGCGGAGCCGACACAGCCTGAACCAGCGGTAGAAACGCACCAGCACACGGTGCCAGATGCTGAGCAGGAACTCGCGGAGGAGGCTGCTCAGCAAACTGAGCACGTGGAAGAAAAAAGAGAGCCGCAGGCGGAAAAAGAGCTTGCCGCCCCGGCACCCATCGAACACATCCCAGAGCCAGAGCCAGAGCCAGAGCCAGAGCCAG